>NZ_JAHKRO010000078.1 GCF_019396325.1 Nonomuraea ceibae
GCTCCACCCGCCCGCCCAGCTGTATCCGACCGGCGACCCGGCCTTGGCACCCGTCACCGAGGCCGCCTAAGATCCACTCACGGCACCTACCTCGTCGAGCCTTTTACACCGCTCCGAGGACGCGACCTTGCGCATCCGCACGACGCTCCATTGGCCCTCTCGCGGCAGCGCTGGCGTCCCGTACGCGGCGAGCGCGAACTCTACGGGGCCCCCGGTGGAGCCGGCCACCTCGGCCCGCACGTTCGCTACCCGCATCCGCTGCAGGGAGTCGCCGATGTGCAGCTCGCAGTCGACCGGGCCTCCGACGGGGCCGTACCTGTTCAGGAGCGCGGCGAGCTGTGAGGAGTTCAGTGGCGTCTGCTGCGCGGCGTTCGGGCTGATCAGTTGAACGAAGCCGAGCTGACGCTGGGCGGGGACCAAGCCGATGGGCCGGCCGTGCGGCCCGGTCATCTCGCAGGCCTGGCCTCGGTCGAGGTTCTCGAACCCGATGTCGGTGTCGAAGTACACGGCCTGCAGTTCGACGCCGGAGCCGATGGTGACCCGCCGGGAGGTCTCCCGGATCTCGCGGATCTGGAACATTCCCCGCACGACGCCCGGGTGGAAGACGCAGTCGCTGTCAGGGCGATGGAACAGGCCGGGCGTCGCGGCGACCCAGCCGCTGTCACGGCGGACGACCGTCCCGTGGCCTTCGCGCCGGATCGTGATCCGGCGCACCACCTTCGCCATGCAGGGCCAGAGGATGCTCTGGATCTCCACGACCTCGTAGTGGGCGCGTCCGGTCATCACGCCGAACTCGACCTTGGTGACGTCGACCGGGCCGGCGTCGTCGTTGGTCCAGGTGCTGAACGTGCTGGCGCCGTAGCCGGAGAAGTCGACGCGGGTCACCGGGACGCGCCCGACGTGGCCGCCCGCGCCGAACGCCGCGTTGAAGAACCCGTCGACGACGCTTCCCAGGACGTTGTGGGAGCCGTCGACGCTGTGCTGCGTCTGAATCGCCACTCCGGGCAGCCCACGCGATGTTGCCGCGTCGAGGCTGACCTGGAGCCCGCCCGTGTACGGCCCGAACAGGGGTGCGGTGAGGTTCAGCTGCGGACGTTCGCCGGGTGCGTGCTGGCCGTCCGTCGCAGGGACCGACGCGACGGCCTTGATGCCGAACGGCAGTGTGAACCGGATCGCCGCCCTGGCGGTGTCGCGGCCGGCGAGCGAGACCAGGTTGCGCAGCAGCGGTTCGGGGGCGAGTGGTGTCAGGTGCACCGAGTCGTCGCTCACCCCCAGCACCAGCGGCCCGCCGTCGTCCCTGGAGGCCAGCGGGTCAGGAAAGCCTGGCTCCAGGTCGTCCGGATGGGTGCGTACCGGCTCCCAGCTGACCTGAGGCAACGCGACCGCCCGCAATTCGGACGCGTCGGCGACCAGGGATGTCTCGCTGACCGACACCGGCGGCCGGGTACGCCGATCGACGCCGAATGCCGTGCCCAGCCCCCACTGGTCGGCGTTGCCTGACAGGTCCAGCATGACGAGAGGCGGGTGCGTCCGCTCGACGCGCAGCGTCTGCTCCAACCGCCGTCCGAGCTCGCCGTCCACCTCGTCGTCGAACAGCGGGCGGCCGATCGGGAGCAGGCCGAGCAGGGCGTCCTCGTCGGGGGTGGCACCGCTCACCAAGAGCCTCGCAGCCGCGGGGAACGTGGCCCCCGACCAGGTGAACACGGCGGTCACCCGGCCTCCCGGCTGCAGGTCGGGGCGGCGCATCGGGTCGAAGCCCGCCGCGTAGGGGTCGGGCAGGAAGGGGATGATGCCGCGCAGCCCGTACGTCAGCCGAAGCCCCGCTCCCTCGATCCGCGCCGCGTCGATCAGCAGCCCCACGGCGTCGAGGTCGAGGGGCGGGGTCGTCATCAGCAACGCGTTCTGCAGGGCAAGCGGTGCAAGCCGTTCCTGCTCCGGCTCGCGTTCGCCGACCAGGTGGATCCAGGTGCGGGTGTCGGTGTCCGAGATGCAGACACATGCCTGGGGTATCTCCACATGTGTCGGTGTCCCGTCAGCTTGCCGGGGTGGATCCAGGTGGGCGTCGAGCCTCGCCCGCACCGCCAGCACGTCGACACCTGCCCGCGACGACACGAACTGCAGCCGGAAGCGGCCTCGGTAACGCAGTTCGATCGACGCGCCCCGCCAGAGCGTCAGCTCCTGGCGCGCGATCGGTGGCGTCGCGCCGTCGCAGGCGATCGCCAGCTCCCGGGAGTCGACCGCGACGACGGCCCTTGAGGCAGTGTATCCCCCCGCCTCAAGGCCCGGCCAGGTGGCATGCATGCCCTTGTCGACCACGAGGGCCATGGCGCCGATGTCAGCCGCTTCGCCCAGCTCGTTCGAGTCGGTGACCAGGCTGGTCGGCAGCAGCCATCCGCCCGCGTGGACCCGCCATGTGCCCTCGGGCCGCAGCAGGTTCGACCGTACGCCGCTCGGCGTCACCTCGCTCTGATCCGGCCGGTACGGCACCAGTACCCCATCGGTCAGGTCTTCCCAGACGGCCTCCTCCTGGCCGGGTGTGAGGGTGACTGCGGCGCCGAACACCTCCAGGCCGCCGCCGTCGGCGTTGATCAGGTACGCGCCCGCGTGGGAGAAGTGGAACTCGGCCACCGTGGGCCGGATGGCGGTGGCCTGTCCGGCGTCCTGTCCGGGGCCGGTGGTGGGGGAGGGGACGGCAGGCGCATCCAGGGTGAGCGTCAACAGGCAGTGGGCGTGGGCGTGGGTGACCAGCCGGTCGCCGAGCCGTTGGGGAGGGTCTTCGAAGGTGAGCGTGCCCGATGACACCCGGAGCCCGGTGAAGCCGTGCGCGCCGGCCGCCAGCGTGGCCGCCTCGATCCAGACGCTTCCGCGGCCGAAGGTGTACCTGCGGTCGCCGTCGCTGACCGCATCGGCCGGCAGGTGCAGGAAAGGCACGGTTCGCGGGCGGCGCTCCACTCGTACGAAGTCGATGGCCTCGATGAGGTCGTAATACACGAGGCGTTCCTTGGCTTCGAGCATCGGGCCGAAGGTGCGCGCGGTGTGGTGGCCTCCGGTCCTCGCGGGGAACGACGCACCCTGGTGGGCGCCGCGTCCCGGCAGCTCCCGCCGAAACAGCCGTGAGCGCGGCGGCCCGGTACCGCTGGAACGCTCGGCGACGGCCTGCGCCACGACTTGCTGCAGAAGGCCCACCGTGTCGCGGAACTCCTCGGAGCTGGGCACCCACGGCGGCACGCCGCTGCTCGGCTGGTCGAAGAGGCTGTGCGCCAGCCGCCACCGCAGGTCGTCCAGGTCCTCGTAGGTCGCCGGCGACACCGGATCCAGCGCTCCGGTGACGCGGAACAGCTCGGTGAGGACTTCAGCGGAGTTCATCGCGCCCGGCTTTCCTCATGCCCTGGTCACCCCAATGCCGCGAGCGCAGGGTGGCCGCGGAGAACCGGAGTGGCCCCCTGCGTGCGTCCGGACCTCGCCGCCGCCGTCAGTGTGGTTGGTCACGTTGCCCTGCATGGCACGTCGCCCGCTACGCCCCCCGGGCGATCCGCCCCTGGCGGCGTTCTTCTGGAACCGATCCTACGCGAACAGTGACGGGCTGACCACGCTTGTCGGTGCGTGTCGCAGCGAGTGCCGCCAATGGCGGAGCATGGACACCCGCGGGAGCGGATGGTCCTCATGTGATCGGCGCGAGGCGGCTGCCCTGTGGTTCCTCGGTGAGCTGCCGGCCTGTCTGTGCCGCCCTGGGGTGCCTCCATCGGCGACGAATCCGGCGGCCAGAGTTCGGCGCGCCTCCCCTTGGCGCCGTCACTGACGAGTACTCCCTGTCGTGGCTTCCTGCTTTACAGGCATGATCATGAAGGGAGTGGTCGAGCAGTTCTTCCCTTGCAGGAGCTCCTCGACCACTCGAATGGTGGGTCTACGGGACATAGATGAAGATCGCCGAGGCGATGTCGGCGATCACCTTGATGTCGTCCCCGACGTTCGACTCGGGTTCTCGCGGGTTGTATGTGATCGACAAGGCGCGGGTGGCGTTGCGGGTTCGCAGGGCGTTCCAGATGGGGTTGCGCTGGAGGCCGGCGTCAGTCAGTCGCCATGTCTGACCGTTGAAGGTTTGCCGCAAGGTCCACAGCACGATGTGATCGGCCCCTGTGCGGAGCGGGGCGTCGATGCGGTCCTGGATGAGGCGGTTGGCGCTGGTGGCCGTGATCGCGCTGGTTGCGCCCGTGTGGGCCAGACCGATTTCGCGGCTGCCGATGTACAGCCCGGGCACCCGGGTCTTCCAGCTGAGCAGTCGCAGGCGTTGCCAGAGGTTGGCAGCGGCGGCCTTCGTCGTGATCTTGAATTCGGCGTACTTGTCCGCGAAGAGGCCGCCGGTGATGTTGACGGCGTCGACGGCCCCGCTCAGCACGTAGCTTTCGACGCGTGCCAGAGTCAGCAGGGGGTAGGCCTGCCGCATGGCCTGTGCGCAGCGCTGGTTGGAGCCGCAGCCGAGTTCGGGGATGACGACGTCCACAGCGATTTTGCGGCCGGCCGGCAGAGTAGCGCGCAGGGTGCGTGAGGTTTCGGTGACGAATTGGCTGATCTGATCTTCGTCGGTGAATCCTCTCAGCCCGAGGTCGTAGGCGAGTTTCACGCCGACGACACCGGGCCGGTCGGCGAACTGGCTGAGCTGCTCGGCTGACGCCTTGAGGTGTTCGGGCCCTTGCTTCCAGGCGTTGACGAGGTCGGTTTCCAGCCAGATGCGGAGCCCGTGGGCGCGGGCCTGCGCGAGCGCTTGGGTGACAGGGTCAGCGGGGTCAGCGGGGTCGTGGGCCTGGGTTGGCGCGCTTGTTGTGGGTGATGCCGACGGGGGCGTGCTGTGTGAGGTCGGGCCCGGCTGGTGGGCCGGGTCGCTGTCAGCCGGCTGATCGGGCAGCGCGGCCGTGGGGGTGTCCGGTGCGGTCGGTAGGCGTTTGTCGGGAGAGACCACCATGACGGCAGGCTCGTCTGCGCAGGCGTAGTGGGGATTGCGGCCAGGTCGGCAGATGCCGCCGGGGGGGTCAACGGGTTTGCCGGTGTTGTCGACGCAGTGGTATTTGCCGTCTGGCGCCTGCCAGAGGCACACGAGCTGCTTGTTGCAGTTTTTGAGGGGGTTGATGGTGGCGTGGTGGCTCTTGCCGGAGTCGAGGCAGAAGTAGGTGGGGGGATGGGAGCCGGTCTGCTCGGAGGCGGAGGACATGGTGGCTGTTGTGCTGGGGGCCGGCATCTCGCCTGGGATCAGACTGATGTGATCGCTGGCGTTGAGGTTGTCCAGGCACTGCTGGTAGGCAGGCGTCCCGGGGGTTTCCCAGACGGCGCAGGCGGCCTCGTTGCCGGCGCTGCGGTTGGGGTTGGCGATGGCTAATCCGACGGAGCCTGTGACGGCCGCCAGGATGATCGCGGACAGGATGATCAGATGCCGTGTGGGCCGGAAACTCTTCATGTGAGCTCCTGTCGAAGGGACGGAGATGGGGACGGGGGCGGGGTGCCGCGCTGGTGCCGATCCGGGGCGTTGGCTGCGCACGGCCATGCTCAGCAGCGGAGCGGACCTGGATCGGCAGTGACTTGAGCAGAACCGGCGGCAGTGTGGTTGACGCCGGGCTTGAGGTGCGTCAGTGAGGGCTGCAGTTGCTCCAGTAGCCGCCGCCGGTGGTCGAGGGGGAGACCACCCAGGTGCCTTTGTCCTTGGCGATGTCCCAGGACACGGTCAGGGGGAGAGTGCCGCTGGCCGTGCTGGTGCCCTTGGTGGTGATGCCGTCGCCGGCGTTGGTGCCGCGCCAGGTGATGGTGATGGTGCCGGATTCGGTGCGTGCGGAGCCTGGGCAGCCGGGTTCTGCACGTGGGGCGTTGATGGTGAAGGAGCCGTCGGCGTCGACGTTGATGCGGTCGGTGCCGGTGGCGGACCAGGTGCCTGTGCCGGGGGAGATGTTGACGCTGATGGAACCGCTGCGGCCGCTTCCCAGCGAAAGGGTGGTGCTGGGCAGATCTGCGCGGGGAGCGGGTGGCCGCTGCAGGGAGGGTCTGGGGGTGGAGGGAGCGGAGGTGGTAGTGGAGTTCGAGGGTGGTGTGCGGGGTTCGTTGTGGGGGCTGCGGGTGGGCTCGAGGCGCTGTTGCGAGGTTGGGTCTCGGGGGGTGGGTCGTCCGTCGGGATGTTTGGTGCTCTTTCGTGTTGTGGGCCGGGTGGTGGGTCGCCGGGTGGTGGAGGGCTTGGCCGGCATCGTGAGGGCGGGTTCGGGTGTGAGGTGCGGGTCGTGGGTTGGCGCGGGAGGGGCGTAGGTGTCGAACGGCAGTGGCCCGAGGTCGATCTGTGTGTCCTGCTCGGCCATGCCGGTGGCGGGGGGCGCGGGCGGTTCGAAGGGGTTGAACAGCATGGTGAGACAGATCAGTCCGACGACTGCCACTCCTGTGGGTAGGCCGGCGCGGCGTAAGAGCCTGGTATCGGCGGCGATCGAGGCGGGCTCCGGGTCGCTTGGTAGGTAGGGGTTTCGGCGATGCCGTCCTGGACCTTCGTGCGCTGACGGCTTGTGCGGGCCTCGGGATGGCTGTTGCCGGCAGTCGTCGACGGGTGCGGGGCGGGAGGGGCAGAGGAACGCAAGTGGACGCTCCTTCATGCGTGTCACCCCTTTTCCTGAATCCTGACAAGAACCTCAACTATCAGTTGATGGCAATGGCCAGAATCTAATGAGGATGCATTGTCGCAGGCGACGCATTGTCGGCGTCACGCAAACATTGTTTCCGTTTTGTGATCCAATTCAGGCAGATGAGCACAACGGGCCCCTTGCCGTCGTCAACGGCGATGGCAACCCCTAGCGCAGGACACCGAAAGGCCATCCACCCTCACCCCCACGTGCGCCGAGGCCAGAACGCGCGCATCTGGCCACATGAAGCAGGGCCGCCGTGTGCAGCGGCTCCACACGAGGCCGCTGCCCGATCGCCTTCCCGCCACCAGACGCTGCTCTCGCCGGAGGTGACGCACTCGTACGCGGTCGCGGCCTCGCGGGTGAGAATCGCGCGGTCTTCCTGATTCACCAGGGCGGCGACCTCTGGTGCCACGTTCAGGGCTTTCACGTAGCAGTCTCCCTGCCTTGGAGAAGCTATGGCGGAGGTTCTTCTCCAACAGCGCACGCAGGTGGCCGTCTCTGCCCATCCGGAAACCCGGCAGACCGGGCACTTGTTCCAGTGCTCGATGTAGGCGGAGAGCTCGGCTCGTAGGTGGGTCGGGGCGGGAGTGGCGCCCCGATCGACCGCCATCATCAGGCCATTGCAGTAGTTACACAGCACACCTTCTCCGAACTACCAGTGCGATCTTCCTCGTTGAGGTCGAGATGCACGGGGGTCGTCCGTCTGCCGGGTTCTGAGAGAGGGGCGGTCAGAGGGTGCTGGACCGCCCGGCGATCTGGTTGAAGGTGGGCAGGCCCAGGTGGATCACAGAAGGCTTGAGTGCGGCATCGAGCTGAGTCAGCTTCTCCTCGGCGCCCGCCAGGCTGATCTCCAAGCCCTCGACCTCGCCGAGCCAGCCTTCACGCTGAGCTTCGGCGATCCGATCAAACAGGTTGTCGCGGATCTCGATCAGGCGGTCACGCTGGGACGGTTCAGGCCGGAGGAGCGAACATCGGACGCAAGCGTGCTCGTGGATGCACGACGTTCCGAAGGCCCGAGCGCAGGTTCCCAGAGAGCTTGCGCTTCTCGAAGTGGGCGAGGAAGGCGTCCCACTCCTCGTTCGTCGGGGTCCGGTATTCCTCGCTGGGACGAAGCGATCGTTGACGGGCGATGAATGCGCGGTGCGCTTCGATGGCGTCTGCCGGATAGATGGCGTTGTAGCCCATCGTGGTGTTGATGTCGGAGTGACCGGCCAGGACCTGTGCGATATGGGGCGGCAGGCCGCTGCGGATTGCGTCGGTGATGAAGATTCTTCGGAAGTCGTGAGGAGCGAAGTCGAGGGGCTTGCCTGCGGAGTCGGTGAGCCCGGTTCGTTTCAGGACCTCGTTAAGACCATCGCGGATCATTTGGCGGGACACCGGCGTGCGCTGGCCTCCGTATGTCCACTGGAACAGCAGCGGCATCGGCGGGTTCCAGATCTTCTCCGCAACGTCGTAGATGGGCAGCATCGGGATCGCGCCTGTTCGAGGGTCACGGCCGCGGGCGATGACCGTGCTCAGGACGTCGGCCAGCTCTGGGCTGACAAGGAGAAGCCGTTCCTCGTCTGTTTTCGAGGGAGCGACCTGAAGCAGAGGCACTATGTCACCGCTGGTGGGCAGCTTGTATTGGATCAAGGCGTGATGGCTGGCCTCCAGCATCTCCTCGATCCGGACACCGGCGTGCTGCAGGAATTCGATCGTGGCCCAGGCCCAGAATGCCCGCTCCTCGAGCAGTCCCAGATGAATGCGTCGGCCGGACTCGTCGTAGGCCCGGAACGGAGTCGACGAGTCCTTCTTCTGGCGCGTGTAGGTCCTGCCTCTGAACATGAACTGGCCGCCGAGTGGGGCGACTCGGAGGGCGTCCATCCCCTCCTGGGCCTCCGTCCAATTCGCCCTGGCGGCACGGACAACGGTGGACAGCGCGGGCAGTCGTTCGCAGTCTCGTGCATCCGCACGAGTAGCCCGGTTCCACTCGATGTCGAGCGCCCACAGGAACCGCCACCAACGCAGCAGGTCCATGCCGTATGACCGGACCGTGGAGGCGGATTTGCCCTCTGCCTGCAGCTCGGCGAAGAAGGCCCGGACGGGGCCGACGACAATGCCACCCTGGTCGACTATCTGGTACGGCGCCCACTGATCGCCGGCCTTTTGTAGCCGGCCCAACTCGGGCAGGACGAACGTCGCCAAGTCCCGCTCGGGGACATGACCTTGAAGCATCCCGAGAAGCTAGCGGAGAAACGCGTTGACCTGCAGAACACATGAGTTAGTTCGGTCAACGGGCCGCGAACCCAGCTGTGAGCGTGGCAGTGGTCACTCACGCGCGGATGTTCGATGCCCCCGCACACCTCACATGGTCCCTGGGGGCGTCCCAGTTTGCGGAATCATTCGCGGCCATACTTGACCGGCTCGTCTGCAGGCTCTTGCACCACACGTCCATCTTGGCAGCCGTCCTGCTGCCAAGAACGAGCTGACCACCGAGGCTGATCGGGCTGCTCGTAATCGCGGTAGCAGACGGTGAGCGAAGGTGGGTGTACCGCGCCCTGTCTCAACCAGCTATGAGGGCAACTCCAATAACGCCACAGTGCTCTGAGTCTGGTTGGTTCCTGACTCCCATCCTGCCTATGCATGAGTGCCTTCATGAGTTGTCTGGATTCGTCTTGTCCGGGTGGTTGTTCGTTGGTCGGTCGCTAGGGGCCGTGCGGCGGGAGATAATGGCGGTGGTCAGGTTGAGTGCGGCCACGGCCAGAGGAACCAGGGCGGGGATCAGATCTTTCACGGTCTCTCCTGCGGATTACTCCGGCGCGGTTTGCTGCCGGCGCACCTGAGTACAGCTCCGGGCGCGGGCGTTCGGCCGCGCCAGCGGACCAACCCGGAGAAAACCACCGCTGGGCGGAGCAGGTTCGGGCAGGCTGGACACTGTCAGCCGTGTGTGGCAGCCCGAGTGTTCGGCAGTGTCCGGCGGTTGCGGCGAACAGCCTCGGTGCAGTGCCCGAAGGGAGTCTGCCGGTGAGTGGTGAGCAGCCTGACCTTGGTCAGATCCACACACGTGCCGAGTTTAAGGGCGCACTTGAACGGCTGCGCGCGGGGCGCTCGTACGCCGCCCTCGATAAGGCGGCCGAGGGGAGGTTGCCGAAGTCGACCGTGTCGGACCTGCTCAACCCCGATAAAGGGCTCCCCGATGAGACGACGCTGGAGGCGCTTCTTCGTGCGTGCGGGGTGCCGCCTCACCAAGAGTCGGCCTGGTTGAAGGCCCGCAAACGCGTTCTCGGCGGAGGTGACCCGCGTACCGCCGGGTTGATCAGGGTGGCCAAGGCCGAGCCCCGCCGGCTGGGGGTGCACGCCGCGATCGATGTTCCCGGCGCAGACGGTGAGCTGCCTGCCTACGTCGAACGCGACACCGACACCGCCCCCCGGGGTGTGCGCACGTTGATCGGCAATGCTGCCGAAGGCGGGCGGGGCGGCCTGGTGGTGCTTGTTGGCAGTTCATCGGTGGGCAAGACGCGGTGCGCCTTCGAGGCGATACGGGCGCGGGTGCCGGACTGGTGGCTGCTGCACCCTTCCGATACCGCTCAGATCCGCGCTATTGCTGCTGATCCTCCCGCTCGCCTGGTGGTGTGGCTAGATGAACTGCAGCGCTACCTTGACGGCGTTGATGGGCTGCAGGCAGGTACGGTCCGGGCCCTGCTGGCACAGGGGGCGGTGCTGGTGGCCACCTTGTGGCCCGACCGCTACGACATCTATACCGCCCTACCGCAGCCTGGCCAGCAGGACACGCATGCGCACGAGCGGGAACTGCTTTCGCTGGCCGACGTCGTCGACATCGCCGAACGCTTCACCCCGGACGAGCGCGTCCGCGCCGAGCAGATCGCTGCGGACGGGGATGTCCGGCTCGCCGTCGCCCTCCACTCCGACGACTACGGGCTGACGCAGACCATCGCCGCTGCCCCTCAACTGATGCGCCGCTGGCGGCAGGCAGACGCCTACGCTGCGGCGGTTCTCACCGCCGCCGTCGACGCCACCCGCTTGGGCGTGGACTCACCGTTACCGGCCGCGCTGCTGCTTCAGGCCGCACCCGGCTACTGCGATCCCCGCCAGAGCGCCAAGGCCCCCTCCAACTGGTTCGAAAACGCGCTGGCCTACCTGACCGAGGAACTGCACGGCGCGGCCAGCGCGCTCACACCGATCGCCAGCCCGCGCGGGGGCATGGGCCAGACCACCGGCTACCGCGTGGCTGATTACCTGCAACAGCACGCCCAGGCCGAACGGCGCCACGCCAAGATCCCGGCTACCTGCTGGCAAGCCCTGACCGACCATCTCACCGACCCCAGTGAACAAACCCAAGTCGCCGGCGCCGCCTGCGACCGGCTGCTGTATCGCTACGCCGACCGCCTTTACTGCAACGCCACCCAAACCGGAGCCCCGCCCGCGGGCCTTCAATGGATCGATCTGTTGGCCAGGCGGGAGAACGTTGAGGAGTTGAGGCTGCACGCCGACGCCGGAGACTGGTACGCCGCCGAGCGGTTGGCCAGGTTGTTGGCGGAGCGGGGGGAGGTTGAGGAGTTGCGGGCGCGCGCCGACGCCGCCGGAGACTGGAACGCCGCTGGTCGGTTGGCTGGGTTGTTGGCGGAGCGGGGGGAGGTTGAGGAGTTGCGGGCGCGCGCCGACGCCGGTGACCAGCACGCCGCCTTCCGCCTGGCCAGGTTGTTGGCGGAGCGGGGGGAGGTTGAGGAGTTGCGGGCGCGCGCCGACGCCGGCGACCGGTACGCCGCCGACGGGCTGGCTGGGTTGTTGGCGGAGCGGGGGGAGGTTGAGAGGTTGCGGGCGCGCGCCGACGCCGGTGACCAGCACGCCGCCTTCCGCCTGGCCAGGTTGCTGGCGGAGCGGGGGGAGGTTGAGGAGTTGCGGGCGCGCGCCGACACCGGCGACCCGCACGCCGCCGACCGACTGGCCCGTCTGTCGATGGAGTGGAGAGAACGGGGGGAGGTTGAGGAGTTGCGGGCGCGCGCCGACACCGGTGACCAGCACGCCGCCTTCCGCCTGGCCAGGTTGCTGGCGGAGCGGGGGGAGGTTGAGGAGTTGCGGGCGCGCGCCGACACCGGCGACCGGTACGCCGCTGGTCGGTTGATCGATCTGTTGGCCCAGCGGGGGGAGGTTGAGGAGTTGCGGGCGCGCGCCGACACTGGCGACCGGTACGCCGCCGACCGGCTGGCTGGGTTGCTGGTGGAGCGTGGGGAGGTTGAGGAGTTGCGGGCGCGCGTCGACGCCGGTGAACCGTACGCCGCAAATTGGTTGATCGCGGCGCTCGTCAAGCGGGGACAGGTGGAAGAGGCGGAGCGGTTGCGGCGCTATGGACTGGAGGCGGAGTGAGGGCGAGTCGTACCAGACAGTGCCGGATTCTGTCTGGTACGAAATGATTTAAGCAACGCTGCTGATCTGCGATAATGCGCAGGGATGATCTAGTGGTCTCGCCGGGCATGTCCAAATGTCGTGTTTGTCATGGTTTGGAGACGATGGCCCTCGGCTCCCGCAAATCACCAACAGTGCTCAAATGATTACTATATGCTCCGCCGTAACGGCGTGATCACCGCTCGCCGACGCGGGGAAGGCGAGGGCCAGGCGGCCGCCGGAGGAGGAGGGGCCTCGGAATGGCCCGAGGGTCCTCGCCCGCCCGTCAGCGAACACGGCGGCGGCCGAGCTCTTCATCAGCTCGAAGCGGTGACCGCCTCGATCTCTCGCATCCTGGCTTCCAGCCGCTCGCCCCGCGCCTCCAGATCGGGCCGGGGGTCACATCAAGTGAGTTCTCAAGTCGGACAAGCCGCAACTCGCCGTGCAAGTACTCCACCTCTGTGCTTGGCCCGTAGGGCTGACGGCGAGCGATCCAGCCGCGCGGAGTCGCAGGAAACCGATAGGACCGCCAAAGCAGCTCAACACGCCGGAAGATCCACATGCGCCGCATTGTTCCGCAAGCCCTGCCGCCCACACCACGCCACCAGGGGCCCAGAGCGACCGGAGTCAGCGAACGCCCAGTGCCGCCCCTACCCCCTTCGCCAGCACCTCGATGATGTCGGGGACGTAGAAGATCACGCCTATAGCGACCGACACCAGCATGAATTGCACAAAGCGTGTCAGCTCTCGCGTGAACAAGAAGACCAGCGCCACGACCGAGACGACCACGAGAAACAGCGGGGCAAAGTAGGAACGCAGGAAGTCGGCCAGGCCCGCCGTGTCGAGACCGCCCGCAGGCGCAGGCGTGGCGGCCGGCGTTGTCAGGAGCGTCCCGCGATCCATCCTCGTCCCCCTCCGAACGAGCCGCCCGCCAGCGGCCGCACCGCCTCGGCCGAAGGCAGGCTAGCCGCTCGCCGTAGTGCCCGCCGTGGTGATCGACGAGGCCGCTCTCCGGGGCGCGGCGAACCGTCCGCATTCCCTCCGATTTAGGTGTTTTCCCTGGTAACAGCTCTACCTCGCCGCCGCGCGTATCGCTCCGAACGCGGAACGGTTCGGCCACGCTGAGGCACGTCAGGAGTGATCGAGGGAGACGCCATGCACGGTGAGCACGACGACCCCACCCCTCGGCCCCGGCGAACCGGCCGTGGCGCCCCGCGCCGTACGGCATGGGCGAGCCGCCCGGGCCCGGCAACGCCGCCCCGCCACCGAGCCCGTACGCCGAGCCGCCCGACGAGGAACCCAACGAGGGACCCACTGACCCCCACGGCGAGCAGTACGCCCCCATGAACCCGCGGCCGTACTCCACGCCGCAGCCCCCCGGCGACGAGTACGAAGAGGAGGACGGCGCCTGGTACGGGCGGATACCTCGCGCGTCGACTGGCGAGCAGTCGCCCCCGTGGCGGGAGTTGTGGAGGCCGCCGTGGGCCTGGCGATCTGGGCAGCCTGGCCGGACGAGCAGCCCAGCGCCCAAGCAGGCCCGACCCCCACACCGGCTGCGAAGCTGCGCTACGTTGACAACGGCGAGGCCAGGCCCACGCCGTTTATCTCAAGCTCCGCCACCGCGGACCCGAGCCGGTGCGGGTGTCCGGTCTCAACGGGCCAGGCATCTACCAGCTGCCAGACGGCCGCCTCAGCTGGGCCAGGCCCCCGGCGCGCACCCCGCGCAGGCCAATGCTGATCGCGGTGAGCTGCTGCTGGCCAACCTGCCCGCCGAGAACGTGACCTGTCTGCCCGGCGCCGAGCTCGGCACCGCCGAAGCCATCACCACCGGCGCCGGCCGCCCCTTCGACGGGCCCGACACCCTGTCTCCCTTCGGCCGCGCCGCCCTGGACGCGCTCGGCCTCCAGCTCCACCCCGTTCCCGCTCCGACTCTCGTGAGGTGACTCGCCATGACGACAACTGCTGTCCCTGGCCTGCGCGACCAGCTGCGGGACCTGCCCGAGGAGGCTTTCACCCGCCTGCAGTACCTCGCCCCGGCGGTCGGCTGCTTCAACCGGTGCGCCTTCTGCTCCCAGGCCGCAGGCCGCGACGTGTGGCCGTTCACCGAGCACGGCCTGACCGCGTTCGTGACGACGCTGGCCGACGTCGCCGCCGAACGTGACCTGCAGATCGCCTCAGGCCGGATCCACCGTCCCCGCGTCCTGTTTCCCTACCTCGACAACGACATCGCCTCATACCCGCACCTGGACACCTACGCGGCTCTGGCCCGCGACGTGCTCGGCGTCAGATTCCGCGTCTCCACGGTCGGCTACTCGGCCCGCTCCGAGCCGCTGCAGGCCGTGCACCAGCGGCTGGTCAACGAGTTGGGCGACGTCTTGGATGGCATCCGCTTCTCCATCTCCCCCTACACCATCGGGTACGCGGGCCGCGGGGTCGGCATGTCCCGCCAGGCATACAGCGAGGACCTGGCCGCCGCGCTGGCCACCTACCGGCCGCTGCTCGATCGGCTCGGCCATGGCGCGGCGACCGCCGCCTGCGAGCTGCGGTTCGCGCCGTTGCTCGGCCTGGGCGAGCTCATCGACACGCACATCGACGGCCGCCACGTCCTGTCCTGCGGCCCGCATCTGCTGATCGCCCTCCAGCCTGGTCACGAGCCGTTGCCCGAGACGATCATCGACGGTCTTGACGAGCGCACGCAGCCCGTCTTGTCCCGGCCAAGAGCCCCGTACCTGCACCTCATCTCCGACACCGCTCCGCTCGACGCCGCCACGGTGCGCGCCGCGCTCACCGGGACGCTGGTGCTCCCGCACCGCGCCCCGGACGGTGCGGCTGCACCGCTTCAGCAACGCCGATGGCCCCTATTACGCCGCTGACCCGGACTTCCACCCTGACGGCAGCTTCACCGCCCTGCACCTGTACCCGCGCACCGAGACGCGCAAGGTGTCCGGCTACACCGACGCCACCCGCTGGTTCCTCAAGGCCCTGCTCGCCCACCAGCGCCGCCGCGGTCTGGGCCGCCGCGACGACTTCGCCACCGCCACCCGCGACGACGTCAACGCCGTCCTCGACGCGCTAGCCGCGGCCGCCGACACGGCCGATCCGGTCGACGCCGGCGCCGCCCGCCACCTGCGCGAGCAGGTCCACCCTCAGGTGAGCGCCAACGGGCGAGCCCTCGACTTGGCCGGTTACCCGCCGAGCCTGTTCTTCTCCCGCCGCTTTTCGATCGACACCGGCCAGATCGTCAACCAGGGCCGCGCTCAAGGCCTGTTCCGAGGGTTGGCCGCCACCAACGGCGAGCCCATGACACCGCGCGAGGAACGCGGTTTCGGCCAAGTGAGCCTGTCCACCGTGCGCGGCGCGATCTGGCGCCTGACCCCGCTGCCGTTCACCGCCACCGGGCATCTCCCCGTCGCCCTGACAGACGGTAAGAACCCCGCCACCGCCACACTCAGCCTGCTGGTAGAGGAGATGGACCCGTGCCACCTCGCTCCGTCGAACGCTTCACCGGATGCCGCCTGCGCAGGCATCTGCTCGCACTCCCGCCCGGCTTCATCGAGCACGTGGACCTGGCCGCAGGACGCCAGAGCTATGCCCTGACCGGCCTGGCGGCAGTCGCCTGACCTGCCCACGAAACAGCGGTCGGCCGACGACAGGCAGGCGTCAAGCGGAACTGCCCCGGTGCCGACCGCGCGGCCGGGAATACTGACGGCCATGACACTCACGCCCAGCGACGCCAACGCATTCAGCCGTATCAAGATCCGTACTGGCGCGCTCGTGTTCTGCGGCGACGACGTCGCTCTCATCCGCCGCGATCGCGACGACTCCGTCCACTACACCCCGCCAGGCGGCAACGTCGAGGTGGGGGAGGACCTTCTCGCCGCCCTCGGTCGCGAGTTGGCCGAGGAACTCGCCCTCGATATCGCCCAGGCCACCCCGCCGCAGTTGCTGTGGGTAGTCGACCAGATGGTGACCCGCCCGGGCCCTACCGCTCCACCGCGCAAACTGCATCTGATCTACCGGCTCCACGTCTCACCAGAGGTTCGTTCCCGGATGGCGATCGAGGAGTACGACGAACTGCCCGATGGGGGTCGGGAGATCGGCGTTGTCGAATGGATCGACTACCGCAAGGCCGCCGAGCTGCCCATCTTCCCTCCGATCGGGCCCGCGCTCGCCGCACTGTCCTCTCCCAGAGCCATAGTCACCGACGCCGCGTTGCCTGCCGTCACAGATGACAACTACACCTGGATCTGAACCGCCGCCCACACCGGTGTTGACCCGCAGCGTGGCGACAGCGAGGGCGCCGACGCCGGGGTAAGCCCTGATCAAGCGGCGGCCGCTACAAGAGGCCGCCAAGGAGGCCCACACGCACGGCGGGGCGAGTAGACCGCCCCTTCTCGCGACGGTGGTCCTCCACCGGCGGCAACCGCTTGCCATCCACGAAAGTTGACGTGTACACGACAAGCAAGGGTTGGGAGCACAGCAACCCCCCGCACGGCGCGCTGCCCGGGGACACCGAGCAGGCCGAAGCGGCAGGGAGACACGCACAGGCCCCGCCAGTCAGAGCGAACGGGCAGCAAACATCACCCGAACCCGAGACCGCCGGCATCCCGCCACGGTGCTCACCCCCGGACGGTCGACGCTGCCCCGTTGACGACATCGATTTCTGACACGACTCGTGAGCTGCGGTCGCTGCTGCTGCGCGGCAGGGCCATGAACGACCGGCAACGTCAGGCCCAGGCAAGCCCCGCCTCCACGTCAACTGGCGTCCGCCGTGCATGCGCTACCGCGAAGGTGAGAGGCGATCGCGAACGTTGGCTCGGGCAGTTGCCGGCCCGTGCGCACAGCCGCGGCTCTCATCGCAGCGGCTGTGCGTGGACAGGTCGCCAGCAGCAGCGCTCGCGCATGTTCGGCCAAACCGTGCGGCTCTCTGGCTGCGACCGGCAGGTGCTGCACATGTTCTCGCGTCGCCTCGACGGCGCTCCTCGCAGGATCGGCAGGCTCCCGGCTGGGAGGCTGGGCGGGGCAGGGTGCAGGGCTGGCCGCGTGAGGGGCACTCGGATGACGGCGCTGACGGCGCTGGTGATTGACCTGGACGCCGATCTCCTCGCACGCCAGGCAGGGATATCCCGACGGCAGCATATGGTCTTCGCAATCCGGACGTGGGCAGTCGTATCCGCGAGAGATCACCGTCAGCGCCGCAGCAACTGCCCGGCGAGGCATTCTGCCGGACCACACCGCCAGGCGGCGCCGAACGCGGGCAGTCATTTGTGCGGCGGTCCGCCCTTGTCCCATCTCCCTCTCGACGGCTTCCAGGACGCGCTCGCGTTCTCGTTCGCTCATACGCAGCTGCCACGAGAGCGGGAGCACCGCCATCACACTCAGCGCGCCGCCCGGCCGGCGCGGCCGCGATCGCATCGCAGCCATGTTGCCGACCTGCCTCTCGCGCGTCAGCGCGTCCTGCGCACCGGTGTCGCTACGGTGCTGTACTTCGCCTACGGCGAGAGGTGAATGATCACGCTTCTCCAGTCCTGCTTCTGGATCTCCCTTCTGTGCAGTCTCGGTTTCCGAGATCGTCTCGCCTGTACGCCCGAGATCATTTCGCGCCGGCTTCCGAGATCGACTGGCTGCAGGGGTCAGCTCTGCGGCGCGGGCGGGCTTCGCGGGGGGCTCCTCTCCGGCGCGTGCACCTGGGGCGACCGCCCGCAGGGGAGTGTCATGCGTGCAATATGCGATCATGCGGCCGGCCCGGCGGCTGGTGATCCACCCATCGGCTTCGAGCAGGCCCAGCAGGGAACGGACTGTGCGGCTGGTCACACCCAGGTCCGCAGCCAGCTCGTCCTGGCTGCGGACTATCCCGACTGCCTCGTCACGGCGCAGCCGGCAATACAGCTCCAGCAGGGCCGAACGGTTCCTGCGGGGTGTCCACACGCCGTGGACACTGTGGCAGCCGACTCCCGCGGCGGCGCGATAGGAGATGCGCGTCCAGGCCGCATCCTCAGGCAGCGGAGCCAGATAGCGGCGGGTGACGCGGGTGATGGTGTCAGTGATGATCCATGCGCTCGCGACGTTCAGCGCGTCGTAGACGGTCGAGGCGTGTATGCCGAGTCGCTCAGCCAGATACGCGATGCTCGCGGTACAGCCTGCCTTTCGCTGTGACAGGGCGGCCACCTGCGCCACGACCGGCCAGGCAGCGCCGTGGGGCAGGCCGAGCGGGATCTTCACGGTGCCGTCGGGCAGTTCAGCCAGCGACGTGCCGGCCGTATGTCGCGGGCTGCTCATGCCTCCCTCCGATCAGTGCCGACGTGCCGGCCGTCGATTCGCGATCGATCGCGCGCCGCCTCGGCGACGGTGCGCGACGCAGGGCCGTCTGTCGCGGTTCTGACTGTTTTCGGGCATGACAAATAGAGCGCTCGGCTCACAGTGTGCTCCAGCGGTGTTTTGGGGTGCACTTAGAAGAGGTGCTGGCGTCTGCGCTGTGCGGCAGGTCCGTGCACCGTGTGCGTTATGGGGTTAGGAAGGCCCGGGTCTAGCGCCTCCGGGCTGGGCGTGACCTAGATCAGGGGCGCCTCCCGGCTGGGCCGTCGTAGGTGCGCCGGTCGCGGGGACGCGTCGGCGAGCTCGAAATCGCCCGGCCAGGCGGAGTACGGCCTCGTGTCCGGAGCCGGCACGGCCGGTCGGCGAGGTTCACGTGAGGGCAGCCATCGCGCCGCGCTGCCGATGGCTGCGGGACCGGGCGTGCGATGCGCATGCTCGAGATCCACGAAAGTGGAGCAGCGGAGCAGGCGCGGGCGGGCGGCGAAACGCCCCCGTCGTGGCGGCACAACGGCCCGGCGCCTCGCAGATTCCAGACGGTGTCCGGTTTATGGCGTACGGGCGCGGTAAAGATCATGTTGGGCGGCGACACGCCGATCACGCCGATTGCGCGCACGACTGGCCGACCCTGCGAGTCATCGTCTATCGTGGACCCCAGAGCTTCCGGATCTCCGGCCAGGCACGCGAAAGCCGAGGCCGACACGGGCCGGGCCGGAGGTTCCTTGTTGTAGAGAGAGCTCTCGCGCACGGTTTCTCAGGCCAATTAGCGCGGGGGCTCTCTGCATTTGTGCAAGTGCGCCAGCAGGGGCGCGGCGTTACATCAGCGTTCGAATGCCTCCTCTTGCAGGGCGGGCGACGGGCTCAGCCGACGGGGCTCAGGCCGCGGTCCGCTGGGCTCCTGCAGCTTGTTGGGGTTGTGGAAGGTCGTACAGGGCCAGCAGCGTCTGCTGCTGGTAGCCCGATCGATTGCCGGCGTTCAGCAGTGCATCGACGCGCCCCGCCAAGAGGTTGTTCACCACGAGGAAGGCCGCCTCGGGCGTCAGCGCAGAAGTGCTTCGCAGGGGGCCGACCTGTGGCTCCTTCGGGGGCGCAGGGTGCAAGGCGCTCATCAGGGCCACCAGGTAGCCCGTCATGCGGGGGTAGCCGAAGGCCTGGTGCGCGGACTTGATGCGGGGCTTGACTCCCTCGGGAGTGCGGATGGCGAAAACGTGCTTGCCTCCCGACCTCAAGACCGGCGCGCTTTGCAGCAGCGCGGGGATCACCGCATGGATCGACGCGGCGAGTTCCGACTGCTGCGGATCATCCGGATGCAGGGCACTGATGAGGTCCGTCAGGTAGACACCGGGTCTTTTGAAGCCGTGGCGTGCTGCGGCAGCCTCGATGCGCTCCTTCAGCTCCAGCGGCACCGCAACCGTTGATGCGTCCCGATTCCCCTTGTGGAGCTGTGCCATCGCTATCCCCTCCCATCACTGATGATCGAGACCGTAGCGCACAACCAAACAGTTTGCGAGGAGCCGCGCAGAGAAATGCGCCCGGTTCCTCCTTCGTGTGTGGAGGCGTCCGCGGGCCGTCTTCTTGGGGTTTGCTGAATGGTGAGCAGCGGCCCCTGCTCCAGCGGCCCGTCGCGGTGTCCATGAGGGCTGAAGACGTTGCCGAGAGGGCCTCGGCCGCCGGTTGGAAGCCGTTGTTAGCAGTGAGGACCGGATCAACGGGAGGAGGTCGCCGTGCAGGTGTTCAATCTGCACCAACCCAACGTTCCGTGCCCCGCCGTACGCCCGGAATCGATCGTCCGCAGTCGATGCCACTGAACGACGGCCCCTGAGATAGAACACGCTGGGTTCGGCCAGCTGTTGCGATCCCTTCAGGGGTGATGAGCGACGGGCAACGCCAGGAGCCTGGCGCCGATTACGGTCATGCGCGGAGCGGCCGGCTGCTGCATTTCCTCTGCTGTCATACGTACCGCTCCCTGGGTTGTCGCCGCCAGATCTGGTGTGAGTGCCGTGCGGTGCTGCCGCGGGCGGGTGGCTGCCGCCGAGAATCTAATGTTCTGTTAAACGCCTTCTACAGCCGATGTGCGAGCATGGTCGTCGACCGGAGCTTTGGAGATGCATGCCGCTTGCGCCTTCGTTGAATTCCAAACAGATTGAAGTGCTGCTCATCCCTGGAAAATCCCAGTGACAACACCCCATCTGACCTGCCCTTCTGCACTACCGGCGGACTGCTGCAGAATCCACGCTGTAAGCCTGCCGGATCACTCCTCTGACCTGCGGGTTTACCGTGGGGGGGTCGCTCATCACCCTGGAGGGATCGCAACGGTCTCGGTGCGACAGGACCTCATAAAGGGCTGTGGGGTCGCTCATCACCCTGGAGGGATCGCAACGGGCCCGGGCGCAGCGTGGTGATCGAGTACGGCAAGGGGTCGCTCATCACCCTGGAGGGATCGCAACGAACGGCGTTGGGCCACTCGTCGCGCGCTAGGCCGGACAGGGGTCGCTCATCCCCCTGGAGGGATCGCAACATGGTTCCCAGCACTCTAAGCACATCAAACGCCCGTGGGTCACTAATCACCCTGGAGGGATCGCAACGTGGGCGATCACACGAAGCAGATCCGGACGTCAGCTCGCATCACCCATGTGGGGACTCGTGAGTAGGACGTCATTGAGGGTCGTGCCATAGGTGTGTCGCCCGCCACCCTCTGGGATCGACCTGCGATAACGGATCTTGGCCGCTTTCGGCCACATCGGTATCGATTTGGCAGTAACTCAGAAAAGGGTCGGAGCCTGCTGCTACTACTAGTCCACGTTCAGCACGGACTACGAGGAGCGGCGGAATGCGTTTTCGTGTTGATGTCGCGGCGAACGTCCCAATCATACCTTGGCGCGACGTTCATGGCCCTGCCAGAGGAGTAGTCTACGACCTGATCAAAGGCCAGGACCCAGCGGTGGCTGATGAGCTTCATGATGCCGGCTGGCAGAGCAGCTCACTTCGGCCTGTCGGTGTCTCTCCCCCGTTGTTTTCCGGGACACGACCGCGTTCCGGTGCGTATTCGACCTCGCCGGACGGCGTCATCTCGATGGGGTCGCCGGTGCCACGGATCGCTGCGTGCCTGCTGGCAGCGCTGGCCGGACAGAGTGAGCTCCATTGGGGATCGGTGACTCTGTCGGTCAAGGGCGTACAACTGGATGGCGTAGCCGATCACACGGGAGGTGTCGCCGTATTCGACACCGTTTCGCCTGTGCTGATGAAACATGAGGACCTGTACATCCTTCCCGAAGACAGAAATTTTCAGGAACGGTTGATACATAACATTCGGCACAAGGCGGACCTTCTCGGCCTGCCGAATGAAGTCGATGTAGAGGTGCTGGATTCTGGCCCTCGTCGCCGCTTCGATGTTGCGAAAGGTTTTCGTATTGGAGCCACCGCCCGGATCAAAGTCGCGGCGGCGCCACAATTGCTGGACGCTCTGCATGAATGGGGACTCGGCCTGTCCACCGTGGAGGGATTCGGGTGGATCAGGTAAGCGTTACCCCGGCTGATGTGTCACCGTTGCGGCTCACCGAGCACCCGTTGCAGCGAAGTGGGGCGTGGGCGGTGGCGGTGCTCGCGGGCTGCGACCGGGTTGAGGATGTCACGGCCGAGCTGCTCGACGGGGTGGTCCGGCGAATCATGGCCGACGTGGTCGAGGCTGCGATCGCCCGTCCGGACACAGGTGCCTACGACTGGTGGAAGGTCCTGTTCGCCCTCTATCCGAACTCCAAGCCCACGCACGCCAAGCGCGAGAAGGATCGCACGGTCCTGAGCCACGAGGTGGCCCAGCTGTTCCTGTCGGATGACGGCGAGGGGACCGCAAGGGCCTGTACGTTCTGCGGACGACAGTGCACGGTGTTGTGGGCGAAGTCGACGCTCCCGATGTTCGATTCGATCCGTTCGCTGAACACGTTGCCGCCCGGCACGGCAGGGTGGCCCGTGTGCCGTGGGTGCCGGGTCGCCCTATGGGCGCTGCCGTACGGCGCATGGCTCACGGCAGGCTCGGCAACGGTGCTGATGTGCGACAACCCATTCGTCGAGCGGCAGTTCGCGGCCCGGAACGTACGACGATCAGAGCAGATCCGCGGGGCGGGCTTCACCAGCCTGCCGGCGATGGCCGGGCCTGAGTCGGTGACGCTGAGGGTGCTGCGTGAGCACGCCGCGGACGCACCGGCGGCGACCAGCTTGTGGATGTTCAAGAACGACAACCAGGAACCGTGGCTTCGGGTGTCGGGGACGCGGACGGGCGTGGCCCGGTTCGTGCATCGGATGCAGGCCGATCCTGACTGCGCACAGGGCTGGAACGAGTTGTGCAGCAATCTGGCGCGTCGGGACCGGCAGGGCAGAGCAGCGGTGGACGGAGCGACAGCAGCCGCTCGGTTGCTGTTCGACCGTGAGGGAGAGCGGTCAGATCGGCTGCCGAGGGAGTTGCGAACGCAGTGCGGGGATTGGGAGAAGGTTTCACGGCTCACGCGAGTGAGGTGGCGGGCCTTGTGCCGCCTGTATGCGGAGGTGATGTACGACATGGACTCCGATCGGCTTGAGCCTGTCGCGGAACTGCTGGCGAGCTGGATCGCCCAAGAATCACATCGCGGCCGGTTCAACGACTACTGCCGGGCCGCCGGCAACGGATATCAGCTGCACCGGCTGCTGATGACGACGAGCGCCAGCCTGCGTCTGCGCGGCGTGCCGCAGAAGGCGTTGGATGCCGCCACTCTGAGCGACCTGCTGGCGAACGGCTCGAGGGGGTGGCTTGATCGCGCGCTGCTGTTCTTCGAGGTCAGCGCGAAGTTGGACGCGAAGAAGGTGCCTATCGGCGCCAAAAAGGACGACAACGAAGACGAGTCGGAGGCTGAGGGCGAGATCGGGTTCGGCAGGCCGAGCGACGACGAGGGCGAGGAGTACGCCTGATGGCTTATCTGGCTGGGAAGATAGCGCTGGCCGTCAGCGCGGGCGCGCCGAACAACGGACGCGGCGAGAACACCACGACCACGCCGGTCAAGAAGGCTCGCATTCGCGGCCAGTGGTATCCGTACGTGTCCGCCCAGGCTTTCCGTCGGTGGTTGCGCGACACGATGACCGACATGGGCATGGTCGCCTCCCCCACCGAACGGGTCGGCAAGGCGCAAGGCAAGGCGCAGAAGGCCAACACCGCGGCCGACCCCATCCGCTACGCCGATGACGACCTGTTCGGCTACATGAAGGCGGGCGCCAAAAGCGCCGATGAGGCCACCACCCTGCGGGACACGCCGTTCATGGTGGGCACGTTTATGTCGGTCGAGCCGGCCCGCCCGACGGAGGATTTCGGCGTGATGTCGCGCGGCGTCGAGGAGCCGGTCCTGCATGGGCACGAGTTCTACACCGCCGACCTGGCCGCCCCGTTCCTCCTGGATCTTCCCCGAGTAGGCACCTTCACCCTGCCGACCTCCAGGGGTGGTGGGCGCCCGAACTATCTCTCCGCGGATGCGGCGATGAACATCGCCCAGGCGGTGAGCATGGGTGCCGAGGCGATCACCTTCCGCGGCCATGCCGCGGTCCGGCTGCCCTTGGAGGTGCGCCGGGATCGGGTCGCGATGCTGCTGGACGCGCTGGCCGAGCTGACCGGCGGGGCTAAGAAGGCCCTGCATTACGGTGACCGCACCCCGGCGCTGGTGGCCGCACTGCCGATGGCGGGCGGTGTGAATCCGCTGACGTTTGCAATCGACGGCAGCTCCGACGGCGGCGGCCTGGCGGTGAGCGGCAAGGTGCTGCGGCAGGAATTGGAGGCTTGGCAGGGCCAGTGGGAGACGCCCGTACGGTTCGGGTGGCGGCCCGGCTTCCAGGACCGCAACCGTAAGGAATTCGAGCACGACCTCGCCGATCTGATCGACGCAGGGCAGGTCGTCATCGGCCACCCGCGGTCGATGCTGCGTGGCCTGGCGGAGGAGATCCGTTCCGGCCTGCACGACGCCTGGTTCGACGACCCGGCCCGGTGAGCCCGGTGAGCAGCGTGCCCGGCCCGATCCAGGCGGTCCGGGTGGATCTCTACGCCCCGGTCGCTTCCTTCCGCGACCCGATGTTCCCCGGCGTCAGCCGTTGCCTGCCGGTTCCGCCGCCCTCCACCGTACGCGGCATGCTGGCCGCGGCCACGGGCCGCGCCAGCGAGCCGATCACGCTCGGCCTGGCGGCATCCGCTGACGGGCGGGGTGTGGACGCCGAGACCTACCACCCCATCGCCGCCGACGGCTCCAACCCAGCCGTCGCAGGCCGGGTGGCGGCAGGCAAGGGCGGCATGACCATCCGCGACAGGCCCTTCCTCATCGGGGTACGGTTAACGATCTGGATTCCCGCTCCGGACGGGAAGCGGATCGAGCAGGCGTTGCGGCGGCCGGTGTGGGGGCTGCGGCTGGGGCGTTCCCAAGATCTCGTACATGTCGTCTCCGTCCGCGAGGTCACCCTGCATCCCGCTGAACGGGCCACGGTGGGACACGCGCTGGCGCCGATCGGAGGCCACGAAGCTCCGCTGGCCAGCACGTTGCAGCTAGCCGAATCGATCAGCGCCGACCGTGGCCGTACCGAATACCGCAGCTACCAGTGGTGCTCCGAGCCTGCGGGCGAGCACGCGGTCGTGGGTGCCTACCGCGACGGAGATCAGGCTGTTTGGTTGAGTTCACCTGCCGCGGACGACGAGCACGAGCAGCAGTTGTCCCAGGTGTTGGCCAAGTCCGCCAGCGGCTCGGGCTTGGGCCGCCCGGAGCTGCTGATGGAACACAGCCTCACGGTCAGGGATGCCACCCGTACGATCGCCCAGCGGATCGGCTCTCCCGGTGTGCTGGCGTCGCATCCGGAATTCTGGTCCTGGGCGGAGAAGGCCGCACTGCTGCACGATGCGGGAAAGGTAGCCGAGGGCTTTCAACGTCAGCTTCGCCCCGGCGCCGAGAGCTGGGGCGAACGGCACGAAGTCCTGTCCCTTGCCTACGTCGATCTGCTCACCGGCCATCTGGACCCGCACGAGCGCAAGATGATCGCTGCCGGAGTGGCGTTCCATCACCGGCCGCTCACCTCACATCGCAGCGGCGACCTGCGCTCCATGTATCCACCGGTGGCGGCCTGGGAGCGGAAGTTCGGCCGGGATCCGGCACCGGTTCTCGGCCGCCCCCGCATCCAGGTCCCCGCCGCCCGCCATCGCGCCTGGCTGGCGTGGCTCGCGCGCCAGCTGGACGTTCCTGTCCCTGCCAACGATCGGCGGCTGTGGGAGCTTGCCCGCGACGCTTTCGCCCAGCTGTCCGCCGAGTGGATCGATCCCATCAGCGAGGACGACGGACTGGTGGCCGTACTGCTGCAGGGCGCGGTGACGCTGGCGGATCACTCCGGTTCCGCGCACGTACCCCTGCAGACGCACATGCCGCTACCGCGGGACTTCCTGAACCGGCTGCCGACGCCGTACCCACACCAGCAGGAGGCCGCGAGCACCACTGAGCACCTCATCCTGGTGTCGCCCACAGGGAGCGGCAAGACCGAGGCGGGACTCGCCTGGGCCTCCCGTCAGCTCGACGACCTGCCCGGCCAGCCCCGCCTGGTCTGGCTTCTGCCGTACCGAGCGTCCATCGACGCCGCGCGTGATCGCTTCATCGATCACCTCGATGCCGGTCCCGGCCAGGAGCAGCCGGACATCGGCGTACTCCACGCCACCGCCGCGCGCACGCTGCTGAGCAGGGCAGTCGCCGACGACTGCACGCCCGGCCCGGCCGACGCCCGCCGAGCCCGAGCCCGCTCCCGTGCGATGCGGCTGTTCAGCCAGCGGGTCAGGGTCGCCACGCCCCACCAGCTCTTGCGAGGGGCCATCGCCGGGCCTCGCTACTCCAGTGTCCTGCTCGAACAGGCCAACGCCCTGATGGTGCTGGACGAGCTGCACGCGTACGAGCCGGCGACCTTCGGGCGGATATGCGCCTGTATGCAGCTGTGGCAGCAGATGGGCAGCCGGGTCGCAGTCCTGTCCGCCACCCTCGCCAAGCCGATGATCCGGCTGATCGAGGACACCCTCGGCCGGGCCGAGGTGCGCCGGGCCCCGGCGGGAACAGCACCTGCGCGGCACCGGCTCACCTTGGACGCGGATCCGATCAGCTCCGACGCGAGCCTGGAGCGCATCCAAGGCTGGCTGGACGAGGGGCAGAGCGTGCTGGTGATCGCCAACACGGTCGCCATGGCGCAGGAGCTGTATCAACGACTGGACCACCACGACGCGATGCTGTTGCACTCGCGGTTCCGCTCCCGGGACCGCGCCGAGATAGAGCGTCGTATCCTCCATCGATACCCGGAACGCAAGCCGGGAGAGACCGCGCCACGCGGCGGCCTGGTCGTGGCCACCCAAGCCGTCGAGGTCTCGCTCTGCCTGGACTTCGATCGAGGCGTCACCGAGCTGGCGCCCATCGAGGCCATCGCCCAACGCGCGGGCCGCATCAACCGGCGCGGCCGGCACCCTGATGGGCTCGTCGAGTTTCGCGTCCACACCGACGTGATCCCTGGCAGGCCGTACCAAGAGGGTGCGCTGAACGCCTCGCTCACCGCCTTGACCGCCGTGCCAGGGCCTGAAATCTCCGAAGAGAGCGTCGAAGCCTGGCTCGACATCGCCTACGCCACCCCGTGGGGACTCAACTGGGCGGTCGAGGCCGAGCGCAACCGCGACGAATTCCGGCAGGCATTCCTCACGTTCCCCGACCCATTCCATGATCGCAGCGAGTTCGCCGACAAGCTCGACGAGGCGTTCGACACCGTGGAGGTGCTGCTTAGAGCAGACATGAAGGCGTATCAGATCGAGGCCGAAAGGGACCCCCTGCTCGCGGCCGGGCTCCTCATCCCCATCCGATACGCCCAGCTCGCGGCGTTGCGAGCCGCCGGGCGTGCGGAATTCGTCAAACGCGACCTACGCCTCTGGGTCGTCGACGCCGACTACGACCCCGTCCTGGGGCTGGACCTCAGCAGCCGGCCGGTCGCCGTCCCGGAGACTGTGCTGTGAGCGACATCGGCGGTGTCCACATCAAGTACCTGCTCCACTGTCCTCGCCAGCTCTGGCTCTACATGCGCGGCTACCGGCCCGAACAACGCAGCGACGCGGTCGCGTACGGGGAAGCCGTCGACGACACGACCTACGTGCGCCGACGAGACGTCGACCTGGGCGAGGCGAAGATCGACTGGGTCACGACAGGCGCTGTGGTCCACGAGACCAAGTCGTCCCGGGCACCGTCGGAGCAGCACGAGGCGCAGGTCCGCCACTACTGCCTGCTGCTGGAGCGGAGAGGCGTGACCGTCCAGCACGGCGTCATCCACTATCCGCTCATTCGCCGTACCACCACCGTCGAGTGGAACGGCCCAGCCCGCGCGCTGGCCGAAGACACCGAGCACCAGGCCCGGACCACGATCAGCCGGCCGGACGCACCGCCCCGGCTGGCGCGTCAGCGCTGCCGGGGATGCTCCTACATCGACTACTGCTGGGGAGACTCATGACCGCCGCCTCCCGCACATACTGGCTCACCCAGCCCTGCCGCATCCGCCGTGAGGACAACAGCGTTCGCATCGAGCGTCCAGATCAAACGCCCGTACGCGTTCCCATCACCGACATCCGCGACCTGGTCGCCTTCGACCACGTGGACATCAACACCTCGGCGGTATCGCTGCTCAGCAGGCACGGCGTCATGGTCCACATCCTCGACCACTACGGCAACTACGCCGGCGCCATCGCACCCGCCGAGGACACCAGCTCGGCACATGTCCTCCGCAGCCAGGTCGCAGTCGCGAGCACGGACGACAAGCGTCTGGAGATCGGCCGATCGCTCATCGCGGCCACGGCAGCCAACGTCCGCTGGGCGCTGGACACGGACCTTCTCGACGCCCCGCTGGACCGGCTGACCGAGCAGCTCTCCACCTGCCGGACCAGCGATCAGCTCATGGGGGCCGAGGGCAACTTCCGCCGTACCGCCTGGGGCGTCCTGGACACCATCCTGCCGCCATGGCTACGCCTCGAAGGACGCAGCCGGCGGCCGCCTGCGAACGCGGGCAACGCTTTCATCAGCTACGCCAATTCCATCACGTACGCCCGCGTCCTGACGGCACTGCGCTGTACGCCGCTGCATCCGGCTCTTGGGTTCCTTCACGCCGACACCGATCGGCGTCGCAACACGCTTGCGCTGGATCTCGCCGAGCCCTTCAAGCCGTTGTTCGCCGAGCGCCTGCTGAAACGCGCTGCCGCCCAGAAGGCGTTACGACCAAGCGATTTCGAAAGCGACGTCGGCAATGCGTCACTCAGCAAGGAAGGGCGTAAGAAGGTTTCTGAGCTTATCCGGGCCGAGCTGGCCACCACCGTCCACCACAGGCCACTGCGCCGGAAGGTCGCGTACGAGGAGCTCATTCACCTCGAGGCGCTCAAACTGGTACGGCTATGCCTCGAAGGAGCCGCCTACAAGCCGTTCCGGCCCTGGTGGTGATCGTGTTCGTCATACTCGTCTACGACACTCTTGCCGAACGCAATCCCGCAATTCTCAGGACCTGCCGGCAGTACTTGCACTGGGTTCAGCGGAGCGTCTTTCAAGGCGAACTTTCTACTGCGCAGCATCGGAAGCTGATGAGTGCGATCAAGGCTCAGATTGATCCGAGCTACGACAGTATCCTCGTGTACCGAACCCAAACGCCTCACAACATCCAGACCGACCTCATCGGCCAGGCCCTTGGCAACATCGACCCGGTCCTGTGAGTGCACCCCTCTGACCTGGGCTTCTGCACTACCGGCGGACTGCTGCAAAACACACCACCGAAGGGCGGCAGACGATGGCTCTGACGTGCAACTTTACCCTCGGGTCGCTCATCACCCCTGGAGGGATCGCAACCGCGACACCGGATCACTCCCCCGCCCGATCGCGAGTCGCTCATCACCCCTGGAGGGATCGCAACCTCCGGGTTGTCGGGGCCGTCCACCCGCTCGACCAGGTGTCGCTCATCACCCCTGGAGGGATCGCAACCGGCGACCAGTGCAGTGAGACGGCGATGTACGCCGCGGTCGCTCATCACCCCTGGAGGGATCGCAACCACCACGAGCTGCTGATGCTGGCGGCCGCCTACAGCGAGTCGCTCATCACCCCTGGAGGGATCGCAACGCGAGCGACCGGTGTCCGGCGGGCTGACCCGGATGGGTCGCTCATCACCCCTGGAGGGATCGCAACCCGACGGGAAGCTGCCGGCGGACGCGGGCGTGCACGTCGCTCATCACCCCTGGAGGGATCGCAACCTGATCAGTGTGAACGTCTCAGACATGGGTGACCGTCGCTCATCACCCCTGGAGGGATCGCAACACGCCCCGGGGCCGGCAGTGGCACGCCCAGCTCGGCGGTCGCTCATCACCCCTGGAGGGATCGCAACCCGAGGTGGAGGCCCCCTCCGTCGATCCGGAGCTCGGTCGCTCATCACCCCTGGAGGGATCGCAACTCCGCTCCTCGGCGAGCATCCTTGCGGTGATCGCCTGGGTCGCTCATCACCCCTGGAGGGATCGCAACCCGAACTGCCCGCCGACCAGCGCATCACCCTCACCGGTCGCTCATCACCCCTGGAGGGATCGCAACGCGACGCCACCCGCCAGACCATCACCCTCGACGACGCGTCGCTCATCACCCCTGGAGGGATCGCAACCGCGGCGCATCGCCACGGTGGAGTCATGGTCAGCGGTCGCTCATCACCCCTGGAGGGATCGCAACGGCACGCAGACGCTCTCCAGCCTGTTCGGGGTGGCGGTCGCTCATCACCCCTGGAGGGATCGCAACCCGCGCGGTGTGTTGTTGCGCATCACGAAGCCGGGTCGCTCATCACCCCTGGAGGGATCGCAACACGGCGACCCGGCCCAGACCGCGATCAGCTACTTGTCGCTCATCACCCCTGGAGGGATCGCAACCGATGGCGGTGGCGATGCGGGGGATGGCCTGTTCGGGTCGCTCATCACCCCTGGAGGGATCGCAACGGCACTGGCCGATGGCCCCGGCCTCCCACGTGACCGGCGTCGCTCATCACCCCTGGAGGGATCGCAACATGCAGGTCACGGCCACCGACCGGGCGGCCGGGTCCAGTCGCTCATCACCCCTGGAGGGATCGCAACGTCAGCGCGCGGGAGCCGGCCCGGGTGTGCATGTCGCTCATCACCCCTGGAGGGATCGCAACAGGCGACCGTGACGACGTGGACGCGCACCTGGTGGGTCGCTCATCACCCCTGGAGGGATCGCAACACGGCAAAGCCGTCTGGGCCCTGACGGTGCTGACCGGCGGTCGCTGGTCGCTCATCACCCCTGGAGGGATCGCAACAACGTCACTCCGCCCGGCTGGTAGGCGAGGACGGCCAGGTCGCTCATCACCCCTGGAGGGATCGCAACCGTGCGGGTTCAGCGCCGAGGGACGGCATCATCTCCGGGTCGCTCATCACCCCTGGAGGGATCGCAACCCCATCCCGCGTCCGGCTGGCTGAACATGGTCGCCGTGTCGCTCATCACCCCTGGAGGGATCGCAACTCCAGCAGCCGGTGCAGGTGGTGGCGGACGGCCTCGTCGCTCATCACCCCTGGAGGGATCGCAACTGATGACCTGCTCAGCGTGGCCCTTGCCCTGGAGCTGGGGTCGCTCATCACCCCTGGAGGGATCGCAACACCACCACGTACAGGGGGAAGGTCGTGTTGTCGCGTGCCCCCGGTCCTCGCAGGCACGATAGTTATCTTGGGATTTTGGCCCCTTCTCGCAGGCCAGAAAAAGATGATCTTGTAAGGCGTGTAGGCGGCGCTCCCCCAGCGGACTCGACCAGCGCGAGAGCTTCCGTTGGCGGGCTTTCACGGCCAGGAATCGCCAGCGGCCGGCCGCGGCGCGGTACGCCTGTGTCGCGTCTGGAGCGGTGAGGCCCGGGAACGGCCATGTCGTCCGGGGTGCTCGCACCGGTCGGTTCGTTCGCCTCGAATGCTTCTTCCGGCGCGCCTTCCAGACTGGGCGCAACAGGCCATGGCGGTTCGGGGCCGTCCGTCTTCGCTACAGCGACGGGCCGTTCGCGCTCGTAAGCCGGGTCGTTCCACATGTCGACGATCGCGTGCCAGTCTGCCCTCTCCTTTTCATACCGTTTACGTCGCTCGTCCCATTCCGCCTTGGCTCCGAGTTCGATGGCGACCTGGTCGAGGTCGGCGGAGCCGCGGACCCAGCCTCCGGGCTCGCGCACGGCCAGGTTGTATGCCGCCAGCGTGCGCAGCGCCTCAGCGCCGGCCGACCGGGAGACTCGAGCCAGGCGGGCGACCTGGGTCGCGCCGGTGGGTGCGGTCGTCAGCACGCCGAGCACGAGGGCTGCGATGGCTCCGAGTTCGTGCAGGGCGGGGTGGAGGATGTCGATGAAGCCGCCGCGCCACCGGATCCATCGGGCCTCTTCCTGGTAGCGGGTCGGGACGCGCAGGCGGTAGCGGTCAGCTGCCTTTCCCCGGCCTGCCTCCACCAGCACGATCAGCGGATCATGGGCTTCGCGCAGGCGTTTGAGGTGACGGGCGACGACGCTGTGGTCCGCGCCGACCAGCAGGGCCAAGGCCCGGCAGCCGAAGGCGGGGGTGGCCGAGCCGTCCATACGGGCGGCCACGGCCATCGCTCGCAGCAGGAGGCGGACCAGTGGTGCGGCCCGGCCCCAGCTCTCGAGCTGTTCACGGTCGTGCTCAGCGAGCCAGATACACGTCCTCCACTGGAGGATCTGCTGCCAAGCGTTCAGGACTCGGGTATCGGCTGCCGCGGGAGAGACGGTCTTGATTCCCCAGATGTTTCGGTCATGGACGCTAGGCGAATCTACATCGTAAAGGCGCTCGGTTTGAAGTCGATCCTGAGCTCCCGCCAACAGCCGGTCAGACGGCGACACAGAATCGGCAGCGAGAGGGGGCGCCGTGGATAGGTAGCTCTGGCTTGTGTGGTGCTTGCGGACATGCCTCGTCCAGGCGACTCCGCTGACTGCCTTGTGCCAGTCCCTCCGCAGCAGCTCGTCTTGCTGGTCAGGAGTTCGGGTGCCCTGGGCTCGGGAGTCGAGCAGGCGCGCCAGTCCGGCCCATTCGCCGGACCGTATGCGGGTGCGGATGTCGCTGAGGCGGTGTCCGCCGGCGGCCAGGTGGTTGAGCAGGCCGAGTCTCGGCTCGGAGGCAGAAGCGGCGCCTGTCGCCTTCCAGTCGCCGGCGAGGGCGAGCTGCTGGTAGGGCGGCTGTGGTGGGCGTGCGCCGCCGGTGCGCTGGAGCCAGGGGTGACCGTCGATGTCGAGTGGGATGTCGATGACGATGTCGCAGTCTGGGCAGGTGCGACCGGCCTCTCCAGCAGTGAGGGAGGGCATTGCTCCGGTCCTGGTGGCCGGGGCGTCGAGGAGGGCGAGCTCGGTGGTGAGCTCCTGTTGGAGAGCAGTCCAGACGTTTGCGCCGCACGGCCGGTGCAGGATGTGTTCGGCCTGTTCGATCGGCATCGTGAGCAGCACGAACCCGGTGAGGCGCCCGCGGTGGATCTTGTGCCGGGCGCCTGGGGGGCGGATCTGTCCGCCGCGGCTGAGCGGGTTGAGGTCCAGGCTCGGGAAGCGGTGCTTCAGGGCTCGGGCGAGGCGGAGCAGTTCGTCGTGGGGGAGAGGAGCCGACCAGCGGATGATGAGGTGGCGGCCGCCGCTGGGGGACAGGGTGTGGATGGCTCGGCCGCCGCATCGTGTGATGAGGTCGAGGACGCCTTGGGCGTGCTTGGCGACGAGGTCGGTTGCAGAGCTGTCTGGGTGGCCAGGGGTGCGGGCGACGTCGAAGTCGAGCCAGAGGACCTGGCTGGTGGCTTCGGGGGTGAACAGGTCGATGGTGGAAGGTTTGTCGGGCAGTTGTGGCCGGACGGGGGCGAGCGGTCGGGTGTGCTTGCCGCCGGGGAAGCTTTTGCCACCGTCGGGTGAGATGCGGATGCGTAGTTGCTGGGCCAGCAGGGGTACCAGTCGGGCGTAGGTCTCGGTCGCGTGGGCGGTCGCGGTCGCCCAGTCGGCTTCGGTGGCTGGGCGCAGCGGTACTGGCGACACGTCGACGAGTCCGGACATTGCCTGATAGGCGGTCCGGTGGGGTTCCGAGGACGCGCAGGTCCTCGGAAGGGTAGTCGAGCTGGGTCCAGAGCTGTCATTTGGGCGGCACTCGTCCAAATGAGGCAATGCTGGGCTCAGTCCAGGGCGGGGTTGTATGGTGGCTCCAGGCATGACAGCACCTGCTGGTGTGTCGGCTCCAACAAAGTGTCCTTGGACCCCGAATTGGTACGGCCCGTAGAACCAGCGGGTCAGCGGCGAGGTCTCACGTTTGTGGTTGGCGCCCGTATTGCGAGATCCTCGTTCAGTTGTGTGGTGTTAATGCGGCCGCCCCGGAGATTTCGGGGCGTTTCGCTTTTATGGGGTCTTCGTTGTCGCCTCCGTCCGAGGCGAGCTAGTGATCGACATCAGGCAGCTGTCTCGGTTGGGGCCTGCAGCGAATCGACGTTGGGCAGCATGTCTGGGATCACGTCGCTTCCTATAGCCCTGACCTGCGCGCAGGTGGATGAGAGGGGGCGTTGGACGAGTGCGCTCATCGATGAGACTGGCGAGCAGGACGTTGAAAGAGATGCCACGCTTCTTCGCCGGCGCGTGGGCGAAAATGAGCTCATGGTCGGCCAGCGGGATGGAGGTGTTGAAAACATGGTCCGGGTCGTTGGCCGCCTGCTCGAGGCATGTGGCCTTGCCGCCTCGATGACGTCTGCGGCTGCCGGACGCTTCTACGGCTGATGTCGCCGTGAGGCTAGATCTCGCCCTATGCGCGTCCCCGAGTGGAGTCACTTCCGGTCGGCGTGCCGAACTTCTCTCCCCCGCGTACGGAGTGATCATGCCTTCTGCGGTCGAGCTCGACGGCATGCAGATGGCGATGTCGTGCTGTTCGGGGCTCCGGGAGCCTGAGCCAGTGCGCCCCTCGGGGCCGATCGGCGCCATTGCTGTCCTGGATTGTGGCCGCATGTCGTGGTTAGCCAGAGCGGACGGGCAGAGTCATCGGCTGATGGGTCATCGCCTGGCTGGTCCAGGTGATCGACTCCAAGGGGATGCCCGGGCGTAGAGCCGGCGCCCAGGCGATGAGAGCGCACAGGGCTTCTTGGAGCATCATCCGTGCCATGGAGGCGCCCAGGCAGTAATGCGGGCCGTGGCCGAAGGCCAGATGGGGGAGGGCCTTGGTGCCGTGCGCGTAGCGGTGGATGTCGAAGCGGTACGGCTCGGGGAACGCGTGCGGGTCGAAGTTGCCCGCGCGGTAGTTGGGCAGCACGACGGTGCCTGCGGGGATGTGCGTGCCGGAAGGCAGTGTGAGGTCGGCGGCGACGAGACGCAGGAGCCCGTCGCTGCCGGGTCCCTCTGTTCTCAGGATCTCTTCCACTGCGGCTGGGATCAGGTCGCCGTCGTTGACGAGTTGCTGGTATTGCTCGGGGTGCAGCAGCAGCCGGTAGACGCCGCGCGAGATCATCATGGCGGTGGTTTCGTGGCCGGCGACGATGAGTGTGATCAAGACGTTCACGAGCTCGTTCTCGTTGAGCTGGTCGTCTTCGTCACGTGCCTGGATCAACAGGTCAACCAGGTCTTGGCCGGGCTGGTCGCGATGCGTCTCGATCAGGGTGGCGGCGTACTGGGTGAGCGACACGAAGGCCTCGAAGCGGGATTCGGCCGATGCGTTCGAGGAGGCCAGGAAGCTTGTGGTCCAGGTGTGGAAGTGTTGGCGGTCACCGGGTGGCACGCCGAGGATCTGGCAGATCACCTGGGAGGCCAGCGGCACCGCGAACTGGCTGACGAGGTCGACGACGGGTTCGGTGCAGTCGGCGAGGAGTTCGTCGGCGACGGCTCGGCAGGGTTCGCGCCAGCGTTCGGCCTGCTTGGCGGTGAAGGCTCCGCCGAGGATGGCGCGCTGCCGGCGGTGCTCCGCGCCGTCCAGGTTGAGGAGTACGTCCGGTACGTCGTCGACCGATGGGCCGGCTCCGACCATGCGGGGGCGGCCGGGGCCGGTGACCTGACGGCTGGTGTGGGGGCATGCCAGGACATTCTGAACGTCGGCGTAGGTCACCAGCATGGGCACCTTGTCGCCACTGGGCAGGCGGACGGGGGCCGCCGGTGCCTCGTGGTGGCGACGGGCGAGGTTGGCGGGCATGGTCCCGTGCGGGCCTGGGGTGAAGTCCGTGGGGACCGGGGTGTCGCGGGTGATCTCGGCAGTCATGGTGGCCTCCTGGGGGTGCAGGGGGTGGGAGTCGACTGGCTGGCTAGATACGCAGGCCGCCGCTGACGACGTAGTCAGCGCCGGTGATGCTCGCGGCGCGGGTGCTGAGGAGATAAACGGCGAGACTGGCAATCTCTTCAGCGGTGATCATGCGGCCGGTGGTCATGCCGAGCTGGCTGGGCAGTGACGCATGCAGGCCGTCGAGGCTGACGCCGTTGGCGGCGGCCACGCCTTCCCACATGTGGGTGGCGGTGGGGCCGGGGGAGATGGAGTTGCTGCGTACGCCGTAGGGGCCGTAGCGGGCAGCTAATCCTTTGCTTATGGCGATGAGCGCCGCTTTGGCCGCGCTGTAGATCAGCGGGCCGGCGCCGGGCATGTGGGCAGCAAGCCCGGCGATGTGCACCATGGCGCCGCGGCGTGCGATGAGTCTGGGGACGAGTAGTTCGGCGAGGCGCAACGCGGTGATGACGTTGAGGTCCAGGGTGGGCCGTGAATCCTGTAGGGCGTGCAGGAGGTCGTCGTGCAGGAGGTCGTCGTGCAGGAGGTCGTCGTGCAGGGAGGGGCCGCCGATGCAGTTGACCCAGAAGTCGACGTCTCCCAAATGCCGCTCAACGCGGTTGGTCAGCAGCGTGGCGCCGCCTGCGAGGGTCAGGTCGATGCGCACGGCATGGGCGCCGGTTTCGTCGAGTTCGTGGCTGCCGTTGCGGGACACGGCGACCACGTCGACGCCCTCCTGGCGCAGTTCGCGGACGACTGCCAGTCCGATGCCCCTGCTGGCGCCGGTGACGACGGCCCGCTTGCCGGTCAGGCCAAGGTCCATGGGTTTCCTCTTCGCCGGGAATGAGATGTGTCGGCTTAGAACACGACGGCATGCTGCAGTGCGTGTCGGTCGATGACGGTCGCTGTCGTGGCGATCTCCAGTGCGACGTGGCCTGGTGTGTCACCGGTGATCAGTCCCAGGACGGCCCACTCGACCATGGCGAGTTCTTCGGGGTGGTGCGCGAAGTGCGCGACGGGGTGGCTTCGGTAGAAGTCCAATCCGCTGGCCTGATGATCGGCTAGCGGCTCGGGCAGGACCTGGCGGTAGGCGTCGGCCAGGGCTGGCAGGTTCCACAGGGTGCTGAGGGGTTCGCAGCGGGACAATCGGACGGTGACGGCCGGCCCGAGCTCGCTGAGCGTGGTCGGTCCCTCCACGAGCTCCAGCGGGAAGTGGCACCGTTTGATCAGCTCGCGCAGGCCGGAAAGGTCTGGCGACGCCTGGCCCCTGCACAGGCTCGCCAGATCAGTGGAGGTCAGCACAGCTTCCGCGTGGGCCAGCGAGCCCTGCATGACGGCATGGATTGGCCAGGCGCGCCACTGGATGCCGGAGGGTAGAGCCCTGGTCAGGTTCTGGTGGATGTCGGAGTCCGGAGGCTCGGCGAAGATCCGGTTCCAGGGGCTGCACATGCCGATGGCCGGCATGGGTATCTCCTGCCACCTGGTGATGAGCTGGTCGGCCATCGTGGCAACGTAGGGGATGAGGCCGTACCGTTCACGGCCCTGATACAGGCGTCCCTGCGCGAACAGGGAGTCGTGAGGTCCCGGCCCCCCCTTGGTTCCGGGACCTCGGCCCGCATCCCCCGGGCGCCAGGCCGGGATGCGGGGGTCGCTGAGGCAGCGCCAGCCGGTGTCGCTGCTGGCGTCGGCGTTCTCACCTGGTGATGGAGGACGATTCGGCAAGCTCGGGCCCCTTCGTGTGCTGGTCAGGAACGATGGCGACCCCAGGGCTGCCCCGAGGTCGTCATGCTGGCGTCCACCTCAAATGGCGCATCGAAGCGCTCTCGACGATGGCAGAGCGCTTCGATGCGCTATTACGATCACCATATGTCCCGGTTAATGTCAACGGTCAATGTCGCCCCAGAGCGCACTTGTCGCATCGAAGCGACCTTCTGTAAGCTTGATCGCAGACATTACTTTTTGTCGAGGGAGACGTTTCCGTGTCCGACTCGCCCGACCATCCGCCGTCGCCGCACGAGCGGGCCGCGCATCTCCAGAGCTTGCTGGACGAGGTGGCTGACCTGTCGGCCTCTGGTCCTCTGCCGATATCTGAACGGCTCAACCTGTTGATGGTGTTCGTTCCCGATCCGCAGACAGGGGAGCAGCTGAAGCAACCTCAGCTGGCCGAGAAATCAGGGGTCGATCGTCGTAATCTCAACAAAATCGTGCGTGGCAAGGTTGCCGTGCCCACAACGCAGACACTGCTGGCGCTGGCCAACAGCTTCGCCGTGCCTATCACCTACTTCACCGATCCGGATGTAGGCACTGTGCTGCGCAACGAACTGCAGCAGTTGCACCGGGCCGTCGACGTCGGACAACGACTCGATGAGTTGGGAGTCGTGTCGGCGAACTTCCGGACCGCACCCACAACGGCCGCTCTCTTGCAGCGCGTGGTGGGCCTAGTGGAAAGCGACGGCGACCAAGACAACCTCGCGGCCGCGAATCTGAAAGCGGTGGAATCGCTGGTCACCGTGCTGGAGAACGCCAACGCCAGGCACGCCGAAAGCAGGCGGCCACAGCCGCGTCGCACGTGAGCCATGGCTGCTTTCGACGACGCCGATGCGGATCTACCGCGCTTGTCCCTATCCGTTAGTGAGCTACTTCAACTGAAGGAGCGCCAGGTGTCAGACCGGGTGGTGAGGCTCGACGACATCGTCAGGCTGCTCCCACGTCGTTTCGTGCCATCACGGGATATCGATGCGGTGTGCGAGAAGCTGAGCACAATCCGCGACCGGGAAGTGATTCCCGCACCCTTCGATTCACGCCAGCACCCGATGATTTCCTGCAGCGTCACCGGTTTTTGCGTGCGAACGCAAGAGCGCGACTACATCGGCTATCCCGTGGACGCGCCAGACCTGTACATCAAGGTCGTCTTCCTCCACGAGTTATGCCATTGGGCTCTCAATCACCGTGGTCAGCCAATGAGCCGTGCCCGTCTCATCCAAGCGGCAGCACCCACACTGCATCTGCTGGCTGGGGAGACCATTCAGGAGATCCTGGGCCGGACCGGCCTCGACGATGACGTGGAGCAGGAAGCTGAGAGCTTCGCCTATCGGGTGGCGGGACTTCCCCTGCTCGGCGTGAACCGCATTGACCCGGGCGTTCCTGAGGTACTTCGCAACATGCGCGGTGCATTTACCGATCCGTTCGGCACGCTCCGGCGCCGGCGACCCGCGTGACCCGCTCGGTAAGCGACGCGGCCGACATCGTCTTCATCGCGCTGATGTGGGTCATCGTGCTGGTGCGCGGCATCGCGATGCGCCACACCCAGGGACACCTGCTGATGTGGCTCGCCCTGACCTCCGGAATCACCAGTATCACCATCAACCAGACCCAACTGGCCGACCGGCTCACGGAATGGTCCGGCACGCCCGCGGTGGCCTTCACCTTGGATACTGTGCTCGCCTATGGCGCGGTCACGTGGGTGAACACGTTCTTTCTCGCCTCGGCCACCCCATCTGGCACCGCCACGTGGCGCCGCCGGCAATGGTACCCGTGGATGCTCACCATCCCCGCCTCACTCGCCCTGATCGTCCTTGCTTTCAGCAATCACCTGGACCTGTACGGCACCTACACGGCCGTGGGCGAGCATCGCGGGAGTCTCGCGCAGACGCTGATGGTCGTCATCTACGAGGCCACTCTGCTGGCGCATCTGTCGGTGATGGTCTGGCTGTTCGCCGTCTTGTCCCGTCGGGAAAGCAACATCGCGGTGCGCTGGGCTCTGGTCGCCGTGACGGTGACCTCGATCGGCGTGGCGAGCCGGCCGGTCTACACGCTGGTCACGATGGCCCTGCCTGAACCGCCCTGGATGTGGGACACCGATCTGGCGCTGCAGCTTCCGATGCCGTGGTACCTGCTGGGTTTCATCGCCGTCACGATCCTCGGTCTGGTCAGCGTCGCCCAGCAGCGCGCCACGCAGCGCCGCCTCGCCGCGCTCCAGCCGTTGCACGAAGCTCTGGACCAGGTGATTGTCCGGCGGCGCGCTCAGCTTCCGGACCTGGCCCCGGTGCAGGCACTCATCGCCCGCTACACCGAGATCGAGGACGGATTGCGTCACTTGCGCGATTACGGTTCCGTCGAAGCGCTCGAGCTGGCTCAGCAGTTTGTCCAGGCCCATCGCGTATCCGGCAAGAGGCGCCGTGAGGCGATCGCCACAGCGGCCTGGATCGTCTTGACCCTCAGACACCTGGAAGCGCAAACGCCGCTGAAGAAGAGTGAGGTGACTTTCCCCCATGTCGCCTCAGAAGGCGGCAACCGTGACATCGACCGGCTCGCCGACGTCTCGACCGCGTTCCAGCACCACCCTCTCGTCAAGGCCTTCGTCGACGCGTGCGAGGTACGCGAGGGCAAGCTCCACGTACGCGGCCTCGCGTCGGCCCACTCGTAGATCCTTCGGCCGAGGATCCGGCCACCCAACCGGGGGCATGGCCACAGGTCACCCCCGCTGTTCCGTTCCCTATCCTCCCTCGCCCACAGGGGCCGACTGCGCTGCGCCGCGATGGAAGGCAACGATGAAGCCGCACAGCCTTTTCCGGAGACTCGAACCGATTCCCCTGCCCATCTTCATCGCCATCGCGTTGCCCATCGTGGTGGGATGGCACGCGGCGAGCTTGGCCGGCGTGCTGTGGGGTCTCATTCCGGCAGCCTTCACCGGGCTGATCCCGCACCTGCTGAACCGCTGGGCCGCTCGGCACCATCCGGCGCCGTCCCTGGATGCGGGCAAGCCTTTGGTAGTCGTGGCAGGTTCGGCCGCCTCCCTGATAACCGGTTTGATCATCGTTGCCGCCTTCCCGGCACCGCGCGCGGTCGTCGCCTGCGCAGCTGGCCTCTTCGCAATCCTGATCGCCGTAGGTATCGCCTCTGTTTGGCCTCGCCCGGACGGGTGTCGCGGGTGGAACCTCTCGGTGCACGCCTCGAGCAGCGCCGGCGCGGCGGTCGTCTGCATGGCTGAGTTCGGCGTCGCGATAGGAACAGTGGCGGCAGTCCTGGCCGTGGCCGTGGCCGGTGCCCGGGTAGGCGTGTACGCGGCCACCGAAGGCGCCGACGGTCACACCGCCGCCCAGGCCGTCGCCGGCACCCTCGTCGGGGCAATCATGTGCGGGATGATCTACACCCTGCTCCGATGACGGGGAAGCTGGTGATCATAACGTCCAGAGCCATCACGATCGCTCACGAGAGCTGTCACCGCCCGGCTGTTCTGGCACGTGAACAACAAGCCGCGTGGACCCAGGACCGAGGCAGCAAATCCCCCCGCCTGCCTCGACAGCGCTGCCGGAAACCGCAGGCGCGCGAGTCTCGCCGAGCTCGGCTCCGTGCTCATCGTCGGGGCTCGGGCATCATGAGGAGCTGGTCCGGTCTGGGGACGACGCTCGGCTGCGCGGTCACCGTCCGCCCCGGGGCTGTCCGCAGGCGCCAGCGCGAGCAGAGCGTGGCTAGCACGACGATCATCTCGGTCCAGGCGAAGGCTTCGCCGATGCACTTGTGCGGGCCGGCACCGAAGGGCAGGAACGCCTTGCGCGGGATCCTGCTGGCCCGATCGGGCAGCCAGCGGTCCGGGTCAAAGCGGTCGTCGAAAAAGCGGTGGTCGCGGTGGATCAGATACGGGCTCAGCAGCACGTCGGAGCCCGGCGGCAGTACCGCGTCCCCGACGGGCACGGGGGTGACGGTGCTGCGCATAAGCAACAGCGCCGAGTACAGCCGGTTAGCCTCGGTGAGGACTTGGCCGATGTAGGGCAGGCGCGCCACGTCGGACACCTCGACAGGCCGTCCGTCGAGCACGGTGTCGAGCTCGGCGTGCACTCGCCGCTCGACCTCAGGCCGGCGGGCGATCTCGTACAGGCTCCAGGCCAGCACAGCGGCCGGAGTGTCAGTGCCAGCTAACATGATCGTGATGATCTCGTCGCGTACCTGACCATCGGTCAGACCTTCCCCGCTCTCGGCGTCCCGGCCGGCGCACAGGGCAGCCAGGAGATTGCGCCCGGCCGGCGACATGGCGTGATGCTGGTCAATGGCGGCCTCGATGACGTGGCGCAGCCGTCGCACTGCCAGGTCATAGCGCCGGTTCAGGGGCAATGGCAGGCGTTCGAACGCCTCAGGAAGGAAAGCTCGTAGGGCCACGCTACGTGTGACGACAGGCAGCGACCGGCCGACCTCGGCCACGACGGGGCCAGCCAGAGCGACCGAGAACAGTGCCTCGGCTGCTGCACTCACCGTCAGCCGATACAGCGCGCGGTCGATGCACACTGGCACGTTCGGCCGTAGCGACTCGGTCAGCCGCTGTGCCCCCCGCCTGATAATGGGGCCATACCCGGGGATCTGCCCGGGACGAAACGGGGGCTGCATCAGGCGCCGGCGCCGCAGATGTGCGGAGCCTTCCAATGTGGCAAGGCTGTCGCCGATGAGTGAGTCGAGTTGTCTGAACATGCGCCCCACCCCGAGCGTGTGCGCCTGGGCCGCCAGGAGGGTGTCGGCCGGCTCATACGCTGTGACGACGTACATGGGAGCCGAACCGAGATAGATGCGGACCAGTCCGCGATCCGCCGCGCGGCCCAGTGAAGCAATGAACGCCAAGGGGTTGCGCGCGAGCCCCATCAGATGGCCGATGAGAGGTAATCGGCCCGGTGCGGTTGGAATCGCCCCCATCATGAGCCCCCTGCCGTTGCCTGGTGATCACCCGATTGCAGACAACCTCAGCTATGACCATTTGTCCAGCGTCCCATTCGAGCTCGCGCGCTTCGGGGGTGTTGAGCACGACGCCCTGGACGCGGGGATGGCGGTCGTCCAGGTCCAGGATGTCGCGGGCGGCGGCGAGGGCACGCAGCCGGTGGCATACGTCCTCGATGCGATTGGCCTCGGATGGCAGGCCATGCAGATCCGCGCAGTTCGGCCACCACGGTCAGCACGTGTGCGGCTGAGCGACCTCACGACGCAGCGTAAGGCGTTCGCGGGCGACTATGCGCGGGGGCCGGTTCGGCGGGTGAAGTTCCGGCTTGCCGATCCGGCACCGGGCAACACACCGGGCAACACACCGGGCAGCACACCGGGCAGCACACCGGGCAGCACACCGGGCAACACACCGGGCAACACACCGGGCAACACACCGGGCAACACACCGGGCAGCACACCGGGCAACACACCGGGAGCCGGTGAGGGGCGGATGGGCGAGGGGGACAGTCATGAATGACGGGCAGGCGCGGCGGCTGGCTGAATTGCGGGCCGGCTATCCCCAGTGGGAGATCACCACGGAGTTGGCGTGGGGTGCTGCGGCGTGGCGACACCAAGCGCTGGACATAGAGGGAGTAGAGCGCGGGCTGGTCAACGTGCTGCTGGCGTGGGATGTGGAGGCGTTGGACGTGCGGCTGGCCCGTCAGGCGGCTGCGGAGGCAGGCGCCGCGCCCGCCCAAGGCAGCCATGAAGTGAGCTTCGGCGTGTAGAGACGCCGTGTGAGTCGCCCCGGCCTAGCGTGCCCGTCCGCTGGGCCGGGTGCTAGCTGCCCCCGGCCAGAGGGGTGGGATCGACCCGGACCGAACCACCGCCCTCGGTCTGGCGGTCTCCCGCCTGGTGCGGCCTACCGGGATGGGCGTGTCCCCCGTGACGCCTTGCCGGTGGGTTCTGGCCGGGGGCTTCGAGCGCGCCGGGGGCCGGTGCGGAGGTACTCGAGGAAGCTCTTCTGGAAGGCGTGGTGCCGGTCGTGCGATCGGTGATCATGCCATCCGCCCGCTGACGGGCCGTACCCGGGGTTGCCACGCGTAAGGCTCCGGGCTTCTGCATGGGTCAGGACCTCTATTCCTGATCAAGGCCCCGGAGCTCCCCGGTGTTCACGCACTGGGCCGGGGCCGCCTTAACATGCACGTAGATCACCATCAGCTTGCGGGCCGTAGGCATCTGCCTGCCTGCAGCCATGCAACCGCCAGATCTGGCTACGGTGGAAGATGTTGACCTGTTGTCCGTCGTGTAACAGGCAACAGCGGTCCACAAAAGCAGCGGTCAACAGCCATTCGAGACGTGGGCGCGCGATGACAACCTTTGGTGAGAAGACGCTGGCGTCTATGGTTGAATGCGACATTTCGTTGCGAGGGCTAACCAAGCTCACTCACTATGACGTGGGGTATCTGTCTCGGGTGGCTAATGACCTCAAGATCCCATCTCGGCCGCTGGCGGAGTGTCTGGAAAAGGCGTTGGGCGCGGACGGCGCGCTCCTTGATCTGGTGCCGGATCGTACGGCCGCACGGCGTCGTACGCGCACAGAGGCAGCTGGACGCCATGACGAGTTTCGAGCACCCGGTTCGGTGGAGCTGCGCATCCCGCCTGTGCAGGAGACTGATGTCACGGTCATCAGGGATATGCTACGTGCCTTGATCGCGAGCGATCGCCAGTTCGGCGGTAGTCATGCCCGCGCCTATGCGGCCGACTATCTGCACAACGTCATCCAGGCCCGTCTGCAGAACTCGACGCCCTCTCCCGTCCGGCGGGCGCTGTTCAGCGTCGCCACCGAGTTCGGCTTGCGTGTGGCTGCCATGCATCTGGACGCCGGCCACCCGGACATCTCCAAGAACTTGCTCGGCATGGCCTTCGCTATTGCGCAGGAGAGCGATGATGTGACGCTTGCAGCGTGGGTTTTGGCTCGCCGAGGCGAGCAGGAGATCTACGAGGCGATGCTTGCCCGTCATCGTGGAGGCAACCACGCCTTTCGGGCGCATCTCGATCAGGCCATCGCCTACACCAGCGGTGCAGCTGCCATGGCCGTCAACGCTCCGCCGATGGCGCGAGCCTTCATCCTCACCAAGCAGGCATTGAGCTCCTCCCTCAAGGGGGATCGTGCAGCAGCCCTGGATGCTCTGGGTGTGATCTCGGCTGCCTCTGAGCAGGCGGGTGGCCGAGATGAGCCGGAGTGGATGGAGGCGTACGACTGGGGGCACCTGCGGCATGAGGCGGCTCGGTGTTATTACCACCTGGGGATGGGTGATCAAGCCGTTCAAGCGGTCGAAGAGTCATTGCAGCTACGCCGCGATATACGCCCACATGCGTTCTCCCTCGGCGTTCAAATCATCGGACTCACCCAGGCGAAAAGCGTTGATATTGATCGGGCCTGCGCACTTGGTCATGAGCTGATCGGTGCGGCTGCGCAACTGGATTCTCGGCGTGTGAATATTCGGCTAGGTGAAGCGCTGACGGCTTTGTCGCCCTATCGAAGGGTATCCGCTGTGCGGGATGTTTTTGAGGCTGCTGGGTTCCAGCCGCAGGATGGTGGCCATGGCTGATGGCGACCTGTATGGGGAGATGAGGGCGATCCTCGATGAGGTTGGCGAGCGTCTTCGTATGCCGATGGTGCGTGCTGAACTACTACGTCTGCATAGCAATGCTCTTTTCGTGCTTCCTAGTAAGGGTCTTCTGGTCCGTATTGCGACCAATCCAGATGCGTTGAACCAAATCGCGTCATCCGTGGGAGTGACGCGTTGGCTTGCGGAACTGGGCTTTCCGTGTGTGGTCCCGGCTGAGGTCAACGGCCAGCCGTTCGTGATTCGCGGACGCGTCGTGTCCTTCTGGCGTTATGTGGACGTAGTGGCCACACCGGCTCCAAGTATGGGGGACCTGGGTGAGATCTTGTGCCGCCTTCATTTGCAGCCGGCTCCGGTGGGTGTCGATCAGTTCGTGGATCCGTTGGGCAGTGTCGCTCTGGCCATTGAGACCGTTCGCGAGGGGGTGTCCCCAATGCACCGTGACTGGCTTAGGAACCGGATTGCCGAGCTGCGCCTGGCATGGAAGGAGGTGGCATTCCCGCACCCGCTCGGCCTGATTCATGGCGACGCGCATCCGAACAACCTGATGCGGGAGTCCTCAGGCAGGGTGGTCTTGGGAGATTGGGATCATGTCGCGGTTGGGCCGCGTGAATGGGATCTCATGCAGATCCACTACATGCACAGGCGGTTCAGCCGCGTGTCCAGAGATCAACTCGACGAGTTCACGGATGCCTACGGCTGGGATATCCGTGATTGGCCCGGCCTGAATCTCCTGATCGCCGTCCGCGAACTTAACGGCCTCAGCCCCTATATCCGTACAGCAGGGGCAAAGGAATTCTCCCGGACGGAGTTGGCTCGCCGGCTGGACTCGCTGCGAGAAGGTGACACAACAGTTCGGTGGTCGTCTCCTCCCGCTGAGGGCTTAGAGCGCCTAACAGAATGATCGTTGTTGTGCTTTGATCTCTCGCTGTAGCCGAGCGAGAGGAGCACGGTGGCCAGGCTGAAGCCGTGGGAGGTCAGCGACGAACTGTGGGCGGTGATCGAACCGCTTGTGCCGCAACGTCAGCGC
>NZ_JAHKRO010000079.1 GCF_019396325.1 Nonomuraea ceibae
GCCCGGCGCGACGGCGAGCTGGCCCGGCGGCTGGCCTCGGACCTCGGCGACCCGGGGCGCGGCGTGCTGCCCGCCGGGACGGCGAGCGTCGAGGCGCCGGCGGGCGCCCTGGTCAGGGACCTGCTGGACGAGGACGGCTGGCAGGCCGGTGAGCCGTGGACGCCGCTGCGCCGCGACCTCACCGCGCCGGTGCCCGGCCCAGGCGTGCGGGTGGTGGAGGTCACCCCTGATCAGGTGCCCGAGCGGGTGGCCGTCCAGCGGGCCTCGTTCGACGGGTCGACGTTCACGGAGGCGGCCTGGCACGCGATGGCCGCCGGCTCGCCGTACTCCGGCGCCCGCTGCCTGGTCGCCTACGACGAACGGGGCGACGCGGTGGCGGCCGTGACCGTCTGGCCGGCCGGGCCGGACCGGCCCGGCCTGCTCGAACCGATGGGCGTGCACCGCGACCACCGAGGCCGCGGCCACGGCGCCGCGATCGTCCGCGCCGCCGCCGCGGCGCTGCGCGAGCTGGGCTCCTCCAGCGCGGTCGTGTGCACCCCCAGCTCCAACACCGCCGCCGTCGCCACCTACGGGTCGGCCGGCTTCGACCGCCTCCCCGAGGTCAGGGACCTGTGCCGGCCGCCCCTATGAGGGGTTCTGCTCCGTGGACTGGTCCATGACGTAGAGGGTCGCGCCGCCCGGGTCCCGGTAGGTGGCCTGGAAGCCGCCGGGGATCTCCGACGGCGCTTCGACCACGGTCAGCGACTCCGGGCGGGCGGCGTGGAACGCCTCGACGCTCTCGACGACGAACACCGGCCCCACCGGGGCGGCCGGGTCGTGGGCGTCGAGCATGATCTGCACGTCGGTGCCCGGCAGGGCCAGGGCCACGGTCGCGTCGCCCTCGCGCCAGCTCTCGGTGAAGCCGAGGCCGTCACGGTAGAGGGCGAGCGACGCCTTCAGGTCGGCGGTGGGGACAATGGATCCCCGTATCGACCTCCCCGAGGGGCAGGCTCGTACTCGCAGCGGTCAAGGAGTTCGGGGCGCGCCCCTTCGACGAGGTCACGGTCGCCGATCTGGCGGCGGCGGCCGAGGTCACCACGGGCGCCCTCTACCACCACTTCGGCAGCAAGCTCGGCCTGTACGCCTTCGTCCGGGACGACGTCGAACGGCGTCTGCTGGACCGGATGGAGGGCGCGATGGCGGCCACGGGGTCCGGGCCGGACCGCCCGGCGGCCGTCACCGCCGCCCTGCTGGTCGGCCTGGACTTCGCCGTACGCGAGAACTTCCTGCGCATCCTGGGCGAGCCGCCCCAGGACGCGGAGCGCGACCGGCTGGCCGAGCTGCTCGGACGCGGCGACCTGCCGTCGGCGCCGCTGCTGGGCCGCGTGCTCGCGGCGGCCTGGCGCGCTGCCCTGGCGGCGGTCGCCGAGGGCGCCGAGCCGGAACACGCCCGCGCCGCCCTCGCGGCCCTCAGGCCGCACACCCCCTGACGGACCCGCCGCCCGGGACGTCGGGCGAATCGCCCGCTCAGGGAAGAAGGGCGTCCAGCGCCCGCAGGGCACCGGCCACGCCCATCCGGGCGCCGAGCTCGTACCTGTCGATCAGCTCGGTGAGGGGCGTCCCATCGACACGGGCGACGACTTCGAGGGCGTCGAAACCGAGCTCGTCACGTCCCTGATCATCCCACCCTGGTCGAGGTCGGGTCAGGGGGTCAGAGAGGGCGCGGGTCAGGTGGGGGAGGTGGCGGCGGCGGGGACGGTGGGGTCCGTGGGGGCGGAAAGGCGGCGCAGGCCGCGTACCGGTCTGATCAGCAGCAGGGCGGCCGACACGCCGACCGTCACCACCGCCGAGCCCAGCAGGAAGGTCTGCGGCTCGACCACCAGGGCCGCCGGGCCGGCGAGCGCCTGGCCGACCGCCATGCCCGCGACCGACCCGGCCACCTGGTAGGCGGAGACCCGGTTGAGGACGTCCGGCGCGACGAGCGTCTGCACGCTGGTCGACCACATGACCGACCAGAACGCCATCGCGCATCCCCCGATCACGTGGCCCGCCATCAGCGTCGGCAGCGGCGCGCCGAGGGCGACGGTCAGCGGCACCGGAGCGTAGCCGATCAGCGCGATCGCCCCGGCGGCCAGCGGCCGGGCCGGGCGCAGCCGGATGGCGACCACGCCGCCGATCACCGTGCCGAGGCCGAGCGCGGCCATCACCCAGCCGTAGTCGGCGCCGATGACCTGCGACGACAGCGGCACGGACGGCCCGACGACCAGGACGCCCCAGAACACCCACACCAGGATGACCGACCACATCCAGCTCCTGGCCTTGAACTCGTGCCAGCCCCGGCGCAGGTCGGCCAGCACGTTCGAGGGTTCGGGCCTGGGCACGGTGACGCGGACCAGCAGCAGGCAGATGGCGCTGACCAGGAACGTCCCGGAGTCCAGCGCGTACACGAACACCGGGCCGGCGGCGAGCACCAGGATTCCGGCCAGCGCGGGCCCGGCGAGCTGGGTGATGGCCTCGGCGATCTTCAGCGTGGCGTTGGCCCGCTGCGGGTCACGGGCGACGAGCGGCACCATGCCGTTGACGCCGGGCTCGAACATGCCGGCCCCGATCCCGGAGAGGAACGCCATCGCCAGCAGCAGGCCGTACGGCGGGGCGCCGTCGAGGAAGGCGACCGCCACCGTGGCCTGGGTGAGGATCCGCAGCAGATCCGCGACGATCATCACGGTACGGGCGCCGATGCGGTCGGCGAGGACGCCGCCGAAGAGCATGACGAGGACGGCGGAGGCGGTCCAGAGGGCCAGCACGTAGCCGACTCCCGCGATGCCGTACACCTGGCCGACCGCGAGGGCGGCGGCGACCGGCATCATGGCGTCACCGAGCAGCGAGATCGTCCGGGCGCCGAAATAGAGGGTGAAATTCCTCGTCCACATAAGCAACAATTGTGGATATTTCCAGATCAGGGCGCTGGTGTCCCAGATGACATCATTGGGTACATTTGCGCCATGCTCCTCGCGCCACCCCTGGACCTGCCCTCGGCCACGCTCCCCGCGTGCCCCCCGCCGCCTCCGCCGCTCGACCCGCACCGCGTGGTCGCCCTCGTCGGCGAGAACCAGGAGCTCTACCCCGTCACCTCGGCCTCGGCGGTCTTCGGCTACCAGGGACGCGAGATCCCCCAGCATTACAGCTTCCGCCTCTGCGCCGAACGCCCCGGCTCGCTCACCACCACGCTGGGCGCCCCCATCCACGTCGAACACGGCCTCGACGCCCTCGACACCGCCGACACCGTCGTCATCGCGAGCTGGACGGTCGCCCCCACGCCCGCCGTGCTCGACGCCGTCGCCGGGGTCCACGCCCGCGGCGGCCGGATCGTCGCCGTCTGCGCCGGGATCTTCATCCCGGCCGCGCTCGGCCTGCTCGACGGCCGCCGCGCCTCCGTCCACTGGGACCTCGCCGCCGACCTGGTCGCGCGCCACCCCCGCATCGTCCCCGACGACACCGTCATCTACGTGGACCACGGCGACGTCGCCACCGCCGGGGCCTCGGCCGCCACTCTGGACCTCTGCCTCCACCAGGTCCTCCAGGAGCACGGCGCGTCCCACGCCATGCGCGTCGGCCGCCAGCTCGCCGCGGGGCCGCACCGCGAGGGCTGCCAGCGCCAGTACCCGCCGCTGCCGACGGCCGGGCCCATGCCGGACTCCCTCGCGCCGCTGCTGGAATGGCTGCTCGCGCACCTGTCCGAGCCCGTCACCGTCGAGGACATGGCCGCCTTCTCCGGCGTCTCCCCGCGCACGCTCACCCGCCAGTTCGCCGACCAGCTCGGCGTCCCGCCGGCCCGCTGGCTGCTGGAGCGCCGCCTGGCCGCCACCCGCGCGCTCCTGGAGGACACCGACCTGCCGGTGGAGACGATCGCCGCCCGCGTCGGCCTGTCCTCGGCGGTCAACCTGCGCCGCCGCTTCCACGCCGCGCTCAACACCACCCCGGCCGCCTACCGCCGCGCCTTCCGCTGACCGGCCCCGTACCAGGCTCGGGTGGGGACGGCTACGGGGCGCGGTCCTCCGGGTCGGGGGCGGAGCCGCCGGCGACGAGGGCGTCGCCGAGCTCGGAACGCAGGTAGAGGACCGAACGACCGTGCCGCGCGCTGGTGAGCAGACCGGCGTCACGCAGCGCGCGCAGGTGCTGGTTGACGGCCGAGGTGGTGACGCCGAGCCGGCCGGCCAGCTCGGTGGAGGAGGCCGGGGTCGCGAGAGTCGTCAGCAGGCCCGCGCGGGTCGCGCCGAGCAGTCCGGTGAGCGCCGCGGGGGAGCGGTGCGTCTCCGTCTGCCAGAGCGTGCCCGCGCCGCGCGTGCCGTACATGATCAGCGGCGGTTCCTCCGGCGAGATGGGCGCGGTCACCCCCCGGCCGAACAGCGTCGGCACGAGGGTGAGCCCCTCGCCGCCGGTGGAGCGCCGGTAGCCGGCGTTGGTGGTCAGGCGGACGCGCACCACGCCGCCGTCGAGGGAGACGCGTTCGCTGAGCCCGGCGAACATGGCCGCCAGGCCGTGCGCCGAGATGACCTGCGCCCGGTAGATGATGTCGGCCTGCAGGACCGTGCGCATCCTCGGCCACCAGGGCGCGAAGCAGGCGTGCCAGTACGCGCGCAGCGCCGTGGTGATGCGCTCGCGCACGGCGGCCGGGTCGCCGCGCAGCGGCTCGGGCAGCTCCCCTGGATGCAGGGCGCGCAGGTCGTCGAGCATGCGGTCCAGGGGGACGCGGGCGATGGCGGCGAGCTCGTCGTCGATGCGGGTGAGCGGCGCGTACGGCCGGGGCGTCAGGTAGTCGGGCGACCACATGGACGCGTTCGTGAGGGCGTGGAGCAGGGGCAGGTCGAGCCCGGCCCGGACCCGCTCGGTGCGCCGCAGCCAGGGCAGGTGGACGGGATAGCGCCCCGGGTCGCGGAACGTGCGCAGGGACAGCGTCAGCTCGTTGACGGGCGAGACGGCGAAGCGCACGTCGGCGACGTCCATCCCGGCGAGCTCGTACGAGATCAGCCCGCCGCCCGGGACCATGACCATGTAGCCATACCCTACATCAATTCGCCCATCGGTCCCGATACGGCACAAAGGGGACCGTGATCCGTACCTTCTTCCCCGAGGACCGCGTCGGCCGCTCGCTCACGCTGAGCACGATGGCGTTCGCGCTGTCCAGCGGCGTCTTCTACACCGTCAGCACGCTGTACTTCACGCTCGTCGTCGGGCTCGCCCCCACCACCGTGGGCCTGGGGCTCGGCATCGCGGGCGGCGCCGGCGTGCTGTCCTCGTACGTCTCGGGACGGCTGTCCGACCGGCTCGGCGCGCATCGCGTCCAGGTGGCGGCGACGGCGTTCAACGGCGCGGCGATGCTCGGCTACACGCTCACCTCGGACGCCGTCGCGTTCACCGTGGTCGCCTGCCTGGCGACGGCGATGCGGTCGGCCAGCGGCACGTCGAAGCAGGCGATGCTGGCGCGCTGGTACACCGGCCCGGAACGCGTCGAGGTGCGGGCCCGGATGCGTGTGGTCACGAACGTCTTCATCGGCCTGGGCACCGTGGCCGCCGCCGCGGCGCTCCTGGCCGGCACCGCCGCCGCCTACCGGGCCGCGATGCTCGTCTCCGGCCTGCTGCTGCTGACGGCGAGCGTGCCCCTGGCGCGGCTGGGCAGCCGGGTGCCGGAGCTGGCCGGACGGATGTCCGCCCCGGCCGGTCCGGCGAAGGGCGCCGCCGCCGGCCCGTCGCCGCTCAAGGACCGCACGTACGTGGCGAGCGTCGCGTGCAACACGGTGGTGGCCATGCAGTTCGGCCTGATGACCGTCGGCGTGCCGCTGTGGGTCGCCTCCACCGAGGCCCCGACCGCCCTCGTGTCGGTGCTGCTCGTCCTCAACACCGTGGTCGTGGCCCTGCTCCAGGTGCGCTTCTCGCGCGGCGTGCACGACGTGCGCCGCGCCGGGATCGCCGTCCGCCGCGCGTCGTGGCTGCTCGCGCTCGCCTGCGGGGCGTACGCGCTGGCGGGCTACGGGAACGTGGCCGTCGCGTGCGCGCTGCTCCTGGTGGCCGCGTTCGCCCACACGCTCGGCGAGATCCTCGGCGAGGCGGGCGGCTGGGGCATGGCCTTCGAGCTGGCCGACCCGCGCAGCGCGGGCGCCTACCAGGGCCTCAGCCAGACCGGCTACTCGATCGCCGCGATGGTCTCGCCGGTGCTCGTCACCGCCACCGCGGTCGAGCACGGGACCGCGGGCTGGCTCGCGCTGGCCGTGCTGTTCGTCGCCGGCGGCACCGGGGCCGCGGCGGTCGCCCGCCGGCACCGTCCCGCGCCCGCCGCGGACGGCCCCGCGCCGGTCACCGAGCCCGTCGGCTCGCCGCCCGCCTGACAGGCGCGCCGGGGCCGACTTGACCGGATGATGTTGCCCGGCGCCCCGGAAAGGGCAGGGATCCCCGGAGACGATCATCCGCTCGGACGACCTGAGGAGCTGGTGTGCAAGACATCCTGTCGAGGATCTCGGACTTCGTCTGGGGACCGTTCCTGCTGATCCCGCTGCTCCTGCTGACGGGCCTCTACCTGACGATCATGCTGCGCGGGCTGCAGTTCCGCAGGCTGTTCTACGCGTTGTGGCTGGCGCTCATCCGGCGCAAGGAGCCGGGCGGCGTCGGCGACATCACCCACTACCAGGCGCTGTCGACGGCGCTGGCGGCCACCGTGGGCGTCGGCAACATCGCGGGCGTCGCCACGGCCATCCACTTCGGCGGGCCCGGCGCGCTGTTCTGGATGTGGGTGACCGGCCTGGTCGGCATGGCGACCAAGTACTCCGAGGCGTTCCTCGGCGTCCGCTTCCGCCGCACCGACGCCAGGGGCGAGCAGAGCGGCGGCCCGATGTTCTACCTCACCTACGGGGTGGGCGGCAGGTTCGGGGCGACGCTGGGCGTGCTGTTCGCGGTGTTCGGCGCGCTGGCGGCGTTCGGCATCGGCAACATGGTGCAGTCCAACAGCGTGGCCGACGCGATCAACGCGCAGTGGGACGTGCCCATGTGGCTGACCGGCGCGGTCATCACGGTGCTGGCCGCCGTCGTCATCCTGGGCGGCATCAAGAGCATCGGCGCGGTCACCAGCGCCTTCGTCCCCGTGATGATCGTCTTCTACATCCTCGGGGCGCTGTGGATCATCATCGCCAACGTCGGCGAGCTGCCCGGCGCGCTCGCGCTGATCTTCACCGACGCCTTCACGGGCACCGCCGCCACGGGCGGCTTCGCGGGCGCGGGCGTCCTGCTGGCGATCCGGTACGGGGTCGCCCGCGGCATCTTCTCCAACGAGTCCGGCCTCGGGACCGGCGGGATCGCCGCGGCGGCGGCCAAGACGACCGAGCCCGCGCGTCAGGCGCTCGTGTCGATGACGCAGACGTTCATCGACACGCTCGTCGTGGTCAGCATGACCGGCCTGGCCATCGTCGTCACCGGCGCCTGGCGCAGCGGCGAGAACGGCGCGCCGCTGACCACCCTGGCCTTCAGCCACGGCCTGCCCGGTCAGTGGGGCGGCATCGTCGTCACGATCGGCCTGGTGTTCTTCGCGTTCTCCACGCTGCTCGGCTGGGCGTACTACGGGGAGCGGTGCATGGACCGGCTCTTCGGGCGGGTGGCGGTGACGCCGTACCGGCTGCTGTTCATCGTGCTGATCTTCACCGGCACGGTGCTGGAGCTGCAGACGGTGTGGACGTTCTCCGACATCATGAACGGCCTCATGGCGCTGCCCAACCTCATCGGCCTCATCCTGCTGTCGGGCCTGGTCGTCCGCGAGACCCGCGCGTACTTCGCCAGACCGGACTGGCGGGACGACACGGTGTCGCGGTGAGCCCGCACGCCCTCACCGCGGCCGGCTCCCGGACGGCCCGCGCCGCCAGGGCCCTTGGTCCCGGACCTCTGTTTGAAACAACTGTTTACGGCCGCTGGTAGGATCGCCCGAATGGGAGTCCCTGAGGATTTGCTGGCCGCGGCCAAGCAGTGCCTGTCCGAGCGCGGCTACGCCCGCACGACGGTGCGCGACATCGTCGCCGTCTCCGGCAGCAACCTCGCCGCGATCAACTACCACTTCCGCTCCAAGGACGCCCTGCTCACCCAGGCGATGATCGAGACGACCGGGGAAGCGGTCGCCGAGGTCCTCAAGGCGTTCCCGGACGACTCCAAGCAGTGGTTCGAGGCGTTCTGGGGGGAAATGATCGAATCGTTCCGGGCCAATCCGATGGTGTGGCGCGCCAACGTGGAGACGCTCGCGCAGGCGCCCCACCTGCCCGAGGTACGGGCCCGCCTGACCGAAGGGCAGGCGCTCGCCCAGCGCGAGCTGGGCAGGCGGCTGCCGCACGGGGACGAGGCGGGCGCGCAGGTGCTGCTGACGCTGTTCATCGGCCTGCTGGTGCGCTGGCAGCTCGACCCGGACAACGCCCCGTCGGCCCGCGACCTGGTCGCCGGGATCCGCTCGGTGGCCGAGGCCGCGGGCGGCTAACGCATCGCGTGCCGCCCAGCCGGGTCCGGCTGGGCCGGCGGCGGCGTCGCGCGCCGCACGGAACGCAGCAGGACCGGCGCGAGCACCGCCATCAGGCACAGGCCCGCCGCGGCGGCGATCATGGCGTAGTGCTGGCCCTGCGTGAAGGCCACCCGGGCCGCCCCGGCCAGCGCGCTCCCGGCCGCCTCCGGCAGGTGCCGGGCCGTCTCCAGAGCGCCGCCGAGGGTGTCCATCGCGGGCGCGGGCGCGCCGGTGCCGGCGAGGTGGCCCCGGTAGACGGCGGTCCCGATGCTCCCCAGCAGCGAGATGCCGAGCGCGCCGCCGAACTCGGTGGCCACCTGCGACAGCCCGGCGACCGAGCCGGCCCGCTCCGGCGGGGCGGTGGCGATGATCAGATCCGAGGAGACGGTCAGGACGAGCGTCACGCCCCCGGCCATGAGCATGATCCCGGCGATCAGCAGGCCGCCCTGGCCGGTCACGTCCAGCATCGAGAGCACCGCGAACCCGCTCGCGCCGACGAGCAGCCCCACGCAGACCACCAGCCCGGGCCGCACCCTGCGGACCAGGACGGGGGCCAGCCCGGCGGCGAGCATCGCTGTGCCCGCCGACGGCAGCGCGTACAGCCCGGCGATGAGCGGCCTGGCGCCCATGACCATCTGCAGATACTGGGTGGTGAACAGGCTGGAGCCGACCATGGCGAAGACGCCGAGCGTGTTGGCGCTGATGGCCGCGGTGAAGGCGCGGCTGCCGAACAGGCGCACGTCCAGCAGGGGATCGGCGGCCGAGCGCTGGCGGCGGACGAAGGCCACGCCCAGCGCCAGCCCGGTGACGACGGCGAGCACCGGGGCCCAGCCGAGGCCGTCCTGGGCGATGTGCTGGATCCCGTAGATCGCCGGCAGGATCGCGCCCAGTGACAGGGCCACGCTCACCAGGTCGAAGCGCCCCGGACGCGGGTCACGCGACTCGGGGAGCAGCAGCGGCGCCAGGACCAGCAGCAGCGCCATCACCGGCAGGTTGACCAGGAACACCGAGCCCCACCAGAAGTGCTCCAGCAGCGCGCCGCCCATCAGCGGGCCCAGCATGGCGCCACCGGCGAACGCGCCCGTCCAGATGGAGATCGCGACCCGGCGCTGGCCGTCGTCGTGGAACATGTTGCGGATCAGCGACAGCGTCGAGGGCATCAGGGTCGCGCCGCCCACCCCGAGCAGGGCCCGGGTGACGATGAGCAGGTCCGCGCTGGGGGAGAAGGCGGCGACCGCCGAGGCCGCGCCGAAGGCCGCCGCCCCGGCCAGCAGCAGCCGCCGCCGTCCGATCCGGTCGCCCAGCGTGCCCATCGGCAGCAGCAGCCCGGCCAGCATGAACGGGTAGATGTCGATGATCCACAGCAGCTGGGCGCCGCTCGGCGCCAGCTCGGCGCTGATGAACGGCAGCGCGTACGACAGCACGTGCAGGTCGACGGAGATCAGGAGCACGGGCAGGACCAGGACCGCCAGCCCGATCCACTGCTTGCGTCCGGCCCTCATGGCCGGCCCGCCCGGCCGAGGGGGTGCGGGGGGTGTGGGACCGCGGTCGTCGCGGTGGGTGATGTCATGCCGCCGACCATACACACGTTTGGCACAATCGTGCAAAACACTTGTTTGTGACAGTTGTTTGGATAGGGTGGCGGCATGACCGAGCGAGACGACCCGGCCCCGGCGATGCCGTCGCTGACCCTGCGTCAGGCTTTGCTGATCGTGGACGCGGTGAACGGCCTGGCCCCCACCGGCCGCCTGGCCAGGGCACGCCTGCTGGCGCGGGAGGTGGCGGCGGTGATCGCGCTGGGCGCGCCGGAGGTGTGGGCCGACGACGGGCGCGCCCTGCTGGGGATGATCGAGACCTGGACGACCGGCGAGCGCCTGGCCGTCATCGACGCCGCCGAGCGGTTCTGGGCGTCCGCCGAGGGCGGCTACGAGGAGGGCCTGCGCGCGGCGGGCCTGCTGCCCGGGGCATGAACCGGGCGGGAACCCGGCCGTGCCCGGCGCCGGAGAGTGAGCCGGGCCTCCGTCACCGGTGGCGGACGACGCCCGTCATCGTGGTGCCGCCGGCGGGCACGCTGTTCACCGTCACCAGCCCGCCCACCTCGGCGAACGCGGCGCTCAGCGCGGCGATCCGCGACGCCGGCCACGGCTCGCCGCCGCCCTCGTGGCTGACCGTCAGGCGCACCCCCCGGGCGCCCGACGTGCAGGCCACGTGCACCACCGCCGGCCGCTCGCCGTCCTCGACCGCGCCCAGCGCCTCCCGCAGCGCCCGCGCGAGCGCCCCGGCGACCCGCGCCGGCACGGGCGTGCCGGTCCAGAGCCACGCCTCCACGGGGACGCCGGTCCGCTCCGACCAGGCGGCCAGCACCTCCGCCACCGTCGCGGGACGGCCGGGCGCACGCGTCCCGCTCACCGCGACCGGACCGCCATCCGCACCCCGATGACCCCGTACGTGCCCACCAGCCAGGCGGCGCTGACGTACGTGGACACGACGCCGCCGCCGAGGATCTGCGCGGCCATCGTCACCGGGAACCAGCACCCCGCCACGAGCGGCAGCCACCGCATCGCCCCCCGGTAACGGCCGGTCACCGCGACCGCCACGCCGAGCACCAGCATGCCGAGCATGCTCAGCGGCCAGCACCCGTCCAGAATCATCAGCCACAGCGGGAACTCGTCGTGCGTGGCGTAGCCGAACGACAGCGCGTTCAGCAGGAACGCCCCCGGCAGCAGCGCGAGCAGGACGACGGGCACGGCCCGCCCGGCCCGGTCGCCGCCGGCCCGGTCGGCCCGCAGCCGCCACACGAACGCCCACACCCCGGCCGCGAACATCATGCCGGTGACCGTGTCCAGCGTCTGGATGCCCTCCTGGATCTTCTCCCCGACCACGAGCGTGCCCACGGCCCAGGCGCTCGCGCCGGCCGCGAGCAGCACCCCGGCCGTCCGGGTCGCCGCCCGTCCGTCGGGGACCCTCGCGGCGAGGGTGGTGTCGTGCGGGCTCTCTGACATGGGGCGCCTCCGTCGTCGCGGGCCCCCGGCCGGGCGCCGGGGCGGCCTCCACGGTCGCGCCGCCGCGTCCCGGGCCACCAGGGAACGCCGCCATCCCCGCCGTCCCGGCGCTGTCCCGGACCGGACGGGACAGGAGTCCCGGCCGATCCGGGATCGCGGTCACCTCCCGCCGGCGGCGGCGCGTGCCACGCTAGGGAGGTGTTCAGGTATCGCGCGGGCCGCCGCGTCCCGGGCCACCAGGAAACGCCCCCGCCCCCGTCCCCGCCACCCCGCGACCCGGCGCGGACGGCCGCCGTCGCCGTCGCCGCCGCGGCGGGCCTGGCCGCGCTCGCCGCCACCGGGCTGGACCTCGCGGCGGGCCCCGCCGTCCGGCCCGAGCCGATCGACTGGCCGGTGTGGTCGTCGACGGTGCCGGGCGTCGCGCTCGCCGCCGCCGGGTTCGTCCTCGCCACCCGGCTGCCCCGCCACCTGATGACCTGGCTGCTGCTCGGCGGCGGCGCCGTCTCCGGCCTGAACGCGCTCGGCGCCGCCTACGCCGTCCTGTCGCTGCACGCGCACGGCGGGCGGCTGCCGCTGACGGCCGCCGCCCTGTTCGCCGGGGCGCGGCTCGGGCCGCTGCTCAACCTGGTGACGCCGCTGGTGCTGCTGTACTTTCCCGACGGGCGGCTGCCGTCGCCGCGCTGGCGAGCCGCGGCCTGGCTGACGCTCGGCTCGGCCGGGCTGGCCGCCCTCCTGTTCATGACCGTGCCCTGGCGGCTGATGTCGGCCGGACCCGGCTGGCCGGGCGTCGACGCGCCGCTGCCGCCGCTGCCCGACGCGGTGTGGACCGCCCTGCTGCCCGCCGCGCCCCTGCTGCTCGTGGTGAGCACGGCCGTCCCGGTGCTCGCGTTCGTCAGCCGCTTCCGCGGCTCGCGCGGCGTGCTGCGCGCCCAGCTCCGCTGGATGGCGCTGGCCGCGCTGCTCAACGGCGCGCTCATCCTGCTGCCGCTCGCGCTGAGAGGGCTGCCGCAGGACCTCGCGTTCGTGCTGTCGCTGCTGGCCGTCGCGGGCGCGGTGCTCGTCGCCGTCGGCCGCTACCGGCTGTACGACATCGACCCGCTGCTCGGCTGGACGCTGCTGTACGGCGGCCTGGCCGTGGCCGTCGTCGCCATCGACGTGCCCATCTTCGTCGGGCTCGGCGCGCTGATCGACGAGCCGGTCGCCGCCGTCCTGGCCGCCTCGGCCGTCGCCCTGGTGTACGCGCCGCTGCGCGAGCGGGCCCGCCGCTGGGTGAGCCGCGTCCTGACCGGCCGGGCCGAGCCGTACGAGGTCGTCTCGGTCCTGGCGCGGCGGCTGGAGGAGGCGACAGGCCCCGAACGCCCCCTGCTGGAGCCGCTGCTGGAGACCGCGCGGGCCGTCTGCGCCGCCTACGGCTCCCCGTACGCGAGGGTGGAGCTCGACCAGGCGGACGGCGGGACGCTCGTCGCCGAGCACGGCACGCCGGGCGGGGCCACGGTCGTGCTGCCGATCGGCTACCGGGGCGAGCCCATCGGGCGGCTGTCGCTGACCCCGCGCGGCCGGCTCGCCGAGGCCGACGAGCGGCTGCTGGCCGACGTCGTCCGGCAGACGGCGGCGGCGGTGCGGGCGATCGCGCTCAGCGAGGAGCTGCAGGAGAGCCGGGCGCGGCTGGTGTCCGGGGTGGCCGAGGAGCGGCGGCGGCTGCGCCGCGACCTGCACGACGGGCTCGGCCCGGCGCTCGCCGCGGCGGCGCTGAAGGTCGAGGCGGCCGGCAACCTGATGGAGCGCGACCCCGCCGCCGCCCGGCAGGCGCTCGGCCAGGTGCGCGCCGACCTCGGCGCCGTCATCGGCGACGTCCGGCGGCTCGTGCACGACCTGCGGCCGCCCGCGCTGGACCAGTGGGGGCTGGCCGGGGCGCTGCGCAAGGAGGCGGCCAGGTTCAGCGACGGGGGGCTGGCCGTGCGCGTCGAGGTGCGCGGCGAGCTCGACGGGCTGCCCGCCGCCACGGAGGTCGCCGCGTACCGGATCGTGTGCGAGGCTCTCGTCAACGTGGCCAGGCACGCGGCCGCGCGGACGTGCGAGGTCCGGCTGACCCGGACCGGCGGCGAGCTGGAGGTCGAGGTGGCCGACGACGGCCGGGGCGTGGAGCCGCAGGCGGCGCCCGGGGTGGGGCTGATCGCCATGCGAGAGCGGGCGCGGGAGCTGGGCGGCCGGTGCTCGGTCGCGCTGCGGGCGGGCGGCGGCACGCTCGTCCGGGCGGTGCTGCCGTCGGGAGGCGTCGCGTGAGCGTGCCGCGCGTGCTGCTGGCCGACGACCATCCCGTCTACCGTGACGGGCTGCGCATGATGCTCGACTCGACGGGCCAGGTCGAGGTGGTCGGCACCGCCGCCGACGGCGCGCGGGCCGTGGCGCTGGCCGCCGAGCTGCGGCCCGACGTGGTGGTGCTCGACCTGCAGATGCCGGGCCTGGACGGGCTCGCCGCCGCCGAACGCATCCTGGCGGCGGCGCCGGGCACGGGCGTGCTCGTGCTGAGCATGCACGAGGACGACGACACCGTGCTGGCGGCGATGCGCGCGGGCGCGCGCGGCTACCTGCTCAAGGGCGCCGACCAGACGGAGATCCTGCGGGCGATCACCGCCGTCGCGGGCGGCGAGGTGATCTTCGGGCAGGCGCTGGCGGCGCGGGTGAGCGGCTTCTTCGCCCGGCTGGCGGGCGGCGACGCGCCGAGGGCGCAGCCGTTCCCGCAGCTCACCGCCCGCGAACGGGAGGTGCTTGAGCTGATCGCGGCGGGGCTGTCCAACGCGCAGATCGCGGCGCGGCTGTTCCTGTCGCCGAAGACGGTGCGCAACAACGTGTCGAACGTGTTCGCCAAGCTCCAGGTCGCCGACCGCGCCCAGGCGATCATCCGGGCACGCGACGCGGGTCTCGGCCGCTGACCTGCGCCCGGCCGGTCAGGAGCGCAGCAGGTGGCTGGTCAGCTCGTACAGGCGGTGGGCGGCGGCCGGGTCGAGCGTGGGCAGCGACGGGTCGAGCGGGCGGCGGCGGTCGTAGGCGAGCAGGCCGCCCGTGCCCGGCGGGTCGTCCATCAGCTCGATGATCGGCGCGATCGCCCGCTCGACCGGCTGGGCGGCGAACCTGGCCAGCAGCTTGACGACGGACCTGGCGGGCTGCGCGAGCCCGTCGGCGCCGCTGTCGGTGAAGCCGGGGTGGTGCAGCAGGTAGCGGGTGCGGGCGTCCGGGTGGTTGCGGGCGTACGCGACGCCGAGCAGGTCGGTGGCGCGCCCGGCCTGCAGCATGGCCTTGACGGTGCCGTAGCCGCGCTTGAGCGACAGGTCGTCCCAGTGGATGCGGCCCTTGGTGACGCCGACGCCGCAGATGTTCACGATCATCGGGTTCGCGCCGCGTTCGAGCAGGCCGGTGAGGCCGTAGGCGAGCAGGAAGCGGCTGACGTAGTAGAGGGCGAACGTGGCCTCGTAGCCGTCGGGCGTCTCCACCCGCTTCGGGAACGGCCGCAGCGCGGTGCAGACCAGGCCGTCCAGCGTGTCGTGCCGTGCCTTGACCTCCTCGATCACCCGGGCGTTCTCCGCCGCCGACGTCAGGTCGGCGCGCACGAACGCGGCCCGGTCCGCGGCGCTCAGGCGGGCGGCGTCGTCGAGCAGGCGCCGCCCCCTGGCGGGGTCGCTGCCGACGACCGTCACCCGGTCGCCCCGGCTCAGGAAGTGCAGGGCGAGCCCGCGGCCCATGCCGTTGGTCCCGCCCGCCACCACGTACGTCCCCATGAGTCACTCCGTAAGTCATCGAACGCTGACTTGAGTGAACGTAGCACGACCTCCGCCTACAATGTCAACGGTCGATGACCGAGCGAGGAGGAGCGCGGTGCAGAAGAGGGACAGGGAGGCCACCCGGGCGCGCCTGCTGGAGGCCGCCAGGCTGCGCTTCGCCCGCGAGGGCTACGACGCCACCAGCGTCCGCGACATCGCCCGCGACTCCGGCGTCGACGCCACCCTCATCTTCCGCTACTTCGGCTCCAAGAAGCAGCTCTTCGACCTGGCCACCGCCGCCGACGTTCCCGCCGGGCTGCTCGACGGCCCCCAGGAGGAGCTGGTCGCCCGCATGGTGCGCACGGTCGTCGAGCACGACTGGACCGCGTACGGCGGCGAGCACCCCCTGGTCGCCATGCTGCGCTCGTCGGCCCACGAGGACGCCCGCCGCCGCATCCGCGACGAGGTCTGCGCCACCTACGTCGACGCCCTGCGCGACCTGGCCGAAGGCGAGGACGCCGAGCTGCGGGCCGAGCTGCTCAGCGCCTGGATGGTCGGCATCGGCATCCTGCGCTCGGTCGTCGCCACCCCCGCCCTGGCCGGGGCGAGCGCCGCCGACCTGGACCCGCACGTCGCCGCCGTCGCCACGGCCCTCCTCGGCCGCCCCATGTCGGGCGCCGTCGCCCCCGCCGGCGAACGCTGACGCACCCGCCTCCGCGCCTGGCCGCCGCTCAGGCACCCCGTGTATACCCTCGGTATATATTGGGCTCCCATGACCGTCCCCCTGGCCCTGCTCGGCCTCCTGGACCGCGAGCCCAGCTACGGCTACGACCTCAAGCGCGACTACGACACGTACTTCGCCAGGGGCAAGCCGCTGCCCTTCGGCCAGGTCTACTCGACGCTCAGCCGCCTGGCCAGGGACGGCAAGGTCACAGCCGGTCAGAGCGAGCCCGGCGACGGCCCCGACCGCAAGCGCTACTCCATCACCACGCTCGGCAAGCAGGAGGTGGACGCCTGGCTGGCCGAGCCGGTGGCGGCCGAGCCGTTCCTGCAGACGGTGCTGTTCACCAAGGTCGTGCTGGCGCTGATGCTGGGCCACGACGCGCAGCGCTTCCTCGACACCCAGCGCGCCACCCACATGCGGCGCATGCGCGAGCTGTCGGAGATCAAACGCGGCGGCGCGCTCGTCGACGCCCTGCTGGCCGACCACGCGCTGTTCCACCTGGACGCCGACCTGCGCTGGATCGACGTGACCACGGCCCGGCTGGGGGCGCTGGCCGAGACGGTGCGCCGCGCATGACCGTCGACGGCCTCCCCGTGCCCGGCCCGCTGCTGGAGGCCCGCGCGATCGACCGCTCCTACGGCCGCACGCAGGCGCTGCGCGAGGCCAGCCTGTCCGTGACGCCGGGGGAGATCCTGGCGATCATGGGCCCGAGCGGATCCGGCAAGTCCACGCTGCTGCACTGCCTGGCCGGCATCTTCACCCCCGACGCCGGCGAGGTCTGGTTCGACGGGCGGCGGCTCGACACGCTGAGCGACGCCCGGCGCTCGGAGCTGCGCCGCACCGCGTTCGGCTTCGTGTTCCAGTTCGGCGAGCTCGTGCCGGAGCTCACCGTGGCCGACAACGTCGCCCTGCCGCTGCTGCTCGGCAGAGCCGGGCGCAAGGAGGCGTACCGGCGGGCGGCCGGCTGGCTCCAGCGGCTGGAGCTGGACACCCTGAGCGGGCGGCGCACCGGCGAGCTGTCCGGCGGGCAGGCGCAGCGGGCGGCCATCGCGCGGGCGCTGGTGACGCGCCCCAAGGTGGTCTTCGCCGACGAGCCCACCGGCGCGCTCGACTCGCTCACCGGCGAGCGGGTCATGGACCTGCTCGTCGGCCTGGCCCGCGAGGAGGGCACGACCGTGGTCGTGGTGACCCATGACGCCCGCGTCGCCGCCTGCGCCGACCGGGAGGTCATGGTGCGCGACGGCAGGGTGACCGATCCGTACGTCGGCGGGGCCGTCCGATGACGCTCCGGCTCGGCCTGCGGCTGTCGCTGCGCGGCGGCCGGGAGGCGGCCGGCCGGCTGGTCCTCGTCGCGGCCTCGGTCGCGCTGGGGGTGGCGGTGCTGCTGTCCACGCTGGCGCTGTTCAACGCCTTCCGGGCCACCGCGGCCCGCCCGTGCTGGGAGTGCACGACCGGCTCCGCGCCGGGCGCCACCCCGGGCGCGGTGCTGTGGAACCACCGCCAGGACTCGTACGCGGGCCGCCCGATCGTCCGCCTCGACGTCGCCGTCCCCGCCACGCGGGCGGCCCTGCCCGGCATCCCGGGCATCCCGGAGCTGCCCGGAGCCGGCCGCCACTACGTCTCGCCCGCGCTGGCCGGGCTGATGGCCGCCGTGCCGCGCGACCAGCTCGCCGACCGCGTCCCCGGCACCCGCGCCGGCCTCATCGGCAGGGCGGCCCTGTCCGGCCCCGACGACCTGGTCGTCATCGCCGGCCGGAGCGCCGCGGAGCTGACCGCGATGGCCGGCACCGTGGCCGTCGGCGAGGTCGCCACCGCGCCGCGCGCCGACGACACCACCGCCCTGTACGAGCACGGGTTCGGCATCGCCGCCGTCGGCCTGGTCTTCCCGCTGCTCGTCCTCGTCGGCACCGCCACCCGCCTGGCCGCCGCCCGCCGGGAGGCGCGGTTCGCGGCGATCCGCCTGGCCGGCGCCACCGCGCGGCAGGTCAACGCGATCGCGTCGGTGGACGCGGCGCTCGGCGCGGCCCTGGGCGCGCTCGCCGGGATCGCCGTCTTCCAGGCGATCCGTCCCGTCCTGGCCGAGGTGGCCATCACCGGGTCCCGGTTCTTCCCCGACGTGGTCGCGCCCACCGCGCTCCAGTACGCCGCCGTGGCCGCGGGCGTCCCGCTCGCCGCGGCCGGAGCCGCCCTGTGGTCGCTGCGCCGGGTGCGGATCACCCCGCTCGGCGCGGCGCGCACGGCGCGGGGCTCCGCTCCCGGCTGGTGGCGGGTGCTCCCGCTCCTGGCGGGCCTGGCCCTGTTCGCCGGCCCGGCGATCGCGCCGGGGAAGGAGCCCGACGCGGTGCTCGTCGACACCGGCCTGGTGCTGATCATGGCCGGGCTCGTGCTGGCCGGGCCCTGGCTGACGATGCTGACCGCGCGGCTGGCCGCCCGCGTCACCTCCGGCCCGGCGACGCTGCTGGCCGCGCAGCGGCTGGCGGCCGACCCCAAAGGCGCCTTCCGGTCGGCGAACGGCATCGTGCTCGCGGTCTTCATCGGCACGGCCGTCGCCGGCATCGTCCCCGCCGTCGTCTCCGGCCAGCAGGCCGCGGGCGGCGGCACGCTGAACGCGGTCCTGCGGGCCTCCTTCGGCGACGACCGGCCCCTCCCGCCCGCCGCCGAGGCCGGCCTGCTGGCCCGGTTGCGCGCCCAGCCCGGTGTCACCGTGCTGCCGATCCACCACCGGCCCGACGCGCCGCCCCTGCCCATGCGGCCTCCGCCGTGCGACCCGGGCCCCGGCTGCCGCCCCGGCTTCCTGCTGCGCCACGTGGTCGCGTGCGACGACCTGGCCGCCTTCCCGGCGCTCGGCCGGTGCGCCCCGGGCCCCCGCGCCGTGGCGGCCGACCTCAACCGGCTGCTGACCAGCGACAACATGCTCTCCGTCGACCGCAACCTGCCGGTCGTCGACGCGGCCAACCCGGCCGCGCCCGGCGACCCGGGCGCCCGGGCCGGACTGCCGCTGGCCGCGGTGCTGGTCCACACGGACGACCCGGCCGTACGCGAACGCGTCCGCACGCTGCTCGGCCCGTACCTCGCCCGCACCGGCAGCACCGAGACGCCGCAGACGTTCGCCGAGGTCGCCCAGGCCCGCGAGGTGCTGCTGGACCGGGTCGAGGACGCCGCGCTGGCCATCGTCGCGCTGACCCTGCTGGTGGCGGGCTGCGGCCTGCTGGTCTCGGTCGCCGGCGGCGTCGTGGAGCGCAAGCGGCCGTTCACGCAGCTGCGGCTGTGCGGCACGCCGACGCGGACGCTGTCGAGCGTGGTGCTGCTGGAGACGGCGGCCCCCGTGGTGCTGGCCGCCCTGGTGGCGGCGGTCGCGGGGGTGGGCGTGGCCGGCCCGGTGATCGGCCGGCTGGCCATCAAGAGCGCCCCGGCGGCGCTGCCGGGCCCCGCCTACTTCCTGACCGTCGGCGGCGGCCTGGTCGTCGCGCTGCTCGTGACCCTTGCCGGGCTGCCGCTGCTCAAGCGCGTGACCGCGCCCGGCGGCGCCCGCTTCGAGTAGGACCGCCGGCGAACCCGGGCCCGGTCCGGCGACCGGCGGTGCCGACCGGCCGATCTTCGCCTATGCTCACAGTGACCCTTCGATCACCATGAGTGTCACTCGTGCGGCAGGAGCTCGGCATGACGGTCAGTCCGGCGCAGTCCCCGGCGACGAGAGCCGGGCGCCGTGACCGGGTCGTGCTCTGGCTCGGCGTCGCCTTCATTCGACCTCGGCTCTTAGCGGACGCCTCGCCGGGCGCGGCCGGCGCACATGACCGACGCCCCCGAGGAGAGTCATGACCCGATACGCGCCGATGCTGATTCCGGCCTGGCTCGCCCTGGGTGACCCCGCCGTGACCCGGGCCTTCGACCGGGCCGGCGACATGATCACCAGCTGGGCGCCGGGCGTCGGGCGGCTGGTGGTGATCCGCGACCCGGTCCTGGTCCGGCAGGTGATGCGCGCCCCGGGCGAGGACGTCGACGCCGTGTCGGCCAACCGGCTGCAGGAGCCGGTGGTCGGCCGCCTCGGCCTGGCCGTGCTCGACGGCGACGAGCACCGCAGCATCCGCGCGATCATGCTGCCCGCGCTGAAGGGCCGGATCCTGCACGACCTGCGCGACGTCGCCGCCCGCATCGCGCTGCGCACCGTCGAGACGTGCCCGGCGGGCACGCCGTTCCGGCTGCTGCCGCGCCTGCGGCCGGCCATGCTCCACGCCATCCTGCACACCACGGTCGGGGACGACCCGCTCCTGCTGCGCCGGTGGGGCACCCCGCTGCGCCGCCTGCTCAACCTGGCCGACTCCTACGAGATGAACGTGCGGTACGCGCTGCGTGACGTGGGCGGCCTCGCGCTGTGGCAGTCGTACCGGCGGCTGGGCCGCGAGTGCGACCGGCTCATCCACGCCGAGGTCGATCACCGGCTGCGGCGCGGCGAGGACCACGACGACGTGCTCGGCCTGCTGATGCGGGCCCGCGACGAGCGCGGCGCCCGGCTCACCCAGCAGGCGCTGCGCGACGAGCTGATGAGCGTCATCAGCGCCGCGCGCACCTCCACCGCCACCGGCATCGCCTGGGCGTTCGAACGGCTCGCCCGGCATCCGGAGGCGCTGCGCCGCCTGACGGCGGAGGCCGACGCGGGCGAGGGCGCGTACGCCGACGCCGTCACCTACGAGACCCTGCGCGTGCGGCCGCCGGTCGCCTTCATCGGCCGCCGCACCGTGCGCGCCTACCGGCTGGGCGGGCGCGTCCTGCCGCCCGGCACGCTGATCGCCGTGCACCTCAAGAGCCTGCACCACGACCCCGGCCTCTACCCGGACCCGGAGGAGTTCCGTCCCGGACGCTGGTTCGACGGCCGGCCGGGCGGCTACGGCTGGATGCCGTTCGGCGGCGGCGCCCACACCTGCGTCGGCGACCGCCTGGCCTTGCTGCACATCAGGACGTTCCTGCACGTGTTCGCCAGGCACGTGACGATCTCGCCCGCCGATCCGCGGGACGAGCCGGTCAGGTGGCGGGCCGTCTCCAACGTCCCGGGCCGCCAGTGCCGGCTCGTCCTTCACCCGCGCTGAGCCCGGCCTGCGCCGGAACCTCACTCCACCTCGGTCACCGGCTCGGCGAACTGCGCCGAGTAGAGCGCGGCATAGGCCCCGCCGGCGGCCAGCAGCGACTCGTGGGTGCCCTGCTCCACGATCCGCCCGTTCTCCATGACGAGAATCAGGCTGGCGTCGCGGATCGTCGACAGCCGGTGCGCGATCACGAAACTCGTCCGCCCTTCGCGCAGGGAGCCCATGGCCCGCTGGATGAGCACCTCCGTCCGGGTGTCGACGGAGCTGGTCGCCTCGTCCAGGATGAGGATCGCCGGCTCCGACAGGAACGCCCGCGCGATGGTGATCAGCTGTTTCTCGCCCGCGCTGACCGTCGCGCCCTCCTCGTCGAGGACCGTGTCGTACCCGTCGGGCAGCGTGTGCGCGATCCGGTCCACGTGCGCGGCCTCGGCGGCGGCCTCGACGCGCTCGCGGGTGGCGCCCTCGGCGCCGTAGGCGATGTTCTCCGCGATCGTGCCGCCGAACAGCCAGGCGTCCTGGAGCACCATGCCCATCGCGCCGCGCAGCTCCTCCCGCGACATCGCCGCGATGTCGACGCCGTCGAGCGTGATGCGGCCGCCGGTCACGTCGTAGAAGCGCATGAGGAGGTTGACCAGCGTCGTCTTGCCCGCCCCGGTCGGGCCGACGATGGCCACGGTCTGGCCGGGCTCCACGGTGAGCGACAGGTTCTCGATCAGCGGCCGGTCCGGCGCGTACCGGAAGGACACGTTCTCGAACGCCACGCGCCCCCTGATCCGCGCCGGCCGGGCCGGGACCGCCGGTTCGGGCGACTGCTCGGGGGCCTCCAGCAGCTCGAAGACCCGCTCGGCCGAGGCGGCGCCCGACTGGACGATGCCCGCCATGCCCGCGACCTGGGTCAGCGGCTGGCTGAACTGCCGCGAGTACTGCACGAACGCCTGCACGTCGCCGAGCGAGATCGAGCCCGACGCCACCTTGAGCCCGCCGACGACGGCCACCAGCACGTAGTTGAGGTTGCCGATGAACATCATCGCCGGCTGGATGAGCCCGGAGATGAACTGGGCGCGGAAGCTGGAGGCGAACAGCGCCTCGTTGTGCTCGGTGAACGTCTCGGCCGCCTCGCGCTGCCTGCCGAACACCCTGACCAGCGTGTGCCCGCCGTACATCTCCTCGATGTGGCCGTTGAGCCGGCCGGTCGACGACCACTGCTTGACGAACTGCGGCTGCGAGCGCTTGCCCACGACGGCGGTGACGTAGATCGACACCGGCACGGTGACCAGCGCGATGAGCGCCAGGAGCGGCGAGATCCAGAACATCATCGCCAGCACGCCCACCACCGTCAGCAGCGACGAGATGAGCTGGCTCAGCGTCTGCTGCAGCGACTGGGCGATGTTGTCGGTGTCGTTGGTGGCGCGGCTGAGGATCTCGCCGCGCGGCTGGCCGTCGAAGTAGCTCAGCGGCAGCCGCCCCAGCTTGGCCTCGATCCGCTCGCGCAGCCGGTACGCCGAGCGCTGCACGACGTTCGTGGTGAGCCGGAACTGCGCGATGCCGAGCAGCGCCGCCACCAGGTAGATGGCCAGGACCCAGGCGAGCACCCCGGCCAGCGCGGCGAAGTCGATGCCCTGCCCCGGCACGACGCTCATCGAGGCGACCATGTCGGCGTACGTGCCCTGCCCCTGGGCGCGCAGCCCGGCCACGGCCTGCTCCTTGGTGAGCCCGGCGGGCAGCTGGGACCCCACGATCCCGGCGAAGATCAGGTCGGTGGCGTGGCCGAGGATCTTGGGCCCGATCACGGTCAGCGCGACCCCGGCGGCGCCGAGGGCCAGCACCACGACCAGCATCGGGCGTTCGGGGCGCAGCAGCCGCATCAGGTGGCGCAGGGTGCCCTTGAAGTCGCCGGGCTTCTCGGCGGGGCCGGACATCATCCGGCCGGGCCCGAAGCCGGGCTGCGGCCGGCGCGCGGGCGTCTGCGTGGTCATGCCGCGGCCTCCTGTTCGGTGAGCTGGGACAGGACGATCTCGCGGTAGGTCGGGCAGGTGTCCATGAGCTCGCCGTGGGTGCCGATCCCGGCCACGCGGCCGTCGTCGAGCACCACGATGCGGTCGGCGTCGCGGATGGTGTTGACCCGCTGGGCCACGATGACGATCGTGGCGTCGGCGATCTCCTCGGCGAGCGCCGTGCGCAGCCGGGCGTCGGTGGCGTAGTCGAGGGCCGAGAACGAGTCGTCGAACAGGTAGACGCCGGGCCGGTGCACGAGCGCCCGCGCGATGGCCAGGCGCTGGCGCTGCCCGCCGGAGACGTTCGTGCCGCCCTGCGCGATCGGCTCGTCCAGCCCGCCGGGCATCGCCTCGACGAACTCGCGCGCCTGCGCCACCTCCAGCGCCCGCCACAGCTCCTCGTCGGTCGCGTCCGGCCTGCCGTAGCGGAGGTTGGAGGCGACGGTGCCGGAGAAGAGGTAGGGCGCCTGCGGGACCAGGCCGACCCGCTCGGCGAGCGCCGCCGGGTCGAGGTCGCGCACGTCGACGCCGTCGACGAGCACCTGCCCCGAGGTCGCGTCGAACAGCCGGGGGACGAGGTTGAGCAGCGTCGTCTTGCCGCTGCCCGTGCTGCCGATGATCGCGGTGGTGCGGCCGGGCCGCGCCGCGAAGCTCACGCCGGACAGCACCGGCTCCTCGGCGCCCGGGTAGCGGAAGCCCGCCTCGCGCAGCTCCAGCTCGCCGGTGCGGCGTTGGGGGACGACCGGGTTGGCCGGCGGGCGGACGGTCGGCTCGGTGCCGAGCACCTCCTCGATGCGCTCGGCGCACACCTCGGCCCGGGGGATCATCATGAACATGAACATCGCCATCATCACGGACATGAGGATCTGCATCAGGTAGGAGATGACCGCGGTCAGCGCGCCCACCTGCATGGCGCCGCCGGCGATGCGGTCGGCGCCGAACCAGACCACGGCGACGCTCGACAGGTTCACCACCAGCATCACCGAGGGGAACATCAGCGCCATCAGCCGCCCGACCCGCAGCGACACGTCGGTGAGCTCGTCGTTGGCCGCGCCGAACCGCTCGCGCTCGTGCCGGTCGCGGACGAAGGCCCTGATGACCCGGATGCCGGTGATCTGCTCGCGCAGCACCTGGTTGATCCGGTCGATGCGCTCCTGCATGGCGCGGAACAGCGGGCGCATCCGCATCACGACCAGGCTCACGATGACGATCATCAGGGGCAGCGCGACGAGCAGCAGCGACGACAGCGTCACGTCCTGGCGCAGCGCCAGCACGATGCCGCCGACGCACATGATCGGCGCCGTCACCACCATCGTGCACGTCATCAGCACGAGCAACTGGACCTGCTGCACGTCGTTGGTGGTCCGGGTGATCAGCGACGGCGCCCCGAACCCGTTGACCTCCTGGGCGGAGAAGTCCTGCACCCGATGGAAGATCGCGGCCCGCAGGTCGCGGCCCAGCGCCATCGAGGTGCGGGCGCCGTAGTAGACGGCCACGACCGAGCAGACGATCTGCACGAGCGTCACCCCGAGCATCACCAGCCCGACGCGGACGATGTAGTCGGTGTCGCCCTTGACGACGCCGTCGTCGATGATGTCGGCGTTCAGCGTGGGCAGGTAGAGCGTGGCCAGCGTCTGGACGAACTGGAAGAGCACGACGAGCGTGATCTCTTTCCCGTACGGCCTGAGCCGGGCCCGCAGGAGACGGAGCAGCATCAGGGAGCGCTTCCTGTGGAAGGGGCGGGGGAGTGGCGCACGAGGAGACCGTCGAGCAGCATGGAGACGATCTCGTCGTCGTCCACGTCGCCGATCTCCGCGCCGCCGTGCCCGAGGTCGGCGTGCGCGCTGACAGCGACCAGCGTGAACAGCAGGTGGGCGGTGGTCTCGGGGGACCGGCGCAGCAGGTGGCGGTCGGGTTCGACGAGGGCGGCGAGCGCGGCGGCCAGCCGGTCCCGGCCTTCCACCATCCGGTCGCGGAAGCACGCGTCGCCGTTCATCAGCTCGCGGGGCGCGGTGAGGAGGTTGGCGTTGGCCCGCATCCCGGCTCTCAGGATCGCGACGGCCTCGCGCAGCCGCTCGCGCAGCCCGGCCGTGGTCGCGCCGACGGCCGCCAGCGCGTCGATCCCGGGCTGCGGGTCGAACGCGTTCATGAGCGCCGCGCGCAGCAGGGACGCCTTGTCGGGGAAGACGCCGAAGATCGTGCCTTCGGCCACTCCGGCGGCCTCGGCGATCTGGCGGGTGCTCACCGCGGTGCCGTGCTCGCGCAGCAGGGGGACGGTGGCGGCGATGAGCGCCGCCCGGCGGTCTTCCGGCGCCATGGCCGGCACTCTGCGCCTTTTGGACATGCCGGACACCCTAATGAGCGAGCGCTCACTCGTCCAACGGGTTTTCGGGGCGTCCGGTCTTCGGGGGGTCCGTGCGGGGAGAGGGCGGCCGCCCGGCCTCGTGGCGGGGCCGGACGGCCGTACGGGTCGGGGCCGTCAGAGCGGGCGCACGTCCAGGCCGTAGGAGACGCGGTCGATCCACCAGGGGCCGCAGCTCGCCGAGCTCCACTGCCCGGTGTTGGTCGTCACCCAGGCGCCGTCCCGGCGGCCGTTGACGCACTGGACGTAGGCGCGGAACTCGTAGGCGGGGCCGCTCGTCGCGCACCGGGCGGAGAACGAGTTCCCGCCCCAGCCGTATTCACAGTCGCCGGCCGCCGACGCCGGGCTCAGCAGGCCCGACCCGACGGTGACGGCTCCTGCCGCGAGCACGGTCGCGGCCAGGACGCGCAGGGTTCTGGTCATACCTCTCCTTGTGCTGGTGACGGTCGCCCCGAGTGAATTGCTTAGGAAACTTTCCTAAGCGAAAGATACGCGCCGACCAGGGCCCGTCAACCCCCCGCGCCACCCCTTTCCGACCCCTCTCCTGCCCCCTCTCCGGAGCCGACGACAATGGGGGACATGACACGTGCTGTGTACGTCGCGGCGGGCGAGGCCGGGAGCAACAAGGCGACCGTGGCCCTGGGGCTGGTCGAGCTGCTGTCCCGGCAGGTCGGCGCCGTGGGCGTCTTCCGCCCCGTGGTCCGGGCGGGCCGCGAGGACGCGCTGGTCAACACCGTCAGGAGCCGCTTCCAGCTCGCCCTGCCGTACGGGGCCTGCGCGGGCGTCACGTACGACGACGTGCACGACGACGTCGAGCGCGCGGCCGGCGAGATCGTGGCCCGCTACCGCGCCCTCGCCGGGCGCTGCGACGCGGTGGTGGTGATCGGCACCGACTACACCGACGTGGGGGCGCCGACGGAGTTCGGCTTCAACGCCAGGCTGGCCGCCGACCTGGGCACGCCCGTGATCAACGTGGTCAGCGGGCGGGGCCGCACCGCCGCGCAGATCGCCGCGGCGGTCGAGCTGTCGACCCGGGAGCTGGCGCAGCACCACGCCCACGAGCTCGCCGTCGTGGTGACCCGGGCCGCGCCGGGCACGCCCGCCGTCGGGCACCGGACGCCGGTGTTCGTGCTGCCGGAGACCCCCTCGCTGCGCGCGCCGACGGTCGCCGACCTGCTCGACGCGTGCGACGGGAAGCTCTTCCTCGGCGAGCGGGAAGGGCTCGGCCGCGAGGCGAGCAGCCTCATGGTCGGGGCCATGTCGCTGCCCGGCATCCTCGACCGCTACACCGAGGGCGCCGCCGTCATCATCCCCTCCGACCGGGCCGCCGCCCTGCTGCCCGGTCTGATCGCCGCGCACACCTCGCCCGGCTTCCCGTCCCTGTCGGCCGTGGTGCTCACCGGCGGCACGGACCTGCCGGGGCCGGTCGACCGGCTGCTGCGCGGCATGACGATCCCGTTGCCCGTGATCGCCGCCGACCACGACACCTTCGAGACCGCCACCAGGCTGTCGGCCGTGGAGGGCCGCTTCACCCCCGAGGCCATCGGCAAGATCGACACGGCGCTGCGGCTTTTCGCCGAGCACGTGGACGGCCCGCTGCTGCTCGACCGGCTCGCCATCGCCAAGACCGACGTCGTCACGCCCCTGATGTTCGAGTACGAGCTGCTGGACCGGGCCCGCGCCCGGCGCAGGCACATCGTGCTGCCCGAAGGGGAGGAGCCCCGCATCCTGCGCGCGGCCGACATCCTGCTGCGCCGGGGCGTCGCCGAGCTCACCCTGCTCGGCGACGCGGAGCGGATCAAGGTCCAGGCCGGTCAGCTCGGCCTCGACCTGACCGGCGCCAGGGTGCTCAGCCCGTTCGACCCGGACCTGCGCGAACGCTTCGCCCGCGCGTACGCCGACGCCCGGGCGCACCGGGGCATGACCGTCGAGCTGGCCCGCGACGCCGTCACCGACGTGTCCTACTTCGGCACGCTGATGGTCCACACGGGCATGGCCGACGGCATGGTGTCCGGCGCGGCCCACACCACCGCCCACACCATCAGGCCCGCCTTCGAGATCCTGCGCCTGGGCCTGGTCTCCAGCGTGTTCTTCATGTGCCTGGCCGACCGGGTGCTCGTGTACGGCGACTGCGCGGTCAACCCCGACCCGAGCGCCGAACAGCTCGCCGACATCGCGATCGCCTCGGCGCGCACCGCCGCGTCGTTCGGCGTCGACCCCAGGATCGCCATGCTGTCGTACTCGACGGGCGCCTCGGGCGCGGGCGCCGACGTCGACAAGGTGCGCGCCGCCACCGAGCTGGTCCGCGAGCGCCGCCCCGACCTCCCGGTGGAGGGGCCGATCCAGTACGACGCCGCGGTGGACCCCGCGGTGGCGCGGGCCAAGATGCCCGGCAGCCGGGTGGCCGGCCGGGCCACGGTCTTCGTCGTGCCCGACCTGAACACCGGCAACAACCTCTACAAGGCCGTCCAGCGCAGCGCGGGCGCCGTCGCGGTCGGGCCGGTCCTCCAGGGGCTGCGCAAGCCGGTCAACGACCTGTCGCGCGGCGCGACGGTGGCCGACATCGTGACCACCGTCGCCGTCACCGCCGCCCAGGTGAGCGACGAGCCCCCCGAGCCGCACGAGCCGCCCAGGTGAGCGGCGAGCCGCACGAGCTCACGCGCCGGACGGCCGCACCAGCGCGAGGGTCTGGGAGGCGATCTCCCACTCCTCGTCGGTGGGGACGACCAGGACGGCCACCTCGGCGCCCGGCGGCGACACCGCGCGCTCGCCCTCCCGCGCCGCCTCGTTGAGCGCGGCGTCCACGGTCACGCCGAGCCGGTCGAGCCCCGCCAGCGATTCGGCGCGGGTGGCGGCGTCGTGCTCGCCGATCCCGCCGGTGAACACGATCGCGTCCACGCGGCCGAGCAGCGCGTAGTAGGCGCCGACGTACGTGCGGATGCGCCGGGTGTAGACGTCCAGCGCCAGCCGGGCCGCGTCGTCGTCGCGGGCGCGCACCTCGCGCATGTCGCCGGACCCGGCCAGCGCCAGCAGGCCGCCCTCGTGGGTGAGCGCGCGCTCGACCCGCTCGGCGTCCAGCCCGGCCGCCCGCGACAGGTAGCCGGCCAGGGCCGGGTCGACGTCGCCGGAGCGGGTGCCCATGACGAGCCCCTCCAGCGGCGTCATCCCCATGGACGTGTCGACGCTGACGCCGCCGGAGATCGCGGTGGCGCTGGCGCCGTTGCCCAGGTGCAGCACGATCAGGTCGAGCTCGGCGAGGTCGCGGCCCAGCACGGCGGCCGCGCGCCGCGACACGTAGGCGCAGGACGTGCCGTGGAAGCCGAACCGGCGCACGCCGAACCGCTCGCGCCACTCGCCCGGCACCGCGTAGGTGTACGCCTCGGGCGGCAGCGTGCCGTGGAAGGCGGTGTCGAACACCGCCACCTGCGGCACCTCGGGGAACACCTCGCGGGCGAGCCGGATGCCGGTCAGGTTGATCGGGTTGTGCAGGGGCGCGAGCGGGGCGAGCTCCTCGACGGCGGCGATGACCTCCTCGTCGATGAGCACGGCCGAGGTGAACCGGGTGCCGCCGTGCACCACCCGGTGCCCGACCGCGACCGGCGCCGGCTCCGGGCCCGCCTCGGCGAACGCCGCCATCATCGCCGCCAGCCCCTCGGCGTGGTCGCGGAAGCGCCGCTCCACGACGTACGGCGGTGCGTCCCCGCGACGGTGGGTCAGCCGCCCCCGCTCCTCCCCGATGCGCTCGACGAGCCCCTTGGCGGCGCGCTCGCGCGTGTGCGGGTCGACGAGCTCGTACTTGATCGAGGAGGAGCCCGTGTTGAGGACGAGAATGTGGTCGGCCATGACGACGAGCCTATTTCCGCGACGGCGACCCGCCCCCGGCGGCCCGTCTCAGGTGGCGGCCTCGTTGAGCGGGCGGCCGTACGTCTCGGGCGCCAGGAACGCCGACGCCACCACCCCCACGCCGCAGAACACCCCCAGCAGCACCATCGTCAGCGAGATCCCCGCCCCGTCGAGCAGCGACGGCACCACGAACGTGCCCAGCACGGCGCCGATGCGGCTGGCCGCCACCCCGATCCCGAACGCGGTCGCCCGGATCTCGGTCGGGAAGATCTCGTTGGGGTAGATCCACTGCAGGATCGTGGGGCCGCCGATGGCCAGCGCGTAGACGCCGGCGAGCAGCAGGATGACGGGCGGCGGCGCCTGCGCGAGCACGCCGAGCAGCACCAGGCAGCCCGAGGCCACCGCCATCGGCCAGATGAGCAGCGTCCTGCGTCTCATCCGGTCGGCGACCAGGGTCGCCACCACGCAGCCCAGCAGCAGCAGCCCCCCGACGGCGACGCTGGAGGCGCGGTCGTCGCTGATGCGCAGCGCCTGGAGGATCTGCGGCGCGAAGGCGTAGATCGCGTACAGCGGCGTCACCGAGCACGTCCAGAACAGCGCCACGAACACGGTGCGGCGCAGGTACACGCCCTGGAAGACGGTGCGGAACCGGGTGGGCGCCCGCCGCTCGCCGACGCCGTCGAGATCGGCCGACTCGCCGTAGACGCGGCGGGTGACGGCCAGCGCCTCGCCGCCGCGGCCCTTGGTGATCAGCCAGCGCGGGGACTCGGGCGTCCCGATGCGCAGCACGAACAGCACCGCCGCCACCAGCGCCGGCGACATGAGCAGCCACCGCCACGCGTCCGGCCCGAACCCCATCACCCACAGGCCGAGCAGGTACGCCAGCGCGTTGCCCGCCGACCACATGACCGTCTGCAGGCCGATGAGCGTGGCCCGCGACCGGCGCGGGGCGAACTCGGCCAGCAGCGAGGTGGCGATGGGGTAGTCGGCGCCGATGGCGACCCCGAGCAGCAGGCGCAGCACGAGCAGCTGCTCGGGCCCGGTGACGAAGAACTGCGCCCCGGAGAAGATCGCGATGGCCGCGATGTCCAGCGTGTACATGAGCTTGCGGCCCACGAGGTCGGTGACGTACCCGAAGACGAACCCGCCGGCGAACAGGCCGAGCAGCGCGGAGGCGGCCAGCGCGCCCTGCCACAGCTCGTCGAGCCGCCATTCGGCGGTCATCGGAGGCAGCGCGAGCCCGATGACGCCGAGCGCGAGGCCGTCGAGTAACGGCCCGCCGGAGCAGAACAGGGCCAGCCTGCGGTGGAAGGGCGTCATGGGGGCGTCGTCGATGACGTTCGCCGCCCGGGTCTCGTTCGTGGTCATGGGCTGCTCCGATCGGAGTGGGCCGCGTTCCTGTTCCTGGCGGCGTTGGCGTACCAGAACAGGGCGGCCAGCACGAGGCCGAGCGCGGCGAGCGAGACGAAGGGGTTGTCCAGCACCCGGATCGGCAGATCCCAGCCCATCGACCTGGGCAGCGCGGCGGAGAGCCCGACCAGGGCCTCGCCGGTGATGAGCCCCGAGCAGACCAGCACCGCCCGGTCGTGCGCGACGTCCTCGGCGCCGGGCTCACCCGACCGGCGGCCGGCCCGTTCAAGCGCGTGGGCCAGCAGCCCGCCGACGAGCAGCGGCAGCGACAGGCTGAGCGGCAGGTAGATGCCGATCGCGATCGGCATCACGTAGATGACGGCCCCGCCGGTCACGCGGCGCAGCACCTGGTCCAGGACGATCAGCGCGACGCCGATCCCCGCGCCGGTCCACAGCATCCCCATCGGGACCGAGCCCCGGGTGAAGACCGCGTCGGCGAGGTTGGCGAAGATCACCGCCTGGGGCGCCTTGAGCGTGTCGCTGCCCTCCCCGCCGATGCCGTACCCGGCCAGCAGCAGGACCACGATGGGGGCGACGACGAAGGCGAACACCCCGACGCCGAACAACTGCGCGAGCTGCACCCGGCGCGGCGTGCCGCCGAGGATCGCGCCGGTCTTGACGTGCTGCGCGGTGTCGCCCGCCGTCGCCGTGGCGGTGCAGACGAACACCGCGATGAGCAGCACGCACAGCACCACGCGCGAGTCGGCGCCGGCCCGCAGCAGCGTGAAGATCAGGGACGCGGCCAGGAACCCGCAGATCGCCAGCCCCGAGATCGGGTTGTTGGAGTTGCCGACGAAACCGACCACGTAGCCGGACACCGCCGAGAAGAAGAACACCAGGACGACGGCGACCACGGCCGACAGCGCCGCCAGCGCGACCGAGCCGACCATGGACCACACGAAGGCGAAGATGCCGAGCCCGGCCAGCGCGACGCCGCCGACGACCCAGCGCATGCCCAGGTCGGTGTCGGTCCGCTCGGTGGCGGCCCGCCGGCCGGGGCGCAGCCCGGCGAACGCGGTCCTGGCGCCCCGGGCGATCGACGTCCGGGCCTGGACGATCGACCAGCAGCCGCCGACGATCATCGCGCCGATGCCCAGGTAGCGGATGTGGGAGGCCCAGGTGTCCCAGGCGAGCGTCACCAGCGACCCGCCCGCGGCCGGCACGTCCGCCAGGAGCGGGATGGCGACCAGCCAGGACAGCACGCCCCCGGCCACGATCATCACCGTGAAGCGCAGCTTGACGATGAGACCGACGCCGACCAGCGCCAGCGAGATGTCCATGCCGCCGTAGAACACCCTGCCGCCGATCGCGACGGCGCCCTCGACCGTGCCCGAGATCACCTGGACGACGCTGGACAGGACCTTGAACACGGCGCCGGCCAGCACCGCGAGCCCCGCCGGCAGCAGGGTGCCCCGCCCGTCCTCCCCGGCCTCGGCGATCTTGGCGGCGGCCACGCTCTCCGGATAGGTCAGCTCGGGCGACTCCACCGTGAGCGAGCGGCGCAGCGGGATCATGAACAGGACCCCGAGCAGGCCGCCCAGCGCCGCCGCGAGGCTGACCTCCCAGTAGTCCAGGTCCTGCCTGACCCCGGCGAGCACCAGCGCGGGCAGGGTGAAGGCGACGCCCACCGCCAGCGCCTCGCCGGAGGAGGCGATGGTCTGCGCCAGGTTGTTCTCCAGCACGGTCGCCCGTTTCGCCCGGACGCGGATCAGCCCGGTGCAGATCAGTGCCGCGGGGATGGCCGCCGAGATGGCCAGCCCCGAGTACAGCGCCAGGTAGGTGATGGCCGCCGTCATGACGAAGCCGACAGCGAATCCGATCCCGACGGACCGTACGGACAGCTCCGAACGCTCGCCCAGCTCCTTCACGCGCATCCTTTCGTGGTGCTTGAACAGATCCGTGCTGCCGAACCGCCGGCGCGGTCCCTACTCGACCTTCAGGCGCACCAGCTCGTGCACCGCCTCGGCGTCGCGTTCGAGCTGCGCCCGGTCCTCGTGGACCAGCCGCACCAGGCCCCACGCAGACCCCAGGTCCACCGTGACCGGCCAGTAGCCGCCCTCCTCGGCGATCAGCCGCACGCCGTCGTACGACTCCAGCCGGCTGACCTCCTCCAGCCCCTCGAACCCGCTCACCCGGCCGGCGCGGTCGTTGATCAGGCAGCACATGTTGTAGTGCCGGTGGAAGACGTGCGGCTCGGCGTTGTCGTACTCGCCCAGGAAGATCTGGATGTTGTCGCGGTACCAGCTGCGGCCGGTGCACTTCTCGGCCATCAGCGGGGTGCCCGCGCCCGGCAGCCGGTTGTTGATCTCCAGGGCGCGCGGCCCCCGCGAGGTGAGCTTGTACTCGGTGTCGTTGATCCCGTAACGCACGTCGACCGCCGTGTTGAGATCCTGGATGTACGGCAGCGCCTCCAGCACCCCGGGATCGTCCAGCGGCAGCGACCGGAAGTTCCGGTAGACGCTGGGGCGCCCTTCCCGCTGCAGCTTGTCGTACTTGGCGGCCGAGACCAGCAGGCCCCGCCCGCCGTTGTGCAGCAGGTTCATGAAGTACTCGTCGCCGTCCAGGTACTCCTCGGCCAGCACCGAGCCGAAGCGCCTGTCGTACAGGTCGGGCAGGCTCGTGATCGCCGCGAACGCCTTGGCGACCTCCCGCTCGTCGGTGCAGACGAAGACGTTCGACGCGCCGGTGGAGGCGTTCGGCTTGAGCACCACGGGATACCCCTGGCGCTCGGACCACTCCACCACGGACTCCACCCGGTCGGACTCGTGGAAGGCCGCGCACGGCAGCCCGTGCGCGTTCCAGCGCTCCTTCATCGCGCGCTTGTTCACCCGGGCCGCCAGGCTCTCGACCGGGTTGCCGATCAGGCCGAGCTCGCCGGCGAGCAGATCGGTGATGTCGAGCGCGACCTGGGTGCCGGGGATGACGGCGGCGACCTGGCGGGAGGCCAGCAACGCCACCGTCTCCCCGATCGAGCGGTGCTCGTGGATCTCGTCGTAGTCGTCGGGCTGGAAGGTCTGCACGACGTACGAGGCGGTGTACTCCTGGCTCAGCACGGCGATCACGGACAGGCCGAGGGCCTTGCCGGCCTCCCCGTACGACGCCCCGCTCGCCACCGGGTCGACGACCGCTATCGTCCGGCGGTGTCCCGTCATCCCATGACCTCCTTGTTGTGACACGAACGCTGGTGACAGGAGCCCGTCAGGACACGAACTCGAAGTAGCCGTTGGGGGAGTAGTCGTAGCCGGCCCGCTTGAACCGCTCCGCGGGCATCGGGAACCCGGCCTCCAGATACCGTTCGAGGAAGTAGGCGCCCTCGCGCGAGTCGATGCCGATGCTCTTGGCGAGCGTGTCGTCCTCGACGTCCTGGGCGCGGGCGTACTCCACGAGCGTGTTCTTCATGCCGCTGCCGTCCGGCATGCGGATCTTGGGGCGGTTCGTGATGTACGCCGGCAGCCGGTCCCTGAAGGCCTCGCGCAGCAGCCACTTGTCCACGCCGCCGCGCAGCTTCATCTCCATCGGCACGCTGTAGGCGAACTCCAGCAGGTGGCGGTCCATGAACGGCACCCGGGTCTCGACCGAGTTCATCATGCTCGACCGGTCGACCCGCTGCAGGTCCGTACGGTGCAGGTTCGCCACCCGGTAGCGCATCAGGTCCACCGGGTCGTGGTGGTGCCGGAACAGGTCGTACCCGGCCATGACCTCGTCGCTGCCCTCACCGCACAGGGCGAGCTTGAAGCCATGCCGCTTGGCCAGCTCGAAGGCGAAGTAGCCGACGCAGGTGTCCATGACGTCGATGGCCTCGAAGAACTCCGCGCCGTAGACGATGTCGGGGATGATGTCGACCAGCGCGTCCCGGTTGAGGTGCGCCACCACGTGCGGGATGTCGTGCTCCTGGCAGTAGCGCCGGGCGACCTCGATGTCGGCGGCCCCCTCGAACCCGATCGTCAGCGCCGTGACCGCCGGGTGGTGCAGGCGGGCGCTGGCCAGCACGGCCGCGCTGTCGATCCCGCCGCTGAAGGTGACCGCGACCGGCAGGTCGGTGTCGACCTGCCGCCTGACCGCGTCGTCGAACAGCTCCCGGTAGCGCGCCACCATGTCCCGCTCGGGCAGGTCGCACGGCGTGTCGTCGAGCTCGTGGTAGCGCGTGACCCCCCGCTCGGTGAGGTAGCTGCCCGGCGGCAGCGTCCGGATCTCCCCGGGCACCCCGAGCAGGCACTTCTGCTCGGAGGCGAACCGGTACACGCCGTCCGACACCACGTAGTAGAGCGGCTTCATGCCGACGTGGTCGCGGGCCGCCAGGAAGGTGCGCCGCTCGCTGTCGAAGACCACGAACGCGAACATGCCGTTGAACCTGCCGAGCATGTCCGGGCCCCACTCGGCGTAGGCCTGCGCGATCACCTCGGTGTCCGAGGTGGTCCTGAAGCGGTGCCCGAGCCGCTCCAGCTCGCGCCGCACGTCCTGGAAGCCGTACAGCTCGCCGTTGTAGGCGACCCAGATCCGGCCGTGCTGGTCGGACTGGGGCTGCTGGGCGTGCTCGCGGTCCACGATGGCCAGCCGGTTGGCGCCGAGGGCGGCGCCCACCTCCGAGCGCCGCTCGGCGAAGCACTCCGGGTCGCCGCGGTGCCAGATCTTCGCCAGCATCGCGATGAGCTCACGGTCGCGCGCCGCCAGCCGATGGGCGTCCTCGGCGACGACCCGGGGGTCGATGATCGCTGCGATTCCGCACAAGGTGATCTCCTCCTCCGTTACGCGTCGACCGTCGCGCCGAGGCGCTGCAGGTCATCGAAGAACCGGGGGTACGTCTGCGCCACGTACTGCGGGTCCTTGATCGTCAGCCCGGTACGGCTGCGCAGCGCGACCACGCTCATCGCCATGACCACGGCGTGGTCGTAGTGGCTGTCCACGGTGACGCCGCCGGGCACGCCGGCCGGCGAGCCGTGCACGATCAGCTCGTCCCGCTTCTCGTCGCAGGCGATGCCCGCGCGCTCCAGCTCCCGGCGGAAGTCGCTGATGCGGTCGCACTCCTTGTAGCGGATGTGCTCGATGTTGTAGAAGCGGCTCGTGCCGTCGGCGTGGGCGGCCAGCGCCGCCAGCGGCAGCACGGCGTCCGGCGCCAGCGAGCCGTCGAAGTCCAGCGGCCGCAGCTCGCCGCCGCCCTGCACGCGCAGCGTCGAGTCCTCCTCGGTGACGCTGACGCCGATGTCGCGCAGGTAGGCCAGCACCCCGTCGAGCTCCTCGAGCCGGTGGTGCCGCAGCTCCACCGTCGAGTCGACGCAGGCGGCCACGGCGAGCAGCGCCGCGGTGCTGGCCGGGTCGCTGCCGCAGACGTAGTGCGCCGGCTGGTAGGCGGTGGCGGCCGGCACCCGGTAGCTCATCATGTCCTCGCTCGCGGCGACCTCGACCCCGGCCGAGCCGAGCACCGTCAGCGTGGTCCGCACCATCGCCTTGGCCTTGAGCTCGTCCGGGACGCGCACCGACAGGGCGTCGTCGAGGAGCCCGCCGAGGAAGAGCAGGCCGCTGAGGAACTGGGAGCTGCGCCGGCCGGAGATCTCCACCTCGCCGCCGTGCGCGGCCGAGCCGTCGAGCGTGATCGGCAGGGTGCCCTCCTCGCCCGCCTCGACCACGACGCCGAGCGCCCGCAGCGCGTCGACCATCTCCTGGTTGGCCCGGCGGCCGAGGGAGTCGAGGTACGGCGTCATGAACGTGATGCCGCGGTTGCGCGCGGCGGCGCCCATGAGCAGGCGCAGCACGATGCCGGAGTTGCCGGGGGAGAGGGTCACGCCGTCGTGGAACCTGCCGGGGCCCTCCACCTGGAGGCGGCCGGGCTCGACGTGCGTCAGGCGCGCGCCGAGCTCCTGGCAGCACTCCATCATCGCCTTGACGTTGTTGCTGGAGGCGACGTTGTCGATGACGCTCGTGCCGGGGGCGAGGGACGCGGCGAGCACGGCCCTGGCCGAATAGCTCTTGGAGGCCGGCGGGACGACTTCGCCCTTGAGCACCTTGGCCGGGTGGACGTGAAGCTGCTTGTACTGGAGGAAATCCATGGTCCTTCTCAACTCGTCTTCGACGGATCCGTCGTGAGCCCGGCGGCCGGCGCCTGGGTGCGGCCGGCCGCCCGGGGTGATCTGGCGGTTCTGCTGGAGCTAGTTGGCGACCTGCACCCGCGTGTGGCCGGTGACGACGCGCACGCCCAGGCCCTCCATGACCTCCAGGTAGTCGGGGAAGCTCGCGTGCAGGTGCTGCACTCCCTCGATGGACGTCGGCCGCCGCGCGCCGAGCGCGGCGGTGGCCAGGCTCAGGAAGATGCGGTGGTCACCGTGGCTGTCGACGGTGACGCCGCCGGCCGGCGCCTGCCGCCCGGCGGTGGCGAACCCGTCCACCTCGCCGTCGGCGCCGTACGTGGGCTCGATCGCGCAGCCCATCCGGCGCAGCTCCCCGATCATCACCGAGATGCGCGGGCACTTGTGGTTGTTGACCTGAGCCGCGTTGCGCAGCGTCACCTTGGCCTCGACGAACGGCGCGATCGCCGCGAGGGTGGGGACGACGGTCGGGATGTTGCCGCCGTCGATCTCTATCGAGGCCGAGCCGGGCGAGGTGCGCCGCAGCCGCAGCTCGCCGCTCACCCTGTCGTGCTCGGCACGCACGCCCAGCGCCTCCAGCACCTCGAAGAACTCGGCCTCCGAGCTGAGCGAGGAGCGCTGGTAGCCGGCGACGGCGATCTCGCCGTGGTCGGCCGTGGCCACCGCGCCGGCCAGGTAGGACAGGGCGGTGAAGTCGGAGGCCACCCGGTGGATGCGCGACTGGTAGGCCGACGGGGTGATCGTGAACGACCGCCCGTCCTGCTCCACGACCGCGCCCTGCTCCCGCATCATCTGCAGGGTCAGGTCCACGTACCCCTGCCCGACCGGGTCGTCGGTGCAGTCCACCCGGATCGCGCGGCGGGCCAGCGGCGCGACCAGCAGCACCGCCGTCAGCACCTGCGAGCTGTGCCGCGTGTCGACGGTGGTCCGGCCGCCGAGCCGGCGGGTGCCGTGGATGCGCACGCGCAGCCGCCGGGAGTCGCTGACGTCCTCGAACCGGCCGCCGAGGTCGCCGATGAACCCCATGTGCTCGCGCACGGGGCGGGCGAACATCGAGGTGTCGCCCTCGATGACGGTCTCGTGGCTGGACAGGCAGGCCAGCGCGGCGAGCGTACGGAAGTTGAAGGCCGAGCCCGCCACGGGCACCGGCGCCCGGCCCGCCCGCAGCGACCGGCCGACCCCCGACACGATCAGCTTGCCCGCCTCGTCGTGCAGCACGTCGAGGCCGAACTGCCGGGCCGCCGTGAACAGCTTCTCCGCCTCCGAGCTCCAGGCCGGGTTCACGATGATGCTCGGCGCGTTGGTCAGCAGGCTGAGCAGAATGGCGCGCTGCATGTGCGGCTTCGAGTACGGCAGGCGCCCGGTCCCGCCGATGCCGCGTCGTGCCGGATGTATTTCCACCAGGCGCATCGTCGCGCTTCCCTCTTTTCCGGTCATCATGATTCCGCGGTGCCCGGTAGTATCGCGGTCGCGGTGATTTCGACGAGGAACTCCGGCTTCACCAGGGCGACGGCCACCGTGGTGTTCACCGGCGTGATGTGCCCGAAGTACTTCTGGAACGCCCGGGCATAATCGTCGAAATGGGCGAAGTCGGTGAGGTGCGTGGTGGTGCTCACGACGTCCTCGAGCTCCGCGCCGAGGCGGCGCAGCGAAGTCTGAATTTTCTCGATGATGAATTCCGTCTGGGCGAACGCGTCGTGGCCGACCGCGTTTCCCTCCCCGTCGGCGGCGACGGTTCCCGCGATGAACACCTGGTTTCCGATGCGGACGCCGCGGGAGTATCCCATCTGCGGTTCCCAGGGCGACGCGCTGAAGATGATCTTCTTCTCGGACTGCCGGTCCGCTGCTGCTGTTGCGGTGTTTTCCATGCTCAACCGTCTGACTTCCCTTGTGAGGTGGTGTTTTCGGGCATGCGTGGGCCCGAGATCGGATAATGCGCGGTGAAAACTGAGTAACGGCAGGCTCGCGCCGCCGCCGCGCAAAAGAGAAGTGCTTCCGGCGAAATGGGTTCCCTGCGTCATGGGAGCAATTCCGGAGCCCCCCGGCTCCACCCGTCGCCGTGTGGCGCGATCATGTAAAGGAAGATCGCTGGTATTTCCCCCGATGTGCCTCCAGTACCTTGCCGCCCGCTTTCCTTTGGCTACATAAGTACATGCGGAGACATGAGTCAAGGGTCACTCTTCCGGCTTTTGCCCGGCTCAACATCGACATCGGGGCGGAGTGGCGAGAAAGCGCATGTGGAAGGGTGGTCCGGCACCCGGTTTCGCCGGAGGAGAATGATTTCGGACGGTGACTTACCGGGAAAAGACTCGTCCGGACCGCCCGTGTCGGATCGGCAGTCAGGCCGGGAGACGGCGAGAATATTTCTTATAATCTTCCGCCGGCGGCCACCTCCGATCCTCCGGACGATCGGACACGTCACCGCGGCAGGGCCGCGCCGGTCCCCGCCGGGCGGGGTATGCCGGGAGTGACCCGCTCGGGACCAATGGCCGGACCTTCCGGGACTTCCTCCTCCTGTGCCGTGCGGGCCGCCGGGGCGAGGCTGGCGGCGAGAGCCGGCAGGCAGTGAGGAGACGTGAGATGGCCGATCGGATCGTGGTGGGCGTGGACGGGTCGGCGCCGGCGGCCGCGGCGGTGGAATGGGCGGCGGCCGACGCCCAGCGGCGCGGGCTGGACCTGCGGATCGTGCACGTGTGCGGGCACGAGACGGACGCCGGAGAGACGCTGGAGATCGCCGCCGACCGGGCGCTCGCGCTGACCCGCGACGTCGAGGTGACCACCGAGTCGCTGCCCGGGCACGCGGCCGACCGGCTCATCGGCGAGTCCGTGACGGCCGACAGCCTGGTGCTCGGCAGCCGCGGGCTCGGCGGGTTCACCCGGCTGCTGGTCGGCTCGGTGAGCGTCGCCGTGGCCGGGCACGCCGCCGGGCCGGTCGTCGTCGTCCGCGCCCCGCGCGTGGTCGAGCACGGCAGGGTCGTGGTCGGCTACGACGGCTCGGAGCACTCGCGCGCCGCCATGGAGTACGCCGTCCAGCAGGCGCGCGCCCGCCAGGCCCAGCTGCACGTGGTCACGTCCTGGCAGATGCCGCCGTTCTTCTCCTCGCACGCCGTCGCGTACACCGGCCTGATCGAGGAGGCGATGGAGGACGAGGTGCGCATGGCGCGCGAGCGCGTGACGCCCTGGCGGCTGGCCAACCCCGGCCTCGTCATCACCGACGAGCAGTCGCGCATCCACCCGATCTCCGCCCTCGTCGAGGCGGCCGAGTCGGCCGACCTGGTCGTGGTGGGCTCGCGCGGGCGGGGCGGCTTCGCCTCGGCGCTGCTCGGCTCGGTCAGCCACGGCGTGCTCCACCACGCGCCGTGCCCGGTCGCCGTGGTCCGGCCGCGCCCATGAGCCCCGTCGCGCTCGTGCTCTACGAGTCCCGGTACGGCAGCACGCGGCTGATCGCCGAAGCGGTGGCGGAGGGCCTGGCCACCCGGATGCCGGCCGAGGCGCGCGAGGCCGCCGCCACGCCCGCCCGCCTGGGGGAGGACGTCACGCTCCTGGTGGTGGGCGCGCCGACGCACGCCTCCCCGATGAGCCGGGCGCCCGTCCCGCGGGGCGGGGGCGTGCGGGAATGGGTGGCCGCGCTCGACCCGCCGCCGGCCACGCTCGGCTCGGCCGCCTTCGACACCCGCGTGGGCAGGCCCCGCCTGCCCGGCTCGGCCGCCCGCGCGCTGACCAGATCGCTGCGGCGGCTCGGCGTCAGGTCCGTCGTCCCGGCGCGGAGCTTCGCCGTCACCGCCGCCCAGGGCCCGCCGGCCGAGGGCGAGCTGGACCGTGCCACGCGATGGGGTGAGACCCTCGCCGCCCGGCACCTACCGGCGGAGCGGGACGCCGCGACCGCCTCCGTGCGCGGCTGAGCCTCCGCTACAGCAGCGTGGTCATCGCCGCGATCACGAAGATCAGCGCGATCGGCCCCAGCACCGCCGACGACACCACGATCGCCCGGTGGCCGGGCAGCAGCCGGGCCAGCGCGTGCGACGCCGCCTGCCGCACCGTCCCCGCGCCCGGCAGCACGAACAGCCCCAGCGTGAACACGGCCGCCGCCAGCGGCTCCACGTGGCTGGTGCTCAACCGGCCGGTCCAGTGCAGGAAGCTGGAGGCGGCGATGCCGAGCGCCAGCGACAGCACGACGTGGCCCACCGTCACGAGCACGACCCTGGACAGCGTCCGGCGGTGCTCGCCCAGGAAGTACGCCCCGGCCCGCAGCGCCACGGACAGCGCCGCCGCGGTCAGCCCGACGCCGACCGGCTTGAGCACGGTCAGCGCCATCAGCGTCACCAGGACGAGCACCCCGGAGAAGTCGCTGCCGGCCAGGAACCGCCGCAGGTCGAAGGGCTCCCGGGGCGGCGACGGGCGCTCGGGCTCCGGCCGCTCGGCATGCACCGTCGGCGCGGGCGCGGCCACGGGGCCGGCCGGCGCGTACCGGACCGGCGGGAGCAGGTCGGAGACCGTGTCCAAGGCCCGCGTACGGTCCGCCCGCCCCGGCTCGGCCCGCACGGGCTCGGCACGCCAGGGCTCCGGGCGCACGGGCACCCGGCTTACGGGCTCCGGGCTTGGAGGCACCGGGCGCACCGGCTCCGCGCGCCCGCCCGGGTCGAGCGCCCCGGCCATCCGCAGCAGCTCCCGCGCGCTGGGCCGCGCCGCCGGATCGACCTGGAGCGCCCGGCTCAGCCAGCCCCGCAGCCACGCCGGGGCCCGGTCGATCTGCGCCCGGCCTTCCAGCGTGTTGAAGCAGACCGCCTCGAACGTCCCCGTCCCGAACGGCGGCAGCCCCGTAGCGGCGAAGAACACCGTCGAGGCCAGCGCGTGCACGTCGGCCGCCGGCGTGATCACCGAGCCCCGGATGATCTCCGGAGCCAGGTAGCCGGGCGTGCCGACGAACATCCCGGACTGCGTCAGCCGGGCCGCGTTCACCAGGTGGGCGATGCCGAAGTCGATCACCAGCGGCTCGTCCCCGACCAGCATGACGTTGGACGGCTTGAGGTCGCGGTGGATGACGCCGGCCTCGTGGATGTCCACCAGCGCCTGGCACAGCTTCCTGGCCAGCGCGACGACCTCACCGGCCCCCAGCGGGCCCCGGTCCAGGATCGTCGCCTCCAGCGTGCGCCCCGGGGCGAACCGCGTCACCACGTACGGGGTGCCGCCCGTCAGCTCCGCGTCGAGCGTCTCGGCCACGTACCGGCTGCGCACCCGCCGCATGGTCTCCACCTCGCGGACCAGCCGGTCGCGCGCCTTCAGGTCGGCCGCCACGTGCGGGTGCAACACCTTGATCGCGACTTGCCGGCCCGCGCCGTCGAGTCCGAGATGGACGACTCCCATGCCGCCCTCGCCGATCTTCTCGATCAGCCGGTACGGGCCCAGATGCTCCTGCGTCCGCGTGCTCATTCCCGACGTCTTCCTCCTTGCTCCGGCAGCGCCCCCGCCTTGGACATTAAGCGACGACCGGCGCCGGCGCGGCGTCTAGGCGACGTCGGGCCGGGTCATCAGCGGTGATCGCACGTGCACCTCAAGGCTAGGGCCGGTCAGGGGGACGATGTTCCACGCCGCCACCGCCGTCCGCGCGACGGCGTCCACCACCAGCCTGACCCGGTGCGGCGTGGTGATGACATAGACGTCGGCGACGAACGTGTCGCCCTGCCAGGCGGCGGACGCCACGACGGGACGGCCGAGCGGCGCGCTCTCCCGCCACCCGCCGTGCCCGGCCTCGACGACGAGGGAAGCCCCGAGCCGCAGGAGCCACCCGCCGTCCACCGGCTCCGCCGCCACCGTGCTCCCCTCGGGCAGCGGCGACCCCTCGGCGGAGGCGTCGAGCCGCGCCTCGACCGGACGCCCCGGCTCGGCGGTCCCCGGCACCGGCGCGAACGACAGCCCCCGCAGCCGCGCGGCCAGCTCCTCGTCGTCCCCGGCGCTGTCGGCGCGGTCCAGGCCGGGCAGCAGGCACTCCCAGATCGCGTCGAGCACGCCCTGCTCCTGGTGGTGGGCGCCGGTCAGGACGACCACCAGATCGTGCGACGGGGCGACCACGAACTGCTGCCCGAAGGAGCCGACGCCGTGGAAGCCGTGCGGCGACGTCCAGAACTGGTAGCCGTAACCGTCCAGGAAGTCGGCGTCCCCCGGCATGTCCTCGGGCGGCAGCGGGTCGGCGTGCCGCCTGGTGGCCAGCTCGATCCAGGCGGCGGGGACGAGCCGCCGGTCCCCGCGGACGCCGCCGCGCAGCAGCAGCTCGGCGAAGGCGGCGACGGCCTCGGTGGTCAGGTGCAGGCCGTGGAAGCCGAACGCGGCGCCGCTCGCCACCCGGTCCCACTCGGCGTGATCGACGCCCATCGGCTCGAACAGGCGCTCGTCGAGCAGCTCCGGCAGGCCGAGTCCGGTGACCCGCTCGACCATCCGGGCCAGCACGTACGTGGTCGCGTTGTCGTAGGTGTGCCGGGTCCCCTCGGGGTCGGTGAACGGGATGCGCAGGAAGCCCTTCACCAGGTCACCCGGTTCGAGCCGCCAGGCCTCGCCGAGGCTGTCCGTGCGGTATCCGGCCGTCATGGACAGCAGGTGGTGGACGGTGAGGCGGCGTGCCTGTGCCGAGACGCCCGCCGGGACGTGGTCGGGCAGCACGTCCACCACCCGATCGTCGAGCGAGAGCAGCCCGTCGGCGATCGCGAGCCCCACGGCGACCGAGGTGAACGACTTGGTCACCGAGTACAGGAGGTGCGGGCGCCCGGCCGAGTAGGGCGCCCACCAGCCTTCGGCGACGACGTGACCGTGGCGGACGACCATGATCGAGTGGCACTCGACGGACCGCTCCTCGAGCCGGTCCAGCAGCGCGGCGACGGCGCGCGACGACACCCCCGAGGCGGCCGGCGTCGAGCGCGGCAGCAGTGCGCGGTGAGAAGGCATCCCGGCACCGTAACAAAGCCGCCGAAACCGCCCCACCGATTTAAGGGCGGGCCCGCACTCGGGCGCGACGTACGCGCCGGGGCCGCGCCCGCCCGGCGTGCCTGCGCCTGGCCCGTAGCATGGGGGCGTGCGGACGTTCATGCACGGGCCGGCGGCGTGGGGGGTCGAGAGCCCGCGGCGGCCCAGCCGGGTGGCCGGCGTCACCATGGCCGGGTTCCGCGTCCGTGACCTGGACACGCTCCGGATGGTGCCGCACCCGGCCGTGACGGTGGTCCTGAACTTCGGCGACGGCTCGCCCGTCCTCGACGGCGCCCCCGGGCACGGGCGCGGCGGCAGCATCGTCGCCGGGCCCGGCCTCGGTGCCGCGGGCGCGGTCCGGGTGCGCGGGGAGAACGTCGCGTGCGTCCAGGTGCGCCTGTCCCCGGTGGTCGCGGGCGCGGTCCTGGGTGTCTCCCCGGCCGAGCTCGACGGCGCCGTCGTGCCGCTGGACGACCTGTGGGGCGCGGAGGCGTCACGCATCCGCGAGCGGCTGGGCGAGGCCGCCTCGTGGCAGGAACGCTTCGCGCTGACGGACGAGCTGCTCGCCCGCCGCGACGGCGCCGGGCCGCCCGTGGACCCGGAGGTCGCCTGGGCCTGGCACCGGATCGCCGCCGGCCGCGGCCGGGCCCGGGTCGACGGGCTCGCGGCCGAGGTCGGGTGGAGCCGCAAACGGCTCTGGTCCCGGTTCCGGTCGCAGCTCGGGCTGCCGCCCAAGCAGGCGGCGAAGCTGGTCCGCTTCGACCACGCCGCCCACCGCCTGGTCGCGGGGGAGAGCCCGGCCCAGGTCGCGGCCGACGCCGGCTACGTCGACCAGTCCCACCTGCACCGCGACGTCCTCGCCTACACCGGGGCCACCCCCGCGACCGTGGCCGGCGAGGCGTTCCTGGCCGTGGACGACCTCGCCTGGCCCGGCCACGCGGCGCCCCGGCCGCCCGCGCTCACCCGGGCGGCACGACGAGGCCCGCCGGGTCGAGCGGGGCCTTGAGCCACTTCCGCTCGTGCGCCAGGTCCGCCAGCCGCCGCAGCTCCTCCAGGTCCGGCGTGGCGGGATAGACGCCCTGCCTGATCCGCAGGGCGGCCGGCTCGGTGATGCGGATGTAGTGCGGCAGGATCGCCGCGACCTGCCCGGGGTCCTCCGCGAGCAGGCGGTGCGCCCGGGCGAGCGCGCGCCGGAACGCGGCCAGCGTGGCCGGGTTGCGCCGCACCCAGTCGTCGCCGGCCATCCACCCGGCCACGTGCAGCCCCGCGAACGCGCCGGTCATCGGGTCCGCCAGCACCCGCGTACGCCGCTGCGCGACCCCCTGGGAGACGAACGGCTCCACCAGCAGAGCCGCCGCGAACCGGCCCTTCTCCAGCCCGCCGATCAGCTCGGGCAGCGGGGTCTCCACCAGGACGACGTCGCTCCGCCTCAGCCCGGCGCGCTCCAGCGTGGCCTCCAGCGCCAGCTCCTCGACGCTCCTCAGCCCGGCGACGCCGATCCTCCTGCCCTTGAGCCCGGCCACGGACCTGATGCGGGACCCGGCACCGACCACGAGCGCGGTGGTCCCCGGCCGCGCCTGGTGGAGGCTGCCGACGATCTTCAGGGGGTGGCCGTTCTCGGCCGCCATCAGCGTCGCGAGATAGTCGGTCTGCGCGAGGTCCAGATCGCCGGCGCTCACCCGGGGCAGACCCGCGGCGGCGGCGGGGATCACGTGCGGCTCCACCGTCAGCCCCTCCTGCCGGAAGAACCCCTTGGCGTTCGCCACGTACAGCGGCGCCGCCGCCGCGCTCGCCACCACCCCGACCCGGAGCGTGCTCCGCTCGGGCGGGGGCGCCGGCGCGGCGGGCTCCTGCCGCGCGCCGGGCAGCGCGCGGACGCCGACGGTCGCGG
>NZ_JAHKRO010000008.1 GCF_019396325.1 Nonomuraea ceibae
GGCGCCCTCGGCGCGCTCGCGATGGCGGCGGCCGTGGCCGAGGCGGTCGCCACCGGCTCGGCCACCCGCGCGGTGGCCGCCGCGCTGGACGTCCTGCCCGAGGACACCGCCATCGGGCACAACGCCCGCGTGGCGCTGGCGGCGGCCCGCGCGGCGGGCGACCCGTTCGCGGCGGTGCCCGCGCTCGACGCCGCGCTGCTCGACCACGTCTACAGCTACGGGGTGGGCGCCGCGCAGACGGTGCCCGTGGCGCTGGCCCTGACCGAGGCCGCCCAGGGGGCGCTCGTCCGGGCCGTGCCGGCCGCGGCCTGCCTGGCCGCGCTCGCCGACTCCGCGCCGGCGCTGACCGGCGCGATCACCGGCGCCTGCGGGGGGTACGGTGCGATCCCGGAGGGGTGGACCGCATCGGCCCGCAGGCTGGCCGGCTGCTGCCTGCCCGAAACGGCAGGCCAGGATCTCATCGACATTGTGGAGGGACTTTCATGACGCCGCTTGACGACAGGGCGATCGGCTGCGTGGCGGGGGCGGCGGTCGGTGACGCGCTGGGCGGCGCCACCGAGGGGTGGACCCCCGAGCAGATCGTCGAACGCTACGGCGGCCAGGTCGAGGGCATCGTGCCGCCGTTCAACGAGGACTGGCGCAACGCCCGGCCCATCGCCCCGTACCACAAGGGCGACGGCCACATCACCGACGACACCCTGATGACGCACGCGCTGATCCGCGTCTACGAGAAGGTCGGCGGCCACCTCGGCGCGTACGCGATGGCCGAGCACCTGGTGCCCGAGCTCATGGGGCAGCGCCAGTGGATCCCCGAGCTGGAGGCCGAGGCGCTGCCGCTGCAGCGGATCTTCCTGGCCGAGAAGTGGATCGTGGCCCGGCTGCACTACGGGCACGTCGACCCGCGCGAGGCGGGCGTCGGCAACATCGTCAACTGCGGCGCCGCCATGTACGTCGCCCCGGTCGGCATCGTCAACGCCGCCGACCCCGACGCCGCCTACGCCGAGGCCATCGACCTGACCGGCGCCCACCAGTCCAGCTACGGCCGCGAGGCCGCCGGCGTCATGGCCGCCGCCGTCGCCGAGGCCATGCGGCCCGGCGCCACCCCCGACTCCGTCGTCGCCGCCTGCCTGCGCCTGGCCAAGGACGGCACCCGCGCCGCCATCGAGGCCGTGTGCGAGGCGGCCCGCGGCCTCGGCCACTGGGACGGCTCGTTCGCCACGCTGCGCGCCGCCATGCGCCCGTACGACACCGTCGCCGACACCTACCGCGACCAGGGCCTCGGCGCCCGCCGCCCGAGCCGCACGCACAGCATCGAGGAGCTGCCGCTGGCGCTGGCCTTCCTCGTCATCGCCAAGGGCGACTACCGCGACACCGTGCTCGGCGGCGTCAACTACGGCCGCGACGCCGACTCCATCGCCTCGATGGGCGGCGCGATCGCGGGCGCGCTCGGCGGCCTGGCCGCCGTCCCCGCCGAGTGGGTCGAGCAGGTGGGCACGGCCAGCCGCACCGACATCGTCGGGCCCGGCCGCGTCATCGCCGAGGTGGCGCGCCGCGTCCACGCCGGCGACCTGGCCCGCCGCCGCGCCCACGAGGCGGCCTTCGCCGGTCTCCTGGAGGACTGACATGATCCGGCTGACCTGGGTGCAGCCCGAGGACCTGGTGGGGCACGAGCTCCGCCAGGCCGCAGAGGACGGCCGTGACGCGAGCGCCGTCGCGGCGCGCTGGCACGCCGCCGGGGGGCACGACGCGCCGCCGCGCGCCGGCGCCTCCGAGCCCGGGGCGCAGCGGCTGCGCGGCCTGGCCGAGGAGCTGCTGGACGAGCTTGCCGCCGTCCCGTCCCCGCTCGACGAGCCCGGCGACCTGGCCGCCGTCATCGACGCCTGCCCCGGCTGGCCGGCGCCCAGGCCCGGCGCCGCCGTCTCCCCGGAGCGGGTGCTGGGCGCCTGGCAGGGCCGGGCGGCGGGCTGCGTGCTCGGCAAGCCGGTGGAGAAGATCCCCCGCGCGGGCATCAGGGAGATCGCCGAGGCCACCGGCAACTGGCCGATCCGCGGCTGGTTCACCGCCGAGGGGCTGCCCGCCGACGTGGCCGCGCGCTGGCCGTGGAACCGGCGCAGCGCCGTCAACTCCCTGGCCGAGAACATCGACGGCATCCCCGAGGACGACGACCTCAACTACCCGCTGCTCGCCCTGTCCCTGCTCGAACGGCACGGGCGAGACTTCACCACCGACGACGTGGCCAAGCTGTGGCTCGACGAGCTGCCCGCCGGGCGCACGTTCACCGCCGAGCGCGTCGCCTACCGCAACCTGCTCGCCGGGATCGAGCCGCCCGCGACCGCCACCTACCGCAACCCGTTCCGGGAGTGGATCGGCGCGCTGATCAGGGCCGACGTGTACGGGTGGGTCAACCCGGGCGACCCGGGCGCGGCGGCCGGGCTGGCCTGGCGCGACGCCCGGCTCACCCACACCGCCAACGGCGTCTACGGCGCCATGTTCGTGGCGGCCATGTGCGCCTCCTCGATGGTCGCCGGCAGCGTGGAGGAGGTCGTCGAGGCCGGGCTGTCCGTGGTGCCGCCGCGCTCCCGGCTGCACCGGGCCGTCCGCCAGGCGGTCGACGACGCCGGACGCGAGAGCGACTTCGAACGCGTCGTCGACCGGCTGCACGAGCGGCACGGCGGCCTGCACTGGGTGCACACGATCAACAACGCCGCCCTCGTCGCCGCCACGCTCGTGCACGGCCGGGGCGACTTCACCGCCACCATCGCCGGGGCGGTCGCCGGAGGCTGGGACACCGACTCGGCCGGCGCCACCGCGGGCTCCGTCGTGGGCGCGCTCAACGGCGGCGTCCCCGCCCGGTGGCGCATGCGCGACAGCCTGGCCAGCAGCCTGACCGGCTTCGACGGCATCACGCTGGAGGAGTTGGCCCGCCGCACGCAGGAGATGATGACCTCATGATCTCGGTATTCGGCAGCGCGAACATGGACCTCGTGGCGTACGTCTCCCAGGCTCCCAAACGGGGCGAGACGGTGACGGGCCGGGAGTTCCGCACCATCCCCGGCGGCAAGGGCGCCAACCAGGCCATCGCCGCCGCCCGCGCGGGAGCCCGGGTGGCCTTCCTCGGCGCGGTCGGCGACGACGCCTTCGGCGCGGAGATGCGCGACACGCTCGCCGGGGCCGGCGTGGACGTCGCCCTGCTGCGCCAGGTGTCCGGCAGGTCCGGCATCGCGCACATCGTGGTCGACGACGACGGCGGCAACTCGATCATCGTGGTGCCGGGCGCCAACGGCACCGTCGTGGGGCCGACCGAGGAGGAACGCGCCGTCATCGCCGCCTCCCAGGCGCTGCTGCTGCAGCTCGAACTGCCCATGGAGGCCGTCGTCGCCGCCGCCGGGGCCGCCCGCGAGGCCGGGGTGCCCGTCATCCTGACCCCGGCGCCGTCCCAGCCGCTGCCCGCCGCCCTGCTCGACGCGGTCACGCTGCTGCTGCCCAACGAGCACGAGGCCGCCGACATCACCGGCGCCGCCGACCCGGAGGCGGCGATGGACGCGCTGCTGCAACGGGTCGACGAGGCCGTCATCACGCTCGGCTCCGAGGGCGCCCTGTACGGCGGGCGCACGGGGGAGCGGCTGCGCGTGCCGGCCGTCAAGGTCAGGGCGGTCGACACCACGGCCGCCGGCGACACCTTCGCCGGGGCGTTCGCGGTGGCCCGCGCCGAGGGCCGGGAGGCGGCCGGCGCGCTGCGGTTCGCCTCGGCGGCGGCGGCGCTGTCGGTGCAGCGGGAGGGCGCCAGCACCTCGATGCCCACCCGCGCCGAGATCGACGCCGCCCTGGCCTGAGGTCGGCGCCGCCCTGGCCCGGAAGGGACGCCGCCCTGGCCTGACCGCTGGCGGGTCACTGGCCGGTGCGGCCGTCGATGCGTTCGCGCAGCAGGTCGGCGTGGCCGCAGTGGCGCGCGTACTCGGCGATCTGCGCCACCAGCATGTCGCGCAGCTGCAGGTTCGCGCCGTCGGGGCCGAGGTCGGAGGCTCCCGCGTTCCAGGCGCCGAGGTCGTCGACCCCGGCCACGTACGGTCGGTGGCCGCCGACTCGGCCCGCCACCGCCGCCAGGCGTCCGCGACGACCTCCGGGTCGGCGACCGCGCCGTTCCAGTCGCCGTCGCGGTCCTGCTCGGTGCGGTAGAGCGGGGGAGCGTCCTCGCCGGCCATCACCCGGCGCAGGTGCCGCTCACCCTCGGCCAGGTGCCGCACCAGCCCGAGCAGCGACATGGTGGACGGCGGCGCGGAGCGCCGGGCGAGCTGCTCGGCGTCCAGGTCCGCGCACTTCATCTCCAGGGTGAGCCGGTAGTGGCGCAGGTAGTCGAGCAGGATGCCGCGCTCGCCGGTGGGCGCGGCGTCGCTCTCGCGGGGGTCGTCGTCCGGGTCGACCCACATGTCGGGGTAGACGGTCGCCCGCGTCCATCGCGCGGGTACGGGTTCGCTCGCGTCCGAGGTCGTCATCCCGGCATCGTCGGCCATCCGTCCCCCGGCCGCCACCGAATAAGCGGCGCCGCCGCCCGCGCCCGGGGCATCAGCCGAGGTCAGGGGGGAAGAGAGGGGGCATGAGCGACAGAACGGACGAGTTGCCGGAGGCCGTCTCCGGTCTGGGCGGGGAGAGCGACGTGGTCGCCGAGCGGTCCGGGTCGACCACGCCCCGGCTCCGCCGGCCCGTCCCCGTGGACCCGCCGGAGGCCAGGGACGAGCCCGCGGACGATGATGAGGCCGAGGGCAGGGCCGAGGGTGAGGAGCGGGACGACGACGAGGACGACGTGACCCGCCCGGACGCGGGCCCCACCGGATAGGCGCCGGGCAGCTCCTACGTCTTCCGGAGCAGGGCCAGGGTCTGGTCCAGTTCCGTCTGGAGGACGGTTTCCGCGGTGTCGGGGTCGCCCGCCTCGACGGCCTCGACCAGGCGGGCGTGCGCGTCGTCGCCGGGGTTGGCGTCGTCGTGCCGCAGCCCCAGCAGCTCCACCAGGTCGATCAGCCGCTCGCGCAGCGCGGGCGCGAACTCGGCGAACAGACCGGTGAGCACCGGGTTGCCCGCCGCCGCGACGATGGCCGCGTGCAGGGCGATGTCGGCGTCCACGAAGGCCGCGTCGCCGCCGCCGGCCGCCGCCCGCCGGGCCGCCAGCGCCGCCCGGAGCGCCCTCACGTCGTCGTCGGTACGGCGGGCCGCCGCCAGCCGCGCGGCCCGGGTCTCGACGATCACGCGGACCTCGTACACGTCGGTGATGGCGGCGCGGCGCAGGCGGGCGGGCCAGTCCTCGGCCGGTTCGGCGGCGATGACGAAGACGCCGCTGCCCTGGCGCGGCTGGACCAGGCCGGCGCCGGTGAGGGCGCGCAGCGCCTCGCGCACGGTGGAGCGGCCGACGCCGAGGGTCTGGGCCAGCGCGTTCTCGCTGGGCAGGCGGGTGCCGACTGGCCAGTGGCCGCCGGTGATCTGCTCGCGCAGGCGGGCGGTGGCCTGCTCGACCAGCGGGCTGGGACGCAGCGCTCCGAGCGCCATCGGAATCCACCTCTCAGCTTGTCTGAGGACCTGAGTTGTGGCTATCGTACCCGGCATGACGTACCGCGGTCTCCTTCTCGGCCGCCGCGGCGGGGCCTGACCCAGGGCCGGCACCCCGCCGCGGCGGGGTCGAGTGCTGCCGGTCCGCGTTCTTGACCAGAGAAGGAGACGACCATGCGGTGGAATCCGCAACAGCCCAGCGTCATGCCCTCGCACCGCTACCGGCCCGCGCACGAGCGGGTCAGCGTGCCCCTCACCGACCGGCAGTGGCCGGCGAACCGGACCACGCGGGCCCCGCTCTGGGTGCCCGTCGACCTGCGCGACGGCAACCAGGCGCTGGCCGAGCCGATGGACCCCGCGCGCAAACGGCGCATGTTCGAGCTGCTGGTGCGCATGGGCTACAAGGAGATCGAGGTCGGCTACCCGTCGGCCAGCCGGACGGACTTCGACTTCGTCCGGCAGCTCGCCACCTCCGGGACGGTGCCCGACGACGTGACCGTCGTGGTGTTCACCCCGGCCAGGGCCGACCTGATCGAGCGCACCTACGCCGCCGCCGAAGGGCTGCCCCGCGTCGTCGTGCACCTCTACACCGCCACCGCCCCCGTCTGGCGCGACGTGGTGCTCGGGCGCGACCGCGACGAGCTGCGCGCGCTCATCGTGGACGCCGCCGCGCTCGTCGCCAGGCTGGGCGACGCCCGCGACGGCGTGCGCTACCAGTTCTCGCCCGAGGTGTTCAACCTCACCGAGCCCGACTACGTGCTGGAGGTGTGCGACGAGCTGACCGCGCTGTGGGACGCGAGCCCCGACCGGCCGGTGATCCACAACCTGCCCGCCACCGTCGAGATCGCCACCCCCAACGTGTACGCCGACCAGATCGAGTACATGCACCGCCATCTGTCCCGGCGCGACTCGGTCATCCTGTCGGTGCACCCGCACAACGACCGCGGCACCGGCGTCGCCTGCGCCGAGCTGGCCGTGCTGGCCGGGGCGCAGCGGGTGGAGGGCTGCCTGTTCGGCAACGGCGAGCGCACCGGCAACGTCGACCTCGTCACGCTCGCGCTCAACCTGCACGCCCAGGGCGTCGACCCGATGATCGACCTGTCCGACATCGACGAGGTCAGGCGCACCGTCGAGCACTGCAACCGGCTGCCCGTGCCCGAGCGCCACCCGTACGCGGGCGACCTCGTCCACACCGCCTTCTCCGGCACCCACCAGGACGCGATCAAGAAGGGCCTGGCCCACCACGCCCGGCGGGCCGCCGAGCTCGGCGTGCCGGAGTCACAGGCGCCCTGGGAGGTGCCCTACCTGCCGATCGACCCGGCCGACGTGGGCCGCGGCTACCAGGCGGTCATCCGCGTCAACAGCCAGTCGGGCAAGGGCGGCATCGCCTACCTGCTCGGCGCCCGCCACGGGCTGGAGCTGCCACGCAGGCTGCAGATCGACTTCTCCGCCGTGGTGCAGCGCGACGCCGACGGCAGCGGCGAGGAGATCACCGCCGAGCGGCTGTGGACGCTGTTCAGGCGGACGTACCTGGACGTGGCGGGGCCGCTCGCGGTGACCGGCTGGCGCACCGCCGAGACCGCGCCGGGGACCCATGAGTTCACCGGCACGCTGGACGACGGCACGCCGCTGCGCGGCACCGGCAACGGGCCGCTGGCCGCGCTCGCCGCCGCGCTGGCCGGGGCCGGCGTCGAGGCCGACATCCTGCACTACGCCGAGCACGCCACCGGCACGGGGAGCGGCAGCCAGGCCGTCGCCTACGTCGAGGCGCGCGCCGGCGGCGTCACCCGCTGGGGCGCGGGCCGCGACTCGTCGGTCCTCACCGCGTCGGTGCACGCCGTGCTCGCCGCCGTCAACCGGGCCCTTCAGAGCGACAGCGCCTTGGCGCACTCGTCCCGGTAACGCTCGGTACGGGCGCGCAGCCGCGCCGGGTCGTCCAGCACCGCCCGGGACACCGACGGCACCACCGCGTGCCGTACCGAGGCGAACCGCCGGCCCACGTCGGCGGGCGAGGCGCCCTGCGCGCCGAGCCCCGGCGCCAGCACCGGCCCGTTGAGCCGGTCGAGCGCGTAGCCCGGCGAGGCGACGGTCGCGCCGACGACCACGCCGACCGAGCCGAGCGGCCGCACCCCCTCGTTGGCCGCCCGCACCCCCGCGTACACCTCCCCGGCGACCGCGCTCTGCAGCGCGGCCGCCTCGGGGTTGGAGGTGCGGGCGAGCACGAACACGCCCGCGTCGCCGGCGAGCGCGGAGGTGATCGCGCCGCTCAGGCTGCCGAAGCCCAGGTACGGGCTGAGCGTCACCGCGTCGGCGGCCAGCGGGCTGCCCCGGTCGAGGTACGCCTCGGCGTAGGCGGCCATCGTGCTGCCGATGTCGCCGCGTTTGACGTCGAGCAGCACCAGCGTGCCCGCGTCGCGCAGGTCGGCGATCGTGCGCTCCAGCACCGCGATGCCGCGGCTGCCCCAGCGCTCGTAGAAGGCCGACTGCGGCTTCATCACGGCGACCAGGTCGCCCACCGAGTCGGCGACCGTGCGGCTGAAGCGCTCCAGCCCCATCGGCGAGTCGTCGAGGCCCCACGCCCCGAGCAGCTCCGGGCTCGGATCGATGCCCACGCACAGCGGTCCGTACTTGTCCATCCTCGCCCGCAACCGTGTTCCGAACGGCTCATCCATCCCCAGGCCCCCTCACGACCGGTAGGAAGACTATGGGGCGGGAGCCGCACACCAGTAGTCCGGGCGGCGGATCCGTGGGCTCCCGCCCCCCACAGCATCCGATATGTCCGGCATGTCGGCCAGAGTCCCGCGCTCTGACAGTCTTTCCGGGTATGAGTCATGGGTAGATCAGCCAGCATGTACGAGATCGCCCGACGGACGCTGACGTTGCGCACCGAGCCGCCGGGGGAGGTGGTCGCGGCGGTCGGGATGCCGTACGAGGAGCCCACGGGGGAGTGGTCGTGCCCGTACCGGATCGACGGGCTGGCCGGGTGGGAGCACGAGCGGAAGGTCACCGCCGACGACTCGCTGCGCGCCGTCGAGCTCGCCCTCGTCACCGTGCGGGCGGCGCTCGCGGGCTCCCACGAGGCCCGGGAGGGCCTGCTCGCCTGGGACGACGAGCCCGGTGGCAGGCGCCCGCTGACCGTGTACGTCGACTGGGACGCCGGGCACGACGTCGCCTACGTCGCGATGAGGCCCGAGGCGGCGCCCGGCGAGGCGACCCGCCACGTCGTCGCCGAGGACGTCGTGCTCGGCTACGGCGACTCCGGCGAGCTCCTCGGCCTGGAGATCGCCCAGGCCGGCGTCCGGCTGCCCCCGGAGCTGCGGATCTAGCGCCGCAGCAGCCACCGCCAGCGCGGCAGCTCCAGCACCGCCGTCACCGCCGCCAGCGCCGACACGACCCCGGCGGCCACCGGATGCCAGGCCGCCCACGACGCCGCCACCGCCACCGCGAGCTGCAGCAGCACCAGCGCGATCGTCACCGGCCCCGGCACCGCCACGAGCACCTGCCGCTTGTCGCCCGGCGTCGCGAACACCGTCGGCAGCCCGATCAGCACCACCACCGACAGCACCGCCAGCGGCACCGAGAACGAGGCCAGCGCCCACGGCGCCGCCACCCACGCGACCAGCTCGGTCGCGAACCGGAACACCGAGGCGACCCGATCATCAGGCCGGCCGCCGGCGCGGCCGTCCGGCCGGGCATGGGCCCGGTCGTCCGCACGGTCGTCCGCACGGTCGCCTGCCCGGTCATTTGTCCGGTCGTCTGCGTGCTCGGGGGAGGTCACGCGGCGCACCCTACCGCCGGGCGGCCCGGCCCGGAAGGCGGCCGGCGCCCATAATCGGGTACGTGAACCCTCCGCGCATCGTCGCCACCGACCTCGACGGAACCCTCCTGCGCTCCGACGGCACCGTCTCCCCCCGCACCCGGGACGCGCTGCGGCTGGCCCGCGACGCCGGGGCCGAGATCGTGTTCGTCACCGCCCGCCCGCCCCGCTCCATGGCCCCCATCGCCCGCCGGGCCGGCGCGCTCGGCACCGCCGTGTGCAGCAACGGCGCCATCGTGTACGACGTGACCGCCGACGAGATCGTCACCATGCACGCCCTCGACCCGGCGGCGGCCAGGAAGGTCGTCGGCGCGCTGACCGAGGCGCTGCCCGGCATCGCGTTCGGCGCCGAGACCGGCCACGCCGTGCTGTGCCAGCCCGGCTACGGCCGCAGCCACCCCGGCGACGAGGCCTGGCGCCGCTCGGTGCCCGACGTGTGCGCGGCGGGCGAGCCCATCGTGAAGCTGCTCGCCTGGCTGCCCGAGCACCCGCTGGACGACCTGTTCACCGCGGCGACCGCGGCCGTCGAGGGGCAGGCCGAGGTCACCCACTCCGGCGTGCCCGGCCTCCTGGAGATCAGCGCCCCCGGGGTGACCAAGGCCGGCACCCTGGCCGCCTTCTGCGACCGGCTCGGAGCCGGGCCTGACGACGTGGTGGCCTTCGGCGACATGCCCAACGACCTCGCCGTGCTGGCCTACGCCGGAGCCGGTTACGCCATGGCCAACTCCCACCCCATGGTGCTGCGGGCCGCCGGGCGGCGCACGCTGTCCAACGACGAGGACGGGGTGGCCGTCGTCCTGGAACAGCTCTTCACCCGCTGACCGGCTGCCCGGGGCTCGCGTCCTGGGCGGCCATCACCTCCTCGGCGTGCTCGAAGGCCCACTCGCCCAGCACGCCGATCGGCCCCAGCAGGCTCCGGCCCAGCGCCGTCAGCTCGTACTCCACCCGGGGCGGCGCCTCCGCGTACGCCCGCCGCGTCACCAGGCCGTTGAACTCCAGCCGGCGCAGCGTCTCCGTCAGCACCTTGGCGCTGATGCCGCCGATGCCCGCCCGCAGGTCCGCCGGCCGGCGCGGGCCGTCGCGCAGCGACCACAGGACGACCGCGTTCCACGTGTTGGAGATCAGGTCGAAGGCCAGCCGCGCCTGGCAGTCGGCGAGAAACACGAGCCCTCCCGATAGGCACCGTCCGGTGCGTATTGGCATTCCTAGAGTCCCCATGCAAGCAGACGTCCTCGGAAGGATGAGCATGAGGATCGGCATTCTCGGCGCCGGCGGCATGGCCGACGCCCTCGGCACGCAGTGGGCCCGTGCGGGCCACGCCCTGATGGTCAGCGGCCGCGACCCCGGCCGCGCCGCGGCGACCGCCGCCACCCTGACCGCCGCCGCCCGGCACGGCCTGCCCGCCACGGCGGGCACGTTCGAGGAGGCCGCCGCGTTCGGCGACGTGGTCGTGGTGGCCGTGCTGGAGGAGGCGGCCGACCAGGTGGTACGGGCCGCCGGACCGGCGCTGCGCGGCAAGCCGCTGATCGACGTGACCAACGCCGTCGGGCCCGGCGCGTACGACGTGACGCGCTCCGTCGCCGAACGGATCGCCGCCCTCACCGGCGGGCACGTGGTGAAGGCGTTCAACCTCTGCCACGTGGACGTGTGGCGCATGACGCCCCCGGTGTTCGACGGCCGGCCGCTCGCCGTGCCCCTCTGCGGCGACGACGACCACGCCCTCGGCCTCGCCCGCACCCTCGTCACCGACCTGGGCTGCACCCCCGTCCACGGCGGCGGCCTCGACCGGGCCAAACTCCTGGAAGCCACGGCCGCCTTCATGATCGGCCTCTGGATCAGCGGCGCCGACGCCCAGGCAGTCCTCCCACCCCTCCCCCACTCCGGCCCCCACCCGGACGAGCCTTAGGAACCCCTGGGGGAAGGGCCCCGCTCCTTGGGGTGCGTCCCCTTCGGGCCCGCTCGGGTGCGTCCCCTCGGGGTCGCCCCACGGGCGCGGCTCCCCTCGGGTGCGGCCCCTCGGGGGTGGCCTACCTCGGGCACCCCGGCCGCCGGACCGCTCCCGGCTCCCCGAGGCCCAGGCCCTTGGGTACGGGCCTCTTGGGGGCTCACCTCAGGTGCGGCGGCCGCCGGGCCACACCCTTCCGGGCATCCGCTCCCGGGCTTCCTCGAGGTCCCGGCCCTCCGGGCGCGGCCCCTCCGGGGGTGGGCCCTCTGGGGTGGGCCCCCGGCGTGGCCCTCCGGCGTGGCCCCCGGCGTGACCCCCGGGGGGTGGGCCCCCTCGGGGGGTGGTTCCCTTGGGGCGTCGCGGCTGTCGGGCCGCCCTGCCCCTCCACCCGCGGTCCCGGCCCCCGGGTGTGCGCGGTCGTGGGGTGGGGGCGGTAGGGGTGTACGACCGGGGGTGTAGGGCGGATGACGACGTGGGGTGGATGTACGGGCGCCGCGGCGCCGGGATGCTGGGGGCCCGCACCGAGCGAAGGAGAGTCGCGTGGTCACCGAGGTCGCCCCCAGGACGAGCGGATATCTGACCGCCTTCAAAGCAGTCGCCCTGCTGAACGCCGCCGCCGTGCTGCTCCAGGCCGTGACGGCCGGGCAGCTGATGGAGGGTGCGGGCCGGGCGTTGCACGGCGCGGGCGCGGGCGCCGTCCACCTGCTGGGTCTGGCGTTGGTCGTCAGCGCGGTGCTCGTGTGGCGGCCGGGCCGGGGCCCGCTGTGGCCGTCGCTGGTCGGCCTGGCGGTGCTGCTGCTGGGCCTGGTCCAGTCCATGGTGGGCGGTTCGGGCGCGGTCGCCGTGCACGTGCCGCTGGGCATGGTGCTGTTCGGGCTCAGCGTGTGGCTGCTGGCCTGGACGTTCCGCCGCTGACGCAGCGGGGCCCGCGAGCCCGGACGGGCCGCAGGCCCAAAGAAGGTCAGGTGCCGTGGCGGGCCAGGTGGTCGGCCTGGCGTACGGGCTCGGGCAGCCGGTAGCGGGGCGACAGGCGCAGCACCTGGCCGGTGACGGTGTCGAGGCTGACGCGGTGCCCCTGGGACACGTACACCGGCTTGGTGCCGGTCCGGGTGCGCAGCGCCCGTCCCACGGGGACGCCGTCGAGGACGATGGGCGACCAGGAGCCGCGCGCGGCTCCGGGCGGTTCGTGGGCGCCGACGAACGGCGTCTTGCCGACCCCGAGCGACGGCAGCCCGGTGAGGACGCCCAGGTGGCAGGCCAGGCCGAAGCCGCGCGGGTGCGCGAGCCCGTAGCCGTCGCAGACGAGCAGGTCCGGTGTGACGGTGAGCCGTTCGAGCGCCTCGACGAGCGCGGGCAGCTCGCGGAAGGCGAACAGTCCGGGCACGTACGGGAAGGCTGCCCGCCCGTGCACGACCACCCGTTCCACGACGTCGAGCGTCTCGGCGTCGAGCACGACGACGGCGGCCGACAGCGCGTCGTGGTCGTCGCCCCGCCCGTGGTAGTGCACGTCGAGGCCCGCGACCGTGGTGAACGTGCCGGGTCCGTCCAGCTCGATGTGAGGCCGGAGCCGCTCCTGGATCGCCTCCGCCTCGGCGACACTGTCAGGCCACGGGTGAAGCTGCTTTACACGCACCCGACCCAACTTACGACCTTTCAACTAGGCCGCGGCACGCCTTCCGGAAGACCGGAATTCGATCTCCATCCCGATACCAGCACGAACGTGGGCTTGCTGGGAGGAAGTTCTGTAGTGTCGGGATTCGTGAGCGATGTCTTGGTGCTGATCGGGCCGGGAGCGGCGATCGACGAAGCTCTGCTGGGCGAGATCGCCGAAGGCGAGTTCACGGCGCTGGGCGTGCGCGGGGTGATCACGTACGCGCGTGACGCCGCCGCCGTCCGGGCCCGCACCGCCAGGCGCCGGGGCGGCTCCGAACGGGCGGTCGTGATCATCCCGGGCCCGGACGAGGGCATCAGGAGCCTGATGCGCGAGCCGCTCGGCCTGGTCGTCTGGCTGGACGTCTGGCGGGCCGACGGCGTCGAGACCGGCGAGGGCGCCACGCACATCCACGGGCGCGGGCTCGACGGCCTGTCGTGGGCGATCCGCCACGCCGTGCACCGCCTGCGCCACCCGCGCCGCCGTGTCGCGTACGGGGAGCACCGGCAGCAGTGGGGCGAGCTGTACCTGCCCGAACGGCTGCCCGGGGACGGCGGGCTGCCGGTGGTGGCGCTGGTGCACGGCGGGTACTGGCGGTCGGTGTGGCAGGCCGACCTCATGGAGGCGCTCTGCGCCGACCTCACCGGCAGCGGCCACGCGGTCTGGAACCTGGAGTACCGGCCGCCGGACCTGCACGGGTGGGAGGCGACGACGGCCGACGTGGCGGCCGGGCTGAAGGCGCTGACCGGCCTGGACGCGCCGCTCGACCTGGACCGGGTCGCCGTGGCGGGCCATTCGGCGGGCGCGCAGCTCGCCCTGCGCGCCGTCGCTGACGGCGCCCCCGCCAAGGTCGCGGTGTCGCTCGCGGGCGTGCTCGACCTGGTCGAAGGCGGCAGGCGCTGGATCGGCCAGGGCGCCGTGGCCGACGCGCTCGGCGCCCCCGCCCCGCCTCCCGGGCCGCCGGGGCAGCCCGAGCCGGGCGGCCCCGCGGACCTGTACGCGCAGGCCGCCCCGCTCGCCCGGCTGCCGCTGAAGGTCAGGCAGGTCGTCGTCCAGGGCACCGGGGACGACTCGGACCTGCGCGACTTCGCGCGACGCTACGCGCGCGCCGCCGCCACGGCGGGGGACCGGGTGACGTACGTGGAGATGCCCGGCGACCACTTCGACGTGATCGATCCGCGTTCGCCGATCTGGCAGGCCACGGTCCGCGCCGTCGACGCCGCACTCGGATAGCTGGACATTCCCCGCCGCCCGCCGTACGAAGGAAGGATGGAGGTCACGATCGTCGGCGCCGGCCTCGTCGGCAGCCTGCTCGCCTGCTTCCTGGCCCGCCGCTCGCACCGGGTGACGCTGTACGAGCGCCGCCAGGACCCGCGCGAGCGCGGCGCGGACCGGGGCAGGTCGATCAACCTGGCGATCTCCGAGCGGGGCATCGACGCGCTGCGCCGGGTCGGGCTCGACCGGGAGGTGCTCAAGGACGCGATCCCGATGCCGGGCCGGATGATGCACGCGCTCGACGGCGGCCTGACCTTCCAGCCCTACAGCGCCGACCACCGGCAGGCGATCAACTCCATCGGCCGCGCCGAGCTGAACATGAAGCTGCTGGACGCCGCCACGGCGCTGCCCGGCGTCGAGGTCCGCTTCGGCCATCGGCTCACCGGGCTGGACGAGCGGACGGGGCGGCTGACGTTCGAGACGGAGACCGGGCCGGGCGAGGCACGGGCGCGGGTGGTGATCGGCGCCGACGGCGCGTTCAGCGCGGTGCGGGCCCGGCTGCAGGCGGTGCCCGGCGTGAGCTTCAGCCAGAGCTACCTCGACTACGGCTACAAGGAGCTCACGATCCCGGCCAGGGGCGGCGCGTTCGCGCTGGAGCGGGGCGCGCTGCACATCTGGCCGCGCGGCGCGTCGATGATGATCGCGCTGCCGAACCCCGACGGCTCCTTCACCTGCACGCTCTTCTGGCCGCACCGCGCGTTCGCCGAGCTCGGCGACCCGGCGCGGGTGCGGGAGCACTTCGCCGAGCACTACCCCGACGCCTCCGCGCTGATGCCGGACCTGGCCGCGGACTTCGCGGCGAACCCGGTCGGCCACCTCGTCACCATGCGCTGCGACCCGTGGCACGTGACCACCGACGCCGCCGTGGTCGGCCTGGTGGGCGACGCCGCGCACGCCATCGTGCCGTTCTACGGCCAGGGCGCCAACTGCGGTTTCGAGGACTGCGTCGAGCTGGACCGGTGCCTGGACGAGACGGGCGACGACTTCGCCGGGGCGCTGGCGCTGTTCGAGCGCCGCCGGGCCGACACGGACGTGATCGCCCGGCTGGCGCTGGCGAACTTCGTCGAGATGCGGGACAAGGTCGGCTCCCGGATGTTCCTGGCGGGCAAGCGGCTGGAGCACGCGCTGGAGCGGGCGCTGCCGGGACGGTACGCCTCCCGCTACGAGCTGGTGTCGTTCTCCACGACCCCGTACGCCGAGGTGGAGCGCCGGGTGGCTCGCCAGCGCGGGTGGGCGGCGGGCGGGCTGCTCCTCGGCGCGGCGGGGCTGGCGGGGCTCGGGATGATGGCACGCGGACGCCGGCCCGGTGGGCTGGACAAAACGGACAAGCCCTAGCATGTCTGGGTGATCGTCGGCGAGGTTCTCGGGCTGCTCGGAGTCGGGCTGGCGGCCGGAGTGGTCAGCACCGTGGTGAGCCTCGCCTCGATCGTCTCCTACCCGGCGCTGCTGGCGTTCGGCCTGCCGCCGCTCACCGCGAACGTCACCAACACCGTCGCGTTGCTGTTCACCGGCCTCGGCGCGGCCCTCGGCTCACGGCCCGAGCTGGCCGGCCAGGGGCCCCGGGTGCTCCGGCTCGGCTGGCTGACTGCGCTCGGCGGGGCCACGGGCGCGTACTTGCTGCTGGTGACGCCGTCGCGGACGTTCGAGCAGATCGCCCCGTGGCTCATCGGCCTGGCGTCGCTGCTGCTGATCCGGCCCCCGAAGGGGGAGCGGCACAGCGAGCACGGGCTGCTCACCCGGTGCGCGCTGTTCGCCGTGGCGATCTACGTCGGCTACTTCGGGGCGGCGGGCGGCATCCTCATGTTCGCGGTGCTGTCGTCGATGCTGGCGGGCACCCCGGCCAAGCTCAACGCGCTGAAGAACGTGCTGTCCGGGCTGGCCAACGCGGTGGCGGCGACCGGGTTCGCGCTGTTCGGGCCGGTCGACTGGGGGGCGGCGGCGCCGCTGGCGGCCGGCTTCCTGGCCGGCGGCTGGCTCGGCCCCAAGATCGCCCGCCGCCTGCCCGGTCACAGCCTGCGCTACCTGGCCGCCGCCTGCGGCCTGGCCGTCGCCGTCAAGCTCGGCTGGGACGCCTACACGGGCTGAGCGCCTCGCCCGCCACTCGTCAGACGAGCTTGGCGAAGCGGGCGGCCACCTCGCGCCAGATCGGCGTGGAGACCGGCTCGTCGGCGACCGCGCGGGCGTAGACCTCGTCGGGGTCGAAGCCGTCCACCTCCCACTGGCGGATGCGCTCCGGCAGCACCTCGGGGTGGAACTGCACGCCCCACGCCTGCTCGCCCACGCGGAACGCCTGGTAGGGGCAGCGTTCGGTCTCGGCCAGCCACACCGCGCCGGGCGGCAGCGCGGTGATCGCGTCCTTGTGGTGCTCGATGGCGGGCACCACCGGCGGCAGGTCCTGGAAGAGGGCGTCGGCGGCGGCCTCGGACCTGATCGTGACCGGGACGCTGCCGTTCTCGGGCGCGCCCGCGTCGCCGGTGACCTCGCCGCCGGCCACCTCGGCGAGCATCTGGCCGCCCAGGCAGATGCCGAACAGCGGGACGCCGCGCTCGATCGCCTCGCCCACCAGCCGCCTGGCCGGGGCCAGCCACGGGGCCCGGTCGTCCTCGCTCGGCAGGTAGCCGCCGCCCAGCATGATCATGGCGTCGTGGGTGAGCCGGTCGGGCACGGGGGCGCCCTCGTGCGCGTGGACCACGTCCAGGCGCAGCCCCGCCTCCTCCAGCCAGCCGCCGAACCGGCCCGGGCCGCCGCTCCGGCTGTTCTGGATGATCAGGACGTCACGCATGGAAGAGCCTTTCGGGGAGGTACGGCTGGTGGTTCACGGCAGGTTCGCCGCGCGGGCGGTGTGGCGTAGCAGCAGGGCGGTGGTGACGGGGCCGACGCCGCCGGGGACCGGGGTGAGGGCCGAGGCCCGCTCCGCGACCGCGTCGAAGTCGACGTCGCCGGTCAGGCCGCCGTCGTCGGTGGGGTTGGTGCCGACGTCGATCACCACCGCGCCGGGGGCGACGTGGCCGGTGCCGATCAGCCCCGCCCGCCCCACGGCGGCCACCAGGACCTCGCCGGTCGCGGTCACGGACGCCAGGTCGCGGGTGCGCGAGTGGCAGACGGTGACCGTGGCGTTCCGGTCGAGCAGCAGGTGCGCCAGCGGCTTGCCGACGACCGTCGAGCGCCCCACCACCACGGCCCGCCGGCCCGCGAGCTCGACCCCGTAGTGGTCGAGCAGCGCCATCACGGCCGCCGCCGTCGCCGGCACGAACGCGGGCAGCCCGGCGGCCAGCCGGCCCAGCGACAGCGGGTTGGCCCCGTCGACGTCCTTGCGCGGGTCGATCGCGCCGGCCAGCTCCTGCGCGACGGCGCCCTCGGGCAGCGGCGTCTGCAGCATCACGCCGTGCACGCCCGCGTCGGCGCTGAGCCGGGCCAGCGTCTCGCGGATCTGCTCCGGCCGCGCCTCGGGTCCCAGGTCGACGACGTCGGCGGCGATGCCCACGCCCTCGGCGGCCTTGGCGATGGACCGCACGTACCACAGGCTCGCCTCGTCGCCGGTGGCGACGACCACGGCGAGCCTCGGCTGCGGCCCGGCGGCCACCTCGGCCGCCGTCTGCGCCCTGATGGCCGCCGCCAGCTCCTTGCCCGTCAGCTTGCGCGCGGTCATCGCGTGATCTCCTTCAGTACGGCGGCCGTCACGGCGTCGGCGCGGGCCACGGCCCCGGCCACGACGGTCAGCCGGTCGCGCAGCCGCTCGCGGGCGGCCGGGTCGGTGAGGCCGGCGACATTGACCTCGACGTTGACGCGGGCCGTGGTGAGCGCGGCGCGGGCGGCCTCGGCGGCGGCGGCCACGTCGGTGACCAGGTTGCGGTTGCCGATCGGCAGCAGCAGCTCGCAGAGCTCCACCAGGCGCGCGGCGGTCTCGGCCACCCGGGCGGGCGGCTCGGCGGCTCCCACCAGCGCGGCGGCGATCGCGGCGGTGCGCGCCTCGCCCTTGGGCAGCCGGTAGGCGTCGGTGACGGCGGTGAACGCCGCCGCGTCGGCCTCGGCCAGGTCCAGCGAGCCGGCGCGCAGCGTGTCGGTCTCCGCGATCACGGCCTCGACGGCCCTGGCGTGCTCGGCGTACTTCTCGCCGGTGGTGTAGCGGGCGACCATGCCGAGGAGCGCGGCGGCCTGCGCCGCGTGGAGCGCGGCGGTCGCGCCGCCGCCCGGCGCGGGGACCCGGCCGGCCAGGGTCGTCAGGAAGTCGTCGATCGTGGAGTCGCGCATGGCGGCATTCTGCCAGGCGGCGCCGGGCTCATTCGCGGTGCATCGGCCGGGTGGTGTCCTCGGGACGGGACTCGGCGCCGTAGGACGGCTCCGGCGGATACGGCCGCGCCTGGAAGGGGTCCTGGTAAGGGGCCTGGTCGGCGGGACCCGGGTAGGCGGGAGGCGGGTAGCCCGGGTAGGCGGGCGCGGCGTCGGCCCTGGCCCGGCCCCGCCAGCGCGACGGGAACGCCGAGGCCACCAGCAGCATCACGCCGAGCATGAGCAGGATGCCCTGGAGCGCCAGGCCGGTGTAGCCGTTGCGCAGGAGGCCGGGCAGCAGCTGCTCGGGCCGGAACTCGATGCCGTACATCGTCAGGAACGGCACCACGCCCAGCAGCACGTACAGCAGCCCGCCCATGAGCGAGGCGACGGGGGAGATCCGTGACCCGGCGAGGAACGCCAGCCCGGCCCCGGCGAGCACGACGAGCCCGAGCCCCGGGAACGACAGCTCGAAGCGTTGCGCCAGCGTGAGCGAGAGGTGTGACACCCCGTACATCAGGGCCAGGGCTGCGAGCGGCGGCAGGAGCAGACCCGCGAGGAACCCCAGCCCATGACGAACACCATTTGACATCATTCACCCCGTTGCTCCGCTTATGTCCCAAGCTACCGCGTGGACTCCCGCACGACGAGGTCCGGCTGGAACATGACCTGCTGGTGGGCGTGTGTGGCCGGGTTGTCGCACTCGTCCAGCAGCAGCTCGGTCGCCGCCCGGCCGAGCTGGTAGGTCGGCTGCCGGATCGAGCTCAGCGACACCGCGGACGCCGAGGCGAAGTCGATGTCGTCATAGCCGATCAGCGACACGTCGGCGGGCACCCGCACCCCCGCCTGGAGCAGCCCGCGCAGCACGCCGAGCGCCAGCAGGTCGTTGGCGCAGAACAGCGCGTCGGGCAGCGCGTCCTCGGCGAGCAGCGTCAGGGCGGCCTGCTGGCCCGCCGCCGCCGTCATCGCCGGCATGGCCAGCTCCCGCAGCTCCGCCGGGTCGCGCCCGGCCGCCGCCAGCGCCCGCCCGGCCCCCCGCAGCCGGTCCTGGCACTGCCGGATCGAGGCGGGTCCCGACACGTACGCGATCCGGTCGGCCCCGCCCGCCAGCAGGTGCGTCACCGCCAGGGAGCCGCCGGCGACGTCGTTGACCGCGACCGCGCACTGGTCGGGCCGCTCGGCCGGGTGGTCGACCAGCACGACGGCGATGCCGCGCTCGCGCAGCATGGCGAGCCGGCGCGGGTCGGCGCCCGACGGCGTGATGAGCACCCCGCGCACCCGCTGCTCGGCGAAGACCAGCAGGTTGCGCTCCTCCTTGGCCGGGCTGCCGGAGGAGTTGCCCAGGATGACCGCGTAGCCGCGCTCGCTGGCCAGGTCCTCCACCCCGGCGGCCACGTCGGTGAAGAACGGGTTGCCGATGTCGATCACCGACAGGCCGACCGTGCGGCTGTGGCCGGCGCGCAGCGTGGAGGCCGAGCCGTGGCGGACGAAGCCGAGCTGCCTGATCGCGGTCTCCACCCGGTCGCGCGTCGAGCCGGCCACCTTCTCGGGCCGGTTGAGCACGTTGGACACCGTGCCGGGGGACACCCCGGCCAGGGCCGCCACGTCCTTAATGCTCACCGTGGTCATCTTCGCCCCCGTGTGGCTCGTAGGTGCGCACGCCCGCGCTGCGCCGGATCAGGTCCCGCATCTCGGCCAGGTCGCCGACCAGGCCGCGTGCCCGGGCCTGCATCAGCGCGTTGCCGAGCGCGGCCGCCTCGACGGGCCCGGCGACGACCGGCAGCCCGGTCGCCCGGGCCGTCAGCCGGCACAGCAGCTCGTTGAGCGAGCCGCCGCCGACCAGGTGGACGACCTCGACGGGCCGGCCGCTGAGCCGCACCGCGTCGTCGATCGCCCGCCGGTAGGCGAGGGCGAGGCTCCGCAGGATGCATCGTACGACCTGCGCCCGCCCCTCCGGAGCGCGCTGCCCGGTCCTCGCGCAGTGATCGGCGATGCGCGCGGGCATGTCGCCGGGTGGCAGGAACGCCGGGTCGTCCGGGTCGACGACCGCCTCGGCGCGGACGCGCTCCGCCTCGGCCAGCAGCGGCTCCAGCGGCGGGTTCCCCCACACGCGCAGGCACTCCTGGAGGATCCACAGGCCCATGACGTTGCGCAGGTAGCGGGTGGTGCCGTCGACGCCCGCCTCGTTGGTGAAGTTCGCCAGCCGGCTCTCCTCGGTGAGCACCGGCGCGGGCAGCTCCACGCCGACCAGCGACCAGGTGCCGCACGAGATGTAGGCGAACCGGGAGGTCTCGGCGGGCACGGCCACCACGGCGGAGGCGGTGTCGTGCGAGGCGACCCTGACCACCCGGGTCTGGTAGCCGACCTCCTCGGCCACGTCGTCCAGCAGCGCGGCGCCGCCGCCGTCCGCGGCGATCGGCGGGAAGATCCGGCGCGGCAGGCCCAGCGTGTCGATCAGGTCCCACGCCCAGTCGCGCCGCCTCACGTCGTACAGGCCGGTCGTGGAGGCGTTCGTCCGCTCGGCCCCGATCGTTCCGGTCAGCCAGTAGCCGAGCAGGTCCGGGATCATCAGCATCGTCGCGGCCCCGTCGAGGCGCTCGCGCAGCAGCTGGTTGACCGTGTTGAACGGCAGGAACTGCAACCCCGTCACCTCGTACGGGTCCACCCGCGCGGTGACGCCGGCGGTGCGCGCGTCGCGGTAGTGCACCGGGTTGCCGATCAGGCGCCCGGCGCCGTCGAGCAGCCCGTAGTCGACGGCCCAGGAGTCGATGCCGACGGACTCGGCCGGTCCCGCCGCCCGCAGCCCGTCGAGCACGCCCCGGTAGAGGCCGAGGATGTCCCAGTGCAGGGTCCCGGACACCCGTACGGGCCGGTTGGGGAAGCGGTGCACCTCCGTCAGCGTCATCCGCCCGGCCGACACGTCGGCCCGCATCACCCGTCCGCTGGACGCACCCAGATCAACAGCCGTGAATCGCACAGCCTGATTAAAACGTAACAATCACATCTGCGCCAGAGTGCTCCTGGAGGCATTGACGGCGGAAGGAACAGCACCTAGATTCCGGAGGCGGCTGGTTAAAACGTTCCTAACGAAGGAGATCGCGCGTGGAGCGGGTGTGCTTCCTGCTGAACGTACGGCCCGACCGCCTCGACGAGTACCGGGAACGGCACCGGCAGGTGTGGCCCGGCATGCTCGACGCGCTGCGGGAGGCCGGATGGCGCAACTACTCGCTCTTCCTGCGCGACGACGGGCTGCTCGTCGGCTACCTGGAGACCGACGACTTCGCCGCCGCCCGGCACGCGATGGCCGCCACCGAGGTGAACGCCCGCTGGCAGCGCGACATGGCGCCGTTCTTCGAGGAAGGTCGGCCCGACGAGAGCATGGTCAGGCTCGGCGAAGTCTTCCATCTGGACTGATTCGGGGAAGTGGATGATCAAGGAAGCGCTGCGGAAGCAGCGGATAGAGACCCCCTCGTGGGCCTACGGCAACTCCGGGACCCGGTTCAAGGTCTTCGCGCAACCGGGAGTCCCTCGCGACCCGTACGAGAAGATCGCCGACGCCGCGCAGGTGCACCGGTTCACCGGCGTGGCGCCCACCGTCGCCCTGCACATCCCCTGGGACAGGGTGGACTCCTACGCCGACCTGGCCCGGCACGCCGCCGAGCTGGGCGTCGGGATCGGCGCGATCAACTCCAACGTGTTCCAGGACGACGACTACAAGCTGGGCAGCGTCACCCACCCCGACCCGGCGGTGCGCGCCAAGGCGCTGGCGCACCTGCTGGAGTGCGTGGACATCATGGACGAGACCGGGTCCGACACGCTGAAACTGTGGTTCTCCGACGGCACCAACTACCCCGGCCAGGACGACATCCGCGCCCGGCAGGACCGGCTGGCCGAGGCCCTGTCGAGCGTGTACGAGCGGCTCGGCGACGGGCAGCGCTTCCTGCTGGAGTACAAGCTGTTCGAGCCCGCCTTCTACGTGACCGACGTGCCCGACTGGGGCACCGCCTACGCCCACTGCGTGCGGCTCGGGCCCAAGGCCCAGGTCGTCGTCGACACCGGGCACCACGCGCCGGGCACGAACATCGAGTTCATCGTGGCGTTCCTGCTGCGCGAGGGGAAGCTCGGCGGGTTCGACTTCAACTCGCGCTTCTACGCCGACGACGACCTCATGGTGGGGGCGGCCGACCCGTTCCAGCTGTTCCGCATCATGTTCGAGGTGATCGGCGGCGGCGGTTACACCGAGCGGACCGCGTTCATGCTCGACCAGTGCCACAACATCGAGCCGAAGATCCCCGGGCAGATCCGGTCCGTCATGAACGTCCAGGAGGCCACCGCCAAGGCGCTGCTCGTCGACCGCGACGCGCTCGCCGCCGCGCAGCGCGCCGGTGACGTGCTCGGCGCGAACGCGGTGCTCATGGACGCGTACAACACCGACGTGCGGCCGCTGCTGGCCGAGCTGCGTGAGGAGATGGGGCTGGCGCCCGACCCGATGGCCGCCTACGCCAAGTCCGGATATTTCGCGAAAATCGCCGCCGATCGGGTGGGCGGCAACCAGGCAGGATGGGGAGCCTGATGACCGTCGTCGACGAACTGCTCGCCCGGGCGCACACGCTCGGCTCCGACCCGCGCAACACCAACTACGCCGGCGGCAACGCCTCCGCCAAGGGCACCGGCACCGACCCCGTCACCGGCGGCGACGTCGAGCTCATGTGGGTCAAGGGCTCCGGCGGCGACCTCGGCACGCTGACCGCCGCCGGCCTGGCCGTGCTCCGCCTCGACCGCGTCCGCGCCCTCACCGCCGTCTACCCGGGCGTCGAACGCGAGGACGAGATGGTCGCCGCGTTCGACTACTGCCTGCACGGCAAGGGCGGCGCCGCCCCGTCCATCGACACCGCCATGCACGCCCTCGTCGACGCCGCCCACGTCGACCACCTGCACCCCGACTCCGGCATCGCCATCGCCACCGCCGCCGACGGGCCCGCGCTGACCGAGCGGATCTTCGGCGACCGCGTGGTGTGGGTGCCCTGGCGGCGGCCCGGCTTCCAGCTCGGCCTCGACATCGCCGCCGTCAAGGAGGCGAACCCCGCCGCCATCGGCTGCGTCCTCGGCGGCCACGGCATCACCGCCTGGGGCGCCACCAGCGACGAATGCCAGGCCAACGCCCTCGACATCATCCGCACCGCCGAGCGCTACATCGCCGAGCACGGCCGCCCCGACCCGTTCGGCCCCGTCGTCCACCAGCCGCTGCCCGAGGACGCCCGCCGCCGCCGCGCCGCCGAGCTGTTCCCCGTGATCCGCGGCCTGGCCGGCACCGACACCCGGCAGGTCGGCCACTACACCGACAGCCCCGAGGTGCTCGACTTCCTGTCCCGCGCCGAACACCCCCGCCTGGCCGCCCTCGGCACCTCCTGCCCCGACCACTTCCTGCGCACCAAGGTCGCGCCGCTCGTCCTCGACCTGCCGCCCGACGCGCCCCTGCCCGACGCCCTGGCCAGGCTGCGCGAACTGCACGCCGCCTACCGCGAGGAGTACGCCGCCTACTACGCCCGCCACGCCACACCCGGCTCGCCGCCCATGCGCGGGGCCGACCCGGCCATCGTGCTCGTCCCCGGCGTCGGCATGTTCAGCTTCGGCAAGGACAAGCAGACCGCCCGCGTCGCCGGCGAGTTCTACGTCAACGCCGTCAACGTGATGCGTGGCGCCGAGGCCCTGTCGTCGTACCGGCCCATCGACGAGGCCGAGAAGTTCCGCATCGAGTACTGGGAGCTCGAAGAGGCCAAACTCCGCCGCCTGCCCGCGCCCAAGCCGCTCGCCGGGCGCGTCGCGTTCGTCACCGGCGGCGGCTCCGGCATCGGCGCCGCCACCGCCCGCCGCCTCGCCGCCGAAGGCGCCTGCGTCGTCGTCGCCGACCGCGACCACGCCGCCGCCGAGAAGGTCGCCGCCGAACTCGGCGCCCGCGCCCACCGGCCCGCCGACGCCGCCATCGCCGTCGCCGTCGACGTCACCTCCGAGGACCAGGTCACCGACGCCGTACGGCAGGCCGTCCTCGCCTTCGGCGGCATCGATCTCGTCGTCAACAACGCCGGCCTGTCCCTGTCGCGCTCCCTCCTGGAGACCACCCTCGACGACTGGGACCTGCAGCACGACGTGATGGCGCGCGGCTCGTTCCTCGTCTCCCGCGAGAGCGCCCGCGTCCTCATCGACCAGGGCACGGGCGGCGACATCGTCTACATCTCCTCCAAGAACTCCGTCTTCGCCGGGCCCAACAACGTCGCCTACGGCGCCGCCAAGGCCGACCAGGCCCACCAGGTACGGCTCCTCGCCGCCGAACTGGGCGGCCACGGCATCCGCGTCAACGGCGTCAACCCCGACGGCGTCGTCCGCGGCTCCGGCATCTTCGCCTCCGGCTGGGGCGCCAACCGGGCCGCCGTCTACGGGGTCGAGGAGGAGAAGCTCGGCGAGTTCTACGCCCAGCGCACGCTGCTCAAGCAGGAAGTCCTGCCGGAGCACGTCGCCGCCGCCGTCCTCGCCCTCACCTCCGGCGACCTCAGCGTCACCACGGGCCTCCACATCCCGGTCGACGCCGGCGTCCCCGCCGCCTTTCTCCGCTGACCCACCCGGCCCGGCCGTTTGGCCCGCCCGCCCGCCGCCCAGGGAACCGCCCCAATCGGGCGATCCGCGGGCGGGGGTGGTATTCCCGGGCGGTTGGCATCCCCGGGCCGTGGCCGACCCAGGCGGGGGCCAACCCCCGTGCGGTGACCGGCGCTGGGCGGGAGCCCGTCTGCGCCTTCCAGGGGCCGCCACCTCACCGGGAGGGCCCGCAGGCGGTCACCAGGGCGGCCCTTTCCGTACGGGGCCGGGCCCGGTGGGGAGGTTCGCCTGGAGGGGCGGATTGTCGGTGCGGTACGGCAGGATCGGCCGCATGATTCCCTCGCTCGACGAGCTGGCCGCCCATGACCGGGAGATGGCCGCGGTCCCGCTGACCGCGCACGACGTACGGGAGAAGCTGCGCGACCGGGTGAGGCCGGTGCGCCGCGCGGTGGCGGCGGAGCTGCGCGAGGCGGACCACGAGACGTGCCGCCGGGCGGCGCTCGCCCTCGCCCGGCTGACGGCCGACGACCACAGCGAGGAGTTCACGCTGGCGTTCACCCGGTCCGACGGGTGGAGCGTCGAGGAGCTGACGGAGCTGTGCGAGGCGATCGGCAGGGGCGGCAACGGCTGGCACGACCTGGAGTGGATCCCGCTGCTGGGCGAGCGCGCCGCCGCGTTCCCCCCGAAGCGGCGGGCGAGGCTGTGGGCGGTGGCCGAGCGGCTGATCGACGAGACGGGACGCTTCTACCTGGGCGGGCAGGAGAGCCGGCTGGTGCAGCGGGCACTGGCTCCGGTCAACCCGGAGGCGCCGCCCCTGCCGCTGGGCCTCGACGGCTGGGGCGCCCTGGTCCGCGCCCACCTGGGCGGTTCGCCGGCTCCGCACCTGGTGGAGCTGGTGGAGCATCTGGCGGAGGCGGGCAGCCCGCGGCCGACGAAGGCGTGGCGTGCCCGCGCCGTGGACCTGCTGGCGGCCGACGGCGCGGCGGAGCTGGTGGCGGCGGCGGTGCGCGCGTTCGACGGCCCGCTGCCCGCCGGACACGTCCGGCTGCTGCGGGTCGAGGTCAACAGCGACATGGCCCGGGGTTTCGCCTGGGCGGCGGCGCTCACCGGCGTCGACGGGGCCGTGGCGGCGCTGGCCCGGCTGGCGGAGGCCGCGGCGGGCGGCGGGCGCGAGGTGGTGATGGACCTCAAGCTGGCCGGCGCGGCCGTCCACGCGATGGCCGAGTGCGACGGCGCGGTCGAGGCGCTGCGCCGCCTCCAGCGGACGGTCAGGAGCCGGGCGCTGCGCAAGCAGATCGACGCGGCCCTCACCACGGCGGCGGCCCGCGACGGCATCACCGCCGCCCAGCTCGTCGAGCGCGCCGTCCCCGCGCACGGGCTGACCGCCGACGGCACCCGCTCGTGGCGGTGCGCCCCGTGGACGGTCACGCTCGCGGTCGAGGACGCCCGGACCGTACGCGTCTCCGCCCGCTCCGACGACGGCACGGTCCGCCGGAGCCTGCCCGGTGACCTCGGCGGCGGCCTGGAGCTCGCGGCCGAGATCAAGGCCGTGGCCAAGGAGGTCCGCCGCACCCTGTCGGCCGAGCGGGCCCGCCTGGAGTCCCTGTTCACCGTCGACCGTTCGTGGCCGTACGAGGAATGGGCCCGCCACTACCGCGACCACCCGATCACCGGAGCCGTCACCCGCGCCCTGATCTGGCAGAACGGCGACGGCGAGCCCTTCCTGCCCGGCGAGTCCTTCCTGCCCGGCGAGTCCGAGCCGGTGGGGGACCGCGTCCGGCTGTGGCATCCGGCCCGCGCCTCCCTGGACGAGGTCCGCGAATGGCGCGAGACGGTGACGGCGCGGCAGCTGCGCCAGCCGTTCAAGCAGGCGTTCCGCGAGGTCTACCTCCTCACCCCGGCCGAACTGGAGACCTCGCCCCGCTCCGAGCGGTTCGCCGCCCACCTCGTCGTCCACGACCGCCTCTACGCCCTGGTCAAGGAGCGCGGCTGGCAGGCCGAGTGGCTGCACCACCACGACGAGGCCGACGCCCGCAAGGAGCTGGCCGAGGGCGCCTGGCGGGCGCGCTTCCGCTACGTGTCGGCCGGGCGCGAGGGCGGCGAGCTGGTGGCCTCGACCGGCGCGGTCCGCTTCGAACGGCGCGCGGGCCGCCGGTGGGCGGAGGCGCCCCTGGCCGAGGTGCCGCCGCTGGTGTTCAGCGAGGCCATGCGTGACGTGGACCTGTTCGTCGCGATCACCTCGATCGGCGCCGACCCGGGCTGGTCGGGCCGAGGCGGCGAGCGGCACCGCGCCTACTGGCGCACGCTGCCGGACGCCGAGCTGCCCCCGTCGGCGGAGGTGCGCCGCGACGCGCTCGCCCGCATCCTGCCGCGCACCGCGATCGCCGGCCGCTGCGAGCTGGCCGACCGGCAGCTGATCGTCCGCGGCGACCTGCGTACCTACCGCATCCATCTGAGCAGCGGCGCCGTCTTCATGGAGCCGGGCGACGTCTACCTGTGCGTGGTCGCCCGCCGGGCCACGGGCAGGCAGTTCCTGCCGTTCGAGGAGGACGGCCGGCTGGCGGAGATCCTCAGCAAGGCGTTCCTGCTCGCCCGCGACAGCGCGATCACCGACGAGTCGATCCTGCGGCAGATCCGCCCCTGAAGCCCCGCCCCACGCGTCCGGACCCGTTATCCGGACCCGTTATCCGGAAATGTCGGGCGATCTACGGGCTTATCCCTGGCGGACCGCCGCGAGCTGCTGCTCGAACGGGACGACCTCCTCGATCTCCGGCGGCCCGCTCACGTCCTCGGCCTGCCCGGCCTTCGGCTCCCGCGCGGGGGCCAGGCGGAGCATCAGGTCGGCCAGCTCGCCCGACGCGCGGGTGATGCGGTCCGGCAGGCCGCCGGTGTAGGCGTCGCCGGTGCCGCCCCAGTCCTCCGACGCCGCGTACACCGCCGTGGGCACGACCACGGCGCGCAGGTAGGCGAACAGCGGCCGGAGCGCGTGCTCCAGCGCCAGCGAGTGCCGCGCGGTGCCGCCGGTGGCGGCGATGAGCACTGGGGTGCCCGCCAGCGCGTCCTGGTCCAGCAGGTCGAAGAACGACTTGAACAGCCCGCTGTAGGAGGCGCTGAACACCGGCGTGACCGCGATGACCCCGTCGGCCTCGGCCACGGCGTCCAGCGCCGAGCGCAGCCGGGCCCCGGCGAAGCCGGTGACGAAGTTGTTGGCGATGTCCACCGCCAGCTCCCGCAGCTCGACGACGCGCGGCGTGGCGCCGCCGAGCCGCCGCCCGGCCGCCTCGGCGAGGCGGTCGGCCAGCAGGCGGGTGGAGGACGGCTGGGTCAGTCCCGCCGTGACGACGACGAGCTTCATCGGGGTTCTCCTTTACGAACGGGGGGCGGGCTGGGAGGGCTGTCCGGTGCGGGCCGCCAGCAGGGAGGCGTGGGTGGGCGCGTCCGGCACCTCGGCCGGGCGGCCCTTGGCGAACTCGGCGCGCAGCACCGGCACGACCTCCTCGCCGAGCAGGTCGAGCTGCTCCAGGACCGTCTTGAGCGGCAGCCCCGCGTGGTCCATGAGGAACAGCTGCCGCTGGTAGTCGCCGAAGTGCTCGCGGAACTCCAGGGTCCGGTCGATGACCTGCTGCGGGCTGCCCACGGTCAGCGGCGTCTCGGCGGTGAACTCCTCCAGCGACGGCCCGTGACCGTACACGGGGGCGTTGTCGAAGTACGGCCGGAACTCGCGCACGGCGTCCTGCGAGTTCTTGCGCATGAACACCTGGCCGCCGAGCCCGACGATGGCCTGTTCCGGGGTGCCGTGCCCGTAGTGGGCGTAGCGCTGCCGGTAGAGGGTGATGAGCCGGACGAAGTGCTCCTTCGGCCAGAAGATGTTGTTGGCGAAGAACCCGTCACCGTAGTAGGCGGCCTGCTCGGCGATCTCCGGGCTGCGGATCGAGCCGTGCCACACGAACGGCGGCACGCCGTCGAGCGGCCGGGGCGTGGACGTGAAGCCCTGCAGCGGGGTGCGGAAGCGGCCCTCCCAGTCCACGACGTCCTCGCGCCACAGCCGGTGGAGCAGCGCGTAGTTCTCGATGGCGAGCGGGATGCCCTGGCGGATGTCCTGGCCGAACCACGGGTAGACGGGCCCGGTGTTTCCGCGGCCCATCATGAGGTCGACCCGGCCTCCGGACAGGTGCTGCAGCATCGCGTAGTCCTCGGCGATCTTGACCGGGTCGTTGGTCGTGATCAGCGTGGTGGCGGTGGACAACTGCAGCCGCTCGGTCCTGGCGGCGATGTAGCCGAGCATGGTCGTGGGGGAGGACGGCACGAACGGCGGGTTGTGGTGCTCGCCGGTGGCGAACACGTCGAGCCCGACCTCCTCGGCCTTGAGCGCGATCGTCACCATCGCCTGGATCCGCTCCGCCTCGGTCGGGGTGCGGCCCGTCGTCGGGTCGGTGGTCACGTCGCCGACACTGAAGATCCCGAACTGCATATTGGTCACCAGCCCATACTGTTGAAGTTTCAACAGCCAGCTCAGCAATCGAGGCTGCCTGTTTATTCCAGCGGTTCACCAGGCGTCGATGTCGGCCGCCGTGAGGATCCGCCGCGGAGCCCCCCGTTCGGCAACGGCGATCATAGCCCGCCCGAGCCGCTCGGCCGTGGTGACCGCCGCCGCCGGGCGCAGGATGCGCAGCAGCAGGCGGAACGGCGCCGCGGCCACGTAGGCCGGCCGGTGCAGGCGGGTGCGCGCGACAGTGCCGTGCATGGGCTGTCCATACCCGGGCACCCCGCGTGGCACGTACCCGGGCACATACCCGGGCCGGAAGATGTAGGCCCGCAGCGGCAGCGCCAGCAGCGCCTCCTCGGTCGGGTCCCCGTCCTCCGCGCCCGACACGTACAGGAACGCCGACCCCGGGGCGACCTCCGCCAGCGCCGCCCCGGCGGCCAGGGCGACGTCCGCCGGGGAGCCCTCCGGGCAGCAGAAGCAGGCGTCGTGGCCCGCCAGCGCGTCCCGTACGGGCGCGAGGTCGGACAGGTCGGGGCGGACGAGCTCGCGCAGCTTGGGATGCCGCTCCCCGGTGGGGACGCGGCCGACGGCGAGGACTGCCCCGACGCGGTCGTCGGCCAGGCACGCCCGGAGCACGCCTCGCCCGATCATGCCCGCCGCCCCCACGACGATCACCTTCACGGATCCTTGCCTCCCAGGTCCCTGGCGGCCTCCCGCAGCACGGACGGCGCCCACGGCGGGATCTCCAGGCCGAGCGTGGAGATCCCGAGGGTCCAGCGGCAGTCACCGTCGCCGCCGGTCGGCACGGGCACGGTGATGGCCGCGCACGCCACCTCTTCCCGGTACTGGCCGTGTTCCTCCACCACCTGCCCGGGACGCAGCCCGTACAACTCCTTCTCCACGTCGTCGGCGGTGGCGGGCGTGCGGGAGGTGAAGCGGCGCAGCCCCGACTCCTCCAGGATCGCGCGCCGCTCGGCGGGCGGGAGCGCGACCAGCAGCGCCTTGCCGAGCGCGGTCGCGTGCGGCGCGGCCTCCAGCCCGGCCTGGAGGTCCTCCAGCCACGGCGAGTAGAGGCCCTCGGCCACCTCGGCGACCACCAGCCGTCCTTCGGTCAGCCGCGCCAGGTAGGCGGTGTGGCCGGTGCTGGCGGCCAGGTGGCCGAGCACGGCACGGGCGTTGGGCGGGCGGCCCAGCGCGCCGAGCATGTCGTGGAAGCGCTCGGCCACCTGCGGGCCGGGCAGGTAGTCGCCGCTGGGCAGCCGGAGCAGGTAGCCCTCGTAGCAGAGCGTGCGGACCAGATGGTAGGAGGTGGAGAGGTTGAGCCCGCACCGGCGGGCGATCACCTTGACCGTCAGCGGCCGGTCGGACTGGGCGACCTCCTCCAGCACGCGCAGTGCGCGTGACACGCTGCGGATCAGGTCGCTGGGTTCATCGCCGCTCATGCACCCCAGCATCCGCCGTGGCGGGCCGGCGCGCCATTTGAAAAGTGACCGTGTGGACGATACTGGGATTGAACCAGTGACCTCTTCCGTGTCAGGGAAGCGCTCTCCCGCTGAGCTAATCGTCCTTGGAGCGGAAGACGGGATTCGAACCCGCGACCCTCACCTTGGCAAGGTGATGCTCTACCACTGAGCCACTTCCGCGCCCGCCCGGCCGGTGCCGGGCGACGAGAGAACTCTAGCGAAAACTCGCCGACTCCCCAAACCGGAGCGCTCCGACCTGCTCGGCGTACCAGGTGATCCCGGCGACATGGGCGGCGATCTCACGCAGCGTCCAGTTCGGGTCGCGCGGGGTGTCCCAGGCGTCGGGGGCGGTGGCGTAGCGGTGAGCGTACGCCTGGGCCAGGCGGGGCCAGCGGGCGCGCGCCTCGTCCAGGTCGAGCTCGGTGAAGCGGGCCCAGTCGGAGTCGAGCGTCACGGTCCGCCCGTGCCAGGGGGTGTCGAGCGGCGGCTCGCCCGCCAGCAGCGCCTCCACCTCGGCCAGGTGGTCGACGAGGTGGTCCTGGATGCGGCGGGCGGCCTTGGCGGGGGTCCACAGGCCCTCGGTGACGATCGGCCTGCCGTCCCAGGCGAGCCAGGTGGCGGCCAGGGCCAGGCAGCGGTCGGCGGCCTCGGCCACGGCGATCGCGGGGTTCGTCGCGGAATCGGTCATGGCCCGATCCTGGCCGCCGCACGTTCAACCGGGGGTCTAAGTGTGCCCGCCGTTGACGGCAACCGGGGGTCTAAGTGTGCCCGCCGTTGACGGTGACGCGCTCGCCCGTGATGAACGCGGCCGCGTCCGAGGCGAGGAAGCAGACCGCTCCGGCGATGTCGCCGGGGGTGCCCATGCGGCCCAGCGGCACCTCCGACAGGTACTCGTCCACCTCCAGGCCCGCGTGGCGCTCGACCGGGATCCAGCCGGGGGCGACGAGGTTGACGGTGACGCCGTGCGGGCCGAGCTCGCGGGCCCAGGAACGGGTGAGCGCCTGCTGCGCCGCCTTGGCCGCGATGTAGGCGGACATGCGGGGCAGCGCGCGGTCGACCACGTCGGAGCCGATCTGGATCACCCGGCCGCCGCCGCGCTCCTTCCATCCGGGCAGGAAGGCCCGTACGAGCAGGGTGGGGCTCTTGACGAAGAACGTGAGCTGGTCGAGGTGGTCCTGCCAGGTCAGGTTCTCGATCGGCACCTCGGGCTGCGGCCCGGTGGCGTTGAGCACGAGCGCGCCGACCGGTCCGAGCCGCCCGGCGACGGCCTCGGCCAGCGCGCGGGTCGACTCCTCGTCGGTCACGTCGGCGGCGAACGTCTCCGCCCGGCCGCCCGCGGCCCGGATCCCGTCCGCCACCCGCTCGGCTCTGTCGTGGTCGGAGCGGTAGTTCACCGCGACGGTCCAGCCGTCGCCCGCCAGCCTGCGCGCGATGACCGCGCCGAGCCCCCGCGACGCGCCCGTGACGAGCGCGACCTTTGCCTCAGTTGTCACCTGCGCGGTCCTTTGCCTCGTTTATCACGGTCGCGAGCCTATTGCTTCGTCCGGCGGCGAAGGATGGGTGGGTTAACGTCACGGTATGGCTGCTGACCACACCGTTCGTGACGCCGACATCGCCCCCGTGGCGGCGCTGATCGCCGACCCGACCCGGGCGGCCATCCTGACGGCGCTGCTGGGCGGGCGCGCGCTGGCGGCGGGCGAGCTGGCCCGGCTGGCCGGGGTGAGCGCCGCCACCGCGAGCGCGCACCTGGCGCGGCTGCTCGACGGCGGCTTCGTGACCGTGGTCCGGCAGGGCCGGCACCGCTACTACCGCCTGTCCGGGCCGGAGGTGGCCGAGGTCCTGGAGGTGCTGGCCCGCGTCAGCGCCCGCCCGCCGGTGCGGTCGCTGCGCCAGTCGCGGCAGGCCCGCCTGCTGGAGGAGGCGCGTACGTGTTACGACCACCTGGCGGGGAAGGCGGGGGTGGCGCTGCTGGAGGCGTTGCGCGGCAGCGGCTGCCTGGCGGGGGAGGAGGTCACCGCCGAGGGGGAGCGGCTGCTGGCCGGGATCGGCGTGCACGTGGCCGGGGCGCGCGCGACCAGGCGGCGCTTCGCCCCGGAATGCCTTGACTGGACCGAGCGGCGGCCCCATCTCGGCGGCGCGCTCGGCGCGGCGGTCACGGCGGTGCTGCTGGAACGCGGCTGGTTCCGGCAGGGCGCGGCGCCGCGTGCGCTGACCCTCACCGACGAGGGCAGGAGTGAGCTGGCGGCGCTCTTCCCGAGCCACGTGACAGCGCCCTGGAGTAAGGAGCTAACCTGGCAATCGCCGGTTACCTAAGCGGGAGAAAACACATCATGCGCGACAACGGAGTCGTGAACGTCGGTCCCGAACCCCTCACCTTCGACGACGTCATCCGGGTGGCCCGCCACGGCGCCGCCGTACGCCTCACCGACGACGCCATGGCCGCCGTCGCGGCCTCCAGGCAGCGGGTGGACGAGCTGGCCGAGAGCCCGGTCCCCGCGTACGGGGTGTCCACCGGGTTCGGCGCGCTGGCCACCCGCCACATCGACCCCTCGCTGCGCGCCCAGCTCCAGCGCTCCCTGGTGCGCTCCCACGCCGCCGGCAACGGGCCCGAGGTGGAGACCGAGGTGGTGCGCGCGCTCATGCTGCTGCGCCTGCACACGCTCGCCACCGGCCACACCGGCGTGCGGCCGACCACGGCCAAGGCCTTGGCCGCCCTCATCAGCTCCGGCATCACGCCGATCGTCCACGAGTACGGCAGCCTCGGCTGCTCCGGCGACCTGGCCCCGCTGGCGCACGTCGCGCTCACGCTCATGGGCGAGGGCGTCGTCCGCGACCGGTCCGGCGACGTCACGGCGGCGGGCGAGGCGCTCAAGCAGGCCGGGATCGAGCCCGTCGAGCTGGCCGCCAAGGAGGGCCTGGCGCTCATCAACGGCACCGACGGCATGCTCGGCATGCTCGTGCTGGCCATCGACGACCTCACCCGGCTCGTGCGCACCGCCGACGTGAGCGCCGCGATGAGCGTCGAGGCGCTGCTCGGCACCGACCGCGTGTTCGCCCCCGAGCTGCAGGCGCTGCGCCCGCAGCCCGGCCAGGCGCTCGCCGCCGCCAACATGGTGAAGATCCTGGCCGGCTCCGGCATCATGGCCAGCCACCGCGACCCGGAGAACTGCACCCGCGTCCAGGACGCCTACTCGCTGCGCTGCGCCCCCCAGGTCGCCGGCGCCGCCCGCGACACGATCGCGCACGCCGCCGCCGTCGCCGGCTGGGAGCTGGCCAGCGCCGTCGACAACCCGGCGGTGCTCGCCGACGGCCGCGTCGAGTCCAACGGCAACTTCCACGGCGCGCCCGTCGCGTACGTGCTCGACTTCCTGGCGATCGTGGCCGCCGACCTGGCCTCGATGTCCGAGCGGCGCACCGACCGCTTCCTCGACGTGGCGCGCAACCACGGGCTGCCCGCGTTCCTGGCCGACGACCCCGGCGTCGACTCCGGCCACATGATCGCCCAGTACACGCAGGCCGCGATCGTGTCGGAGCTCAAGCGCCTGGCCGTGCCCGCCAGCGTCGACTCCATCCCGAGCTCGGCCATGCAGGAGGACCACGTCTCGATGGGCTGGTCGGCCGCCCGCAAGCTGCGCCGCTCCGTCGACGGGCTGACCCGGGTGCTGGCCGTCGAGGTGCTCACCGCCGCCCGCGCGCTCGACCTGCGCCGCCCGCTCGAGCCCGCCCCCGCCACGGCCGCCGTGGTCAAGGCGCTGCGCGAGACCGTGCCGGGTCCCGGCCCCGACCGCTTCCTCGCGCCGGAGATCGAGGCCGCCGTGCGGCTCGTCGCAGACGGCGGCGTGGTCGAGGCCGTCGAGTCGGTGACCGGCCCGCTGGCCTAACGCCGGGGCAGCGCCACGATCGCGTCCACCTCCAGCAGCAGGCCGGGCATGAACAGCCGGGACACCTCCACGGTCGTGCTCGCCGGCGGCGTCCCGGTGATGTACTTCCGCCGTACGCGCCCGTACTCGACCCTGTCGTCCATGTTCGTCAGGTACGTGCGGATGAAGGCGAGATCGGCGAACGTGGCGCCCTGGTCGGCCAGGATGCGCGACAGGTTCTCGAAGACGCACTCGGCCTGGGCCGCCATCGAGCCCTCGCCGACCACGTCGCCGTTCGCGTCGAAGGCCGCCTGGCCCGAGACGTACAGCATGTCGCCCACGCGGACCGCGTGCGAGTACATGCCGTTCGTGGCCGGCACCGCCGCCGGGTTCAGCGGCACCGCCCGGCCCGGCGCGGCGGGCCGCCCGACGTGCCCGGCGATCGCGGTCAGGTCGCGCTCTCCCAGGCCCGCCGCCTCGGCCTCGCGCAGGCGGCGCAGCGCGGCGGCGGCCAGCGAGGCGCCGTCCCACGCGGCCAGGTCCAGGTCCTTGGCCGCCAGCCCGAGCGCGTAACGGGTCTCCCGCGCGGGCGCGGCCAGCCGACCGGCCAGCGCGCCGAGCGGGGTGCCCGCCAGCACGGCGGCGAGCGCGTCCCGGTCCACGCCGTGCGCCTCGCCGTACGCGAACGTCTCCGCGAGCAGCACCTGGGCGGGCACGAGCGCGCTCATGACGGCGAGCTTCAGCGCCGCGCCCGCGCCCAGCGGCCCGAGCTCCCGCACGGTGCCGAACACCGCCAGCACCTCGCGCACGGCCGCCACGTCGCCCCCGGCCAGCACGGTCAGCGTGCCCTCGGCCGCCGGGGCGACGCTGCCCAGCACCGGCGCGTCCACCAGGCCCGCCTCGGGCGGCAGCAGCGCCCGCAGCTCGCGCACCGCGTCCGGGCCGATCGTCGACATCTCCACCACGGTCACGCCGGGCCGCAGCCCCGGCAGCGCCGCCGTCAGCACCTCGCGCACCGCGTCGCCGTCGCGCAGCATCGTGATGACCAGGTCCGCCCCGGCCACCGCCTCGGCGGGCGAGATCCCGGTCCCGCGCCGCCACGTCGTCACCTCGTGCCCGGCCTCGGCGAGCCGCCGGGCCATGGGGACGCCCATGCGTCCCTGTCCAAGAAATGCAATCACGTCACCATTGAAGGGATTCGCACGGTATTCCACCACCGACTAGATTGCATGCCAGCCATGCCTGACGTGAATGCCTTCGACACCGCGGCCCTGCGCCTGTTCGACGAGGTGGCCAGGGGCGGCTCGTTCACGGCCGCCGCCGAGCTGCTCGGCCAGACCCAGTCGGCCGTCTCCCGGCGCGTCGCCGCCCTGGAACGCGCCGCCGGCGGGCCGCTGTTCGAGCGGCTGCCCAGGGGCGTGCGGCTCACCCCCGCCGGGGCCGCGCTGCACCGGCACGCCGTCGCGGTGCTCGACCGGCTCGACCGGGCCGGCGAGGAGCTGGCCGCCATCCACGGCGGCAGCGGCGGCACGCTGCGCGTGGGCGCGTTCGCCACCGCCAACGCCGAGCTGGTGCCCGCGACGCTCAGCCGCTTCGCCGACCGGCGGCCCGGCGTGGAGCTGCGGCTCGTCGAAGCGCTCAGCCCTCGCCTCACCGAACGGCTCCAGGCCGGTGCGCTGGACCTGGCCGTGATCAGCGACTACCCGGCCGGGCTGCCCAGCGGTGGCGGCCGCGTCGTCCACCTGCGCGACGACCGGCTGCTGGTCTGCCTGCCGCACGGGCACCGGCTGGCCGGTGAGGACGCCGTCGACCTGCGCGAGCTGGCCGGCGAACGGTGGATCGAGGCGGCGCCGCGCGGCCAGCCGACGCTGCTCGCCGCCGCCTGCGCCGCCGCCGGGTTCACCCCGCGCGGCGGGCTGCGGGTGGCCGAGTGGTCGGGCAAGTTCGGCTGCGTCGCCGCCGGGCTCGGCGTCACCCTCGTCCCCGAGCTCGCCGCCCGCGCCGTCCCCGCCGGGCTCGTGCTGCGCCCCCTGCGGGACGAGCTGCCCGTACGGAAGGTGTACGCTGCCCTGCCCGAAGCGCCACTGCCTGCGGCGCTGGAGTTTGTCCGAATGCTGAAAGAATGGGAAGCGTGTACGGCTTCGCCCACCTAAACGGCCGGCTCGCCACCGGGCTGCGTGACGTGACCACCGACCTGGCCGCGCTCGACTCCGAAGGCTGGTGGGCCGTCGTGGTCGGCTTCGAGGGCAAGGTCACCTGCGCCCGCTTCGACCAGGTGCGCCAGGCCCCGCTGCCCCGCCCGCGCGCCCCCTGGCAGGGCCCCCGCCCCGGCGACTGGCGCGGCTCCCTCGACCAGGACGCCTACGAGCGGGGCGTCCGCACCATCCGCGACCACATCGAGCGCGGCGAGGTCTACCAGGCCAACCTGTGCCGGGTGCTGACCGCGCCGCTCCCCGACGGGGCCGCCCCGCTCGCCCTCGCCGCCCGCCTCGCCGAGGGCAACCCCGCCCCCTACGCGGGCGTCATCCAGGTGCCCGGCCTCGCCGTCGTGTCCGCCTCGCCCGAGCTCTACCTGTCGCGCGACGGCGACGTCGTCGAGTCCGGCCCCATCAAGGGCACCGGCGCCACCGCCGGCGACCTGCTGGAGAAGGACCACGCCGAGAACGTGATGATCGTCGACCTGGTCCGCAACGACCTCGGCCGGGTCGCGGCCGTCGGCACCGTAGAGGTGCCCCGGCTGTGCGCCGTCGAGGAGCACCCCGGGCTCGTCCACCTCGTCTCCACCGTGCGCGCCAGGCTCGCGCCGGGAGCGGGCTGGCCCGAGCTGTTCGCCGCCACGTTCCCGCCCGGTTCGGTCACCGGCGCGCCCAAGTCGTCGGCCCTGCGCATCATCAATGCGCTCGAACCCGAGCCGCGCGGGCCCTACTGTGGGGCAGTGGGCTGGGTCGACGCCGACCGGGGCACGGCGGCGCTGGCCGTCGGCATCAGGACGTTCTGGATGAGCGGCGGCGAGATCCGCTTCGGCACCGGAGCGGGCATCACCTGGAGCAGCGACCCCCGGCGAGAGTGGCTCGAAACCGAGCTCAAGGCGTCCAGGCTCATGGCACTGGCATCCTCAGGAGGAAATCGATGAACATCCCGGTCTGGGTCAACGGAGAGCTGATCGACCCCGCGCAGGCCACCGTCTCGGTGTTCGACCACGGGCTCATGGTCGGCGACGGCGTCTTCGAGACCGTGAAGATCGTCCGCGGCGAGGTCTTCGCGCTCACCCGCCACCTCGACCGGCTCGCGCTGTCGGCCCGCCGCATGGACCTGCCGGAGCCCGACCTCGACGCGATCGCCGACGGCGTCGCCCGGTGCCTGGAAGCCGCCCCCGCCTGGGCGCTCGGCCGCATCCGCATCACCTACACCAGCGGCCCGGGCCCGCTCGGCTCCGACCGCGGCGACCAGGGCACCACCTGCGTCGTCATCGTCGACGAGCAGAAGCCGTTCCCCGCCACGGCCAAGGTCACCGTCGTGCCCTGGCCGCGCAACGAGCGCGGCGCGCTGTCCGGCGTCAAGAGCACCTCCTACGGCGACAACGCCAAGGCCCTGGCCTACGCCAAGGCGCGCGGCGGCGGCGAGGCCGTTTTCGGCAACCTGGCCGGCAACCTGTGCGAGGGCACCGGGTCCAACGTCTTCATCGTGCGCGACGGGCAGCTACTCACGCCGACGCTCGAGTCCGGCTGCCTGGCCGGCGTCACCCGCGCCCTGGTCCTGGAGTGGTTCGGCGCCGAGGAGGTCGACGTGCCGCTGAGCGCCCTCTACGGGGCCGAGGAGGCGTTCCTCACCTCGACCACGCGCGACGTGCAGCCGATCAGCCTCGTCGACGAGACCGAGCTGCCGGCCGCGCCGGGGCCGATCACGGCCAAGGCCATGCGCGTCTTCGCCGAGCGCTCCGCCGCCGACCTCAACCCCTGACCCGCCGGGTCCGGCGGGCGTGATCATGACGAGGCGAGCGGAGACGTGATGGCGGGGCAGGGCGCGACACCGGCACGACGGCGGAACAGGGCGCCGGCGGGCGTGGTGTCCGTCGCGGCCGCGGCCGCCGTCGTGGCCGCCGGCCTGGCCTGGTGGCAGGGCGGCGGCGACCCCGCCGTCACCACCGCGGCCGTCCGCCCCCTGCCGGCCGCCTCCCCGCCGGCCGGGCCGTCGCTCGCCGCCTCCTTACGGCAGGCGCTGGCGCGCACCCCGGCGGCCGACTTCACCTACGAGGGCGGGCTGTCGCAGAGCGACTTCTACGCCGACGCCCGGGGCCGCATCGCCCACCGCCGGGGCGGCGCCGAGCTCGCCATGACCGTCATCTCGCCCGCCTCCGAGAACAGGCCCGTCGAGGTCACCGTCCGCGACGGCCGCCCCGGCAGGGTCCCCGAAGGCGTGGCCGACCACGCCCGCGTGATCGCCGTCCTGGCCTCCACCGGCACCGCCGCCGCGCTGGCCGCCGCCACCACCGGCGTGAACCGTACGGGAGACGTCCACCGCGGCGAGGTGGCCGCCACGGACGCCCCGCAGGACGTCCAGGAGCTGCTGCGCGACATCGCCGGCGGCTGGAGCAGGGACGAGCTGGCGCGCAGCACCCTCGTCTGGACGCTCACGCTCGGCGCGCACGGCCTGCCGTCACGGTTCGCCGTCGAATGGCGGGCGCCGGTCCAGGGCGCGGTGCTCACCTCGTCCTGGACCACCGCCTACAGCGGCTGGCGCGCCGCTCAGTAGCTCTTCTGCGTCTGCACGTTGAAGTCGGCCATCTCCACCTTCGCGGCCGGGTCGGTCAGCGGGTCGTCGATCCGCAGCACGTCCAGGCCCTCCCGGATGTCCGCCGAGTACACGTACCCGTTGTAGTAGTAGGCCGACCACGAGCCCGCGATGCCGCCGTCGTCACCGTCGAACGGGCCGCGCTCGAAGAAGCCGATCTCCTTGGGGTTGTCGGAGTCGGTGAAGTCGACGAACGACACCCCGCCCTGGTACCAGGCCTGGACCATGATGTCCTTGCCCGGCACGGGCAGCAGGGAGCCGTTGTGGGCGACGCAGTTCTCGTCCTCCTGCTGCTCACGCGGGATCTTGAAGTAGCCGCGCTTCTGCAACTGGCCGTCGACCAGGTCGTAGACCGCGTCGGCGCCCTTGGTGGCGGGCGTGTTGCGGTCGCAGGTGGCCGCCGAGCCGCCGCCGAGCTCGTCGGTGAACAGCACCTTGGTCGCGTCGTTGTTGAACGTCGCCGAGTGCCAGATCTGGAAGTTCTCCCGGTCGCTGACCTGCTGCAGCAGCTTGGGGTTGAGCGGGTCGGCGATGTCCAGCAGGAAGCCGTCGCCGAAGCAGGCGGCCGCGGCCAGGTTCTTCTCCGGGTAGGCGGTGATGTCGTGGCAGCCGGTGGCCTCCTCGTGCCCCTGGATGGGCAGGTCGGGCGAGGCCGCGACGCGGGCGGCGGCCGGGTTGGCCATCGGGATCTCGACGATCTGGATCAGCTTGTGCGGCGGCGGGCAGGTCGTCGACTCCGGCTCCGGCCCCGGCGACGACACGTACACGAACAGCGTGTCGTCCTTGGGCACCATCGTGTGCGTGTGCGAGCCGCAGTCGGTCGCCACGGCCGACACGAACCGCGGGCTGGACTTGTCGCTGATGTCGAAGATGCGCAGCCCTTCCCAGGCGCGCTCGCCGTCGGTCGAGTCGCAGCCCTCGCCGCTGCGCGGCTCGTCCACCGACAGGATCAGCAGGTCGCGGTAGACCGACACGTCGTTCTGCTGGGCCGGGCAGGCCACCTGGCTCACCGTCTTGGGGTTGGCCGGGTCGCTGATGTCGAAGACCGTGAAGCCGCCGAAGTTGCCCATGTACGCGTAGTCGCCCTGGAAGGCCAGGTCGGTGTTCCAGTCCATCGGGCCGTTGAGCGGGGCGGCGCGCGGGACGTTCGCCACGTGCTTGACGTTGTCGCTCATCCGGATCTCGCCCGGCTTGAGCGCCTGGCCCGCCGGCGTCCCGGCCGTGGTGCCCGGCGGATCGGCCTGCGGTGGTCGCTCCGGGCCCGCCGCGCATGCGGATACGAGCAGAACGGCCGCGCACAGCACGGCCCCCCGTAGCCTGGCCAAGATCACGCCTGTCCCCCTCGTTTCATAGCTCAGTATGGAAGCTATGCCAGCGAGGTCCGGAATGCGCGCACTATTGGTCACAGTTCTGATGCTGAACGCCCTGGCTGCCTGCTCACAGGCGCCGAGCGGGCCGTCGGCGGTCGGCACCGGAGCGCCCGTCATCGTGCCCGAAAAGCCCGGCGCGCCGGGCCGCACGGCCACCCCGGGCGAGCGCGTCGGGCAGGGCGCGGCCACCCCCGCAGCCGCCGACGTGCGCTTCGCCGAAGGCATGATCCCGCACCACCGCCAGGCCCTGGAGATGACGAGCCTGGTCACCAACCGAGGCCGCAGCGAGGAGGTCCGCAGGTTCGCCGACCAGATCGCGCTCACCCAGCAGCCCGAGATCGACCTCATGACGAACTGGCTCGCGCTCGTCGGCCGTCCCGCCCCCCGCGGGCACGCCCACCGTGGCGGCGACGGCTACGGCATGGCCACCGAGGAACAGCTCCAGGCGCTGCGCGCCGCCCGCGGCGGCGCGTTCGACCGGATGTTCCTGCAGCTCATGATCCGGCACCACGAGGGCGCGGTGAAGATGGCGGGGGAGGAGCTGGCCGAGGGCAAGGACCAGCGCATGCGCATGATGGCCAGGGACGTCTACGCGGGCCAGCGCATCGAGATCGCCCGGATGCGCAAGACCCTGGAGAGGCTGCCCGCCTGACTCAGGACGGCCAGAGCATGTTGGTCAGCTCGGCGTCCAGGTCCATGTAGTCGGTCTCGCGGCCGGCCGGCACCTTCTCGTACGTGCGGTGCAGGAACTCGGTCAGCGGGGCCAGCGGCACCTCGAAGAGCGCCTGCCCGAACGGCGAGGTCAGGCTGATGTGCAGGGTCCGCTCGCCGTCGTTGCGCGCCGGCCACACCTGCACGTCACCGTCGCCGACCCGGCGCACGATGCCCACCGTGAGCAGCTCACGGGCGAAGATCCACTCGACCGGTTCGTCGTTCCCCACGTGGAAAGCCATGCGGATGGCGTACGGGTCGTCGGCTGTGTAGCTCAGCCCGGCGAGCAGGGGGACGGTACTACGGTCGGGGACCACAAGCCGAAGGCCAAGCTCGGCGGAGACGGTGGTGCTGTTCATCGTCAGCCAAACCTTTTCGTCGTAGGTCCCCTCTACGGGGCTTGCACTGCTCTGGGCGGACTTCGTCCGGAGCTATGACGCGGAACGAAGAAACCTGTAGGAAAGATTCCGCTCCAAGGCCCTTCTGTAACGCAACTCACAGCTGGACATTTGGGCATCTACCTGGCTAAACGGCATCAATCGGGTCGTATTTGCGAGGGTTTTGCGTGTTGTGGGGCCAGTCCCGGCGAGCGCACCAAGAACGTTCCTGAGATGGATCACGGTCCGCGTCTACCCGGGACACGACGATGGTATGCCACCCGGCCCTCCCGCTGATGGGCAACCGCCGCCTTTCACCCGAATCCCGCCCGGCCGCCTCCCGCCCCCGCCGGGCAACCGTTTCGCCAGGGGGTCGGGAGTGCGGTATGGTTTTCCCCGTCGGCACCGCGAGGAGCCGCACAGGGCGGGCGATTAGCTCAGCGGGAGAGCGCTTCGTTCACACCGAAGAGGTCACTGGTTCGATCCCAGTATCGCCCACCAGCTCAGAGGCCGGTTCCAGTCTTGGAACCGGCCTTTTTGATCTTCCGAGTGACAAACTGAGTGACTTACGTCTCCTCGGGCGCCTGGTCCTCCGCCGCAGGGAAGATGCGATCCATAAGCGCAGCCCCTTCCTGCATCACGGGACGGATCTGCTGGCGGTACACCTTCTCCGTCACCGCCGAGCCTCCCGCGTGACCGATCAGCCGAGCGATCTGCTCGATGGGCACACCGTCAGCGGAGAGCAGGGAGACGAAGCTGTGCCGCAGTTCGCGCGGAGTCCACTCCTGGGCGGCCAGGCCCGCCCGCTCGATCACGCGCCGAACCTCTCGCCGGACATTGGCGGCACTGAGGTCGGTTCCTGTCCGGGTGGCGAACACGAGATCGTTGTCCTGCCACCGGTCGCCGGCCTTTTCGCGTTGGCGGCCCTGGTGCTCCCAAAGATCCCGCAACGCGGTGACGCAACGCTGCGGGAGTTTCAGCGTGCGGCGTGACCGGGCGGTCTTGGTGTCCCCGCCCACTCGGACGGATCTCCACACATGGATGCCGAACTCGTCGTGATCCCAACCGGCGTGCTTGATGGGCGTCGAGGTTCCGGCGTCTTCGTCGAGGGCTACGACGTACGTCCAGTGCAAGGCGCGAACTTCCTCGGTGCGAAGTCCGACGAGCAGGGAGACGAGAACGTAGGCCCGGAGCCAAGGCTTGGCCGTCTCGCTCGCCTCCAGCACTGCTGCCGCCTGCTCCATGGTCAGTGCCTTGGAGGGACGTCCGGACTTTCCCGTGGGCAGCTCGCACAAGAGCACGACGTTCCGCTTGACCTTGTCGCGTGCTTGAGCCCGGTTGATCGATCTCTTGAGAATCGAACGCAGCTCCTGCAAGGTGCGAGTGCTCACCTGCCGGGCCTTGCGTGCCAGCCAGCGATCGACATCATCGGCGGTGAGCTGGCGGACCTTGCAGGCCCCGAGGTCAGGAACGATGTGCTTCTCGGCAAGCGTCCGCTTCGTCATGATCGTGGAGGCCGCACGGCCGGACAGACCGAACTCCAGCCAATTACGTACGACATCCGCAACGGTGTCCTGGCCCGGGGCGAGACTCAGCCCGTCATCGAGGTCTCGGATGATGTCCTTGAGCCTGGCTTTGGCTTCGGTCTTGGTTCGACCGGCGGCTTTGCGGGTGATGCGTCGCCCCGAGGGGCTGTAACCGATGGTCACTTCGGCGATCCATCGTTGGCGGGATTCGCTCCAGTACAGGCCACCGTCGCCGTGGGCGCGTTGCTTGGGCATCAGGCGACCTGCGATTCCTGTTCCAGGAGCTGGACGTACTCGGCGATGGCGGCGGCCGGGATGCGTCGGGCGCGTCCGGCTTTGACGGTGCGCAGGCGTCCGGCGCGGATCTCTTGGTAGAGGTAGCGCCGGGACAGGCGCAGGACGATGACGGTTTCGTCGACGTCGTAGAGCGCTTGGCCCGGGTAGCGGACGACCTTACCGTTCGTGGGCATGGTGGTACTCCGTTCGCGGTCTGAGGGTTGGTCAGGCGGCGAGCGGTGTGGACGAACTGCATGCCTGTTGGTGGGCGAGTTCTTCGTGTCCTGCTCGGGTGCGTTCGCGGGCTTGGGCCGCTGCCGTGTTGGCGAGGAGTTGGTCACCGGTGGTGTGCCAGCCGGTGCCTGCGTAGGTGAGGAATCCGATGACGAGGGTGGTTTCCTCGGTTTTGGTGTCAAGGGTTGCTTGACGCTGAAATGGCGCGGGTTGGGGGTGTCCCTCTGCCCTTGGGTGGGTGGTGTTGAGGGCGTGTGCGCGTCTGTAGGCGGCTCGTTCTTGGCGGATGGAGCCGAAGGTGATCGAGTAGCGGCGGGCTTTGGTGAGGAAGTGTCCGCCGAAGCCGAGCATGTGGGCCCACCTGCGGAGCCCTCTCCATTCTGGGGTGTGGCCGAGGTTCCAGGCGGCGGCGATGAGGCGTTCGGGGTGGGTACCGGTGGGGTTGGCGTACAGGTCGATGGTGTCGGGGGTGAGCCTGCGGGAGGTGTGGCCGGTGGCTTCGGTGCCTTTGGTGGAGTACTTGGCCAGGTAGGCGGCGACGGCTTGGTCGTCGAGGGCGTCACCGGAGGCTGACAGGGTGATGGGCCGGATCTCGTGCTGGCTGCCCCAGGCGATGCGCCAGCCGCCGGGCTGATCAGGGTGTGGATCGGTGGTGTAGGCGATGGTGGTGGCGGCCAGGGTTACAGCGGCGATGATGTCGTCAGTGGTGATGCCGTCTGGGGGCGAGGTGATGGTGTCGGGCTGGCCGGGGTCGATGCCGTCGAGGCGGAGCAGGATGTGAAAGTGGACTGCGCCGCGTGCTTGGTATTCGGCGGCTTTGCCGTGGGATAGCCGGACGCGTGGCAGGCCGCGTTGCCGGGCGAGCTGGTTGAGGTGTCGTTCGGCGTGTTGCTTGGTGCGGCGCCAGAGTTCTCCGGCGTGGTGGTTCCACACGACGTGGTGGTTGTGGTCGTAGCAGTCGGCGCACAACGGCCGGCCGAGCTGTTCATCACTCAGGGTGTGGCGTTGCCAGCAGACCAGCGGCCTGCCGTGCGGGCAGGTGGGTGTGTCGCGGCGAGCATGGCAGGGGGCCGGGCGGCAGGCGCAGCGGGTTTTGTCTCGGCAGGTGCAGCGGTGGACGTTGCGGGTGTGGACGGGGCCAAACGAAGGGGCGGTGAGGGTTGCGAAGACGGCCGGATGGGTCCGGACCGTCTCGGGAATGCTCTTGCCGCCGACAAGCCCAGCCCGGACAAGGTGATAGGCGTCGTGCTGGTAGGTGGTGGCGCAGGCCGGGCAGACGGTGTGGCGGCGGTTGCCACACGCCTTGTAGATCACGCCGTCCGGCAGAGTCAAGGTGTGCCGGGCGTGAAGGATTTCGCCGGTACGGGTGTCGACGGTGGCCAGGTTGCCCTGCAGCCGCACGGGCTGGGTGCAAGCCGCGGCTGATTCGACATGGTGAAGCCAGGAAGCGTAGTCGGGGCGTGCGGCGCGTTCCAGTGCGGTGCGGATGTGCTGGCTGGTTTCGTGCGCGAAGGGGCTGGACAGCGGAGGTTCGGTGTTCGCCCCCACGCCCGGGGCCGGAGAAGTGGTCCCGGGGGTGAGAGCCAGCGCCGAAGCGGTGTCGAGCTGGAGTTGCATGGGTCAGTGCTGTCCTTCCAGGGCGGGGGTGGGCAGGTGCAAGACCGGCAGGGCCGGGGGCCGCTCCTGGGCAGTGCGGTCGGTGTGCGCGTGGTCCTGGCGCTCGTGGCCAAGGGGCGCGTCCGCAGGTTCAGGCAGGGTTTCCGGTGTGATTTCTGAGCCAAGCTCCGGCACGATGACTGGCTCGGATGCCGCCGGTTGGGCGGTAGGGGTGCGTGAGAGCACGAGTTTGGTAAGAGCCAGGAAGGCCAGAGCGGGGACGGCGGCGATCAGCCAGCCGGTGGGGTGGGGTTTGGCGACGGCGATCTGGGCCGCGATGGACAGACCGGCGGAGGCGATGAGGACGATCATCGGGTAGACGATCGATTGCCCGTTGCGCTTGCGGCGGCGGACCTCCAGGCCGGAGGCGGTGGGGGTGAGTTCGGAGATGACGGCGTTGGCCCAGCCGAACCATTCGCCGGTGCCGCCGGGGCTGTTGGCCATGGTCCAGTCGTGGACGTGGGTGAAGGAGGCTGCTCCGGCCATGAGGCCGACGAGGAGCAGGATGACGAGCTGGGCCACGGATTCGATGCGTTCGGTTCGGTTACCGGGCGAGGACATGGTGTTCCTCCTGGGCATCGCGTCGTTGCGGGAGGACAGGTTCGTGGCAGTCGGTGCAAGTAATCGAGGCGGTGGCAAGCAACGGGGCTGCGATGTGGGTGATGCGGTCGCATGCGCAGATGGCCGGCACCAGGTGGATCGCGTACGGCGTGATGGCCTCCGCTGCGATGCGTTCGGGTTCGGGCTGGTTCCAGCCGGTGACGCGGGGTGTGACGCCGCACAGGGGACAGGAGCGCGAGGCTCCGCCCCGATTCTTGAGGGAGCGTTCGAGGTTGCGTCCGCCGGTCCAGGTGCGGGCGAGGACGAAGTCGATGCCTGCGGTGGTGATGACCTTCATAAGGTGGGCGCCGGTGCCGTTGCGGTGCTGGCGCAGGCGGCGATTGACGTCGCCGGGAGTCCAGCCGATGTAGTGACGGGCGTGCTTGTAAGGCCGGTCGAAGTGCAGGAGGTAGACGGTTCCGGCGCTCATTCGTGCTCACCGCCCCAGCGCTGTTGAGCGGCCTGACGCGTGATGCCCAGCGGGCGGGCGATGTCGGCCCAGGAGTAGCCATAGTTGGCGCGCAGCTCGGTGACGGCCTGGGCGATGGCGTGGTCGAGTTCGGCGACGACACCAGCGAGGTCGGCGAGGGCTTCGATGTCGCCTTCGGCGATGCGCTTGCTGTAGGCGCGGATGATCCGCTTGAGGAACGCGGCGTAGTCGGGGGTTTCGATGGAGCGGCTCATGAGGCGCTCCGCTTGGCCAGACGCGCACGCGTGGCCTTGTCGAGAGCGGCCAACTGCTTGCCGGTGGGCTTGCGCTTGGGCAGCGCGCGAGTGACGTCGTAGAGGTAGGCAACCCGGCCACCCTTGCGCCACAGGATCTGAGCGACGGGGGTTTGTCCGCCGGGACGCAGGCCAAGCGCGGTGAGCTGGCGTCGGGTCTTCAGGTGCGTGGGAGCCCACTTCCAGGGATAGGTGTGCAGGCCGTGCTGGCTGCCGGTGGGGTCGTAGAAGACGACCCTGGTGCCCGGGGTGGCGTTGAGCCGTTCGAGCTGCGGTATCCGCGCAGCCGCAGCGGGCATAGAGTGCATGACAGTTCTGCTCCTTTGCTTGGTAGCGGGAGTGAGCTGAAAGCGGGGGCCGGAAGTCTTTGGCGAGAGGTCCGGCCCTCGCGCATGTGTTCAGTCGGTGCCGTGAGGCAGGACGATGGGGTCGCCACAGCAGGCGCAGTGCCAGCCGTCGGTGATCAGATACGTGGTGCGGCACTCTCCGTCACACAGGACGAGGTCAGCGATGCCGTTGCTATCGGTGCCGAAGATGAGCCAGGGGGACTGGCAGACCGGGCAGACCAACGCCCAGGAGATGAGGCACATGGCCAGCGTCTCGGCGCAGGACGGGCAGTAGCAGCGCCCGTTCTCCCGGTGGCCGATGACCCAACCGGCCGGGGTAGCCTCCAGCAGGGAGACCGTGTTGGGGCAGCGGTTGTCACACTGGGCGATCCAGTTGCGCAGGTCGGGGCTGCCGTTGGGGTGGTATGCCTTGTGGATCACAGCGGCCTCCACTCGGGGTCGTCGTAGGCCGAGGCCGGCACCGTCATCGCGGTCGTTGCCGGGCTGTTGCCGAGGTCGTTCTTGAGCCAGAACATGGGCAGCCGCCAGGTGTAGGGGCGGCTGAGCTCGTCGTACCAGCGGGTGTGACCGATGATCTGCTGGCTTTCCAGCCAGGCCACGCCAGGGTTGGTGTCAGCGGGCATCGAGGTACACCTCCCCGCACCAGGTGCATTCCAGGGCGTTCTCGTGTCCCTGGTCGGTGGTGATGGTGACTTCGGTGAAGCTGCTGTTGCTGCATTCGATGCAGCACAGGGGCAGCGATTCCACGTTGAGGTCGCTGGGGGCTTCGTCGGGCCAGGGCACCTCTTCCAGGGCCGGGGCCGTGTTGTGGTGCATGGTGTTCTCCGTTCATGCGGCGAGAGGTACGGCGGCCTGGTCGCCGTTGCGGCGGGTCCAGGTGACGTAGTCGACGAGCTGATGGATTTGCCCGTCTGTGAGGTAGGCGGCTTTGACCAGATGCGGGATGCCGCCTTCGGCGATGAGGTAGAAGACGCCGGGGGTTTGCGGGCTGATGGCCTGGGCGTTGAATCCGGCAGAGGCCCAGCCGTGGCCGAGGATGATGTCGGAGCTGTTGGGGGTGGTGCAGCGGAAGGCTGCTCGGTAGCCGAACAGGTCGCGCAGCGAGGTGGGGATGATGTCCACGCTCGGGCGCTGAGTGGCGGCGATGACCGGCATGGCGCAGGCGCGGCCTCGTGCGACCAGGTCGCGGACGAGCGCGATGAACTCTTTCTGCTGCTCAGGAGTGCCGGTGGTGGCGGTGTAGTAGGCGAGTTCATCGATGAAGACGCCGATGACTTTGATGGCGTCGCCCGGCAGGAACTTGCGGCGCCCATGGGCGACCAGCCAGGAGTAGCGGCGATCCATCACCTTCTGCAGGCGGCGCAGGACCCGTAGGCCCTTGTCGATGTCGGGGCCGACGAAGACGCCGCCGGATGCTTCGGCGGCTTCCATCCACATCCCCAGCTCCACCCATTTGGGGTCGAGCAGCACGGGGGTGAAGTCGTGGCACAGGAACGCGTGCCCGACGAGGTTTTGAATCAGTACGGACTTGCCGCCGCCGGGCTCTCCGGCGTCCAGCAAGTTGTGATACACCAGGTCGAGGTAGGCCGGGTTGCCGAATTCATCGATCCCGATGAACACCGGGTCGAACATGGACATCGACGGCGCTACCGGAATCGTGGCCGCAAGGTCAGAAACAGCCGGGTGCATGGCAGCGTCACCTCTTACGTGTCAGATGAGATGTGAAGAGGTGCTACCGGGAGGAATGAAACGAGAAATCTCCCGGTAGCGGACGACGCCTCAGATCCAGTCGAGGTCGGGATCGTTCGTAGCCGTCTTGGCCGCAGGGCCCGTGACGGCCTGGGGTCGGCCGGCCTTTCGGGCCGGACGCTCGGCAGGGTCGGCGTCGTCGGTGTCCGGCACGTCAGCGAGATCGAGCTGAGCCGGAACGGTGGCCATCGGCCGGGTGACGGCCGGGACGCCGGTCGGAAGCTCCTCAGTGAGCGGAGAGCCGACCAGGCCGCCGAGGACATCACGGCGTTTGATGTCCAGGTAGATGGCGGCGGAGTTGGACGTGCGCGCCTTGGTCACGGTGACTGAGGCAGCCCAGCAGGCGACGGCGATACGGCCGAGCTGGGATTCGATCTGGTCCAGAGACAGGCCCGGACGCAGCCAGACCCAGACGCGTTCCCCGACCGGGATGGGCTTGGCGAAGCCGATGAACGGCAGGTGGCCATGCCGGTCGGCCGGGAGGAAGGTGGTGAAGCAGGTACGTAGCCGGTGCCGGACGATGAGGCACCACACCAGCGCGACCGCGTAGCGGCGCGACACGGGAACGAGACCGCATCCGGCGATGACGCTGGCATAGGCAGCGCCGGTGATGAGCGGGTTGGTCTGGCCTTGGAGGTACACCCAGCCGCCGATCAGCAGCACGAGCAGGGTGATCTCAGGCAGCCACCACCAGATGGCACGCAGCACGGGCCAGATGGCGATGACGGACGCGGCCAGGCCGCCGATGAGAGTGCCGGCCACCAGGCCGACCGGGACGGCGGCGAGGGGTGGCAGGTAGTAGGCGGAGATCACGGCGGCGAAAATGCCGACGACCGCCAGGACCACATAGAAGGTGATCTTCGCGGTGCGCAGGTAGCTGTACTGCACGTTGGCCTGAATGACCGTGACGGAATTACCGCGACGGCTCATGCTGCCTCTGTTGTGGTTGTGCGTCCCGAAGGTACGCTTGGACATGCTCTCCTCCTCGTGACGAGGGATTGGCGGAGTGCGGCGGGGCCGGATCTGGGCAGATTGGCGGCCCCGCTTTACTTCATCGACAGTTAGTCGTCGGTGGGTGTGTTCCACCAGCGACCGACGACGGTCTCTTCGCCGTGGTAGGAGGAAACGGTGATGTCACCGTTTTCCTTGATCCCTACTGCATAAGGGGCGACTTTCTGACTCCTGGCAACCTTTTTGATCAGGTCGTCTTTGGATGTCGCACTTTTTACGTTCTTCGCATTGCGCGCCATGATCAGATCCTTTGCGTGTGGTTGCGATCGATCGGGCTGGAACTGATCGTTCCGTAGGCGCAGGTGTGAACCTGCTGCATGCATTCACCGTGTAGCGCCGCTCTGCCGGTGACGCTGTTGAGTGATGCGATCTACTTGCTGGCCGGAACGCCAGCGGGCTTGATGTCAGCCGCGCGGAAGGCCACGCCGTTGCGACCGTTGGTCGCCCAAGGCAGTGCCTCCAGCTTGAACAGGGCGACCTGGGAACCAACGCTCACCGTGGGCCTTTCACCGGCCGTGGTGACGTTGATCATCTCGCCGCCCGTCTCGTCCAGCGCCATGACCTGCGTGACCCACATCGGTCGACCGGTCTCCCGCTCGGACTTCTGACGCCCGTTCTGGTCGGACTTCTCGACCGCTTCCTTCGTCACCATGAACGACTTGCCGGTGACGTCGATGAAGAGCTTCACAGAGCTCACCTCCGAATCGAGGGCCGCACCCCTGTGATGCGAATTCCCTGGTGACTCCATGAAAGCGTCGGAAGCTGCGAATTTAGAGGTCCTGCCTGTGGTCTCTCAAACTGAGATGTAGTCTCGTTTGTAGTCCCGTCCATTCCACTGGAGGTGGCCAGGTGAAACGCACAGGTTTCGGCGAACCCTTGCAGCGCTACCGCCGAGAGCACGGGCTAACTCAGCAGGAAGTAGCTGATCGCCTCGCGGAACTGGCGTGGACACACAAGAAGATCCGCGTAGGCGTAGATCGCCAAATGGTGTCTAAGTGGGAGCGAGAGCAGAAGGCCCCTGATGCTGAATACAGAGAGCTGTTCTGTCTTCTCTACGGGGCAACGGAGAGCCAGCTCGGGTTTCGGCAGTCCAGCGCCACCCTAGATGTCGCCTCTGGCACACTGCTATCTCCGGAGCTCGAATCGCCACTCGATATCGCGGAACGCATCCAGGCGCTCACATACACGCAGACTAGTGCCGAAGCCTTAGATCACGTCGACCATCTAATCGGTCTCTTCGTGGAAGAGTACGAGAGCGCGGGGCCGGCGGTGTTGGCACCAAGGGTGCTGCGTCAGCGCCATCTGGTCAGTGGACTTCTTGACGGCCGGACACTTCCTCGTCAGCGCGACCGCCTGCTGACTCAGGCAGCCAAGCTGTCCGGGATGCTCGGCTATATGGCCGTCAACCTGGGCAAGTTTCGTCTTGCTGATGCCTACTGTGATGAAGCGTTCCAGCTCAGCGATCTGATCGGGGACCTCGATGCACAAGCTTGGGTTCGAGGCACACAGAGCTTCTGCGCGTATTACGCGGGCGACTATCGAAAGGCGGCAGACCTCGCCATCGATGGCCAGAGATACGCACGCGGAGGTCCGCATGCAGTCAGATTGGCGAGCAATGGCGAAGCTCGGGCTCTTGGAAAGCTCGGCGATGCGCGGGGGGTGAATGACGCCATCAGGCGAGCCTACGATCTGTCTGCGAAGTACGACACTCCTCCTGGAGTGTCCTCCTGCATCTCTTTTGGGATCTATAGCCAGGCTCGTACCGCTTCGAACGCCGTTACGGCTTATGTCTCACTACAACAGCCTGATCGCGTCCAGGAGTACGCTGACCACGTGATGCCTGTCTCGAAGCGTCCGAATCGTGCTGGAGCCAATCGTTGCTACGTCTCGACATCGCAGCCGCGCTGCTCGCAGCGCACAGGCCGGAGCCCGAGCGAGCGGCACTTCTCACTGTCGAAGCGCTGACCATCTCAGCAGACCGACCCATCACCTCCGTCCTCACCCGCAGCCGTGAGCTCCTCACAGCTGCGAAGCCGTGGGCCTCCTTGCCCGAGGTTCGCGAAGTGGCCGAGACGTTGCGCGCGGCGGAACAGCGATGACCGAGACACGTGAACTGTCTCCTCAGGATGAGGACTGGCGACGGTTCAGCTCCCTCAGCATCATGAAGAACCACTGGGAGAACCCGCGCTGGACAGCAGGTCGTGAGGCGTACTACTGGTATCTGTGCCTTGACTCCCCGAAGCTTCGGGAGGTCACGGAATACTGCCAGCGTCGCCTGCCACATCGGTTCCTTGACCCCGTGCCGTTGGATGCTCTCCATCTGACCTTGCCCAAGCTCGGATGGGTCGACCAGATTTCCAGAGATGATCTGAGCGCTATAGCCGACGTTGCACGTTCATCATGTGCAAGCCTCCAACCCTTCAACATGACCATCGGCCCCATCTCGGGCTCACCCGGTGCCGTTCGGTTCAGTGTTGATCCTTGGAGAACTGTGGTTGCCCTTCGTGAGCAGCTGCTCGCGGCCGTTGAGTCCGTTCGAGGAGCTCAGCGGGACCAGGAGTTTCGGCCCCATGTCGGGATCGCCTATTGCAATGATGAGGTGGAAGCCGAACCACTTATCGAAGCCGTTGCACCATTGCGAGAACTACCCACAGTCGAAATCGGAGTCTCCAAGGTTGAGCTTGTCCGACTGCGCCGTGAAGGCCGTACGTACCGGTGGTCAGTCGTAGAGACGGTAAGCCTCGGCTTCAGCCGATGAATCCCCGTGTGCAAACTTTCTTCTCAAACTTAAAGCGGCCCTGACCGGGCCGCACGCGCCGCCGACGCGACGCGGGCCGGGCACTCCACTTGAGCTCCATGCCCGACCCGCAAAACGCCGGTCGGCTGGCGCGGACGAGGACAGGGCCGCTTTGAGGAGGCGCAGGGTTCCGCTCACGGGGCCGAGCTGGTCAGCGCAAGCGAAGGTAGCCACGGTGCTCGCCTTACTGCCTGCCTCCGGCGGGGGCGCTCCAGCTCCGGGATGGCGTCGCACGCACCTGCCGGTAGTGGGTTTGCTGGGGTGGAAGTCCATCCCGTCTGCCATCGACCCCAGGCAAGCCCAGCAGACCGCCTTCTCCGCCGCAAGCCCGGCCGTGACCGTTGGGCGTCGCATGACCGTGGAAGGCGCCCAGGCGCAGGGACACGTCAAGCCGGGCTTGCACCTCCGTCGCCGGCCCGCTGCCGCTCCGCGGTGGGTCGACGGCGGACGGGATGGACGGTCTGGGTGAGCTTTGCCGATGAATCGCCCAAGCGACCACGTGTGTCTGGCCTACTATGCATGCAGCCCATTGCTCCACACCCTGGAGAGATCATGAACATAAGCCTCGCAACGAGCCTTATTGCTGCCGGTTCTGCTATGGCAGGAATTCTAATCAAAATTCTTTACGACGGCATCATCGAAAAAATCAAGTACGCGAAAGAACGGAACGCCAAATTTCTGGATGAACGAAAAGCTCTCTACGATAAATTCCTTCAACTGCATCGCGATGTTTATGCGTATCAGGAAAAGCTCCACGATATAGGCTTATTAGCACGAGCAGGGAAAATAGTAAAGCCTGAGGTTATAGCCAATTTCCCGGACTCTCCCATGCATGACTTTACGTCATGTTTGCAAGAGGTTCGTCGAATGGCGCACAGCATAGAAATAATCAAAAGCGCCGAGCAGATGGTTGCTCTGCGAGGTGATGCAGCAACTGCACTTAAGATCTTCCTGGCAGACGATAGCGAAATGTACGGCCTCCCGTATTTTCTTGCGAATAGGTTGGGTGAAGACCAGGAGCTTGAGTTTGTAGCAGCGTATCGGAAAGAGTTGGGGATCGGCCCGCCAAAAGGTGCACCGAAAAACTATCCTGTGCCATCACGCCCATGGCCAATCGATAAAGCGCAGGCACACTTCAAGTCCTTCTTGAGGCATACGCCTAAAGCGCACATCAAAGATTCTGATTATAAAGAAGGCGTCTCTAAGAAACTCACGAAGGAAGATGTTCGTCTTCTTGAAAGTCCGCGTTTCAAAGAGCTGATCAAAAACGACGAGCCATCGACTTAGTGGTCGCCATGATCGAGCGGTGGGATCAAGACAAGCAGGAAATCAAGAGAGTGAGTGACAAACTGAGTGACATCAGGGACGCTCACTGCAGCGCGACCACGCACAGGGATGCACGCCGAATGTAGACCTAAGCAGCGAAAACGCCACGTCCAATGATCGAATGGCTACTCTTGCAAGTGAGTGGTCGCGGGAGCCTGATGAGAGTGCAGGCCAACACTGACCGATCTCTTCGGTAGAGGGTCTTGTTGCGTCTCTGTTCCGCCACAGCCCAAGAAGCGCCGGAAGCTGCTGACAACTGTTGAGAGGTACTTCCCCAGCTCAGAGCCGAGATCGCGAAGCAACCCAAGGTCAGCGAAGCGCCTAGAACAAAACTCGGCCTACAGGCCAGATGAGTCCTGTAGAAGGCAATTAATTACCTATGCCTTCCCTCTGGAGAAGGGCCAACCTGTGCCACCTCTTCTATGGAGGGCAGGTTGTCCGTTTCGGCAGCTCTGACTAGGCGACGTACCTTCTCTACCTGCTCTAGATACTTCTTGATTTGTTCCTCCTCTGTCGCCCCAAATACCTCCGGTCGATCTAGCATGCGGCGATAAAGGTCATAGAAATCTGATTCGCCATTCCGGAAGGCTTTATAGTGTGCTTCTACGCGGAATGATCGGCTTAGTCCGAGGGTTAGAGCTGCGTGTGCCGCAACGACGGTCATGAGATTTTTGGACCAAGGGTCGGCGGTAATAGCTTGTGCCAGTATCGGCAAACTGATGGTTGATATTCCAATCCACGTAAGCGACTACATGTGGAACCGCTTATATCGTTCGGCTTGTGTTTTCCAGAACATCAGCGTTCCCTGGATGCGCTGAAAGTTCTGGTTTAGTCGCTCCCTGCCCGCATCGCTGAAATGACTGGCAGTATCGAAAGATGGTCCACCTGGATTTAGGTTAACCATCTTGAATAGAAGTCGAACGGCTGGATAAAGCGAAACAATTGCTGCCACAAGGTATGCAAGTAGAGCTATGGCCCAACCGTTGATGTTGACCTCCGAGCAGTGACAAGCCTGACGCCTGGTGGGCTCCATCCTTCCGATCCAAACGGTCAGTGACAAACTGAGTGACACCCATCGTGCTACCGCGCGCCCACCAGCACATAAGTATGCACGCCATCAACCGCTTGACCTGGGTAAACGCCGGGTCCTATGTCTGTCGTCATTACTTCACACGAAACGATCAGTGGACACGCTGGCCCATGGGCGTGATTAACTGGGACTCCGGAGGGGAGCCACCCCAGGTGAACCAACCTGAACAGGGTTGGACTGGATCGGCCGGGCCGACATGCTGTTGCGATCCGTGGGGACTGATCGATACCACATGATCCTGGTTCGAGTCCCATCGCGGGAGCAGGTGACAAACTGAGTGACATCGAAGGTGCTTCGCAGAGGTCGATCATGCACAGCAGTGCACGCGCATATGGGACTGAGCAGCCAAAACACCAAGTCAGATGATCCGCATGTCTGCTTCACACCGAAGAGGTCACTGGTTCGATCCCAGTATCGCCCACCAGCTCAGAGGCCGGTTCCAGTCTTGGAACCGGCCTTTTGATCTTCCGAGTGACCTGCGACTGCTCATCGAGGCTGGGAAGACACGGTCAATGAGCGCGGCCCTATCCGCACCACGGGGCGAACCTGCTGGCGGTAGACCTTCTCCGCTCCTGGGCGGCCACGTACGCCGCCCTTGTCCTTCCAGTGATCCCGCAACGCGTGATCGTGCGGTGCGAAGCCCGGCGGGCAGCGACGCCAGACCGTAAGAGGCGCTGTGGGAGCACAAGGAACACTGGTTCGGCATCACCGGCACCAAGACCGCCCGCGTCGCGCTGGTCTTCAAGGACGGCACGTCGGTGAGCGCCGGCGCCCCGACCCGTGGAAGATCGGCGGCTTCTGGATGTTCGCCGGGACGCAGGAGCGTACCGGCGACCTGTACGCAGAAGGCTTCAAGATCGGCAGCTACGGCAAGGACGGCACGGGAGCTCTGGCGCGAGGATCACGACCCTTAGGCCGGTCCCGGGAGCGATCCCGTCCTGGGTCACCGCAGCCGTCGCCTCTTGTCATGCCTCCGCTGAGCAGCAGGCGGGGTTCGCGCAGAGGGTGAGGGAGGAGCGCCGAGCACGCCGTCGAGGAAGAGCGTGACCCACCACCAGCGCATACCGCAGTCGTTCACCTCGGTGGCGAGCTCTCTGCCGCATGCCTCGCACGCCAGGTTGGGCCCGTCGTCCGGCCCCCAGCCGCAGCATCCGCCCGCGGGGGGATCCGGAGAGGGAGTCAACGCGATGATGTCCGCCGCGTTCACCACGACCGACCTGCCTGGCCCGTCGGACACGAACTCGCGGCCGTGCCCCGCGATCGCGATGTACGGCTTCCATCCGACCGGCCGCGGATTGACCGCGAACCTGCCTCGCGGGATCAGCTGCGGCTTCTCGTCAGCCAGGCCGAGCTCACGACCGGGCTGGAGATCAGCGGGGTAGCCGACCTCCTCCAGGTCCAACGTCACAGCCGTACCGCACGTGGCGCAGGTGAACATGGCCATTGTCATGAATGTAGCCGAATCCCGGGATCTTGGTGAAGCTGAGGCGCACAGTTCACTACCGAGCGACACCCGAAGCACCGCGACATACCCGACGGCAGGAAGGGCTCCGGGGTGGATCCGGAGCCCTTCGTCGCAGGCGGGTACGGGCTCAGCTCGTGATCGGGAAGTTGGCGCGGATGACGCCGCCCGGGTCGCGCTCGCGCTTGATCCGCTCCAGGCGTGCCCGCACCTCGGCGGGGAAGGCCTGGGCGGCGCTCTCGCCGGGGGCGAGGAAGGTGTACGGCTTGCGCCCGCTGACCGCCTCGCCCAGCTGGGCCACCAGCGCGGCCTGCTTGGCCTGCACGGCCTCGGCCAGGTGCGGCAGCCGGAGTCCGAGCAGGTAGAGCAGGTACGGCTCGCCGAGCGCGCCGCCGGGGCCGCCGTCCGGGCGCGCCTCGGTCAGGGCGCCTCCCAGGTGCCGGATCTGCAGGTTCAGCAGCGGCGCGAGGTCGGCGTCCGCGAGGACGTCCACGGGCAGCCCCGTCAGCAGTTCGGTGCGGGCCAGCATCGGGCTGGGGTCGACCGGCTCGGCGGCGATGGCGCCCAGGTCGGCGACGTCCATCGGGCCGCGGCTGTCCGACAGGCTGCCGCCGATCGCCGCCAGCGGGGCCAGCAGGTCCTCCGCCTCGGCCGCCCCGCCGAGGAAGGTCACGTCGATGCCGACCGTCGCCGGGGCGGGGGGCGGCGGGGCCATCCGGTTGAGCCACAGCGACAGCTCGCGCGGCGCGTCGGCCGTGATGGCCCGGAACGCCTCGAACACCTCGCCGGTGCGCTCCGCCGGCCACACGACGCGCCCGCCGTACAGGCCGGGCACCTCGTACAGGTCCAGCTCGACGGCGGTGATGATGCCGTAGTCGCCGCCACCGCCGCGCAGCGCCCAGAACAGGTCGGCGTCGGAGTCCGCCGTGACCCGCACCTGTTCGCCCCCGGCGTCGACGATCTCGAACGCGCGCACGGAGTCTGCGGCCCAGCCGTACGCGCGGCCGAACCAGGAGACGCCCCCGCCGGCGACGAATCCGGCGACGGACACCACCGGGCTGCTGCCCGCCGGCCCGGTGAGGCCGTGCTTGCCGGTGGCGGCCAGCACCTGCCCCCACCGCGCGCCCGCCCCGGCCCGGACCACCCGCCCGGCCGGGTCGACGGTGATCTCGTCCAGGCGGGCGGTGCGCACCAGGATCGTCCCGTCGACGTCACCGGAGGCGCCGTGACCGGACGGCTGGGCGGTGACGGTCAGCCCGGCCTGGCGGGCGTAGCGGACGAGCGCCACCACGTCGGCGGCGTCGGCCACCTCGGCGACCGCGACCACCGGCTGGCGCACCCCGATCGCCCAGGGCGCGGCGGCCCGGTCGAACCCGTCGTCGCCAGGCAGGAACACCTGGCCTCGCACGATGTCACGCATGCATGTACTCCTTCAGAAGGGGATGGGGCCTTCGTCCTGGACGAAGGCGGCGGTGGGGCCGTCCGGGCCGAGCAGCGCCATGGCCACGATCGGCGCGGCGCCCTCCTCGGGCGTCTTGATCCCGGCGCCGTGGTTGATGTCGGTCTTCACCCAGCCCGGGTCGACCGCGTTGACCTTGACGGGGGTGTCCAGCAGCTCCTTGGCGTAGGACACGGTGATCATGTTGAGCGCGGCCTTGGCCGAGCAGTAGGTCACGTTGAGCATCGGCCACAGCGGGTGCCGACGGTCCAGGGCGCGGGTGATCGAGCCGCGTTCGCTGGAGACGTTCACCACGCGCCCCGCAGGGGAGCGGCGCAGCATCGGCAGCATCGCGTTCGTGACCTCGATGACGCCGAACACGTTCGTCTCGTAGATGAGCCGGGCCTGCTCGGCCGTGGCCTGGCTCGGCGGCCCGTCGGGCAGGACGATCCCGGCGTTGTTGACGAGGATGTCGAGCCCGCCGTACTCCCGCTCGATCCGCTCGGCGGCGGCGCGGACGCCGGCCGGGTCCGTGACGTCCAGGCGCACGTACGGCAGGCCGAGCCGCTCGGCGGCGGCCTCGTCGCGCGCGCCGACGATCGCGGTGACGCCGCGTTCGGTCAGCAGCCGGGCGGTCGCCAGGCCGATGCCCCGGGTGGCCCCGGTGACGAGGGCGACGCTCACCATGCCGCGCCCGCGATCTGACGGGTGGCGGCGTTGAGGCGGTTCCACAGGTTGACGGTGGCGATCTGCAGCAGCAGTCCGGCCAGCTCCTGCTCGGAGTAGTGGTCCGCGGCCTCGTCCCACACCGCGTCGCTGACCAGGCCGCCGTCGGGCAGCCGGGTGGCCTCCTCGGTCAGGGCGAGCGCGGCGCGCTCGGCGTCGGTGAAGTACGGCGTCTCGCGCCAGGCGGCCACGGCGAACAGCCGCTCGTCGCTCTCGCCCTGCTTGCGCAGGTCCTTGGCGTGCATGTCCACGCACACGCTGCACCCGTTGATCTGGCTGGCCCGCAGCAGCACCAGGTCGACCGTGACCTTCGGCAGCCCGGCCTGGTCGGCCGCCTTGCCGAGCGCGAGCAGCGCCTGCATCGCGCCCGGCAGCACCAGGGCGGGGTTCTTCATCCGTGCTTCCATGAGTGACTCCTCAGCAGAGTTGGTTGCCGCTTTCCGCTGACGAGTCTCGGCAAGGGCTTTGATGCGCCGGCTATGCGCGAGCTATGGAGCGCCGATATGCCGTGACTTGTACGATCCTGGGGTGTCTGCGCGTTTCCTGATCCTGGGTCCCGTGGAGGTCTCGGCAGGCGACCGGCCGCTGCCCGCCCTCGCCCCCCGGCACCGTGCCTTCCTCGGCCACCTGCTGCTCCACGCGGGACGCGCCCAGAGCGTGGAACGGCTGATCGACGCGGTGTGGGGGCCGGCGCCGCCGGACACCGCGCGTGCCCAGGTGCACGCCGCGCTCGCGGCGATCCGGCGCGTCCTGCGCGCGGCGGGCGTGGCCGACCAGCTCCGGACGAGCGTGGCCGGATACGTGCTCACCACCCGGCCCGGCCAGCTCGACCTGGAGGACTTCACCACGCTCACGGCCACGGCCGAGGACGATCCACGGCACACCGCCGGGCGGCTGCGCTCGGCGCTGGAGCTGTGGCGCGGGCCCGCGTTCGCCGACGTGCAGGCGGAGTACGCGCCGGACGCCCGCGCGCGGCTGGAGGACCGGCGGCTGACCGCCGTGGAACGGCTGGCCGACCTGGAGCTCGCCGAGGGACGCCACGAGGACCTGATCGACCGGCTCGGCGCGGAGCTGGCCGCCCACCCGCTGCGCGAGCGGCTGACCGGGCAGCTCATGCTGGCCCTGCACCGCGCCGGACGGCAGGCCGACGCGCTGGCCGCCGGACGCGCCTACCGGTCCCGGCTGGCCCATGAGCAGGGCCTCGACCCGGGGCCCGCGTTCCTGTCCGTGGAAGAGACCGTGCTCCAGGGCCCTGACGTACGGGCTGACGAGAGCCCGAAGGGGAAGAGCGCGACGTACCTGCCCTACGACGTCGCCGACTTCGCCGGCCGCACCGCCGAGCTGACCCAGCTGATCGCCGGGGACGGCCCCATGCCGTCGATCACCGCGATCGACGGCATGGCCGGCATCGGCAAGACCGCCCTCGCCGTGCGCGCCGCCCACCAGCTGGCCGACCACTACCCCGACGGCCGGCTCTTCGTCGACCTCCACGCGCACACGGCGGGCAGGCAGCAGGTGAGCACGTCCGAGGCGCTGGAGGCCCTGCTGCGCCAGCTCGGCGTCCGCGCCGAGGCCGTCCCCGCCCACCTGGAGGAGCGCGCCGCGCTGTGGCGGGCCGAGCTGGCCGGCCGCCGCGTCCTCGTCGTCCTGGACAACGCCGCCGACTCCGCGCACGTACGCCCGCTGCTCCCCGGCCCCTCCGGCAGCCTCGTCCTCATCACCAGCCGGCGCCGGCTGACCGATCTCGACGGCGTCCGGTCCCTGCCCATGGAGGTGCTGCCGGCCGCCGACGCCACCGACCTGTTCACCCGGATCGTGGGCGAGCGCGCCGTACGGGAGCCGGACGCGGTGGCCGAGGTCCTGCTGCTGTGCGGGTTCCTGCCGCTCGCCGTACGGATCGCCGGGGCGCGGCTGCGGCACCGGCCCCGCTGGAGCGTCGCCTACCTGGCCCAGCGCCTGCGCGACGAACGGCGCAGGCTGTCGGAGCTGGCCACCGCCGAGCGCGGCGTGGCGGCCGCGTTCGCCCTGTCCTACCAGCAGCTCGACGACACCGAGCGCCACCTGTTCCGCCTGCTCGGCCTCCACCCCGGCCGCGACGTCACCCCGCCCGCCGCCGCCGCGCTGGCCGGGCTCGACGTCGCCGACGCCGAGGACACGCTGGAGTCGCTGCTGGACACGCACATGCTCCAGCAGCACGAGCCGGGCCGCTACCGCTTCCACGACCTGCTGCGCCAGTACGCCCACGACACCGCCGCCGAGGAACCGCCCGCCGAACGCCACGCCGCCATGACCCGGCTGCTCGACCACCACCTGTGCACCGCCTCAGCCGCCATGGACCTGCTCTATCCCGACAGCGCGCACCGGCGGCCGAGGACCGGCCGCCCGGCGGCGCGCTTCCGCGACGCCGCCGAAGCGCTCGCCTGGCTCGACGCCGAACGCGGCAATCTCGTACGGACCGCCGCGCACGCCTGCGACACCGACTGGCCGGCCCACACGGGCGCGCTGGCCACGACCCTCTACCGCTACCTGTACGACCACGCGCTGCACGACGACGCCCGCACCCTGTACGGCAGGGCGCTGGAGGCGGCCCGGCGGCTGGCGGACCCCGCCGGTGAGGGCCGGGCGCTGACCGACCTCGGCTGGGTGCACCACCTGCAGGGCGACCACCGGCTCGCGGCGGAGCACTTCGACCGGGCCCTGACCGCCTGCCGGGCCGCCGACGACCGCCGCGGCCAGGCGCGGGCGCTGACCGGCCTGGGCGACGTACGGGCCGCGACCGGCGACCACGAGGGCGCGCTCGCCGCGCTGCGCCGGGGGCTGGAGCTGTTCCGCGAGCTCGGCGACCACTTCGGCGAGGCGGTGACCACGGACTACCTCGGCGTCGCCCAGGAACGGCAGGGCCGCTTCGCCGAGGCGGACGCCCTGCACCGCGAGGCGCTGGAGATCTTCCGCGCCATCGGCAGCCGGGGCGGCGAGGCCGACGCCCTGCACCACCTCGGCATCGCCTGCCTGCGGCTCGGCCGGCCGGGCGAGTCGGGCGCGCACCACGGCGACGCCCTGGAGCTGTACCGCCGCTTCGGCTACCGGCGCGGCGAGGCCAAGGCCCTCAACGGCCTGGCCACGGCCGCACTGGCGCTCGGCGAGGCCGGCCGGGCGCGGCGTCTCTACCGGGACGCGCTCGACGCGGCCGTCGAGGTGGGCGACCTCGCCGAGCAGTCCCGCGCCCGCGCCGGCCTCGCCGGCCTGGCGGCCGGCCCCTGAAGGACCAGGGTCCCGGCTCCGGTCCAGATGCCCGGGCGTTGCAGATGCGGGGCCGGAATTGGTCCTCCGGGCGGCTGCGCGATCGGCCCTTATCGGGGGTACCGATCGGTGTCACGCTCAGGGCATGACAACGACAGCGACTCGCTTCGACGGCCGGCTCCTCACCCCCGGCGACGCCGGCTACGACAGCGCCCGCACCGTCTGGAACGCCATGGTCGACCGGCGGCCCCGGATGATCGTCCGCGCGGCGGGCGTCGCCGACGTGGTCGCCGCCGTGCGGCTGGCGCGGGAGCTGGACCTGGAGATCGGCGTGCGCTGCGGCGGCCACAACGCCGCCGGGTTCGCCGTCCCCGACGGCGGACTCATGATCGACCTGACGCCCATGGGCGGCGTGCGGATCGACCCGGCCCGCCGCCGGGCCCGGGTGCAGGGCGGCGCGCTGCTCGGCGCGCTGGACCGCGCGTCCCAGGCGTACGGCCTGGCCACCACCGCCGGCAACGTCTCGCACACCGGCGTCGGCGGGCTCACGCTCGGCGGCGGCATGGGCTGGCTGGCCCGCCAGTACGGCCTGGCCTGCGACAACGTCATCTCGTACACGATGGTCACCGCCGAAGGGGACGTGGTGACCGCGAGCCGTGCCGAGAACCCCGGCCTGTTCTGGGGCCTGCGCGGCGGCGGCGGCAACTTCGGCGTCGTCACCGAGTTCGAGTTCCGGCTGCATCACACGGGCACGCGGACGCTGGTCGCCGAGTTCGACTTCCGCGCCGAGGACGCCGTCCCGGTCCTCGAGGGCTGGCGCGACCTGACCGCCGTCGCGCCCCGGCAGGCGACGTTCACCGCCGGCGTCGGCAGCGGCCCGGAAGGCCCGATCGCCACGGCCGGGTTCGTGTGGGTCGGCGACCCGGACGAGGGCCGCCGGCTGCTCCCCGCGATGCGGGCGCTCGGGCGTCCCGTCGCCTCACGCGTCACCACCCCGTCCTACCTCGAACTCCAGCGGCGCGACGACTCCACCGGCGGCCACGCCTACCGCCGCTACGCCAAGGCGCACTACCTGCGGCGATTCCCCACCGCGGCGATCGAGGCGTTCCTGCTGCGCGGCGGCGCCGACCTGAGCGCGGACCCGTACCTGCCGGGCGTCGGCCTGCAGGCGCACGGCGGCGCGATCGCCGACGTCCCCGAGGCGGACGCGGCGTTCGGCCACCGGGGCACGATGTTCGAGTTCGGGGCCGGGTCCCGCTGGACCGACCCGGCCGAGGACGACGCCAGGATGGGCGCCGCCCGCGCCGCCGGGGCGTCGCTCGAACCGTACGCGAGCGGGGTGTACGTCAACTCGCTGACGGCCGACGAGCTGGCCGAGGGGCAGAGCGGCGTGCGGCGGGCGTACCCGGCCGCGAAACTGGCCCGGCTGACCGAGCTCAAGACCGCGTACGACCCGGCCAACGTGTTCCACCTGAACCAGAACATCCGCCCGGCACGCTGATGGCCTCAGCGTTCCCGTACCTCGCGCACGGCCGCCGCGAGCAGCGCGACCCCTTCGGCGATGGCGGCCTCGCCCAGGATGGCGTAGCCGAAGATCAGGCCGCCCGGCCCGGCGCCGGTGATCCGGTACGGGCCGACGCCGTGGATGCCGAGCCCGCGCCGGGCGGCGGCGGCCACCACCTCCGCCTCGTCGAGGCCGGACGGAAGCCAGGCGACCACGTGCTGCCCGGCGGCGATCCCGGCCGGTCGCAGCTCGGGCAGCTGGGTGCGCAGGGCGTCCAGCAGCGCGTCACGGCGGCGGCGGTAGACCGGGCGCATCCGGCGCAGGTGGCGGTCGAACTCCCCGCGCGCCAGGAAGTCGGCGAACGTCAGCTGGTCGATGACCGGCGACCCCCGGTCGGCGAGCACCTTCGCCGCGGCGACGTCGCCCACCAGCCGGGCGGGCACGACCAGCCAGCCGAGCCGCAACCCGGGCGCGAGCGTCTTGCTGGCCGTGCCGCAGTAGACGACGTGATCGGGCGCCAGGCCCTGCATGGCGCCGACCGGCGAGCGGTCGTAACGGTACTCGGCGTCGTAGTCGTCCTCGATCACGAGCGCGCCGCGCCGCTTCGCCCAGCGGATCACCTCCGCCCGCGCCGGGGCCGACAGCACTCCGCCGGTGGGCCACTGGTGCGACGGCGTGAGCACGACCGCGTCGGCGTCGGCCCGGTGGAGCGCGCCGACCTCGACGCCGTCCGGGCCCACCGGGACGCCGACCACCTCCAGACCGGCGGCGCGGGCCAGCACCAGGGCGTCGTCGTTGGACGAGGGGTCCTCCAGGGCGATCCGCCTGGCGCCGTGCTGGACGAGCACCTGGATCAGCAGCGCGATGCCCTGCCCGTAGCCGCCGCAGACGACCACGTGGCCCGGCGCGGCGGAGGTGCCGCGCACCCGGTTGAGGTAGTCGCACAGGGCCGTGTGCAGCTCCGGCACGCCACGACCGTCGAGGTAGGCGAACCGGTCGTTGGGCGTGGCGGTGAGCACGGCGCGGACCGAGCGCAGCCAGGCGGCCCGGGGGAACTGCGACACGTCGGTGCGCCCGTACCCGAAGTCGACCCGGAAGCCGGGGCCGTGCGCCGCCGGGGTCGCGGGGCCCGCGCCGGCGGCCACCGGCGGCATCGACGCGGCGACCTGCGTGTAGCCGCCCGACCGGCTGGCGAGGTAGCCCTCGGCGACGAGCTGCTGGTAGGCCTCCACGACCACGCCACGGGAGACGCCGAGCCCGGCCGCCAGGGTGCGGGAGGGCGGCAGCGAGGCGCCCGCCCGCAGCCGGCCGGCCCGGATGCCCGCGCGGATGGACGTCTCGATCTGCCGGTGCAGCGGCACCCCGGCGTCGCGGTCCAGCTCGATGAGCAGGTCCTCGGCCAGGCCGGAACCGGTTCTCGAACGCCCCATAGGATCGGACCCTACCGGCGGGCGCCCCGTCCGGCCAGGCTGTGCGACCTGGCGGGGCACGGCTCCCTTCGGCATCTCAGCACCCATCGCAGGAGGCGGCGGATGAACGGCACCGAGCCCGGGCAGGCGCCCCGGCACCGCACGACGACCGCGGGCCGCCGGGCGTGGCCATGCTGACGCAGGTCGCCGAGGGGGTGCTGATCCACCAGAGCATGTTCGTGCGGACCAACGCCGTCGTCGTGCGGGGCGCGGCCGGGGTGCTGCTCATCGACCCCGGCGTGACCGGCGCCGAGCTCGGCTGCCTCGCGGACGACCTGCACGGGCTGGGACAGCCCGTCGTGGCGGGGTTCTCCACCCATCCCGACTGGGATCACCTGCTCTGGCACCCCCGGCTCGGCCAGGCGCCTCGCCACGGCACGGCGCGCTGCGCGGCCGCCGTACGCGACCAGCTCGCGGACCCGGACGCGAAGGCCCGCGTCGCCGACCACCTGATCGGCACGGAAGTCGCCGGGCAGGTGCCGCTCGACCTGCTCGGCGACATCACCGGCCTGCCCGCCGGGACCGCGTACATCCCCTGGGACGGTCCCCGGGTCCGGATCGTCGAGCACCGGGCGCACGCGCCGGGCCACGCGGCGCTGCTGATCGAGGAACGCGGGGTTCTCGTCGCCGGCGACATGCTCTCCGACGTCCTGGTCCCGATGCTCGACCTGGACGCCGGCGACCCGGTCGAGGACTACCTGGAGGCGCTGCGGCTGCTGGAGGAGGTGGCGGGCGACGCGGGCGTCGTCGTCCCCGGTCACGGCTCCGCCGGCGGAGCGGGCCAGGTCCGCGCCCGGATCACCCTGGACCGGGCGTACGTGCACGCCCTGCGGGACGGCCACGAGCCGAGCGACCCCCGGATCGGGCCGTCGGCCGAGCCCGGCTGGGAATGGGTGAGCGACGTGCACACCGGGCAGCTCCAGCGCCTGGCCCGCCCCCGCTAGCCGAGCACCGGGTAGTTCGCGCGGAACACGTGGTGCGGGTCACGGGCCCGCTTGATCTCCCGCAGCCGCGCGAGCGTCCCGGCGGAGAAGGACTGCGCCGCCGTGTCGCCGGGGGAGAGCATGGTGTACGGCTTGCGTCCGCTGACGCGGCTCTCCAGGTCGGCCACGACCTCGGCCTGCTTGGCGCGCGTCGCGTCGGCCGCGTGCGGCAGCCCGAGCCCCAGCAGCCCGAGCAGGTACGGCTCGGTCAGCGCGCCGCTCGCACCGGCACCGCCGCCCGGCTCGGCGAGCGCCCCGCCCAGATGCCTGATCTGCACGTTGATGAGCGGTTCGACCGGCTTGGCCAGCAGGCGCTCCACCGCGTCCGCGTCCAGGCCGGTGAGCAGCTCCGCCCGGGCGATGGACGGGGCCGGGTCGGTCGGCTCGGCGGTGATGCCGCCCAGCTCGGCAAGGGGGACGACGCCCCGGCTGTCGGAGAGCGCGCCCTCGATCTTGCCGAGGCGCGCCAGCAGGTCCTCGGCCCGGGCCGCCTCACCCAGGTAGGCCAGGTCCAGCGTCACCATCGGCGGCGCGCCGGGCGGCTGGAACCGGTTGATCCAGACGCTGAGCTCGCGCGGCGCCTCGGCGGTGATCTCCAGGAACGCGTCGTACACCTCCCCGGTCCGGTGCTGCGGCCAGATCACGCGCCCGCCGTACAGGACCGGCACGGGATACAGCTCCAGCTCGACGGCGGTCACCACCGCGAAGTCCCCGCCGCCGCCGCGCAGCGCCCAGAACAGGTCGGGGTCGGACTCGGCGGTCACCCGGCCCGGCTCGCCGTCGGCGTCCACGACGTCGAAGGCGCGCACGCTGTCGGAGGCGAAGCCGTACGCGCGGCTGAACCAGCCGATCCCGCCGCCCAGGGTGTAGCCGGTCACGCTGACCCCGGGCGCGCTGCCGGACAGGCCGGCCAGCCCCAGCGGGCCGGCCGCCGCCAGCACCTGCCCCCACTTCGCGCCCGCGCCCACCCGGGCCACGCGCTCCTCCGCGCGCACCTCCACCTCGTTCAACCGGCCGGTACGCAGCAGGATCACGCCTTCCACGTCACCCGAGGCGCCGTGGCCGCTCGGCTGCGCGGTCACCGTCAGGCCCGCCCGGCGCGCGTAGCGGACGAGCGCCGCAACGTCGCCGGCGTCCGCGGCCTCCACCACGGCGGCCACCGGCTGCCCGACGGTCAGGTTCCACGCGGTGGCCGCCTGGTCGAAGCCGTCGTCACCGGGCAAAAGCACGCGCCCCTTGAGGGCGCCGCGCAGGTCGTTGCTCGTCATCAGCTGTCTTCCTGGTTCTCGTCAAGGTCAAGGCCGGCGAAATGGTTGTCGTGGGCTTCGTGGAGCCTGCCCTGGTCGCGCTCGGTCACGGTGGCGAGCCGCGCGAAGTACTCCTCCCGGGGCACGCCCGGTGAGAGGGCCATGAGGAGGGTGGCGGGCTCGGGGCGGTCCTTCCGGATCGCGTGCACGGCGCCCGCCGCGGCGTGCGCGGTGTCCCCGGCCCGCAGGGTCCGCCAGGCCCGCCCGTCGAAGTAGCCGACCTCGCCCTCCTCGACGATGAAGGTCTCGCTGAAGGTCGTGTGGAAGTGCGGGGAAGGGCCCCGGCTGGAGGGCGACATGCGCCACCTGTAGAGGCTCACGGTCCCGCCGGTCTCCGCCGGGGTGGCGAGGACCTCGATGACCGATCCGCCGGGGCCCAGCCGGATCGTTCGCGCCGGTGTCGGCTTCGTCTCCGTCATGCCCCGAGTCTCGTGACTCCGCGGCCCGCTCGCGCTCACTTCGGCCCTGGCCTAATGGTGTGGCCCGACAATGGGGAGATGATCCGCTACCGACTGGGCGCCGGGGCCGCGGGCGTGCGGTGGGCGATGTCGCCGATCCACGAGGTGGTCAGCCTCGCCCGGCTTCTGACCGAGCCGCGGCGTCACCCGATGTTCCACCCGTGGCTGCGCCGTCGCCGCGACCGCCTGTCGGGGCTGGACCTGGGCGCGCTCACGATCTTCATGGCGGATGGCGCGTACCGGCCCGACTTCCTCGACCCGTCGCCGATGTCCAGCGAGCCGTCGTTCGAGGAGTGCGTGGCCGCCCTCCTCGCCACCCCGCTGGACCAGGTCCGCGCCGAGCTCGCCGACGCCGCGATCGGGCGGGAGGCCGGACTGGGCCGCCGGCTGCTCGGCGACCCCGGCCGGGTCAGGGCGGAGGCCGCCTGCGCGGTGCGCCGCCTCTGGAAGGCGGCCGTGGAGCCGGAATGGCCGTCCATGCGGCAGGCGCTGCGGGCCGAGATGCTGGACCGGGCCCTCCAGGTCAACCGCGAGGGGCTGCGCGAGGTCCTTCCGCGCCTGCACCACTCGACGGCGCTGGAGGGCGACACCGTCACCGTCGCGTCGGCCGTCGACGTCGACGTCGACTGCCCGGACGGGCTCATCCTCGTCCCGTCGCTGTTCATCACGGACCGGGTGCAGTGCGCCACCTCCGCCCACTGGGCCCCGGCGATCTACTACCCGGCGTCCGGACGTTACCTGTGGGCGGCGCCGGCCACGCCGCGATCCCTCGACCGGCTGCTGGGGACGACCCGGGCGGGCATCCTGGCCGCGCTCGTCACCCCGTTGCAGACGGGCGTGGTGGCCGGGCTGGTGGGCGTGACCGCCCCGACGGCCAGCGAGCACCTGACGGTCCTGCGCGACGCCGGGCTGATCGACAGCAGCCGGGCCGGCCGTACGGCCACGCACGAGCTCACCGACGCCGGCCGCGCCCTCCTGGCCGCCGCCTCGCCGCACCCCCGCCGCCCTCGGTGAGCACGCCGGGGGCGGGACCGGCCGCGGGCGGGACTGAGGAGGACGAGTGTGCGCCGCCGGCGTCCCCGGCTGGAGCCTGCCGCGCGGCGATCTCGCCCGCGCCATGCTCGACGTCCTGGCCGACCCCGCCACCCACCGCCGGGCCCTGGGTGTCGGCCCCGGCTGACGGTCAGCGGCGGTGCTGGTGCTGCTCCGGCAGATGGCTGTCCGGGTGGACCCACAGCAGGACGTTGTCCGGCCGCGAGGCGCCGGGCCGCTCCCGCTGCCGCCGGAAGAACTCCAGCACCTCCCGGTCGGAGTGGCGCAGGCTGAAGTGGATCAGGACGAACAGCGTACGCGGGTTCGCCTCGACGATCGGGCGCAGCCGGCTCCACACCGTGTGCCCGACCCGGTCCGCGCGCTCCAGCTCGCCGTCCTCCAGGAAGGTGCACTCGGTGATGACGACCGGGTAGCCGAACAGCCAGGGGTTGCGCTCGAAGACGCGCACGTGCGTGTCACCCAGATAGGCGAAGAGCGGCCGGGTGGTCAGGGCGTCGACCTCGACGCCCTTCTCGCGTTCGCGCGCCATCAGGCGCCCGAACTCGGCGCCCCTGCCCCGCTCCGCCAGTGACCGCCGCAGCTCCTCGAACTCCGGCCGCAGCGCCTTGACCCGCTCCGAGAAGGCGTAACCGACGCAGGGCACCTTGTGCTCGCACTCCACCACGCGCACCCGGTGTCCCCGGCGCCCGAAGCCGAACTCGTCGCCCCCGGCCACGCCGTGCAGGCGGTGGCCCCCGGCCAGGGCGGGGTCGAACCCGGCCCCGTGGTTGAGCTCGGCGGAGGCGCGGATGTAGGACTCCGCGTACGGCACCGCCTCGGCGGGCAGGTAGACGTCCACGCCGGAGGGGTTGGCGGCCAGGTGGTCGAGGTCCTTGGCGTGGTCGTGGTGGGTGTGGGTGAGGAAGACCGTGTCCGGCCGCCGCCCCTCGCACAGGCCGGCGTCGAGGCAGCACCGCAGCTCGGGGATGTGGAAGAACGTCTTGTCGTTCGCCCGGGAGTAGCCGGTGAGGGTCAGCTCGGTGCCGGGGATCCGCCACGTCTTCCACTGCCGGAACGGGTGTCCCCGCTCCAGCCGGTCGGGGTGCTCTGCCTGGTTCATGTGGGTGTGGGCCGTTTCCGGGAGTTTCGGGCAGTCATGGGCGGGGCCGGGGAGAGGGGCGACGGTGCCGCCGCCTAGGCTTCAGGCTACCTGAAGGTTATGACCCCCTTCGCCTTGGAGGACACCCATGCCCAGTTCATCCACGCCTGCCTTCTCCCGGCGCACCCTGGTCACCTCGCTCGTGGCGACCGCGGGCGCGAGCGGGGCACTGGCCCTCACGGGAGACGACGCGCCGGCCACCCCGCCGAGGCAGGCGGCCCCGGAGCGGCGTCACGAGACGCAGCAGCCCGGCATCGCCACGCCCCAGCAGCTCTACGCCTGCTTCGCCGCCTTCGACCTCGAGAGCGCCGGCCCCAAGGGCAAGCCCCTGCCCACCGAACGGATCGCCGTCAACTTCCAGCGCCTCATGGAGCACTGGAGCGCCGCCGCCGAACGGCTCATGCGGGGCCGCCCCGCCGGGCCGCTCCCGTCCAGCCGCCCCGGCATGCCTGCCGACACCGGCATCGCCGACGGCCTGCCGCCCTCCCGGCTGACCGTGACGTTCGGCCTCGGACCCGAGCTGTTCGGCCGCATCGGCCGTAAGAAGGAGCGGCCCCGGCACCTGCGCCGGCTGCCGGCCTTCTCCACCGACCAGCTCCAGCCCGCCTGGAGCGGCGGCGAGCTGTTCGTGCAGATCTGCGGCGACGACCCGCAGAGCATCAGCCACGCCTTCCGCGCCCTGCGCGGCCGCGCCCCCGGCCTCGCCCGGCTGCGCTGGAGCCAGCAGGGCTTCCTCGGCCGGTTCGGCGACGCCACCTCGCGCAACCTGTTCGGGCACAAGGACGGCACCGCCAACCCCAGGCCGGGCACCGCCGCCTTCGACGACGCCGTACGGGTCACCGCCCCGGACGAGCCGTCCTGGTTCACCGGCGGCACCTACCTGGTCTTCCGCAAGATCCGGATGGACCTGCCCACCTGGGACACCTCCACCGCCGACAAGCAGGACCGGTCCATCGGCCGCCGCCGCGACAACGGCGCCCCGCTCAGCGGCGGCCACGAGTTCACCCCCGCGGACTTCGGCAAGAAGGGGCCCGACGGCAAACCCCTCATCCCGGCCGACTCCCACGTGGCCCTGGTCCACGGCATCCCCATGCTGCGGCGCTCGTACAACTACGACTACGCCTTCCAGGCGCCGCCCGCGCCGGACGCCGGCCACGAGCACCCCGGGGGCGACAAGCCCGGCCACAGCCACGACGACCCGCTGCACGACCACGCCGGGGCCGGGCACAACAGCTACGACACCGGCACCCTGTTCTGCGCCTACCTGCGGGACCCTGGCGACTTCGTCCGCGCCCAGCGCAAGATGGCCGACGCCGGCGACCGGCTCAACGCCTTCATCCAGCACACCGGCAGCGCCGTCTTCGCCATCCCCCCGGCGGTCCGGCCCGGCCGTTCCCTCGCGGACGCGCTGTTCCCCGCCCGCTGACCCCGGACCGCGCCCCGGGGGCAGGGCGGACGCGGTGCGGGAGCCGTCCCGGGGTCAGCCCCGCTCGCCCAGGTCCAGGCGGTCGAGCGGCCCGGCGGCGGTGAAGGCGGCCACCAGCTCGTCGCGCCCCTCGGTGAAGTGCGCCCAGCTGTCCGCTCGACGAGTTCGAGTGAGGCGTTGTCGCCGCTGACGTAGACGGTGGGCAGGCCCTCCCCGGTCAGGACGAACCCGACGACCTGCCAGGTGAACGGCTCGACGTCCTCGCGGGCGCCGGGCCCGTGGACGGCGGGCACGCCGGTGACCGTGACCGTGCCGCCACCGGGGCGCTCCAGCTCGACCGACTCCCAGTCGGCCAGCCCCCTGGCCCCGCCGCCCAGGCGCTGGCCGCCTCCGGGCGTGGTGAGGGTCCGCGGGACGCCGGCGAGCAGCGCCCGGCCGGAGACGTCCAGGTTGTCGGGGTGCTCGTCGTGGGAGAGCAGGACCACGTCGATCCGGCCCAGGTCGGCCGGGGCGGCGGCGGAGGGGGCCGTCTTGGTCGGCCGGCCGCGCGGCACGAGGTAGTCGCGGGGGGCGTCGAAGGTCGGGTCGGTCAGGAAGCGCAGGCCGCCGTACTCGAACAGGGCGGTCGGGCCGCCGAGGACGCCGCGCCGGGAGCGGCGGACCACCTCGCCCTCGACTTCGCCAACAGCGCCGTCGCGCTGCCCGGAGGGCGGTTCGTCGACCTTCTCGGCACCCCGGAGGCGGCGAACCGGTGGCTGGCCGAGCGCGGCCTGGCTCCGGCCGACGCCGGCGTGCGGGAGATGTGCGCGACGCAGCTGCGTTCGCTGCGCGAGCACGTCAGGTCGCTGTTCGCCGCCCGCGTGGCCGGGGTGCCCGCTCTGCCCGCGGCGCTGTCGGCCGTCAACGACGCGCTGAGCAGGGCGCCCACGGCGGCGCTGCTGTACTGGGACGACCGGCGCGGCCCGTACCGCGCGGCGCCGTGCCCGGTCAACGAGATCCTCGACCGCGCGCTCGCGGCTCTCGCGGCCGACGCGGCCGACCTCCTCACCGGCCCGGACGCCGGTCGCCTCAACTCGTGCGGGGCCGCGCCCTGCAACCGCTTCCTGCTGAGCCGCGGCCGCCGCCACTGGTGCTCCGTCCGCTGCGGCGACCGCGCCCGCGCCGCCCGCGCCTACGCCCGCCGCGCCCGCTCGCAGGCCGGCTGACCCCGCAGCCGGGGGTTCTCGCGTCCTCCGTTTCCCCCGGTGGGGGATATATCCACCTGTGTGACAGGCGGGGCCACATATATGCGTTGACTGGGGCGGAGCTGGTGGCGTTCCATTCAGGATGGCTGCCATTGCCGGGGGGTCTCGGGCGGCCGCACGCGGCGCGGACGGAGGCGGAGCATGCGCTATCGGCTCGACCCGGCGGCGGAGGCGCAGGCCGTACGCGGCAACCTGATCGGCGCCCTCTACACCGGCGGCATCGCCTGGCTGGTCTCCTCCTACATGAGCGGCCGGATCCCCGCCGTGACCGTCGTCGTGCGGATCCCGCGCGACTTCGAGCTCTTCCCCTGGCTGGCCGGCGGCACCGGCGTGATCTCCGCGCTGTTCACGATCGCGCTGGCCGCGAGCGTGGTCCGCTGGCAGATCGCGCTGTCGCAGCGGCGGCAGGCGCGCGATCCGGTCAAGGCGCTGCTGCTGCCGCCCACGGCCCAGCACGGCGCCGCCCTGCGCCAGTCACGGCCCGGCCGCACCACGGTGGGCAACGTCGCGCTGCTGGCCGTGCCGTGGGTGGTGTTCCCGCTGGTGATCGTCGCGCTGGGCACCCAGCTCGTCCCCGAGCGGATGGGTTCGCGCGCGGAGGAGGCGATCTGGGTCGCCGGCCTGGCCGGCGGGGTCGGGCTGGCCGTGCTCGTCGTCGTCGCCGTCGACGTCACGCGCCGGCAGCTGCTGGCCTGGCAGGTGCGCAGGCTCTCCCAGGACCCGGCCTTCGCCGCGCTGATGCCGCCCGCCACCGCCACCCCGGCCCAGTACCGGGCCCCGGTCATCCCCGAACTGAGGATCACCTACTACGATCCGCCCCCGAGCATCACCTTCGGCCTGCCCAAGGTCACCGCCGAGCGCAACGTCTTCGGCCGGCCCCCGCTGGACATCGCCTACTTCCGGCTGTTCGAGAACGAGTTACGGGTGCGCGACTTCGTCAAAGGGGCCTTCCGCCGCTGCGGGCACGTGCACCTGCTGCGCAGCGCCGCCTCCGTGAGCTACTCCGAGCTGGCCCGGGCGCGGCGCACCGGGACGCTCAAGAACCTGTTCATCACCTCCGACCGGCGCATGCTGCGGGCGCTCGGCGCGCGGTCCACCGAGCCGCTGCCCAGCGGGTTCCGCACCATCAGGGGCACCGGCGGCAAGGGCGTGCGCGTCTGGGACCGCAAGGGCAGCTACCCCTTGTCCGCCTATCTGTGCCACGGGAGCTACTGGAAACGCGCCGTCGACACCCTGCTGGAGCTCGCCGACCTCGTCGTCATCGACCTGTCGGGCTTCCAGAAGGAGAACGTCGGCACCGGCTACGAACTCCAGCGCGTCATCGACCGCTACCCCGTCCACCGCGTCGTCGTCCTCGCCGACACCGGCAGCGACACCCGCTATCTGGCGACCCACATCAGGCACGCCTGGGCGCGGATGGCCCCCGGCTCGCCCAACTCCGGGGACGGCGCCAGGACCCTGCTGGTCAGCCGGATCGCCATCGGCGGCCCGGCGGCCACCCACCACCTGCTGGCCTACGCGCTCCAACGACTGAGGTGATCGAGGATGTCCGCCCCCGGCAACGACCTGGCTCCCGTGATCGAGCTCTACAAGGTCGCGGTGGAGATGGCCGACCGGGTCTCGGCCCGGCGCACCCTGGCCAACGCCTTCTTCCTGTCCGTCCAGAGCACGCTGCTGTCGGTCGCCGCGCTGTCGCTGTTCACCGGCGTCAGGCCGTGGCCGGTCCCGGTGGTGTTCGCGCTGGTCGGAGTGGTGCTGTCGGGCACCTGGTGGGTGCAGTTGCGCAGCTACCGCGATCTCAACCGGGCCAAGTTCGCCGTCATCAACGAGATCGAGCTGCAACTGCCCGTGCAGCCGTTCGGCAGCGAGTGGCAGGCGCTCCTGGCCAGCCGGACCGGGCCGCTGCGGGGCCGTTACGCCGACCTCGGCAGCACCGAGCGGATCGTGCCCGGCGTGTTCGTGCTGCTGCATCTGCTGCTGATGGCGGGCAGACTCCTGGCATGACCTACCTGGACGCGGACGCGCGCCTCATCCGGAGCCTGCTGCCCGCCGGAGCCGCCCCGCCGGACGACGCCACCGGGCTGTTCGTCCTGTACGCGGTGCTGCTGCGGGCCAAGGGCGAGGCGGTGAGCGCCGAGGACGTCCACGACGCCTGGTCGGCGTGGATGAGCACGCGCGATCCCGGCCACCCGGCGCTCGTCCCGTACGCCGATCTGCCGCCCGCCACGCGCGCGGCCGACGAGCCGTACGCCGAGGCCATCCGCGCGGCGGCCGCCCGGCGCCGCCGCTGACCCGGGCGGGCGGTGGACCGGGGGCCGTCAGCCGGTGCTGGTCCAGACGGGCAGGGTCAGCACGGTGTGCATGCGGCGCAGCTCGTCGCGGTGCAGGGCGCTCAGGCGGGTCAGCACCTGCTCGCCCTCCGGCGTCACCAGGACGCGCACGGCGCGGCCGTCGTCGGGGTGGGCCTCCCGCTTGACCAGGCCCTGCGACTGGGCGCGGTTGACCAGCTCGACGACGCTGTGGTGGCGGAGCTGGAGCCGGTCGGCGAGCTCGCGCACGGTCGCCCACTCCCTCCCGGGGAAGCCCTTCAGCGCCAGCAGCAGCTGGTATTGCTGCGGGGTGAGGCCGTCGGCGCGCACCGTCTCCTCGCTGAAGCGCAGGTAGCTGCGGATCCCGAAGCGGAAGCGGGCCAGCGCCTCGAAGTCCTGCTTGGTCAGGGGCGGGCTCTCATGGTCGGACACCGGACAAGTCTATCGCGTCACGAGGTGACGCGCGGCGCAGTGCCATCATGTCAGTCCAGGTCAACGTGGTGGAAGACCGCCCATGTTCACCCGATTTCTATCGTGTTACGATGCAAATGCGTCCTGGGGAGGTATCGTGCTCAGTGATCGAGATCGCGAAGTGCTGCGGGAGATCCAGTGCCGGCTGCTGGCCGACGATCCGGCTTTCGCGCGGGACTTCTCGACCGACGCCCGGCTTCTCGAGGACGACGCCCCGTCCGGCGACCCGGCCACGTCCGCCTTCACGCTGCCGCTCCTGCTCAGCCTGGGGCTCGGCGTGCTCTCCCTGGTGGGCGGGTCGGGCGTCGGCGGGCTGGTGTTCTCCGGCATGGCCGCCGGCTTCTGGTGGCTGCGCGAGCGCCACGACGCGGGCACGTACGGGCCCTGAGCGCGCGTACGGGACACCGGCAGGATCCGGCCATCGATGCCCCGCCGGCCGCACGGGGCGGATATCGGAGGAACAAATGATCGCCATCGTCGCCGTGCTGGGCACGGTCCTGGCGCCGGCCGCCCTGGGGCTCGGCCTCGGCGTGCGGGTCGTCAAGCATAAACGGGCCACGCCGCCCGAACATGCCCCGGAGGCCGCGCCGGGTGAGCCGGAGGAGCCGCCCGCCCTCCCGGCGCGGCCTGAGCTGACCCCGGACAGCGTGCCGGGCCAGCGGCTCCCCACCGAGCGGAGCGTCGCCCGATGAGCCGGCCCGCGGAGCTGAGACGGCACGCCAGGACCTCGGCCGCGCGCCCCAGGGACGGTGAGACCCCGCACACCCTCACCGGCGAGCACGCCCAGCTCCTGGCCCAGGTCACCGCCCGCGCCCGGGCCATGCTCGCGGCGGCGGCCCGGGGCGGCTCCCCGGAGCGGGAGGCCCGCGCCCTGACCGCCTACCTGCGCGCCGAGGTGATCCGGCAGATCAGGGACGAGGAGTGGCTGCTGTTCCCCGCCTACGGCGCCGCGCCCGCGCTGTCACGGCTGACCCGCGACCACGCCCGGCTGCGCGCCGCCGTCGACGCGATCACCCGGGCGGCCTCGGACTCCTGCCCGCCGGCGCGGCTCGCGACCCTCACCCGCGACCTGCTCACCCAGCTCGGACGCCACTTCGCCACCGAGGAACGCGTCCTGGCCGCGCTCGGCCGACCGGCCGCCGCGACCGCCGCGCTCGGCGCGCAGCCGCACCGCTGGTTCCCGCTCACCGAGGGGCCGGTGATCGACCTGGACACGCTGCCCCAGGCCGCGGCCGCCGACGCCGTACGCGACCGGCTGCGCAGGCTCGGCCGCGACGAGGCGGTCGAGCTGCGCTCCGGCCACGACCTCAACCTGCTGTGCTGGCAGCTGGCCGACGGCGACTACGGCTTCACGTACCTGAGCGAGGGGCCCGGCGAGTGGCGCGTCCGGGTGCGGCGGCGCTGAGGCGGGGCGGGGTCAGCCGCACGGCCACGGCCCGCCGCGGGGTTCTAGGGTGGAGGCGTGCTGAAGGCGTGGGCCGGGGTGGCGGGGGAGTCGCGGGCGGCGCTCGCCGTGGGGGCGGAGCTGGTGGCCCGCTGGAGCGAGCCGCACCGGCGCTACCACGACCTGGCCCACCTGCGCGCGGTGCTGTCCGCCGTCGGCCTGCTGGAGGGCTCCGCCGCCGACCCCGTGGCGGTGCGGCTGGCCGCCTGGTTCCACGACGCCGTCTACGACGGGCGGCCCGGCTGGGACGAGGAGCGCAGCGCCCAGCTCGCCCAGGCCAGGCTGCCGCGCTGCGGCGTGCCGCCGTCGCGGGTGGCCGAGGTCGCCAGGCTGGTCCGGCTGACCGCCGCGCACGACACCGTCACCGCCGGCGACCGCGACGGCGCGGTGCTGTGCGACGCCGACCTGGCCGTCCTCGGCGGCGACGGCTACGCCGCCTACGCGCGGGCGATCCGCCAGGAGTACGCGCACGTGCCCGACGACCTCTTCAGGCGGGGCCGGGCCCAGGTGCTGCGCCGGCTGCTGGCCGTACCGGAGCTCTATCGCACGCCCGCCGCGCGGGAGCTGTGGGAGGAGCGGGCGCGGGCCGCGATGGCGCGCGAGCTCGCCGAGCTCAGCGGGGCTTGCGGCGGCGCAGCCCCGAGGCGATGAGGCGGTGCAGCAGCTCGCGCGAGCTGACCGGATGCGCGCCGAGCGACACCGCGTGCGCGTGCGCCGTCTCCGGCACGTCGTAGTGGTCGCGGTCGAACGCGCGCCCGGGCACGCCGAGCCGCACCGCGAAGGCGTGCAGCTCGTCCAGCGAGCTGTCGCTGACCAGGTGGGACCAGAGCAGGCCGCGCGGCCCGGGGAAGTTGGGCGGGTCGATGAGCACCGTCACGACGTCAAGGGTAGAACCCGCCCGCGCACGGTGAGCTCGCCCAGGTCGTCCACCACCACATCCACGTCGCGCGCGAGGCCGGGGCCGTCGCGGTCGACCGCCACCACCAGCCCGAACCCGCCCCTGCGGGCCGCCTCGATCCCCGGCAGCGCCGCCTCCACCACCGCCGCCCGGACGGCCGGCAGCGCCAGCCGGCGCACCGCCTCCAGGAACAGCGCCGGATCGGGCTTGCCCGGCAGGTTCATCAGCGCCGCGTCACTCCCGTCGACCAGCACGTCGAACAGGTGCGTCACGCCCGCCGCCCCGACCAGCCTGCGCCCGTGCAGGCTGGCCGACACCCCGGCGGTACGGGCCCCGCGCCGGCGCAGCTCGTGCAGCAGCGCCACGGCGGCGGGGAACGCGGCGACGCCGTACTTGTCCACCTCGGCGAGGAACAGCTGGTCCTTGGCCAGGCCGAGCCCGTGCACGGTCGGCGCGCCCGGCGGGTCGTCGGCCGCGCCCTCGGGCAGCGTGATGCCGCGCGAGGCCAGGAACGTGCGCACCCCGTCGAGGCGCGGACGCCCGTCGACGTGGCGCAGGTAGTCGCCGCGGATGTCGAACGGCTCGCAGCGGCCGCGCAGGAACGCGTCGAAGACGTGCTTCCAGGCGGCCGCGTGCCCCCGGGCGGTGTCGGTGACCACGCCGTCGGTGTCGAACACGACGGCGCCGATCGCCGTCAGGTCGATGACAGGATCGCTCACACCGCGAACGTAACCCCTCTACCAGGCGACGGGTAGCTTCTCCACGCCGTAGACGATGGCCAGCTTGCGCCACGGGATCTCCCCGGCCACGTGCAGCCCGGGGAAGCGGCGCAGCAGCGCCGGGAAGGCGATGCGCATCTCCATCTGGGCCAGCGGCGCGCCGATGCAGCGGTGGATGCCGTGCCCGAACGCCAGGTGCGAGCCCGCGGTCGGGCGGCCCGGCTTCACCTCGTCCATGTCGTCGCCGAGGTTCGGGTCGCGGTTGGCCGCGGCGAGCGAGCACAGCACCATCTCGCCCTTCTTGATCTGGTGCCCGTGCAGCTCCAGGTCGTCGCGGGCGAAGCGCGGGAAGGCCACCTGCACGACCGTCATGTAGCGCAGCAGCTCCTCGACGACGTCGTTGACGTAGCCGTCGACCTCGCGCACCTTGGCGGCCTGCTCGGGGTTCTCCAGCAGCCACAGCGTGCCGAGCGCGAGCATGCTGGTGCTCGTGTCGTGACCGCCGGTCAGCAGGCCGTCGGCCATGCTGGCGAGCGTCCGGTCGTCGAGCTCGTCGCCGTGCTCGCGCAGCAGCTGGCCGAGCAGGCCCTCGCCGGGGTTCTGCCGCTCACGGGCGACCAGGTCGACCAGGTACGTCATCGCGTCGTTGATCGCCTGCAGCGACGCCTCGGGCCCGGCGGTGAAGTCGAACCGGTCGGTGCTGAGCTTGACGAAGTCGGCGCGCTCCTCGTACGGGACGCCGAGCAGCTCGCACACGACGAGCGACGGGATGGGGAGCGCGAACTCCTCCATCAGGTCCACCGGCGAGCCCTTGGCCGCCATCCGGTCCAGGTGCTCCTCGACCATCGCCTCGATCCGCGGCTCCAGCCTGCGCAGCCGCCGCATGGTGAACTCGGGCGTCAGGTACTTGCGCAGCCGCGTGTGCTCGGGCGGGTCGCGGAAGCCGAGGCCGCCCGGGTCCTCCTGGTTGGAGCCCAGGCCGATGACGCCGGCGAAGTCGTTGCTGAAGCGCTCGTGGTCGCCGAGGACGCCACGCACGTCGTCCCACCGCGTCACCAGGTAGACCGTCTGGCCGCCCGGGATCTCCATCGGGAAGACCGGGTGCTCGGTCCGGATGCGGGCGAGTTCGGCCGCCGGGTCGAACCCGTCGCGCATGAACTGGACGAGCGGGAACTCTGAGTCTGACATCGAAATCCGTCCTGCTGGGATACATCACACCATGTTGGGATAAATCCCTCGATAGATGGTCCCATCCATGACGGGTGGCTGGTGCCCTCCGAAAGGACGAGATTTCATCTCACCTGATGATGAGATTCCGTCCCGCCGGCCGCAAGTGTCCTGGTCACCTCGTCCGGCGGTCCCCGCCTTCCGCGACGGCACGGAAGGTAGTTGTCCGGTACGAACCCCGCTTCTTGTGCTGCTCCTGGGGCGTACGGGGAAAGACGGGCAAACCGGGGCGGCAGGCGGCGTTTGGCGTACAAGATGGCGACATTCTGCGATGATCTCGTCGTTTGGAGCCCGAGACTGAGCCTCACGGATAGTGACTGATGCCCACATTCGAGGAAATAGCGGCCTTCATCACAGAGAAGCCGCTCGCGACCGCCGTCATCGCCGTTCTCACGCTGGCCGGGCTGGGGCTGGCCTTCCTGGTCCTGCGCGTCGTCTGGCGCGCCACCGCCTGGCTCGTCGCCCGCTACGTCGCCCCCCGCCCCATCGAGGACCTGCTGACCATCGTCGCCGCGTCCATCGCCACCGGCGTCTCGGCCCAGGGCATGTGGCGCTTCTCCGGCGACGTCCTCGGCCTCGACGGGCCGCTGCGGCTGCTGCTGTTCGCCTTCATCGAAGTCGCCATCATCACCTCCGCCGTACGCGCCCGGCGCAACATGCGCGAGAACTACTCCGCCGGCATCGACGGCATCGCCGTGTGGGCGCTGACCTGCCTGACCGCCGTGCTGTCCAGCATGGACGCGCGCAGCCTCCCCGAAGCGATCTTCCGGCTCGCCGCCCCGCTCGTCGCCGCCTGGCTGTGGGAGCGCGGCATGGCCATCGAACGCCACCGCATCCGCGGCACCGGGCGCATCAACTGGCGGCTCACCCCCGAACGGCTCCTCGTCCGCCTCGGCCTGGCCGAGGTCAGCGACCGCACCGCCAGCGAGGTCGACGCGCACCGCAGGCTCACGCGCGTCGCCCTGGCCGCCAAGCGCGCCAAGGCGCTGCGCGAGTCAGGCGGCTCCGAACGCAAGATGCGCGCCGCCCTCGCCAAGCTCGACAAGGCCATGGACCAGGCCGTCGAGCACACCGGCCTCGCCGTCGACCAGGCCCGCCAGGAAGCCCTGCTCGCCCAGATCGCCGCCCTCTACAACACCTCCGCGCTCATCGACGCCGCCCCCCGCGTGCCCTGGGAGCCCGACCCCGACCACCAGCCCGTGCCCGCCCGCCCCGCACTCCCCCCGGCCCTGGCCGAACTCGTCGACGAGGAGGACGAGGACGTCGACGTGCTCGACGCCACCCCCCAGGTCGTCGACACCGCCCAGCGGGCCGCGCTCATGCGGGCCGCCCGCGCCTACTGGGACCGGCAGATCGCCAAGGGCATCGTCCCGCGCACCGTCGACATCGCCCAGGAGATCGGCATCTCGCTCGCCACCGCGCGCGAGTATCGTGCCCTGTGGAAGCTGGAGCCGCGGGCCCACGCCCTCATCGAGGCGCTGTTCCACCAGCACGGCATCGTCGACACCGGCGCCTTCCCCGCCATCGCCGACGACGGGCGGGTGCTGACCAAGTCCTGAACGGAACGGGGGCGCCAGGGTGCGCGAGCGGACGCTCGAACGGGTCAGGAAACTGCTGGCCAAGGCCGAGCGCACGGACAACGAGCACGAGCGGGCCACGTTCATGGCGGCGGCCACGGCGCTCATGGCCAAGTACGGCATCGACGCCCTCGACCCCGAACAGCCCCGCCGGCGGCCCGGCGACCGCATCGTCACCCTGCCCGGGCCGTGGGCCAGGGAGAAGGCCCGGCTCGTCAGCCTCGTCGCGCAGGCGCTGCGCTGCCGGCCGCTGCTCATCGGGCGCGGCGACGGCGGGCACCGGGTGCACGTCTTCGGCTTCGCCGCCGACCTGGAACGTGCCGAACTGCTCGCCACGTCGCTGCTGCTCCAGATGGCCTCCGGGCTGGCCCGCGTCCGGCTGCCCGACGGGGTCGACGCCGTCCGCGCCTACCGCCGCTCCTGGCTGCTCGGCTTCACCGACGAGGTCTACCGGCTGCTGAGCGAGGCCGAACGGCGCGCCGAGGACGAGTCGCCCGTGGCCGGCACCGCCCTGGTCCTCGCCGACCGCCGCGCCGAGGTCGACCGCGCCGTCTCCGCCGTCTACCCGCGCGTCCGCCTCAGCGTCCCCCGCACCAGCGGCACCGGCTACCGCGACGGCGTCGCCGCCGGCCGCCGCGCCGACCTCAGCCGCACCGGCGTCCCCACCCCACCGACCCGCCAACTCCCCTGACCCCCGCCAGGCCCGGCCACTGACCACCCCTCCCGGAGGCCGCGACTTCCGGGGGGTGGCCGTCTCCTGGTGGGACGCGCGTCTGGGGCCGGGGGCGGGTGGGTCAGTTCAGGGCGGCGGAGACGAGGGAGCGGGCCTCCTCCTGGACCTGGGCGAGGTGGTCGGGCCCCTTGAAGGACTCGGCGTAGATCTTGTACACGTCCTCGGTCCCCGACGGCCGGGCCGCGAACCAGGCGCTGGCCGTGGACACCTTCACCCCGCCGAGGCTGGCCCCGTTGCCCGGCGCGGCCGTCTGCACGTCGGTGATGGACTCGCCGGCCAGGGTGGAGGCCGTCACCTGGTCGGCGGACAGCTTGCCGAGCACCGCCTTCTCCTCCCGGGTGGCGGGCGCGTCCACCCGCGCGTAGGCGGGCTCGCCGTAGGCGGCGGTGAGGTCGCGGTAGTGCTCGCTCGGCGACCTGCCGGTGACCGCGCGGATCTCCGAGGCGAGCAGCGCCAGGATGATCCCGTCCTTGTCCGTGGTCCACGGCGACCCGTCGCGGCGCAGGAACGACGCCCCGGCGCTCTCCTCGCCGCCGAACCCGAGCGATCCGTCGAGCAGCCCCGGCACGAACCACTTGAACCCCACCGGCACCTCGTACAGCCGCCTGCCGAGCGACGCGGCGACGCGGTCGATGATGCCGCTGCTCACCATCGTCTTGCCGACGCCGGCGTCGCCGGGCCAGCCGTCGCGGTGCCCGTACAGGTAGGAGATGGCGACGGCGAGGTAGTGGTTGGGGTTCATCAGCCCGTCGGGCGTGACGATCCCGTGCCGGTCGGAGTCGGCGTCGTTGCCGGTGGAGATGTCGTACGCGTCGCGCCCGGCGATGAGGGACGCCATCGCGTACGGCGAGGAGCAGTCCATGCGGATCTTGCCGTCCCAGTCGAGCGTCATGAAGCGCCAGGTGGGGTCGACGAGCGGGTTGACCACGGTGAGGTCGAGCCGGTGCCGTTCGGCGATCTCCCCCCAGTAGGCCACGGCGGCGCCGCCGAGCGGGTCGGCGCCGATGCGCACGCCGGAGGCGCGGATGGCGTCGAGGTCGATGACGGAGGGCAGGTCGTCGACGTAGGAGCCGAGGAAGTCGTGCCGTCCGGCCTCGGCGAGCGCCTTGGTGTAGCTGACCCGGGGGACGTTCTTGAGCCCGGCGGCCAGCAGGCGGTTGGCCCGGTCCTGGATCCAGGAGGTGGCGTCGGAGTCGGCCGGGCCGCCGTGCGGCGGGTTGTACTTGAAGCCGCCGTCGGAGGGCGGGTTGTGCGACGGCGTGATCACGACGCCGTCGGCGAGGCCGGTGGTGCGGCCGCGGTTGTGGGTGAGGATGGCGTGCGACACGGCGGGCGTGGGCGTGTAGCCGTCGCGCGAGTCGATCAGCACCCGCACCCCGTTGGCGGCGAGCACCTCCAGCGCCGACACGCGGGCGGGCTCCGACAGCGCGTGCGTGTCGATGCCCAGGTAGAGCGGCCCGTCGGTGCCCTGCGCCTGCCGGTATTCGCAGATGGCCTGGGTGGTGGCCAGGATGTGGTCCTCGTTGAAGGCCGTCTTCAGCGACGACCCGCGATGCCCCGAGGTGCCGAACGCCACCCGCTGCGCGACCTCGCCGGGATCCGGCTTCAGCGTGTAATAGGCGGTCACCAGCCTGGCGACGTCGACCAGGTCGGCGGGCTGAGCGGGCTTCCCCGCGCGTTCGTGGGTCATGGAGCCACTTTACAAATCGCCGCCCGCACGGCTCCGCCAACACCCTGGGTGATCGGGTTAGACTCGCGCCTGCGGCCACCAGAATGGAGTTCTGTAGCGATGCGATTCGGACTTCTGATCAACGAGCCCCAGGGGGACGACCCGTTCGCCGAGCTGAGCGAGCGGATCGCCCAGGCGGAGAGCGACGGGTTCGACTCGGCCTGGATGTCGAACATCTTCGGCCTCGACGCGCTCACCGCGCTGGCCGTCGCTGGCAGCCGGGCGGGCGGCGGGATCGAGCTGGGCACCGGCGTGGTGCCGACCTATCCGCGCCACCCGGTGGTGCTCGCGCAGCAGGCCATGACCGTCAACGCGGCGCTCGGCGGGCGGCTGGCGCTCGGCATCGGGCTGTCGCACAAGGTGGTCATCGAGGACGTGTTCGGCTACAGCTACGACCGCCCGGCCCGGCACATGAAGGAGTACCTGGAGATCCTGCTGCCCGCCACCCGCGGCGAGCAGGTCTCCTACGGCGGCGAGACGCTCCGCGCGAACGTGCGCCTGGGCACGCCCGGCGCGGGCCTGCCGGTGCTCGTGGCGGCGCTCGGCCCGCGCATGCTCAGGCTCGCCGGCACCGTCGCCGACGGCACCGTGCTCTGGATGACCGGCCCGAAGACCGTCGCCGGCCACATCGCCCCCACGATCAACGCCGCCGCGGAGGAGGCCGGCCGCGAGCGGCCGCGCATCGTCTGCACGCTGCCGGTCTGCGTCACCGACGACGCCCCCGCCGCGCGGGCGCGCGCCGACGAGATCTTCGCGATGTACGGCAAGCTGCCCTCCTACCGGGCCATGCTGGACCGCGAGGGCGCCGAGGGACCCGGCGACGTGGCGGTCATCGGTGACGAGGACTCCGTCCGGGAGCAGATCGAGGGCCTCGCCGCGGCCGGGGTGACCGATTTCGTGGCCTCCGTCTACGGCGACCGCGAGCGCGCCCGGCAGGTGCTCCTCGGCGCGTCCCGTGGGTGAGCGGCGGGCGCCTGCCTAGACTCCGCAAAGGTGAAGCGCTTGCTGCATGGCATCGACGTGTCCAACTGGCAGGGCTCCGTCGACTGGGCTGACCACGCCCGGTCCGGAGTGGCGTTCGCCTTCGCCAAGGCCACCGAGGGAGGAGACTGGACGGACCGGTGGTTCGCCCGCAACTGGGACGGCATGCGGGAGAACTGGATCGTCTGCGGCGCCTACCACTTCGGCCGGCCCAAGGGCGACCCGGAGCAGCACGCGCGCCACTTCCTGGGCACGATCCGGCAGGCGGGCGGGCTGCGCCGCGGCGACCTGCTCGCGCTCGACCTGGAGACGGGCGACGGGCTCAAGCCGGACGAGGTCGCCCGCTACGCCCGCCGCTGGTGCCGGGCGGTCGAGCGGCAGGCGGGGGTGCGCCCGTTCATCTACACCTTCCAGTCGTTCGCCGGCGCGGGCAACTGCGCCGGCCTGGCCGAATACCCGCTGTGGATCGCCAGCCCGCACCATCCGCGCGGCAGGCCGGCCGTGCCGAGACCGTGGCGCGAGTGGACCATCCACCAGCACGCCAACAGCCCGATCGACCGCAACGTGTTCGAGGGCACCCGCCGGGAGCTGACCAGGCTGGGGTACGACCCGCGATAGCATCGGATCCCACCGATCCGCGTGCTATCCCAGGGAGTCACCGTGTCAGCCGAGCTACGCATCACCCTCGCCGGAGCCGAGCGTGTGGTCGCGGCCGGCACGACGGTCGGCGAGGCCCTGGAGGCCGACGGGCGCGCCGTCGTCGCGGCGCGCGTCAACGGCGAGGCGCGCGACCTGGCCCACCCGCTGGCCGACGGCGACGTGGTCGAGCCCGTCGAGGCGTCCAGCGAGGAAGGCCGGGCGATCATCCGGCACTCCACCGCCCACGTGATGGCCCAGGCGGTGCAGGAGCTGTTCCCCGAGGCCAAGCTGGGCATCGGCCCGCCGGTCGACAACGGCTTCTACTACGACTTCGACGTCGACCAGGCGTTCCAGCCCGACGACCTCAAGCGCGTCGAGAAGCGCATGCGCGAGATCGTCAAGCAGGGCCAGGTGTTCTCCCGCCGCCCCGTCACCGACGACGAGGCGCGCGAGGAGCTCGCCGACGAGCCCTACAAGCTGGAGCTCATCGGCCTCAAGGGCGGCGCGGCCGACGAGGAGGCCGTCGAGGTCGGCGCCGGTCAGCTGACCATCTACGACAACCTCGACGCCAAGACCGGCGAGCTCCACTGGAAGGACCTGTGCCGCGGCCCGCACGTGCCGTCGACCCGGTCCATCCCGGCCTTCAAGCTCATGCGCTCCGGCGGCGCCTACTGGCGCGGCAGCGAGAAGAACCCGCAGCTCCAGCGCATCTACGGCACCGCCTGGGAGTCCCGCGACAAGCAGGACGAATACCTCAAGCTGCTGGAGGAGGCCGAGAAGCGCGACCACCGCAAGCTCGGCGCCGAGCTCGACCTGTTCAGCTTCCCGCCGGAGCTGGGCAGCGGGCTGCCGATCTTCCATCCCAAGGGCGGGATCATCCGCAAGGAGATGGAAGACTACATGCGGGCGCGGCAGGCCGAGGCGGGCTACGAGTTCGTCAACACGCCGCACATCACCAAGTCGTCGCTGTTCGAGACCTCCGGCCACCTGCCGTGGTATGCCGACGACATGTTCCCGGCCTTCGAGCTGGAGGGCGTCGAATACCGGGTCAAGCCGATGAACTGCCCGATGCACAACCTGATCTTCCGGGCGCGTGGGCGCTCCTACCGCGACCTGCCGCTGCGGCTGTGCGAGTTCGGCTCCGTCTACCGCTACGAGAAGTCCGGCGTGGTCCACGGCCTGACCCGGGTGCGCGGCATGACGCAGGACGACGCGCACATCTACACCACCCGCGAGCAGATGGCCGACGAGATCAAGTCGCTGCTGCGGTTCGTGCTGAGCGTGCTGCGCGACTTCGGCCTGTCCGACTTCTACCTGGAGCTGTCCACCCGTGACGACTCCGAGAAGTTCATCGGCGACCCCGCCGAGTGGGAGGAGGCCACCGAGGCGCTGCGCCAGGTGGCGACCGAGTCGGGGCTGACGCTCAAGGACGACCCGGGCGGCGCCGCCTTCTACGGGCCGAAGATCTCCGTGCAGGCCAAGGACGCCATCGGCCGCACCTGGCAGCTGTCCACCATTCAGCTCGACCTCAACCAGCCCAAGCGGTTCGGCCTCGAATACCAGGCCGCCGACGGCAGCCGCCAGACCCCGGTCATGATCCACCGGGCGCTGTTCGGCTCCGTCGAGCGCTTCCTCGGCGTGCTCACCGAGCACTACGCGGGCGCCTTCCCCCCGTGGCTGGCGCCGGTCCAGGTCGTGGGCATCCCGATCGCCGACGCGCACGTCCCCTACCTTCAGGACGTGGCCAAGAAGCTGCGCGAGCGCGGCGTCCGAGTCGACATCGACGCCTCCGACGACCGCATGCAGAAGAAGATCCGCAACGCGCAGAAGTCGAAGGTCCCGTACATGCTGCTCGCGGGCGACGACGACATCGCCAACGGCGCGGTGTCGTTCCGCTACCGCAGCGGGGAGCAGAAGAACGGCGTGGCGGTGGACGAGGCGATCGCCGAGATCGTCAACGCGGTCGAGAGTCGCGTCCAGGTCTGACCAGCCGCTGATCGGCCGCCGATCAGCCGCTGGCCGGCGGCCGGCCGGTCAGCGGCTGAAGAGCCTGAACGGGATCGCCGGGCGGCCACCGAACCGCCCGGCCGTCTCGGCGGCGAACCCCTCGACGAGCGAGCGGGCGTAGTCCTGCGGCGGCTGGTCGGTGAGGGCCTCGATGTAGGCGCGGTGCTCGGCCAGCGACCGGACGCCCGCCTCGAGGCCCGCGGTGACGTCGACCGCGTGAGTGGGGTCGTCGTCGCCGGCCACGGCGACCCAGCGCACGCCGTCCCAGGGCTCGGCCTCGATGTCGGGGAAGATCCACCGGTTGCCCGCGTCGCCGGCGGCGTCGAGCGCGGCCCGGCCGACGGCCCGGTGGTCGGGGGTGTTCCAGGCGGTGCCGCCCCAGGTGTCGGCGAAGTTGAGCGTGATGAGCAGCTCGGGCCGGTGCCTGCGGATGGCCGCGGTGATGTCGCGGCGCAGCGCGACCCCGTACTCGATCACCCCGTCGGGGTGGTCGAGGAACTCCACGGACGTCACGCCGACGACGGCGGCGCCGGTCCGCTCCTCGCGCTCGCGCAGCGGGGCGGCCTCGGCCGGAGGTAGCGTGTCGATGCCCGCCTCGCCCCTGGTGGCCACCAGGTAGGAGACCTCCCGGCCTTCGCCGGTCCACGTCGCCACGGCCGCCGCGCAGCCGTACTCCAGGTCGTCGGGGTGCGCGACCACGGCGAGGGCGCGCCGCCAGTCGCCGGGCATGGGTTCCAGCTGCTCCATGAGCCCACCCTAGAACGTACGATGGCCCGCGGAGCGGAGGAGGCACGAGCATGGACGAGACGGCCAAGGCGATCGCGGCGGGTGACCAGGCGGCGTTCGCGCGGCTGGCCGAGCGCCACCGGCACGAGCTCCAGGTGCACTGCTATCGCATGCTCGGCTCCTACGCCGACGCCGAGGACATGGTGCAGGAGGCGCTGCTGAAGGCGTGGCGCAGGCGCGACACGTTCGAGGGCCGCTCGTCGCTGCGGGCGTGGCTCTACCGCATCGCCACGAACGTCTGCCTCGACGCGCTGTCCGGCCCGGCGCGCTCCCGCGAGGTCGTGGTCACGATGGGCGGCACGCCCGCCGAGGTGCCGTGGCTGCAGCCGTACCCGGACCGGATGCTCGACCTGGCCGGGCCGGGGGAGGGCGAGCCCGACGCGCTCGCCGTCGCCCGCGAGACGATCGAACTGGCCTACCTGGCGGCCATCCAGCACCTGCCGCCGCGCCAGCGGGCGGTGCTCATCCTGCGTGACGTGGCCGGCTGGCCGGCCGAGGAGACCGCGCAGGCGCTGGAGCTGAGCGTGGCCGCGGTCAAGAGCGCGTTGCAGCGCGCCCGCGCGACGCTGCGCACCCACCTGCCCGAGCGGCGCGCCGAATGGGGTCCCGCCACCGAGCCGAGCGCCGAGGAGCGGGCGGTGCTGCGCCGCTACATGCGCGCCTCGGAGACGGGCGACCTCACCGCGCTGGCCGAGCTGCTGCGCGAGGACGCCCGCCAGACGATGCCGCCCGCGACCCGCCTGTACGACGGCCGCGCCGCGATCCTCGGCCTGTGGGCCCCGGTCCTCGAAGGACCCGAGGCGTGGGGCGAGTGGCGCGCGCTGGCGGCGACGGCGAACCGGCAGCCCGCCGCCGCCAACTACGTGCGGCGGCCCGGCGAGACCGTCTTCACCGCGGTCAACCTCGACGTGCTGCGGGTGGAGGACGGGCGGATCGCCGAGATCATCACGTTCGGCCCGGAGGTGTTCGCCGCCTTCGGCCTGCCCGCCACCCTCTGAGAAATTTCTCCCGCCGGACCGATTCCTTTTCCCGCGCCGCGCCGTCATACGGGCATGACTGAAGACATGCAGCTCAAGGCCCTTGACCGGCTCGTCGGCACCTGGCACGTGACCGGTGGCGCGGAGGGCACCGTCACCTACCGCTGGCTCGACGGCGGCTTCTTCCTCGTCCAGGACGTCGACCTGGTCCAGGAGGGCCAGCCGGTCAAGGGCGTGGAGATGATCGGCCGCGAACGCCCGTTCGGCGCCGACAAGCCGAGCGAGGACATCAAGTCCCGCTACTACGACAGCAACGGCAACACCCTCGACTACGTCTATGAGCTGGAGGGCGACACGCTCACCATCTGGGGCCTGGAGAAGGGCTCGCCCGCCTACTACCGGGGCACGTTCTCCGCCGACGGCGACACCGTCACCGGCGCCTGGGTGTACCCGGGCGGGGGCGGCTACCAGTCGGACATGACCCGCGTGAAGTGAGGCCCCGGCCTGTGGTGAACTGGGCCCGTGCGCGTCGCCCTCTGAGCCCTTGTCGTCCTGGCCGTGCTCGCGCTGCTCACCGGGCTGCTCTGGCTGTTCCAGCGGAAGCTGGTCTACCTGCCCGACCGCGGCCCGGTGCCGCCGGCCGGGCAGGTCGTGCCGGGCGCCCGTGACGTCGTGCTGACCACCGGCGACGGGCTGCGGCTGGGCGCCTGGCACGTGCCCGGCGACCACCCGGTGACCGTGCTCGTCGCGGGCGGCAACGCGGGCAACCGGCTGCACCGGGCGCCGCTGGCCAGGGCGCTGGCCGCGCACGGTCTGCCGGTGCTGCTCATGGACTACCGGGGCTACGGCGGCAACCCGGGCAGCCCCGACGAGGAGGGGCTGCTGCGTGACGCGCTGGCGGCGCGCGAGTTCGCCGGCGACGGGCCGGTGATCTACTTCGGGGAGAGCCTGGGGGCGGCCGTGACCACCCGGCTGGCCACCGTCCGGCCGCCCGCCGGGATGGTGCTGCGCTCGCCGTTCACCGACCTGGCGGCGGCCGGGCAGGTCAGCTACCCGTTCCTGCCGGTGCGGGCGCTGCTGCGCGACAGCTTCCCGGTCAGCGGGCTCCTGGCCGGCGTGCGGGCGCCGGTCGTGGTCGTGTACGGCAGCGCCGACACGATCGTGCCGCCGGAGCAGAGCAGGGCGGTCGCCGGGGCGGCGGGCGGGCCGGTCACCGTCGTCGAGGTCCCCGGGGCCGGCCACAACGATCCGGCCCTGCTGACCGGGCCGGAGCTGATCGGCGCCGTCGTCGACCTGGCCGACCGGATCCGCGACACCTCCTGAGCCGGCCGCGCCTCCCGGCGCGCGGTCAGAACGGCTCGTCGCCGGCGGGGTCTGGCGCCGCGCGGCCCTCGCCCGGCAGGCGGACGTCGTCCACGGTCACGTTGACCTCCATGACGCGCATGCCCAGCATCCGGCTCACGCTCCGCGCCACGTTCGCCTTGACCTCGGCGGCGACCTCCATCACCACGTGGCCGTACTCGACCACGATCGTCAGGTCGATCGCCACCTGCCGGTCGTGGATCTCCGCGCTCACGCCCTGGTTGCCGCGCCGCGACCCGATGCCGACGCGGTCGCGTACGGACTCGAAGGCGCGGGCGAGGTCGCCGCCCATGTCGGCGACGCCCGCCACCTCCTGCGCCGCCAGCGCGGCCACCTTCTCCACCACCTCGTCCGCCACCGTGATGCGGCCCTTGACGACGGGGGCGGCGGGCGGCTGGACGGGGCCGGCGGCCTCGGCGGGTGCGGGAGGGTCGGCGTGCTCGGCGATGGCTTCGCTCATGGCTGCCTCCTAGACGGCGTGTCTGGATTGTGCCGGATGTACGCCTCATTTGTCCGCCAAGTCGTGGCCCTATGCTGCTACGTATGCACGATCAGGCAGGGGCCGGGGCGCCCGACAACTTCCAGCGTCTGTGGACCCCGCATCGCATGGCCTACATCAAGGGCGAGAACAAGCCGACGGGGGAGGGGCCCGGCGACGGCTGCCCCTTCGACGCGATCCCCAAGATGAGCGACGAGGAGGGCCTGATTGTCGCCAGGGGCGAGACGGTCTACGCCGTGCTCAACCTCTACCCGTACAACTCCGGCCATCTCATGGTCGTGCCGTACCGTCACGTCTCCGACTACGCCGACCTCGGCGCGGCGGAGCTGACCGAGCTCGGCGACTTCACCCAGCGCTCGCTGCGCGCCCTGCGCGCGGCCAGCGGCGCGCAGGGCTTCAACGTCGGCATGAACCTGGGCCACGTGGCGGGCGCCGGCATCGCCGCCCACCTGCACCAGCACGTGGTGCCCCGGTGGGGCGGCGACACCAACTTCATGCCGGTCGTGGCCCAGACCAAGGTGCTGCCGCAGCTGCTGCGCGACACCCGCCAGATGCTGGCCGACGCCTGGGTCTGATCCCCGGGGCTAGACGGGGTCGACCTTGACCTTGACGGCCTTGCTCTCGTTGTGCAGGCGGTCGAGGGAGGTCACCAGGTAGGTGCCGGCCGACGGGGCGGTGAACGACGGGCCGTTGACGACCGCGACCAGGTTGCGGGCGTCGGTGGTGTGGCAGTCGTCGCCCGACTTCGGCACCCGGTAGACGGCGTAGGAGCGCGCCCCGGGCGAGGCCGTCCAGGTGACGGCCGTGCCCGCGGCCTTGACCCCGGCGGGCTTGGCGGGCGCCTGGCCGCCGCGCTCCTTCATCAGGGGCAGCAGCGCCGGGCGGCGGTAGTGCGTCTTGGCGACCTGGTCGATCGCGCCGAGCGGGTTGGTGAGCAGCTGCTTGGCGCTGAAGTAGACGTCGCCCCTGATCTGCTCATGCCGGCGGTTGAGCGTCAGGTGCGCCGACAGCTCGCCGGGCTTGGTCCAGGCGGCCTCGTCGCGGGCGCCGACCCGGTAGAGGGCCTGGCCGATGTACAGGTGCACGCCGCTTCCCTCGACGGCGTCGGCCCACCACGGCGCCAGCGCCTTGTAGCCGGCCGTCTTGTGGCCGCGCGACCAGTAGAGCTGCGGCATCACGTAGTCGACGGTGCCCGCCTTGATCCAGGCGCGGGCGTCGGCGAAGATCGAGTCGTAGGCGGACATGCCGCCCGTCGCCGACCCGCTCGGGTCGTCGGACTTGTTGCGCCAGATGCCGAACGGGCTGACGCCGAACTTCACGTGCTGCTTGGTCGTGTGCACGGCCTCGTCGACCTGGGCGATGAGCTTGTTGACGTTCTGCCGCCGCCAGTCGGCGAGCTTCTTGCCCTTGCCATACTTTGTAAAGGCGGCGGCGTCGTCGAACGTCCCGCCCTCACCCGGGTACGGGTAGAAGTAGTCGTCGAAGTGGACCCCGTCGACGTCGTAGCGCTTGACCACGTCGGTGACGACCTTGGTCACGTGCTCGCGGACCTGCGGCAGGCCGGGGTTGTAGTAGAGGCGGTCGCCGTACTTGACGGTCCAGCCGGGGTGGCGCTTGGCCGGGTGGCTCGCCGGCAGCTTGGACATGTCGGCGTCGTAGGAGGCCCGGTACGGGTTGAACCAGGCGTGGAACTCCATGCCCCGCTTGTGCGACTCCTCGATGAGCCACGGCAGCGGGTCCCAGCCCGGGTCCTTGCCCGCGGTGCCCGTCAGGAAGCGCGTCCACGGCTCGATCGACGACTTGTACAGCGCGTCGGAGGCGGGCCGCACCTGCACGAACACCGCGTTGAACTTGCGCTTGGCGGCGGCGTCGAGCAGCTTGACGTACTCGGCCTTCTGCCGCTCGGCGGACAGGCCGGTGCGGGAGGGCCAGTCGATGTTCTGCACGGTGGCGATCCACACGCCGCGCAGCTGGCGCTTGGGGTGGCGGGCGTCGGGCGTGCACGCGGCCGTCACGACGGTGTCGGCGGCCGGCTTCTTCTGGGCCTTGGCCTTGCCCTGGTCGGCCACGGCGCCTGGCCCGAAGGTGTAGGCGGCTCCGGTGGCGACGACTGCGAGGGCGGCTGCGGCTAGGAGGGGGCGTCCGGTTCGCATAGTGCCCACCAGTGTGGCATCCCCGCTGACGTGCTCTGACCGGAAAAACGAAATCGGGCCGTGACACTTCTGTTATCCCCGGGGCAGGTGGTTCCCGGGAGGGCCGTGCGCCCTCCCGGGACGCCGGTCAGTCGGCGGCCGCCACCTTGTCGGCCAGGTGCGACGGCAGCGGCTCGTAGCGCAGGAACGTGCGCTGGAAGGTGCCCGTGCCGTGCGACATCGAGCGCAGGTCGATCGCGTAACGGGTGATCTCCAGCTCGGGCACCTCGGCCTTGACCAGGGTGCGGCCGGTGCCGACGGGCTCGGTGCCGAGCACCCGGCCGCGCCGCGACGACAGGTCCGACATCACCGGGCCCACGTAGTCGTCGGCGACCAGCACCGACAGCTCGTCGACCGGCTCCAGCAGCAGCGTGGGCACCTTGGCCGCCGCCTCCTTGAGTGCGAGCTGGCCGGCGATCTGGAAGGCCATGTCGGAGGAGTCGACCGAGTGCGCCTTGCCGTCGTACAGGGTGACGCGCACGTCCACCATCGGGTAGCCGGCCACGACGCCGCGCTCCATCTGGGCCCGCACGCCCTTCTCGACCGACGGGATGAACTGGCGCGGCACCACACCGCCGACGATCTTGTCGACGAACTCGAACCCGCCCCCGGACGGCAGCGGCTCGACCTCCAGGTGGCAGATCGCGTACTGGCCGTGGCCGCCGGTCTGCTTGACGTTGCGCCCCATCGCCTGGCAGCGCCCGCCGAACGTCTCGCGCAGCGGCACCCGCAGCTCGATCCGCTCGACCTCGACGCCGTGCCGCCTGGCCAGGCGGTCGAGCAGCACGTCGGTGTGCGCCTCGCCCATGCACCACAGCACGAGCTGGCGGGTCTCGGCGTTGTTCTCCAGGCGCAGCGTCGGGTCCTCGGCGACCAGGCGGCCCAGGGCCTGGGCGAGCTTGTCCTCGTCGGCCTTGGACTTGGCGCGGATGGCGACCGGCAGCAGCGGCTCGGGCATCGCCCAGGAGGTCATCAGCAGCGGCCGGTCGACCTCCGACAGGGTGTCGCCGGTCTCGGCGCGCGACAGCTTGGCCACGGCCACGATGTCGCCCGCCATGCCCTTGGCCGCGGGGCGCTGCTGCTTGCCGAGCGGGCAGGTCAGGGTGCCGATGCGCTCGTCGACGTCGTGGTCCTCGTGGCCGCGCTCGGCCAGGCCGTGCCCGGAGACGTGCACGGTCATGTCGGGGCGCAGCGTGCCGGAGAAGACGCGCACCAGGCTGATGCGGCCCACGTACGGGTCGCTGGTGGTCTTGACGACCTCGGCGACCAGGGGGCCGTCGGGGTCGCAGGCGATGCCGGTGACGGGCTTGCCGTCGAGCGTGGTGATCTCGGGCATCGGGTGTTCGAGCGGGGAGGGGAAGCCCTGCGTGATGAGCTCCAGCAGCTCCTGGGCGCCGACGCCGAGCCCGGTGCAGAGCACGGGGTAGAAGCTGCCGCGGGCGACGGCCTTCTCCAGGTCGTCGACGAGCACGCCGGTGTCGATCGGGTCGCCCTCCAGGTAGCGCTCCATGAGCGACTCGTCCTCGCTCTCCTGGATGATGCCCTCGATCAGCGGGCCGCGGTACTCCTCGATGCGGGTCTCGTACTCGGGGCCGGGGGCGTTCTCGGTGCGCGAGCCGGTGGCGTAGTTGTAGAACTTCTGCGTCAGCAGCCCGATCAGGCCGTTGACGCGCCCGTTGGTGATCACGGGCAGGTAGAGGGGGGCGACGCCGTCGCCGAAGACGTCCTGGCAGGTGGCGAGCACCTCGTCGAAGTCGGCCCGCTGGTGGTCGATCTTGGTGATGACGACGGCCCTGGGCATGCCGACGCGCGAGCACTCCTCCCACAGCATCTGGGTGAGCCCGTCGACGCCGTCGCAGGCCGACACGACGAACAGCGCGGCGTCGGCGGCCCGCAGCCCGGCGCGCAGGTCGCCGACGAAGTCGGCGTAGCCGGGGGTGTCGAGCAGGTTGATCTTGATGCCGTTGTGCGTCAGCGGGGCCAGGGCCAGGTTGACCGAGCGCTGCTGGCGCACCTCGACCTCGTCGAAGTCGCTGACGGTGTTGCCGTCCTCCACGCGGCCGGCCCGCTGGATGGTGCCGGTGGCGGCCAGGAGCTGCTCGACGAGGGTCGTCTTGCCCGATCCGGAGTGGCCGACCAGGACGACATTGCGTATCGCGTCCGCCTTGTCGGCCGCTGGTGCCCTGCCCGCGGCTCCCATGGCCGCGTTCGCGTTCTTGTCCGCCACTTCGCCTCCCGCGTCATCGGTGCGTGCCAACGCCGCGCCCGCGCGGAGGGGTTCTGGCAACCGCATGGACGCGGTGTGTTCACCAAATACCCCTGTGGCGAATATCACAAGGGGGGCAGGGCAAAGAAAGTCGCCACCCTCAGGATGGCCTACGATCGACAGCGCGATGCTGAAACTCCTGCGCCCGGCCATGACCCGGATACTCACCCCGCTGGGCAGGGCCCTGGTCCGCCGCGGGATCGGCCCCGACGCCGTCACGGCGATCGGCACCCTCGGCACTGTCGTGTCCGCCCTGCTGTTCTTCCCCCTGGGCCTGCTCACCGCGGGCGCTCTGGTGATCACCGTTTTCGTGCTGTTCGACCTGCTCGACGGCGTGGTGGCGCGGCTGGGCGGGGGAGGGGGCAGCACCTGGGGGGCCTTCCTCGACTCCACGCTCGACCGGGTCGCCGACGCGGCGATCTTCGCCGGGCTGATTCTTTACTTCATCTCCACGGGCGACGCGCTTATGGCGGCGGTGACGCTGTTCTGCCTGGTGGCGGGCGCGCTGGTGTCCTATGCGAAGGCGCGGGCCGAGGGGCTCGGGCTGACCTGCGACGTGGGGCTGGCCGAGCGGCCGGAGCGGCTCGTGGTCGCGCTGGTGGCGACCTGCTTCTCCGGGCTGGGGGTGCCCTACGTCCTGGAGGCCGGCATGTGGTTGCTCGCGGCGGCCAGTGCCGTCACCGTGGTACAGCGCGTGGTTCACGTCTACCGGCAGACGAGGGAGCGATGAGCGGCAAGCCGTCTTTCACCGATCGAGTCGTGGCCGCGGGGTTCGCGGCGGGCTGGACCGTGGTCCCGCTGCTGCCCGAGCGGCCCACGGCGGCGGTGTTCCGGTTCCTGGCGGACCGGGTGTGGGCCAGGGGCGGCCGGTCGGTGCGCCGGCTGGAGTCCAACCTGGCCAGGGTGACCGGGCTCGCGCCCGGCAGCGCGGAGCTGCGGGAGCTGACCCGGGCCGGGATGCGCTCCTATTTCCGCTACTTCCACGAGATCTTCCGGCTGCCGTCGATGACGACGGAGGAGATCGTGCGGCGCAGCCACACGGTCGGCGCCGAGCACGTGCACGACACGGTGGCGGCCGGGCGCGGCGTGGTGCTGGCGCTGCCGCACATGGGCAACTGGGACCAGGCGGGCGCCTGGCTGGTGGCGGTCGGCCACCCGTTCACCACGGTCGCCGAGCGGCTGCGGCCGGAGTCGCTGTTCCGCCGTTACGTGCGCTTCCGCGAGGGCCTGGGCATGGAGGTGCTGCCGCTCACCGGCGGCGACGGCCACAACTTCGGCACGCTGGCGACCCGGGTGCGCAAGGGCGGCGTGGTGTGCCTGCCGGCCGAGCGCGACCTGACCAAGAGCGGCGTCGAGGTGGAGTTCTTCGGCGCGACGACGAAGATGCCGGCCGGGCCGCCGCTGCTGGCGGTGCAGACGGGCGCGGCGCTGCTGCCGGCGATCCTGTCGTTCGAGGGCGACGACTGGCGCATCCACATCCACGAGGAGATCCCGGTCCCGGCCGAGGGCAGCCGCAAGGAGAAGGTGGCGGCGGTGGCGCAGAGCCTGGCCGCGGTGTTCGAGAAGGGCATCGCCGAGCATCCGGAGGACTGGCACATGCTGCAGCGGCTCTGGCTGGAGGACCTGCGGCCATGAGGGTCGGGATCGTGTGCCCGTATTCGTGGGACGTGCCCGGCGGGGTCAAGCAGCACGTCGACGACCTGGCGCAGGCGCTGATGGCGCAGGGGCACGAGGTGTCGGTGATCGCGCCGGCCAGTGACGACGACGAGCTCCCGCCGTACGTGACGGGCGCGGGCCGGGCGGTGCCCGTGCCCTACAACGGGTCGGTGGCGCGGATGTCGTTCGGGTTCATCTCGGCGGCGCGGGTGCGGCGCTGGGTGCGCACCGGCGGCTTCGACGTGCTGCACATCCACGAGCCGCTGATCCCCAGCCTGGGCGTGCTGGCCTGCTGGGCGGCCAGGGGGCCGATCGTGGCGACGTTCCACGCCTCCTTCACCCGCTCGCGGGCGATCGCGGTGGCCGAGCCGCTGCTGCGCAGCGCGCTGGAGAAGCTGAGCGGGCGCATCGCGGTCTCCGACGCGGCCCGCAAGAGCCTGGTGGAGCAGTTCGGCGGCGACACGGTGCTGATCCCCAACGGGGTGACCGTCGGCCGCTACACCGAGGCGGAGCCGCTCGACGGGTGGGGGCCCGACGGGGCGACGATCGGGTTCCTGGGGCGGATGGACGAGGAGCGCAAGGGGCTGCCGATCCTGCTGGAGGCGTTCAAGCTGCTGGCGGCCGAGCGGCCGGAGCTGAAGCTGCTGATCGCCGGGCCGGGCGACGCCAAGGACGTCTACGACAAGGTGCCGAAGGCGTTCCGCGACCGGGTGACGGTGCTGGGCATGGTGAGCGAGGCCGACAAGATCCGCGCCTACCATTCGGTCGACGTGTTCTGCGCGCCCAACACGCGCGGGGAGAGCTTCGGGATCGTGCTGGCCGAGGCGATGGCCTCCGGGGCGACGGTGCTGGCCAGCGACATCCCGGCGTTCCGGCGGGTGCTGGGCGAGGGGCAGGCGGGCGCGCTGTTCGCCAACGGCGACGCGGCCTCGCTCGCGCGGGAGGCGGCCGCGCTGCTCGACGCGCCGGAGCGGCGGGCCAAGCTGGCGGAGGAGGCGCTGGTCGCGGTCATGAAGTACGACTGGTCGACGGTGGCGCGTGACGTGGTGCGGGTGTACGAGACGGTGACGGCCGGCGGGGCGGGCCGGGTGGAGGAAGACCTGTGACATCCACCATGATCGTGCTGATCGTGGGCATCGTCGTGGTGCTCACGGCGGTCTACATCTCCTGGCGGGCGGGCCGCCTGGACCGGCTGCACATCCGGCTGGAGCTGGCCCGCGAGGCGCTGGAGGCGGCGCTGACGCGGCGGCGGGCGGTGGTGCTGGAGCTGGCCGGCTCGCGGCTGCTCGACCCGGCGACGTCGCTGGTGCTGGCGGCGGCGGCGCACGAGGCCAGGACGGCCGGGCCGGAGGAGCGCGAGCACGCCGAGAGCGACCTGTCGCGGGCGCTGCGGGCGGCGGTCGACCAGGAGCGCTTCCGGGAGAAGCTGGCCGAGGCTCCCGGCGGCGAGGACCTGCTGGAGGAGCTCGACGCGGCCGTGGCCAAGGTCGTCTACTCACGCCGCTTCTACAACAACGCGGTCGGGGTGACGCGCACGGCGCAGCGCCGCTGGCTGGCGCGCACGCTGCGCCTGGCAGGGCACACCGAGTACCCCGACTTCTTCGAGATCGACGACGATCCGCCGGCAGCCATGGCAACTGAATGACCCGATTTTGGGTAGACCGGTAAGCTTCCTTCCGTTTCAGGCAAGAGCGGAGGAGATTTCAGGTGCGGCTACCCCGGATGATCACGGTGACGCTGGCCGGAGCGGCCGTCCTTCTCCCGCTGGCGGCCTGCTCGTCGGAGGAGCCCGCGCCCGGAAACGTGCCGCAGGCCGCCACGTCGCAGGCGCCGGTCGAGGAGCCGACGCCGGAGAACCTGCACCCGTTCACGGGCCTGCCGATGACGGGCGGGGCCAAGCCGGTGGTCGCCGTCAAGATCGAGAACACCGCCGCGGGCAAGCCGCAGATGGGGCTCAAGAGCGCGGACATCGTCTACATCGAGCAGGTCGAGGCGGGCCTGACGCGGCTCATGGCGATCTTCTCGTCGAAGATCCCGGCCAAGGTCGGCCCGGTCCGCAGCGCCCGCATCTCCGACCTGCACATCGCGCCCATGTTCGGCAAGCCCGCGTTCTCCTACTCGGGCGCGCAGACCAAGATGCTGCCGTTCATCGCCGAGGCGTCGCTGTTCGACGTCTCCGACAGCCGGGTGCCCGGCGCGTACTTCCGCCAGCCCGGCCGCTTCGCCCCCTACAACCTGTTCGCCCACACCAAGAAGCTGCTGGCCGCCGCGCCGAAGGCGAGCAAGGCCAAGGACGTCGGCTTCACCTTCGGCGACCCGCCCGCCGAGGGCGGCGTCGAGCGCAAGTCCTACACGGTCAGGTGGCCCGCGGCCCGCTTCACCTTCGCCTGGTCGGAGGCCAAGAAGCAGTGGCTGATCTGGCAGGACGGCAAGAAGGACATGGCGGCCGAGGGCGGCCAGCTCGGCGCCCCGACGATCGTCATCCAGTACACCAAGACCGAGCGCTCGCAGTTCCACGACAGCAACCAGAGCTACACGCCGCTGGTGCACACCACCGGCAAGGGCTCGGCGATCGTGCTGCGGGACGGCAAGGCGTACAAGGCGAAGTGGGAGCGGGAATCGGAGGACGGCGGCACGACGTTCACCACTCAGAGCGGCGAGTCGATGAACTTCGCGCCCGGGCAGGTCTGGGTGGCGCTCGCCAGCCGCAAGCCTGTGACTCCTTGACGTACAAAACTCCCCGCCGAAGCTGACATCGTGGCAGGCGGGGAAGTGCCACATCAGGACCTACCATGGGTTTGATAACTTACCGTTGCCCCCCAGAGCCTCGTGAGGATGACCGTGTCCAGCAGCACGCCCGAAGCCCAGAAGACCGCCGGCCCCGAGACCGGCACCGCCCGTGTGAAGCGCGGCATGGCCGAGATGCTCAAGGGCGGCGTCATCATGGACGTCGTCACCCCTGAGCAGGCCAAGATCGCCGAGGACGCCGGAGCGGTCGCCGTCATGGCCCTGGAGCGGGTGCCCGCCGACATCCGCGCGCAGGGTGGCGTCTCGCGGATGAGCGACCCCGACATGATCGACGGCATCATCGCCGCCGTGTCGATCCCCGTCATGGCCAAGGCCCGCATCGGCCACTTCGTCGAGGCCCGCGTGCTCCAGGCGCTGGGCGTCGACTACGTCGACGAGTCCGAGGTGCTCACCCCGGCCGACTACGCCAACCACATCGACAAGTGGCAGTTCACCGTGCCGTTCGTGTGCGGCGCGACCAACCTGGGCGAGGCGCTGCGCCGCATCACCGAGGGCGCGGCCATGATCCGCTCCAAGGGCGAGGCCGGCACCGGCGACGTGTCCAACGCCGTCACCCACATGCGCACGATCCGCGCCGAGATCAAGCGGCTGACCTCGCTGCCCGAGGACGAGCTGTACGTGGCGGCCAAGGAGCTGCAGGCCCCGTACGAGCTGGTCGCCGAGGTGGCCAGGACGGGCAAGCTGCCGGTCGTGCTGTTCACCGCGGGCGGCATCGCCACCCCGGCCGACGCCGCGATGATGATGCAGCTCGGCGCCGAGGGCGTGTTCGTCGGCTCGGGCATCTTCAAGTCGGGCGACCCGGCAAAGCGCGCCGCGGCGATCGTCAAGGCGACCACCTTCTACGACGACCCGGACGTCATCGCCAAGGTGTCGCGCGGTCTGGGCGAGGCCATGGTCGGCATCAACGTGGACGAGATCCCGCAGCCGCACCGGCTCGCCGAGCGCGGCTGGTAAGGCGAAAACTTCCGTAAAAGGCGGCATCCGCGAAGGATGTCGCCTTTTACGTGTCGCATGGCGTTCACTCATGAGTCATGATCCTGAGTCAGGCTACGCTCGTCCCCGGCCTTGATCGTCTCAAGGAGCAGCCATGCCCGAGCTCAACCGACGGCACTTCCTCGTCACCGGACTGGCGGCGGGCGCCGCGGCGGCCGTTCCCGCCGGCCCCGCCCACGCCCACGCCCACGCCCAGGCCGATCCCGTGCCCGACCCCGCCGCCGAGTCCGCCCAGTCCCTCGCCTCCCGCGGCCTGCGCACCGACCCCTTCACGCTCGGCGTCGCCTCGGGCGACCCCGACCACGACGGCTTCGTGCTGTGGACCCGGCTCGCCCAGGAGCCGCTGGCCGAGGACGGCATGGGCGGCATGCCGAACCGCCCCTTCCCGGTGCTGTGGCAGGTGTACGCCGACGAGCGCTGCCGCCGCCTCGTGCGCGCCGGCGTGGCCGTGGCCGCGCCCGAATGGGGGCACAGCGTGCACGTCGAGGTGGGCCACCTCAGCTCCGGCCGCGAATACTGGTACCGCTTCCGCGTCGGCCCGTACGTCTCGCCCGTCGGCCGGGCGCTGACCGCGCCGCACCCGCTGTCGTACGGCGGCGCGCTCACGATGGCGTTCGCCTCCTGCGCCCAGTACGAGCACGGCTACTTCACCTCCTACCGCCGCATGGCCGAGGACCGCCCCGACATCGTCCTGCACCTGGGCGACTACCAGTACGAGTACAAGCGGGAGACGTACAACAGCCCCGGCGGCAACGTGCGCCACCACGAGGGCCCCGAGACCGAGACGCTGGCCGGCTACCGGCAGCGGCACGCCCAGTACAAGGCCGACCCCGACCTGCAGGCCGCGCACGCCGCCTCGCCGTGGCTGGTCGTGTGGGACGACCACGAGCTGGACAACAACTGGGCCGACGAGGTGCCGGAGAAGCCGGAGATCCCGCAGCCGGGCTTCCTGTCCCGGCGCGAGGCCGCCTTCCGCGCCTACTACGAGAACATGCCGCTGCGCCGCAGGTCCGTGCCGCGCGGCATCGACATGCAGCTCTACCGGCGCGTCCGGTGGGGCCGGATGGCCACCTTCCACATGCTCGACACCCGCCAGTACCGCGACGACCAGGGCTGCGGCGACGGCTACCGCGACTGCCCGGCCGCCGTCGACCCGGCCCGCTCGATCACCGGGGCCGAGCAGGAGGCGTGGCTGCTCGACGGCTTCCGCCACTCGCGCGCCCAGTGGGACATCCTCGGCCAGCAGGTGTTCTTCGCCCAGCGTGACAACAACGCCGGACCCGCCAAGATCACCAGCCAGGACGCCTGGGACGGCTACGTGGCCTCGCGCCGGCGCATCACCCAGGGCTGGATCGACGCCGGGGTGCGCAACCCGGTGGTGCTGACCGGCGACGTGCACGCGCACTGGGCCAGCGACCTCAAGCTCGACTACGACGACCCGACCGGCCCGTCGGTCGGCTCCGAGCTGGTGGCCAGCTCGATCTCCACGGGCGGCGACGGCGCCGACTCCGACCCGGCGGCGCACCCGTTCCTGAAGATCAACCCGCACCTGAAGTTCTACAACAACCAGCGCGGCTACGTGCTGACGCGCATCGAGCGCGACCTGCTCACCGCCGACTTCAAGGTGCTCCCGCAGGTGCGCGAGGCCGGCGCGGAGGCGTACACGCGGGCCACGTACGTGGTCGAGGACCGGGTGCCCGGCGTGCAGCAGACCTACCTGCGCCCGCTCGACCCGGCGCTGCGCAGCCGCACGATGACCGCCGAGGAGACGGTCCGCCTGGAGACCGAACGCCCGTAAGGAGAAGAAGGCGGCCTCCGTGCCGCCTTCTTTCGTTTGTAATACTTAGCTTGGCTAACTTAGACTGGCTAAGTATGAAGGACGCCGAACTCGCGCTCGCCGAACAGGTCTCCACCGTGCTGCGCCACCTGGTGCTGCTCCTGCGGCGCAGCGCCGCGGGCCAGCCGGTCACCAGCCAGCAGTACGCCGTGCTCGGCTCGCTGGAGCCCGGCCCGCGCCGCATGACGGAGCTGGCCGAGGAGCACGCCGTGCAGCTGCCGACCATGAGCGTGCAGATCAACCGGCTGGAGGAGGCCGGTCTCGTGGCGCGGGGCGCCGACCCGGCCGACGCCCGCGTCAGGACCGTCGAGCTCACCGGCGAGGGCCGCGAGCGCCTGCTCGCCGTGCGCCGCGCCAGGATCGCCGCCATCGCGGAGGAGCTGGCCGGGCTCACCGGCGACGAACGCGACACGCTCGCCGCCGCCCTCCCGGTGCTCGCGAAGTTCGGCAGGAAAAATCGGTAAGGAGCATCATTTGTCCGGCGGAATCCTCCGCCAGCCGATGTCCGTGTGGGCCACCGCGTTCGCCGCGGTCGTCGCCTTCATGGGCATCGGGCTGGTCGACCCCATCCTGCCCGCCATCGCCCAGGGCCTCGACGCCACCCCGAGCCAGGTGTCGCTGCTGTTCACCAGCTACTTCCTGGTGACCGCCGTCGCCATGCTCGTCACCGGCTGGGTCTCCAGCCGCATCGGCGGCAAGCGCACGCTGCTGGCCGGCCTCACCCTCGTCGTCGTGTTCGCCGCCCTGGCCGGCACCTCCGGCAGCGTCGCCGAGCTCGTCGGCTTCCGCGCCGGCTGGGGCCTGGGCAACGCCCTGTTCGTCGCCACCGCCCTGGCCGTCATCGTCGGCGCCGCCACCGGCGGCGCCGAATCGGCCGTCATCCTGTACGAGGCCGCGCTCGGCCTGGGCATCTCCCTCGGCCCGCTGGCCGGGGCGCTGCTCGGCGACTGGAACTGGCGCGCCCCCTTCTTCGGCACCGCCACCCTCATGGCCGCCGGGTTCCTGCTCATCCTCACCCTGCTCAAGGCCACCCCGCCGCCCGCCACCAGGACCCGGCTGAGCGCCCCGCTGCGCGCCCTCGCCCACGGCGGCCTGTCCACCACCGCCTTCACCGCGCTGTTCTACAACTTCGCCTTCTTCACCGTGCTCGCCTTCACCCCGTTCATCCTCGGCATGAGCCCGTACGGCATCGGCGCCGTCTTCTTCGGCTGGGGCGTCTGCGTCGCCCTCGCCTCGGTGCTCGGCGCACCCGCGCTGCGCCGCCGCCTCGGCCCGGTCGGCGTGCTCCACCTGGCGCTCGCGCTGCTGGCCGTGGGCCAGATCGGCATCGCCGTCACCGCCTCGGCCGGGCAGCACGCCGGAATCGTCGCCTTCACCGTGCTGACCGGCGTCCCGATCGGGCTCTGCAACACCGTCTTCACCGAATCGGCCATGGAGGTCTCCGACGCGCCCCGGCCCGTCGCCTCCGCCGGCTACAACTTCGTCCGCTGGATGGGCGGCGCCCTGGCCCCGTACCTCGCCACCAAGCTCGGCGAGGACCTCGGCACGCCCGTCCCGTACCTGCTCGGCGCGCTGTGCTGCGGCGTGGGCATGGCCGTGCTGTTCACCCGCAGGCACCACCTCGGCGCGCTCGCCCCCGCCGTCGTGTAGGAAGATGTCCGGGGCCCGTGACGTTGAAAGCGGTGTCGGCTCATCAGGCGGAAGGAAGAACGTGCCCTCGATCGGTGTACTCGCCCTGCAAGGAGACGTGCGCGAGCACGTGCGCATGCTCCGGGAAGCGGGCGCGACGGCCACAACCGTGCGCCGGCCCGCCGAGCTCGACGCCGTCGACGCGCTCGTCATCCCCGGCGGCGAGTCGACCACCATCTGGAAGCTCGCCGACACCTTCGACCTGCTCGAACCCCTGCGCCTGCGGATCAAGTCCGGCATGCCCGCCTACGGCTCCTGCGCCGGCATGATCATGCTGGCCGACCGCATCGAGGACGGCATCGCCGGTCAGCAGACGTTCGGCGGCATCGACATGGTCGTGCGCCGCAACGCCTTCGGCCGCCAGGTCGACTCCTTCGAGGCCGATCTCGACTTCGCGGGCGAGCCCGTGCACGCCATCTTCATCCGCGCGCCGTGGGTCGAATCCGTCGGATCGGGCGTCACAGTGCTGGGCAGGGCCGAGCCTGGGGATAGGATCGTCGCGGTCCGGCAAGGATCGCTGCTCGCGACCTCGTTCCACCCGGAGCTCACGGGTGACACGCGCGTGCACCGGTATTTCGTAGACATGGTTGTATCGACAGTGAGGGACTAGTAGCCGATGTCCGGCCACTCCAAATGGGCGACGACGAAGCACAAGAAGGCCGCACTCGACGCCAAGCGCGGCAAGCTGTTCGCCAAGCTCATCAAGAACATCGAGGTGGCGGCCAGGACCGGCGGCCCTGACCCGGACGCCAACCCGACGCTCTTCGACGCCATCTTCAAGGCGAAGAAGAACTCGGTGCCCAACGACAACATCGAACGGGCCCGCAAGCGCGGCGGCGGCCTGGAGGCGGGCGGCGCCGACTGGCAGACCATCATGTACGAGGGCTACGCGCCCGGCGGCGTCGCGGTGCTCATCGAGTGCCTCACCGACAACCGCAACCGCGCCGCCTCCGAGGTGCGCGTCGCGCTCACCCGCAACGGCGGCTCCCTGGCCGACCCCGGCTCGGTGTCCTACATGTTCAACCGCAAGGGCGTCGTGCTCGTCCCCAAGAACGGCCTCGACGAGGACACCGTCCTCATGGCCGTGCTGGAGGCGGGCGCCGAGGAGGTCAACGACCTCGGCGACTCCTTCGAGGTCGTCTCCGAGGCCGGTGACCTCGTCCCCGTACGCAAGGCGCTCCAGGAGGCCGGGATCGACTACGACTCGGCCGAGTCGAGCTTCCTGCCGACGATGAGCGTGCCCCTCGACGAGGAGGGCGCCAAGAAGGTCTTCCGCCTCATCGAGGCGCTGGAGGACAGCGACGACGTGCAGAACGTCTTCGCCAACTTCGACGTCTCCGACGAGGTCATGGAGAAGCTCGACGCCTGACGCGCGCCCCCGCCCCGCGCGGGGGCCGGCGGGCGCTGTGACATTCGCCCGTCGCGTAGCCGCGCCGCCGCGAGTCGGCGTAAGGTCGGGCGTCGTGACCTCCCGCACCGCCACCGAACCCCCGCCGCGCGCACTGGGCTGGCTGCTCCTCATGCCCGCCGTCATCGGCATGCTGATCACGCTGGTCCTGCCCACCGTGCAGACGATCGCCTTCAGCTTCGAGAGGGGCGGGCTCACCGGGCCCAGCACGTTCGTCGGACTGGACAACTACGGCACGGCCTTCGACGCCGAAGGCCCGTTCTGGCCGGCCCTGGGCTTCACCCTGTCGATCACGCTCATGCCGCTCCTCGTGGCGCTCGTGGTCGCCCCGCTGCTGGCGCTCGCCCTGGACCGGGCCGGCACCTGGCCCCGGCGCGCCGGGCGCGTCGCGCTGTCGCTAGCCCTCGTGACGTTCTCGCCGACGGCCGTGGCCGCCTCCTGGCTGCGTGGCCTCGACCCGCGCACCGGCGGCCTGACCGCCGTGGCCCGCGAGCTGTCCCGGCCGGACACCGCCCCCGGGGCCTTCCGGCTGATCTTCGCGGCGGCCATGTTCGGCGTCGTGTGCGCGCTCGCCGTGATGGCGTTCCTGCCCGCGCTGCGCGGCGGGACCGTGACCCGCTCGATGCTCGCCGTCGGCGCCCTGGTCGCGCTCGCCGCCGTCGCCGCCGGGCTCCAGACGTTCACGATGAGCCTCACCCTCACGCAGGGCGGGCCGCTCGACTCGACCCAGACGCTCGCACTGCTGCAGCACACCTTCGCCTTCAAGACCATCCGGCTCGGCCTCGGCGCCTCCGTCGCGACCGTCCTGGGCGTCCTGCTCGCCGTCCTGGGCGTCGTCGCCGCCGTCATCGCCGCCGCGAGCGGCCTGCGCATCACCCTCACCCCCCGCCGCCCCCTGATCCCCGCCTCGGCCGCCGCCGGGCAGGGGCTCGGGCTCGGGAAGATCCCGAGCACCGTCCCGCCCTCCGCGTACGCACCCGGCCCCCGCCCGGGGGACACCCCAGCGGCCGCCGGGCACGCGCCTGGCACCGGGCCGGGCAGCGCCCCCTCCGCCGGATACGCGCCCGGCGCCGGTCAGGGGGGCGCCTCCGCCCCCGCAGGGCACGCGGCCGGGGGCGGGTTCTTCACGCCGGGCGGTGGCGCGTCCGCTCCCGGCGGCGGTTTCCCCGGTGGGCCTTCAGCTCCCCGCGACGGCTTTCCCGGTGGGCCTTCCGCTCCCGGTGGCGGCCCGTTCCCGTACGGCGCCGAGGCTTCCGGGCCCGGGGCGGGGGAGCGGCGGGCGTCGCCCGCGGCGGTGGCCGTGGGCGTGGCGGCGCTGGTCGTCGTCACCGCCGTGACGCTCTGGCTGACCTGGCCGTGGGTGGCGGCGCTGTTCGAGCCCGGGGAGGAGCGCGGCCTGCCGCCGGGGCTGCGCACGCACCTCAACACCTGGGTCCCCGCCCTGGTGGGCGCCGTGGTGTCGGTCGGCGTGGCGTACCTGGCCGCGCTCGGCATCGGCGGGCTGCGGCCGCTCGGCCGGGGCAGCGAGTGGCTGCTGCTGCCGTTCGCGCCGTGGCTGTTCGTCGGCGACGGCCCACTCAGCATCGCCAACTGGAACACCCTGCGCGGCCTCGGCCTCATCGACACGTTCGTCGCGCTGATCCCGCCGCTGCTCGTCAGCGTGCCCGCGCTGCTCGTGCTGACGCTGCTGTGCAAGGGCCTGGCCGCCGCGAACGAGCGCGACTTCCTCAGCGGCGTCCTGCTGCCCTCGCTGCCCATGGCGGGCATCCTGGTGCTGGCCGTCACGTTCGTGAACGCCCAGGACCTGCTGTGGCCCCTCCTGGCGGTCCAGGACCCGGCCCTGGCCACCGCCCCGGCCGTCCAGGCGATGGCGCTGTCCCAGTTCGCCGGCGGACCGGCCCCGGCCGGGCTCGCCACCCCGCTGGTCGTCGTCGTGCTCATGCTGGCCGCCGCCGTCGCCGCGCAACTGCTCTACCTGGACCGGCTGGCCGTCACCACCGGCCGCGAAACCCGTTCGCGGGGGAGTGCCCCGGCTGCGTAGGTTGGGGCACTGTGGAGATCCGTGACCTGACGGCCGACGACCTGGACGCCGCCCTCGACATCCGTAAGCGCTCCTTCGGGCTGCTGTCCGCCGCCGACGTGCGGAGCTGGCGCGCGACCGTGCTGCCCGGCCTGCCCGAAGGCCGCTACCTCGGCGCCTTCGACGGCGACCGGCTGACCGCCACCACCCGGCTGAGACCGTTCACCCAGTGGTGGCACGGCAGGCCGCAGTCACTGGCGGGGGTCGCCAGCGTCACGGTCAGCCCGGAGGACCGGGGCCGCGGCCTGGGCACCATGATCATGCGCGCGGCCCTGGACCGCGCCGTCACGCTCGGCGACGCCGTGGCCGCCCTCTACCCGGCCACGACGCCGATCTACCGCAAGCTCGGCTTCGAGCACGCCGGGGCGCGGCACATCGTGACGCTGCGCGCCGAGGATCTGCGCGTCCTCGCGCCGTCGCAGCAGGTCAAGCTGCGCCGCATGGGCCCCGACGACGCGGCCGAGGTGATCTCGGTCCTGCACCGGGTGCACGGCGCCGCCCGCTCCAGCGGCCCCATCTCCTGGGACGAGACGATCTGGCGGCAGTGGCTCGCCGAGGAGGACGACTTCCTCTACCTGGCCGCCGACGGCTTCCTCGTCTACCGCTGGAGCGGCGGCGACATGGAGGTCGACAACCTGGTGGCGGGCTCCGCCGACACCGCCGCCGCGCTGTGGTCGCTGGTGGGCACCGCCTCCTCGATCGCCAAACGGGTGGTCGCCACCGTCGCCCCCGACGACCCGGTGCTGTGGCTGCTGCGCGAGCGCGGCAAGGAGACGGTCGAGCAGACCCGGTGGATGTTCCGGGTGCTCGACCTGGCCGCCGCGATCGAGCGAAGGGGCTATCCGGCGGGCGTGTCGGCGGCCGCCGTGGTGCGGGTGGACGACCCGCTGCGCCCGGCCAACTCCGGCGTCTGGCGGCTGGAGTTCTCCGGCGGCTCCGGCGCGGCCACCCGGCTCGACCGCGACCCCGGGGACGGCGTCCCGCTGCTCGGGATCAACGCCCTGTCCGCCCTCTACTCCGGCGTCCCGGCCGCCACGCTGCGCCGCAGCGGCCTGATGTCCGGCGACGAACGCCACGACGAGGTGCTCGACACCGTCTTCGCCGCCAAGCCGTACATGCTGGACTACTTCTAACCCGCCCACCTCGCCGGGCTCGCCCACCCCGAGGGGTTGCCATCCCGGAGGGGCCCGCACTCCCGGAGGGGTTTGCCCGCCCGGAGGGGAGTTCGCCCCATCCTGAGGGGCTCGCCCACCCGAGCGGCCTGGCGGACCCGATGAACCCCCGGCGGCCCCGATAGGCCACGGCGGGCCACTCGACCGGCCCCCGGGGGCCTCGACCGGCCCCGGGGGCCACGGCGGGTCAGTCGATCAGCCCCCGGGGCCCCGACTGACTGGCCGGGCCACCCCCCGATGGGCCACGGCGGGCCACTCCCGATGGCCACGGGCGGACGCCAGTTCGGTGGACCGGGTGCTTCCGGCGGGCGTTTCCCGGTGCGCGACCGGGCCCGCCGGGGTAGAGTCTCGTGCCGAACAGGTGTTCGGCGAACGGGAGGCAGACCGGTGCGGGTGTTGGGCGTCGATCCGGGGCTGACCCGGTGCGGCATCGGGGCCGTCGAGGGCCGCCCCGGCGCGCCGCTCGGGCTGGTCGCCGTCGGGGTGATCCGCACGGGCGCCGACGAGGAGCTGGGCGCACGCCTGGTGGGCATCGAGGCGGGGATCGAGAGCTGGCTCGACGACGTACGCCCCGACGCGGTCGCCGTGGAGCGCGTCTTCAGCCAGCACAACGTGCGCACCGTGATGGGCACCGCCCAGGCCGCCGGCATCGCGGTGCTGTGCGCCGCCCGGCGCGGCCTCCCGGTGGCGCTGCACACGCCCTCCGAGGTCAAGGCCGCCATCACCGGGAGCGGCACGGCCGACAAGAAGCAGATCGGCGCCATGGTGACGCGGCTGCTGCGCCTCAAGGAGATGCCCAAGCCCGCCGACGCGGCCGACGCGCTGGCGCTGGCCATCTGCCACGTGTGGCGCGGCGGCCCGCAGCATCGCCTGGCCGAGGCCCTGGCCACCGCCCGCCGCCGCACCACCGCCCAGCCCGCCCCGGCACGGCAGCCCGTACGGCCCCGGCAGTCCGCCCCGACGCGGGAGCCCGCCCCGACACCAGAGTCCGCCGCGCCCCGGCAGTCCCGCCCACCCGTGCAGCCGGGCCAACCCGTAGAGCCCGGGAAGCACGTGCAGCCAGGACAACCCGTACAGCCTGGACAATCCGTACAGCCGAATCAGTCCGAACAGCCCGTCGTGGCGCGGCGGTCCGGTGGGCGTGGCGAGGGGAGCGCGTCGTGATCGCGTCGGTGGCCGGCCGGGTGGCCGCGATCGCTCCCGACGGGGCGGTCATCGAGGTCGGCGGCGTCGGCATCCTGACCCACTGCACCCCCGGCACGCTTGCCACGCTCCGTCTGGGCGAGGAGGCCCGGCTGGCCACCTCGCTGGTGGTGCGCGAGGAGTCGCTGACGCTGTACGGGTTCGCGACCGACGACGAGCGGGCCGTGTTCGAGCTGCTGCAGACGGCCAGCGGCGTCGGGCCCAAGCTGGCGCTGGCGATGCTCGCCGTCCACACGCCCAACGCGCTGCGGGTCGCCGTGGCCGCCGCCGATCTCAAGGCGCTCACGCAGGTCCCGGGCATCGGGCAGAAGGGCGCGCAGCGGATCGTGCTGGAGCTCAAGGACCGCCTCGGCACCCCGGAGGAGGCCGTCAACGCGGCGATCCGCGGCGAGCGGCGCGTGGCGCTGTGGCGCGACCAGGTGCACTCGGGCCTGGTCGGGCTGGGCTATTCGGCGCGCGACGCCGACGAGGCCGTGGCCGCGGTGGAGCCCGAGGCCGACGCCGAGGTGGCCGCCGGGCGCACCCCGCAGGTGGCCGCGCTGCTCAAGTCGGCGCTGCGCGCGCTGAGCGTGCGATGAAGCCCGGTGGCGCGGGCGGTCCCGGCGCGGTGGGATGCTGGAGGGCGACGCGGGAGGCGGGTGAGACGTGAGTTTCGAACGGGAGCTGGTGTCGCCCGACGCCGGCGGCGACGAGCTGCAGATCGAGGCCGCGCTGCGGCCCAAGCGGCTGGCGGAGTTCATCGGCCAGTCCCGGGTCAGGGAGCAGCTGTCGCTGGTGCTGGAGAGCGCGCTGCGCCGGCAGCGCCCGCCCGACCACGTGCTGATGAGCGGCTCGCCGGGGCTCGGCAAGACGACGCTCGCCATGATCATCGCGGCGGAGCTGGGCGCCCCGCTGCGCATCACCTCGGGCCCGGCGCTGGAGCGGGCCGGCGACCTGGCGGCGATCCTGTCGACGCTGGCCGAGGGCGAGGTGCTGTTCATCGACGAGATCCACCGGATGGCCAGGCCCGCCGAGGAGATGCTCTACCTGGCGATGGAGGACTTCCGGGTCGACATCGTGGTCGGCAAGGGGCCGGGCGCGACCGCGATCCCGCTGGAGATCGCGCCGTTCACGCTGGTCGGCGCCACGACCCGGGCGGGGCTGCTGCCCGCGCCGCTGCGTGACAGGTTCGGCTTCACCGCGCACATGGACTTCTACGAGCCCGAGGAGCTGGAGCTGGTGCTGCACCGCTCGGCCGGGCTGCTGGGCGTCGACCTGCCGGAGGAGGGCGCCCGCGAGATCGCCGGCCGCTCGCGCGGCACGCCCCGCATCGCCAACCGGCTGCTGCGCCGGGTGCGCGACTTCGCCGACGTGCGCGCCGGCGGGGTCATCGACCGGGAGATCGCGGCGGCGGCGCTCAATCTTTACGAAGTCGATGCCGAAGGGCTCGACCGGCTCGACCGGGCGGTGCTGGGCGCGCTGCTGCGCAAGTTCGGCGGCGGGCCCGTCGGGCTGTCGACGCTGGCCGTGGCCGTGGGCGAGGAGCCGGAGACCGTGGAGGTGGTGGCCGAGCCGTTCCTGGTGCGCCAGGGGCTGCTCGCGCGCACGCCGCGCGGCCGGGTGGCCACCGCCGCCGCCTGGACGCACCTAGGCATGACCCCCCCACCACATGCATTCGGAGCGACATCTCTCGACTGATTACAGAACGGTTGCAACCGTTTCAAATTGGGAACTTCCCCGCGCGCCGAAACGCTGCTTCGTTGCCGCGTTTCGCAACAACCGCCTACACTCCGTGGCTTGGCTGGCTGTGTAGGCTGACGGGCTGAGCGGCGCGGCCCGAAGCAACGCACGGAATTTCCGGCGCGAGGCCGGTGTCAAACTTCTTTGTACGAGATGGAAGGTCGCCCCTGATGGACATGGGACAACTCGGAAGCATCCTGCCGCTGATCCTTCTGGTGGTGGTGTTCTACTTCCTGCTGATCCGCCCGCAGCGCAAGCGCCAGCAGGAGGCGATCAAGATGCAGAACTCCTTGACGCCCGGCACCCGCGTGATGACGACCACCGGCCTGTTCGCCACGGTCGTCGTGGTGGACAACGAGGACGTCGTCCTTGAGGTGGCCCCCGGCATCGAGACCCGCTGGGTCAAGGCCGCCATCGGCCGCGTCGTGACGCCGGGTGAGCCGGTGGCCGACGAGCCCGCCGCGGATGAGAGCGATGACACCGTCACCGGTGAGAGCGGCACCGCCGACGGTGAGGACTCCAAGAAGTCCTGAGAAGGCTCAGCCACCAACCCCTATCCGAAAGAACTGACGACCAGTGGCCCGACCGACCAGCAGCCACAGCAAGCCGGGGCGCACGCTCCTGCTGCTCCTGGCGCTCATCCTCGCCCTGGCCGGGACGATGTTCTTGCAGAAGGCGTACACGCCCAAGCTGGGACTCGACCTCGCCGGCGGCACGACGGTGACGCTGTCACCCGTCACCCAGACCGGTGCGGCTCCGCCTGAGGAGATCCTTGACCGCGCGGTCAACATCATCCGCGACCGGGTCAACGGCACCGGCATCTCCGACGCAGAGGTCGCCAAGTCCGGCGACAACATCATCATCTCGATCCCGGGCGTCGGGCAGAGCGAGGCCATCAAGCTGGTCGCCACCACCGCGGAGCTGCGGTTCCGGCAGGTGCTCTGGATGGAGATGACGCAGCTCGGCCAGGAGCAGCTCGCCACCGAGGCCCCGACGCCCAGCGGCTCCGCGTCGCCGGGCGTCTCCTCCTCGCCCGGCGCCTCCCCCGACGCGTCGCCCGACGCCACCCCGGCCTCGCCGGACGCCTCCCCCGACGCCACCCCGACCACCACGGTGCAGCCCCGGTCGATGCCCTCGCGCTCGCCGGGCGGCAACCAGCCCAGCGCGTCCCCGACGGGCAAGGCCCTGTCGTCGGCGCTGACCTCGCCCGTCCCGAGCCCGTCGCAGACGGCGAGACAGGGCGACGACCGTCAGGGCGACGACAAGCAGGGTGACAAGCAAGGCGACCAAAAGGGTGACCAGAAGGGCGACCAGAAGGCCGCGACGCCGACCCCGGAGCCCTCTCAGGACCCCAACGCCGGCATCAACACCGATGGCGTCGACCCGGCGGTGCTCAAGCAGTTCCACGCGCTCGACTGCACCGACCCGAAGAACCGGGGCCAGGGCGTCCAGGACGACCCGAACAAGCAGTACGCCGCCTGTGAGTCGGACGGCAGCTTCAAGTACATTCTCGACGTCGCCAAGGTCGTCGGCACCGACATCGACACCGCGACCTCCGGCGTCCAGCAGGGCAGCACCGAGTGGGTCGTCCAGCTCGACTTCAAGAGCAAGGGCGCGACGGAGTGGAGCAAGCTCACCTCGGCCGCCTTTAACTCCCAGGAGCCGCGCAACAAGGTCGCGGTCGTCCTCGACGGCGTGGTCATCACCGCCCCCAACATCATCAGCCCGATTCCCGGCGGACGCGCCGAGATCACCGGCGGCTTCGATCAGCAGAGCGCCGGTGAGCTGGCCGAGCAGCTCAAGTACGGCGCGCTCCCGCTGAAGTTCGAGCGCAGCTCCATCGACACCGTCTCCTCGACGCTGGGCCAGGACCAGCTCGAAGGCGGCCTCGTCTCCGGCATCATCGGCCTGGCGCTGGTCGTCGTCTACTGCCTCCTCTACTACCGCGGCCTGGGCATCGTCGCCGTGCTGAGCCTCGTGGTGGCCTCGATCCTCACCTACACCGCGGTCGTCGTGCTCGGCCACAACGCCGGCTTCCGGCTGTCGCTGCCGCACATCATCGGCCTGGTGGTCTCGATCGGCATCACGGCCGACTCCTTCATCGTGTACTTCGAACGCATCCGTGACGAGATGAAGGAAGGCAGGCGGTCGCTGCGCGCGGCCGTCGAGGTGGCCTGGGTCCGCGCGAGGCGCACGATCCTGATCGCCGACGCCGTCATGTTCATCGCCGCGGTGGTGCTCTACCTGCTGGCGGTCGGCGGTGTGGCGGGATTCGCGTTCGCGATGGGCCTGACCACGCTGATCGACATCGTGGTGGTGTTCATGTTCACGAAGCCGTTCATCGCGTTGCTGGCGAGGGTGAAGTTCTTCGCCAAGGGGCACCCGCTGTCCGGTCTGGACGCCGAGCGCATGAGCCTCGACTCCTCCACCGGCTCCGGCCACAAGACCACCCCGCAGGAGGCCTGAGATGGGACTGGGGCGTCGCCTCTATCGGGGCGAGATCGACGTCGACTTCGTCGGCAAGTGGCGGCTGTGGTACAGCCTGTCGGGCATCCTGCTGGCGATCTCCATCGCCGGTCTGCTGATCAACGGGCTCAACCTGGGCGTCGAGTTCAAGGGCGGATCGGTCTTCTCCTGGCAGCCGAAGACGACGGTCGGCATCGAGCAGGTCCGCGAGACGTTCCTGGACGAGGGCGTGCACCAGCCGATCGTGCAGACGGCCGGCGAGCGCTACCGGGTCACGACCGAGACGCTGCCCGAGAGCAAGACCCTCGAGCTGCAGAGCGTCATCGCCAAGGAGTACGGCGTCACGGTCGACGACGTCAACATCCAGTCGATCGGCGCCTCGTGGGGCGGTGAGGTGTCCACCAAGGCCTGGTGGGGCCTGGCCGTCTTCATGGTGGCGATCATCCTGTACCTGTCGATGGCGTTCGAGCCGAAGATGGCGCTGGCGGCGATCGTCGCGCTCATCCACGACCTGGTCATCACGGCCGGCATCTACGCCTGGTCGGGCTTCGAGGTCACGCCGGCGACGCTGCTGGGCTTCCTGACGATCCTCGGCTACTCGCTGTACGACGCGGTCGTGGTGTTCGACATGATCAAGGAGGTCACGGCCAAGCTGGGCGCGACGTCGAAGCAGACCTACTCGATGGCGGCCAACGACGCCCTGAACCACACGCTGATCCGCTCGCTCAACACCTCGCTGGTGGCGATCCTGCCGGTGGCGGCGATCCTGTTCATCGGCACCACGGTGCTGGGCGCGGGCACGCTGAAGGACCTGTCGCTGGCCCTGTTCGTCGGCATGATCGTCGGCACCTACTCCTCGATCTGCGTGGCCACGCCGCTGCTGGTGACGCTCAAGGAGCGGGAGCCGCGCTACCAGGCCATCGCCCGCCGGCTGGCCTCCACCGGGGGCGGCAAGGGCGCCAAGGGGTCGAAGGGCTCCAGGAGCGCGGCCACGGCCAAGGGCTGACCGCTTCGCCGACGCCCCCGCCCATGCGACCGGGCGGGGGCGTCCGCGCGTCTGAACGCCCCCGTGAGTGCGTCTGAACGCCCCCTGAGCGCTCGCGGGGCCGCGGGTGGGCTCCGGGGGCGCTGGTCGGATTACCGCCCGTCATGGGCCATCATGGAGCCCGCAAGCGTGGACAGCCCCCGAGGAGTGACGTGAAGACCGAGCTGAGCACGATGATCCTGGAGCGCATCCGGGACATCCCCGACTATCCGCAGCCCGGGGTGCTGTTCAAGGACATCACCCCGCTGCTGGACGACCCGGTGGCGTTCGCGGCCGTGGTGGACGAGCTGGCGGGGCTGCACGAGGTCGACAAGATCGTCGGCATCGAGGCGCGCGGCTTCATCCTGGCCGCCCCGGTCGCCTACCGGGCCGCCGCGGGATTCGTGCCGGTCAGGAAGAAGGGCAAACTGCCTGCCGCCACGCTGGAGGCGTCCTACGATCTGGAGTACGGTTCCGCGACCATCGAGGTGCACGCCGACGCGTTCCAGCCCGGCGACCGCGTCCTCATCGTCGACGACGTGCTGGCCACCGGCGGCACGGCGGAGGCGACGGTCGAGCTGGTGCGCAGGGCCGGAGCCGAGGTCGTCGGCGTGGCCGTCCTCATGGAGCTCGCCTTCCTCAAGGGGCGCGAGCGCCTGACGGGGGTGGAGACCCACGCCCTGGTGATCGTCTGAGCAGGACCCGCGGCGGCCCAGGTTCGCCGCCTGGATACACTGGGGGACCTGGACTCGAAAGTGAGGAGTCTGAGTGCCCCGTGATGTGGTCGCGCCCGACGTAGCGGACGCAGGCAGCGCCGAGACCGTGCCCGGCGCGCCCGCGGCACGTCGACGGCGATTTGGGGGTGGTGGCATGAACCCGGTGCTGGAGCCGCTGTTCCGGACCGTCCGCGCCACCCATCCCAAGGCCGACCTGCGGCTGATCGAGCGCGCCTACGACGTGGCCGCCTATCACCACCGCGATCAGAAGCGCAAGAGCGGCGACCCGTACATCACGCACCCGCTGGCCGTGGCGACGATCCTGGCCGAGCTCGGCACCGACGACGAGACGCTCTGCGCCGCCCTGCTGCACGACACGGTCGAGGACACCGCCTACAGCCTGGACGAGCTGCGCGGCGACTTCGGCGACACGATCGGCTCGCTGGTCGACGGCGTCACCAAGCTCGACAAGGTCAAGTTCGGTGACGCCGCCCAGGCCGAGACCGTGCGCAAGATGGTCGTCGCCATGTCGCGCGACATCCGGGTGCTCATCATCAAGCTGGCCGACCGGCTCCACAACATGCGCACGATGCGCTACCTGCCCGAGCACAAGCGCCACCAGAAGTCCCGCGAGACCCTGGAGATCTTCGCCCCGCTGGCCCACCGCCTGGGCATGAACACGATCAAGTGGGAGCTGGAGGACCTGGCGTTCGCCATGCTCTACCCCAAGCGCTACGACGAGATCGCGCGCATGGTGTCGGAGCGGGCGCCGCGTCGCGACCTGTTCCTGCAGGAGGTCATCGAGAAGGTCTCCGGCGACCTGCGCGACGCCAAGATCCGCGCCGTGGTCAAGGGCCGGCCGAAGCACTACTACTCGGTCTACCAGAAGATGATCGCCCGCGACGTGGCCTTCGACGACATCTACGACCTGGTGGGCATCCGGGTCCTCGTCGACAGCGTGCGCGACTGCTATGCGGCGCTCGGAACGATCCACGCGCGCTGGAACCCGGTCCCTGGCCGGTTCAAGGACTACATCGCGATGCCCAAGTTCAACATGTACCAGTCGCTACACACGACGGTGATCGGTCCCGAGGGCAAGCCGGTGGAGCTGCAGATCCGCACCCACGGCATGCACCACAGGGCCGAATACGGCGTGGCCGCGCACTGGAAGTACAAGGAGGAGGTCGGCGGCCCCGGACCCGCCGGCAAGGTCAAGCCGGGCAGCGACATGGCCTGGCTGCGCCAGCTCCTCGACTGGCAGAAGGAGACCGCCGACCCGGGCGAGTTCCTGGAGTCGCTGCGCTTCGACCTGTCGGTGTCGGAGGTCTACGTCTTCACCCCCAAGGGCCAGGTCATCCCGCTGCCCGAAGGGGGCACGCCGGTCGACTTCGCCTACGCCGTGCACACCGAGGTGGGCCACCGGTGCATCGGCGCCCGGGTCAACGGCCGGCTGGTGCCGCTGGAGTCGCGGCTGGGCAACGGCGACACCGTCGAGATCTTCACCTCCAAGTCGCCCGACGCCGGGCCGTCGCGCGACTGGCTCAAGTTCGTCAAGTCCGGCCGCGCCCGTAACAAGATCCGGCAGTGGTTTTCCAAGGAGCGCCGCGAGACCGCGATCGAGGCGGGCAAGGAGGCCATCGGGCGGGCGATGCGCAAGCAGGGCCTGCCGCTGCAGCGGCTGATGTCCGGCGAGGCGCTGCTGGCCCTGGCCCGCGACCTGCGCTACCCGGACGTCTCGGCCCTGTACGCGGCCGTGGGCGAGGGCCACACGGCCGCGCAGACGGTCGTGCAGAAGCTCGTGGCGTCCATCGGCGGGGTGGAGAGCGCCGAGGAGGACATCGCCGAGACGTCGCTGCCCACGCGCCTGCGCGGCCGTCCCAGGGGCGGCGGGGCCGGCGTGGTCGTGGCGGGCGACGCCGACGTGTGGGTGCGGCTGTCCAAGTGCTGCACGCCGGTGCCCGGTGACGAGATCGTCGGGTTCGTCACCCGCGGCCACGGCGTCTCGGTGCACCGCGCCGACTGCACCAACGTCCAGCAGCTGCGCACTCAGCCCGACCGGCTGGTCGAGGTGAGCTGGTCGCCGGGCGACGACAGCGTGTTCCTGGTGGCGATCCAGGTGGAGGCGCTCGACCGGCCGCGCCTGCTGTCCGACGTCACCCGTACGCTGTCCGACCAGCACGTCAACATCCTCAGCGCCTCCGTCACCACCTCGCGCGACCGGGTGGCGGTCAGCAAGTTCACCTTCGAGATGGGCGATCCCAAGCACCTGGGCCACGTGCTCAAGGCCGTCAGGAGCATCCAGGGCGTCTTCGACGTCTACCGGGTGAGCGGCGCGGGCAGCTAGCGGGGCCGCAGGTCGGGCAGGTTGACGACGATCGCCTCCTGGGTGCTGCGCGCGATGACGACGACGGCCTCCCGCGACGGGTCGGGGTTCTCCTCGCGGTGCGGCACGTACGGGGGCACGAAGACGTAGTCGCCGGGCCCGGTGTCGACGCGCCGCTCGCGACCGTCCTCCAGGAAGACGAACGACGGGGTGCCGCTGACCACGTAGATGGCGGTCTCCGAGGCGCCGTGGTGGTGGTCGGCCGAGCGGGTGGCGGGGGAGACGTGCGTCTGGCCCATCCACAGCCGCCGTGACCCGGTCGTGCCGTCGCTGATCGCGGCCAGCCGCCGCATGCCGGGCGTCTGCGCGGTGCCGCCGGACAGGCCGGAGGACGGCACGTGGCGCAGCGGCTGGTGGAACGGGTCGGCCTCGATGCGGTGGCCCTCCCACAGGCGGCCGCCGGCGCGGTCGAGGACGCCGGTCGCGGCGGCGGCCAGCCGGGCCGGGTCGTCGCGGGCGGCCAGCAGCTCGGCGGCCAGCTCGGGGTCCTGGGCGCGCAGCTCGCGCAGCAGCCACTTGCCGTCGCCGTGCCAGCGGCCCGCCAGCGACAGTGCCAGCCGGGCGGTCTCCTCGACGACGTGCCAGGAGGTGAAGGCGCGCTCGCCGGGGTCGCCGCCGCCCGCCAGGTCGTCCAGCAGGTCCGACAGCACGTAGCGGGCCCGGTCGAGCCGGGGCGCGGGCAGCGGGCCAGGACCGGCGTCGAGGCGGGCGCGCAGCTCGCGCTGGAGCTCGGCGGCCTGGCCGTCCGAGCGGTCCACGAGCAGGACGCCGTCGGCGCACAGGCGCATCAGCGTGGGCCGGTCGCGCGCGACGTCCTGCTCGACGAAGGCGAGCAGGCTGGTGCGGCTGTGCACGAGCAGCTCCACCGGCCACTCCCGCCACCGGCGCGACTCCTTCACCGGCCGGGCCAGGCCGTCGATCACCACGACGACGTCGAGGTCGGAGGTGGGCGTGCGCCGCCCGGTCACCGAGCTGCCGCCGAGGAAGGCGTACAGGGCGCCGGGAAAGAGCTCCTCGACGAGGGTGCGCGCGGCCGTCACGGGATCCATGACGGCCAGCATAGGTCTCAGAGCTGCCGGGAGAACGTGACCAGGTCGTTACCGGGGCCGTTGTAGCCGGGCACCGGCGGGCTCACCTCGAATCCCAGACGCCGGTGGAAGGCGATCGACGCCGTGTTGACGGGGGAGGTGATCGCCCTGACCACGTGGCAGCCGTGCTCACGGGCCAGGTCGAAGAAGCGCCCGTACAGGCGCCTGCCCAGGCCGGCCGCCCGCTCGCGCGGGCTGACGCCGACGAAGTGGATGTACGCCTCGCCGGGCAGCGACGGCGAGACGAGGCCGACGAGGAAGCCGGCCAGCCCGGCCGGCCCCTCGGCGACGAAGCTCGTGCGGTGAAAGTGGTCGAGGAAGAGCCGGGGGAGCACGGGCAGTATCGGCCGCCCCCACCACTCGTCGACCACCGCCGCGATCGCGTCATAGTCGCCGGGGACGGCGGACCGGATCTCGTCCACGCGCGTCAGCTGAACTCGGCCAGCGTGCGCTCGGCCTCCTCCAGCCAGGAGCGGCGCGCGATGATCGCCTCCTCGGCCTCCTTGGCGTCCTTGGCCCGGCCGTTGGCCTGGGCCTTGGCCAGCCGCTTCTCCAGCTGCTCGATCGAGGTGCGGAGCTGGTCGACCGTGCTCTGCGCGCGGGCGCGGGCCTCGGGGTTGGAGCGCTTCCACTCGGCGTCCTCGGCCTTGCGCACGGCGTCGTCGACCTTGCGCAGCCCGCCCTCCAGCCGGTCGCGCTGCTCGCGCGGCACCGGGCCGGCGGCCTCCCAGCGCTCCAGCAGGTTGCGCAGCGCCGCCCGGGCCGCGCGCACGTCGGTGACCGGGAGCAGCTTCTCGGCCTCGATCAGCAGCTCCTGCTTCACCTCCGCGTTGGCGGCCAGCGAGGCGTCACGCTCGGCGAAGACGGCCGAACGCGCCTGGAAGAACTGGTCCTGGGCGCCCTTGAAGCGCGCCCACAGCTCGTCCTCGACCTCGCGGGAGGCGCGGCCGGCGCTCTTCCAGCGCTGCATCAGGTCGCGGTAGACGGCCGCGGTCTCGCCCCAGTCGGTCGAGCCGGCGATCGCCTCCGCCTCGGCCACGATGGCCTCCTTGGCGGCGCGCACGCCCTCACGCTGCTCGTCGAGCCCGGCGAAGTACTGCTTGCGCCGCTTGGCGAAGGCCGTGCGGGCGGCCGAGAGCCGCTTCCACAGCTGCGCCTCGGTGACCCGGTCGATGCGGTCGGCGGCCTTCCACTCCTCGACGAGCTGGCGCAGCCGCTCGCCGCCGGACTTCCAGTGAGTGGTCTCGTCGGCGATGCGCTCGGCCTCGGCGACGATCCGCTCCTTGACGCCCCTGGCCTCGACCCGGGCCTGCTCACGCGCCGCCTTGACCTCCTCGCGGCGCTGGGCGACCAGCTCCGAGAGGGTGTCGAGGCGGGCCGTCAGCGCGCCCAGGTCGCCGACGGCGTGCGCGTCGGAGACCGCCTCACGCAGCTTGACGATGCTGGCCTCGGCCTGCGCCGGAGCCAGGTCGGTGCCGCGCACGCGCTGCTCCAGGAGCTGGACCTGGCCGGCCAGTTCGTCGTACTTGCGATGGAAGTAGGCCAGTGCCTCTTCGGGCTCGCCGGCCTGCCAGGACCCGACGGCCCGCTCTCCCTCAGCCGTACGCACGTAGACGGTGCCGTCGTCGTCTACCCGGCCCCACGGGTCGGTGCTCACCGTGTCCTCCCGCACTTTCCATCAGACCCTTCGGGACTCTTCGTCCCTAGTTTGTATTACGTCAGCTCTTGCCACTGATTGTCACGTCTTTGATTTCGACGGTTTCCTTGGGAGCTCCGGTCCCATCACCCGAATCGCCGATGACGCCCGCCTTGTTCACCTTGTCCAGGATGTCGAGCCCCTTCGTGATCGTACCCACCGGTGTGTAATCGGGGGTGAGACCGATGTCGCCGTACACGAGGAAGAACTGGCTCCCCGTCGAGCCCGGCGCCTGCGTCTTGGCCATCGCCATCACGCCGCGCTTGTAGGTGGCGCCCTCCAGGTTCTCCTCGACCATCACGTAGCCGGGCCCGCCCGAGCCGTCGCCCTGGGCCTTGCCGTCGGCCTTGGCCTTCGGGTCGCCGCACTGCAGCATCGGGAACTTGTCGTTGCCGAGCCGGTGGCACTTGCTGCCGTCGTAGAAGTTCTTGCTCGCCAGGTGGTCCAGCGAGTTGACGGTGCACGGCGCCTTGGCGTTGTCCAGCGTCACCACGATGTCGCCGAGATTGGTCTCCAGCGTCATCGTCTTGGTGGCCGGCTTGAGCTTCACCTCCGCCGGCGGCATGCCGACGTCCTTGACCTGTCCGCCCGCCGTGTCGGCGACGTAGCCGCACGTGCCGGTCGCCGGATCGTACGGCTTGGGCTGCGCGGCCGCGGAGGCGGTCTCCTGCGGCGCGGAGGCGGTCGGGGTGCTGGCTGCCTCCGTCGCGGAGTCGCCACCGCCCAGCATCGCCACCGCGGCGACGATGCCGCCCACCACGACGACCACGCCCACCGTGGAGCCGATGATCGCGGTGCGCTTGTTGCGCTGCTCACGCTCCAGGCGGCGCTGCATCTGCCGCTCGTAGTGCTCGCGTGCCAGCTGCTTCTGCCGGTCCTTCCCCGTGGCCACCGCTTTGCCTCCCATAGTCAATCAACTGAGGTGGGCGAATCGTATCGGCCAACGGGTAATGATTCGCAGCCCGGCGACCCGCACCGGTACCCTTCGGTTACATTCCCATTGGCATTTTTGACGAGATCAGCTGAGGCAGATGCTCATCGCCGGCTTCCCCGCAGGGGCCTTCCAGGCCAATTGTTACGCCGTCGCGCCCGCTGCGGGCGAGGAGTGCGTCATCATCGACCCAGGTCAGGACGCCACCGAGGGAGTCGAGGAGCTGCTGCGCGAGCACCGCCTCAAGCCGGTCGCGGTCCTGCTCACCCACGGCCACCTCGACCACGTGTGGTCGGTGGCCCCGGTCTGCGGCGCGCGCGACGTCCCCGCCTGGATCCACCCCGAGGACCGGCACCTGCTGAGCGACCCGGCGGCCGGCTGGTCGCCGACGAGCGCGTCGCTGTTCGGCGGCATCACGCTGAGCGAGCCCGACGACGTCCGCGAGCTGTCCGACGGCGCCGTGCTGGAGCTGGCCGGCATGGAGTTCACCGTCGACCACACGCCCGGCCATACCAGGGGGTCGGTGAGCTTCAGGCTGCCCGCTGACGAGATCATGTTCGCGGGTGACCTGCTGTTCGCCGGCTCCATCGGCCGCACCGACCTGCCGGGCGGTGACTATCCGACGATCCTGCGCAGCCTCGCTGCCAAGTGCCTGACGCTGCCTGACGATACGGTCGTCCTGCCGGGCCACGGACCACAGACCACGATCGGCCACGAGCGCGCCACCAATCCTTATCTCAAGGAGGCCGCGCCGCACGCCGGTCCCACACGAGGAATCTGATGACTTTCCAAGCACCGAAGGGCACGTTCGACTGGCTGCCACCCCGCTCCGAGCAGGTTCTCGCCGTCCGCGAGGCGCTCGTCGCCCCGGTACGGCTGGCGGGCTACGGCTATGTCGAGACGCCCGTCTTCGAAGACACGCAGCTGTTCGCCAGGGGCGTAGGCGAGTCGACCGACATCGTCTCCAAGGAGATGTACACCTTCCCCGACAAGGCCGGCCGCTCGCTGACCCTGCGGCCCGAGGGCACCGCGTCCGTGGTGCGCGCCGTCCTGCAGCACAACCTGCAGGCCGGGCAGCTCCCGGTCAAGCTGTGGTACTCCGGCAGCCAGTTCCGCTACGAGAACGTGCAGAAGGGCCGCTACCGGCACTTCTGGCAGGTCGGCGCGGAGGCGCTCGGCACCGAGGACCCCGCGCTCGACACCGAGCTGATCGTGCTGGCCGCCCGGGGCTTCGCCGCGCTGGGGCTGCGCAACGTCCGGCTGCTGCTCAACTCGCTGGGTGACAAGACCTGCCGGCCCGTCTACCGGGCGGCGCTGCAGGACTTCCTGCGCGGCCTCGACCTCGACGACGACACCCGCGCCCGGATCGAGATCAACCCGTTGCGCGTGCTGGACGACAAGCGGCCCGAGGTGCAGGCCCAGCTCACCGGCGCGCCGCTGATCGTCGACCACCTGTGCGAGGGCTGCAAGGCCTACCACGAGGAGGTCCGGTCCCTGCTGACCGCCTCCGGCATCGCCTTCGAGGACGACCCCAAGCTCGTGCGCGGCCTCGACTACTACACCCGCACCACGTTCGAGTTCGTGCACGGCGGGCTCGGCTCGCAGTCGGCCATCGGCGGCGGCGGACGCTACGACGGCCTCAGCGAGATGCTCGGCGGCCCGCCGCTGCCCAGCGTCGGCTGGGCGCTCGGCGTCGACCGCACGTTCCTGGCGATGGAGGCCGAGGGCCTGCTGCCCGAGACCGCGCCAGGCCGCGTCCAGGTGTACGGTGTCGCGCTGGGCGACGACGCCCGCCGCCGGATGTTCCACCTCGTCGCGGAGCTGCGCGGGGCGGGCGTCAGCGCCGACATGGCCTTCGGCGGCAAGGGGCTCAAGGGCGCGATGAAGGGCGCCGACCGCTCGGGCGCCCGGTTCGCGCTCATCCTGGGCGAGCGTGACCTGGCCGCCGGGGCCGCGCAAGTGAAAGACCTGACCACCGCTGAGCAGACCGAGGTGCCGCTGGCCCAGGTCGTCGACGTCTTGAAGGGGAAAGTGCAGTGATCCGCACGCATAAGGCCGGGGAGCTCCGCGAGGAGCACGCCGGGCAGCAGGTGACGCTCGCAGGATGGGTGGCCCGCCGCCGTGATCACGGCGGCGTGGTCTTCATCGACCTGCGCGACGCCTCCGGCTCGGCGCAGGTGGTCTTCCGCGAGGAGGACCACGCCCACGACCTGCGCGCCGAATACTGCGTGCAGGTGTCCGGCCTGGTACGGGTGCGGCCCGAGGGCAACGAGAACCCCGAGCTGCCCACCGGCGCGATCGAGGTCGTGGCCGAGACGGTCGAGGTGCTCAGCGAGTCGGCGCCGCTGCCGTTCCCCATCGAGGGCAACGTGGGGGTGTCGGAGGAGGCGCGGCTGAAGTACCGCTACCTCGACATCCGCCGCCAGCAGGTCGCCGCCGCGATGCGCACCCGCTCCAAGGCCACCTACCTGGCCAACGAGGTGATGAACGAGCTCGGCTTCGTCTACGTCGAGACGCCGACGCTCACCCGCTCCACGCCCGAGGGCGCGCGCGACTTCCTGGTGCCGGTGCGCCTGCAGCCGGGCAACTGGTACGCGCTGCCGCAGTCGCCGCAGCTGTTCAAGCAGCTGCTCCAGGTGGCCGGGCTGGAGCGCTACTACCAGCTCGCCAAGTGCTACCGCGACGAGGACCTGCGCGCCGACCGTCAGCCGGAGTTCACCCAGATCGACGTCGAGATGTCCTTCGTCGACCAGGAGGACGTCATCGAGGTCGGCGAGAAGCTGATCGGCAGGCTGTGGCGGGAGATCCTCGGCTACGAGATCCCCATGCCGCTGCCCCGCATGACCTACGCCGACGCGATGGCCCGCTACGGCTCCGACAAGCCCGACCTGCGCTTCGGCCAGGAGCTCGTCGAGATGACGGACTACTTCGCCGGCACGTCGTTCCGCGTCTTCCAGGCCGACTACGTCGGCGCGGTCGTCATGCCCGGCGGCGCCTCGCAGACGCGCAAGGAGCTCGACGGCTGGCAGGAGTGGGCGCGCAGCCGCGGCGCCAAGGGCCTGGCGTACGTGCTCGTCCAGGAGGACGGCACGCTCGGCGGCCCGGTGGCCAAGAACCTGTCGGAGTCCGAGACCTCGGGCCTGGCGGCGAAGGTCGGCGCGCAGCCGGGCGACGCCGTCTTCTTCGCGGCCGGCGCCCGCGGCGCCTCGCGCGACCTGCTCGGCGCGGCCCGGCTGGAGATCGGCCGCCGCTGCGGGCTCATCGACGAGTCGCAGTGGTCGTTCCTGTGGGTCGTGGACGCGCCCATGTTCGAGGAGGACGGCGAGGGCGGCTGGACGGCCGTGCACCACCCGTTCACCGGCCCCAAGCCCGAATGGGCCGACAACTTCCAGGACCACCCGGCCGAGGCGCTGGCCTACGCCTACGACATGGTCTGCAACGGCATGGAGATCGGCGGCGGCTCCATCCGTATCCACCGCGCCGAGATGCAGCAGCGCGTCTTCGACGTGCTCGGCATCTCCAAGGAGGAGGCGGAGAGCAAGTTCGGCTTCCTGCTGGAGGCGTTCAAGTACGGCCCGCCGCCGCACGGCGGCATCGCCTACGGCTGGGACCGGATCTGCATGCTGCTGTCGGGCGGCGACTCGATCCGCGACGTGATCGCGTTCCCGAAGACCGCCTCCGGCTTCGACCCGCTCACCGGCGCGCCCACGCCCATCACCGGCGTCCAGCGCAAGGAGGCGGGCGTCGACGCCCAGCCCAAGGAGAGCTGAGCCTCCGGCGCGCATGACAACGGCAGGCGTCCGACGGGACGCCTGCCGTTGTCGTTGCCGTCGCCGCTCGTCAGGTGAGGGTGACCTTCTTGATGATGATCGGCGTCTTGGGGGCCGTGGAGCCGCCGTCGCCGGTGATGTCGTTCTCGTTGACGATGACGCCGTCCTTGGCGACCTTCTCGATGATCTCCAGGCCCGACTGGACCATGCCGAGCACCGAGTAGACCGGGTCGATCTGGGCGTTCTCGTCCGAGAGCGAGATGGCGAACTGGCTGCTGTTCTGCCCGGCGGCGTCCTGCGGCTGGGTGAGGAACACCACGCCCTTCGTGTACGGCACCAGGCCCGCGGCCTCGTCACGGAAGACGTAGCCGGCCGTGCCCTGGCCGTCGGTCGGGTTCTTGCCGTCGGCCTTGGCCTTCGGGTCGCCGCACTGCAGCAGGAACAGGCCGGACGTCTCCGGGGTCACCAGGCGGTGGCACTTGGTGTTGTCGTAGAAGCCCTTCTTGGCCAGGAAGGCCATCGAGTTGACCGAGCACGGCGTGACCGCCGGGTCGACCTGGATGACGATGTCGCCGTGGTTGGTGGTGATCGTCATCTTCGAGAGCTTCATGTTGGGCTTCTTGCCCGGCATGCCCACGTACTTGACCGGGACACCGGAGGTGTCCTTCTTGTAGTCGCACGTCACGGGGCCGGTCGGCGTCGCCGTGGGCGACGGCATCTCGGTCACCGGCGGCGAGGGCGTGGCGGAGGCCGTGGGCGTGGTCGCCGCCGCGACCGTCTGCTTGTCGTCGCCGCCGACGAGGGTGGTCACCGCGAAGATGCCGCCCGCCACCACGGCCACGGCCACGCCGGCGCCGATGAAGGTGTTGCGCCTGGCCTTGGACGCCTGGCCCGCCGCGCGCTGCGCCTGCCGCTCCTTGTGCTCGCGAGCCAGCTGGCTCTGGCGGTCGTCGTCGTCGCCGCTCACCGGTATGTCCTCCATCTTTGCTGACACATGACCAAATAACTCCGCGAATGCTACCGGCCCCGCGATGTGCCGGACGTAAGTGACGAAAACTCACCGCAGTGACTCGACGGCGCTGACCACGGACGCGACCCGGGACGACCGGTGGCGGCGGGCGCGTAAACTCGCGATGTGGAGAGTCTGTTCGATTCAGCGGCTGAGGAGGCCACGCCGCAGCCTCTGGCGGTCCGCATGCGGCCCCGCACGCTCGACGAGGTGATCGGCCAGCGCCACCTGCTCGGCGCCGGCACGCCCCTGCGCCGGCTGGTCGAGAGCGAGGCGCCGATGTCGCTGTTCCTGTGGGGACCGCCCGGCACCGGCAAGACCACGCTGGCCTACGTGGTCTCCAACGTCACCAAGCGGCGCTTCGTGGAGATCTCCGCCGTCTCGGCCGGGGTCAAGGACGTCCGGGCCGCCATCGACGACGCCCGCCGCCAGCTCGGCATGTCCGGCCGCCAGACCGTGCTGTTCGTCGACGAGGTCCACCGCTTCAACAAGGCCCAGCAGGACGCGCTGCTGCCCGCCGTGGAGAACCGCTGGGTCACCTTCATCGGCGCCACCACCGAGAACCCCGCCTTCTCCGTCATCTCGCCGCTGCTGTCGCGCTCGCTGCTGCTCACGCTGGAGTCGCTGACCGACGACGACATCGCCGCCGTGCTGCGGCGCGCGGTCTCCGACGAGCGCGGGCTCGGCGGGCGCGCCACGCTCGCCGACGAGGCGCTGGAGCACCTGGTCCGGCTGGCCGGCGGCGACGCCCGCCGCTCGCTGACCTACCTGGAGGCCGCCGCGCTGCTCGACGACGAGATCACGGTCGAGGTCGTGGAGAAGGCCGCCGACAAGGCCGCCGTCCGCTACGACCGGCAGGGCGACCAGCACTACGACGTCATCAGTGCCTTCATCAAGTCGATGCGCGGCTCCGACGCCGACGCCGCGCTGCACTACCTGGCCCGGATGATCGAGGCCGGCGAGGACCCCCGGTTCATCGCCCGCCGCCTGGTCATCTTCGCCTCCGAGGACGTCGGCCTGGCCGACCCCACCTGCCTGCAGACCGCCGTCGCCGCCGCCCAGGCCGTGCAGCTCATCGGCCTGCCCGAGGGCCAGATCAACCTGGCGCACGCCGTCATCCACTGCGCGCTGGCGCCCAAGTCCAACGCCGTCGTCAAGGCCATCGGCGCGGCCGTCGGCGACGTGCGGCGCGGCCTCATCGGCCAGGTCCCCGGCCACCTGCGCGACGCCCACTACCCGGGCGCCGCCAAGCTGGGCCACGGCGAGGGCTACAAGTACCCGCACGACTTCGAGCACGGCCTGGTCCGCCAGCACTACGCGCCCGAGCAGGTGCGCGAGCGCCGCTACTACGAGCCGACCACGCACGGAGCCGAGGCGCCGGTCGCCGGACGCTGGGGAAAGATCCGCGAGTTCCTCAGGGGATCGGACCCGTCCTGACATGTCCTCACCGACCTCGTCCCCGGGACGCGATAGGGTCTTGGCGTTCCGGCCCAGCGTACGAGGGAGATGAGCGGATGCTTACCGCTGGAGAGGTCGCCGGGCTGATCGCCGCCACGGGATGGATCGTCCTGGTCTGCGTTCTCGCCATGGTGCTCGTCAAGCTCGCCAGGCTGCTCACCGAGACCACCAAGGCGGTCTCCGAGCTCAACGCGCGCCTGACGCCGCTGCTCGACGACATGAGCGTCACGGTCAACGAGACCAACCGGCAGCTCGTCGCGGTCGAGGCCATCGCCAGGGACGTCAAGCAGGTCAGCGGGCACGCCGCCAAGCTGAGCGCGGTGACCCAGACCGTCTTCACCGGGCCGCTGATCAAGGTGTCGTCGCTGAGCTACGGCGTCCGCAGGGCCATCGAGGCCCGCAGGCCGCGCAAGGCCGGGCGGCGGTGATCACGGCGATGATCAGACGGCTGTTCTACCTGTCGCTCGGCGCGCTCATCACGCTGTGGGTGATGCGCAGGCTGCAGGCGCTGCACCCCAACCACATCGCCCGCCGCACCGCCGACGGCGCCGCGGGCATGCTCGTGCGGGTGAGAGACTTTACCTCCGACGCGCTCGGCGAGGCCGCCGGACGCGAAATCGAGTTGCGGGCCCGCTTCGGTCTCGACAACGCTGAAGACAACCACTAAAGCAAAGGATGGCCACCATGGAGTCGGCAGAGATCGCGCGCCGCTTCCTGCGCTTCTTCGAGGAGCGTGGGCACAAAGTAGTGCCCTCGGCCAGCCTGATCGCAGAGGACCCCACGCTTCTCCTGGTTCCGGCCGGTATGGTGCCGTTCAAGCCGTACTTCCTGGGGCAGCGCAAGCCTCCGGCGTCCCGGCTGGCCACCGCCCAGAAGTGCGTGCGCACCCCCGACATCGACGAGGTCGGCAAGACCACCCGTCACGCCACGTTCTTCCAGATGCTCGGCAACTTCTCCTTCGGCGACTACTTCAAGGCCGAGGCGATCCCGTTCGCCTGGGAGCTGCTGACGCGCTCGGAGTCCGACGGCGGCTTCGGCTTCCCCGAGGAGAAGCTCTGGGCGACCGTCTACCTGGACGACGACGAGGCCTACGACCTCTGGCGCAACAAGGTCGGGCTGCCGGACGAGCGCATCCAGCGCCGCGGCCTGGAGGACAACTACTGGCACATGGGCGTCGCCGGCCCCGGCGGCCCCTGCTCGGAGATCTACTACGACCGCGGCCCCGAGTACGGCAAGGAAGGCGGGCCGGTCGCCGACGAGGACCGCTACCTCGAGGTGTGGAACCTCGTCTTCATGCAGTACCAGCTCAGCCAGGTCCGCACCAAGGTCGACTTCGACGTGGCGGGCGAGCTGCCGGCGAAGAACATCGACACCGGCATGGGCCTGGAGCGCATGGCGGCGATCCTGCAGGGCGTCGACAACATCTACGAGATCGACACCACGTACAAGATCCTCGACAAGGCGGCCGAGCTCACCAAGAGCCGCTACGGCAGCGACCCGCGCACCGACGTGAGCCTGCGCGTGATCGCCGACCACGTCCGCACCGGCACCATGCTGGTCGCCGACGGCGTGCTGCCCAGCAACGAGGGCCGCGGCTACGTGCTGCGCCGCATCCTGCGCCGCTCGGTGCGCAACCTGCGGCTGCTCGGCTCCGGTGACGAGCGCTACATGCACACCCTCACCGACGTGGCGATCAACGTCATGGGCGAGCAGTATCCCGAGCTCAAGGTCGACGCGCCGCAGATCCACGGGGTCATCGACGCCGAGGAGGCGTCGTTCCTCGGCACGCTGCGCACCGGCACGGCGATCTTCGACGTGGCCGTCGAGGAGACCAAGCGCAAGTCCGCAACGACGCTCTCCGGCGACCAGGCGTTCCAGCTTCACGACACCTACGGCTTCCCCATCGACCTCACCCTGGAGATGGCGGCCGAGCAGGGGCTCAAGGTCGACGAAGAGGGCTTCCGCCGGCTGATGAAGGAGCAGCGCGAGCGCGCCAAGGCCGACGCGGCGGCGAAGAAGACCGGCAACGCCGACATCTCCGTCTTCGGGCAGCTCCTGGAGAGCGCGGGCAAGGTCGAGTTCCTCGGCTACGACGAGACCGAGGCCGACACCACCGTCATCGGCATCCTGTCGGGCGGCGTCTCGGTCCCGGCGGCGGGCGCGGGCACCGAGGTCGAGGTCGTCCTCGGCCGCACCCCCTTCTACGCCGAGGGCGGCGGCCAGCTCGCCGACCAGGGCGTCATCCGCACCGCGGGCGCCGAGGTGGAGATCCACGACGTCCAGACGCCGGTCGCCGGCCTGGTCGTGCACCGCGGCAAGGTCCGCTCCGGCGAGCTGCGCGCGGGCGACGAGGCGCACGCGGAGATCGATCTGGAGCGCCGCCGCGCGATCTCGCGCAGCCACAGCGCCACCCACCTGGTCCACCGCGGCTTCAAGAACGCGCTCGGCGAGTCGGCGGCCCAGGCCGGCTCGGAGAACTCGCCCGGCCGCTTCCGCTTCGACTTCACCGCGGCCGGGGCGGTCCCGCCGAGCGTGCTGCGCGACGTCGAGGACGAGGTCAACGCCGTCCTGATCAACGACCTCAAGGTCAACGCCTTCTACACCTCGCAGGCCGAGGCGCGGGCGATGGGCGCGCTGGCGATGTTCGGCGAGAAGTACGGCGACGAGGTCCGCGTGGTCGAGATCGGCGACTACTCGCGCGAGCTGTGCGGCGGCACCCACGTGCACAGCTCCGGCCAGCTCGGCCTGGTCAAGGTGCTCGGCGAGCAGTCGGTCGGCGCGGGCGTGCGCCGCGTCGAGGCGCTGGTCGGCATCGACGCCTTCCGCTTCCTGGCGCGCGAGAGCCTGCTGGTCGCCCAGCTCACCGAGCAGCTCAAGGCGCGCCGCGAGGAGCTGCCCGAGCGCATCGAGGGCATCGTCACCCGGCTGCGCACCGCCGAGAAGGACCTGGAGAAGCTGCGCTCCGCCCAGGTGCTCCAGGTGGCGGGCGAGCTCGCCGCGCAGGCTGCCGACCTGCGCGGAGTCTCCGCGGTGACACACCGCGCGCCTGATGGCACCAGCGCCGACGATCTGCGTAAGCTCGCGCTTGACGTGCGCGGGAGGTTCCCGGCCGACCGTCCGGTGGTCATCGTGATCGCCGGAGTCCCCTCCGACCGGCCCGTGGTGGTTGCCGCGGTGAACGAGGCGGGACGCGAGCGCGGGCTCAAGGCCGGGAGACTGGTCGGCGTCGCCGCCAAGGCGCTTGGGGGTGGCGGTGGCGGCAAGGACGACGTCGCGCAGGGCGGTGGCACCAGGCCCGACGCGATCGACGACGCGTTGCGGCTGGTCGAGCAGGCCGTCGGCGAGCAGCTCGGCTGAGATGAGGTTCGGCACGCGGCTCGGCGTCGACGTCGGGTCCGTACGCATCGGCGTGGCGCGCAGCGACCCTTCGGGGATGCTCGCCACGCCGGTGGAGACCGTCAGGCGGGGCGAGGGCGACCTCGACCGCATCGCCGCGATCGCGGCAGAGCACGAGGCCGTCGAGGTGGTGGTGGGGCTGCCCACCTCGCTGTCCGGCCGACAGGGCCAGGCGGCCCAGCTGGCGCGCGAGTTCGCGGCGCGGCTGGCCGCCCGGCTGGCCCCCACGCCCGTCCGGCTCTTCGACGAGCGGCTCACCACGGTGGCCGCCCAGCAGGGGCTGCGGGCCAGCGGCGTGCGCGCCAAGAAGCAGCGCGGCGTCATCGACCAGGCGGCGGCCGTGGTGCTGCTGCAGGACGCGCTCGACGCCGAGCGCGCGACCCGCAGGCCGCCGGGCCGGCCGGTCGACCCGCCTTCCGCGACAGGCGACGGCCCGTCCGCATGACGGCCGTGCTCCACCGCTCGAAGATCGCTAAAGTGATCGTCGGCCGGTGCCGCGCGTGGAAACTGTTACCCAGCGTGACGATCAGATGCGCGTGGCGTGTCCGGCGACGGGTGATCCGCACCGGTTTAACGCGACGAATCCGGTGCATAGAATCACGAAATTCACCGACAAAGAGAGCGGGTTCGTGAGATACCGGAAAGAGCCGAACGACAACCTCGGGACGAACTGATGCTCGCCGGGCTGCATCCCACCCCGCGGGAGCGCGCCGGTGTCACCGCGCGAAGCTCCCGACCCGGGACACACACGCTCTTTCCGTCCTCTAGCATGGCTACTCACAGTGACCCCTGCCGGCCGTCGCAGCGTGTCCGGCACATCCCCCTCGTCCGCTCGGTGACCCCCCACCGCCGGGTGTCACCGAGTGACCCCGGGCCAGCAGTTCCGGGAGATTGGCCGGCTCACCTATGAACGATCTCGACATGGACTTCCTCCTCGGCGCCGAGGACGACGACGGCCGGGGCGGGCGTCGCGCCAGGGGCTCGGGCAGACGCGGCGGGCGCAGAAGGCGCAGGCGCCGCAGCCGGGGCCGCTTCCTGGCCCCGCTGCTCGCGTTCATCGTGCTGGCGGGCATCATCGGCGGTGGCGGCTACTACGGCTACCTGTGGGTCAGCGACGCCATCGTCCCCGACGACTACGCCGGCAAGGGCAGCGGCGAGGTCGTGATCGAGATCAAGGACGGCCAGAGCGCCTCCGAGGTGGCCCAGGAGCTGGAGCGGCAGGGGGTCGTCGCCAGCGCCAGGGCGTTCACCAACGCGGTCGACAGCGCGGGCAAGAGCTCGTCGCTGCAGCCCGGCTCGTACAAGCTCCGCAAGCAGATGGCCGCCGCCGAGGCCGTCAAGCTGCTCCACCCCGACGCGCGGCTGCGCCTGACGGTGACGCTCAAGGAGGGCCTGCGCCTCTCCGACACCTTCACCCAGCTCGCCGAGGCGACCGGCAGGAACGTGAAGGAGTTCGAGACCGCGGCCAAGAAGCCCGACGAGCTCGGCCTGCCCAGCTACGCCAAGGGCAAGCTGGAGGGCTACGCCTTCCCCGCCACCTATGAATTCCAGCCCAAGGCCACCGCGTCCGAGATGCTGGGCCAGATGGTCGAGCGGTTCAACCAGTCGGCCGAGAAGCACGACCTCAAGGCCGCCGCGAGGAAGCGCGGCTTCACCGCCCACCAGATGCTCACGATCGCCAGCATCGTCCAGGCCGAGGCGGGCCGGCACGAGGACATGGCCAAGATCGCCCGGGTCATCTACAACCGGCTCGACCACCAGCCGGAGATGCACCTGCGCATGGACAGCACGGTGATGTACGCCTGGAAGCGCTACAAGACCGCGGCCACGCACGCCGAGCTGGAGATCGATTCGCCGTACAACACCTACAAGCACCTCGGCCTGCCGCCGGGCCCGATCGCCAACCCCGGCGACCACGCGATCGAGGCGGCGCTGAATCCCGCCAAGGGCTCCTGGCTGTACTTCGTGGCCACCGATCCCAGCAGGAGCAGCGTGACCAAGTTCGCCACCACCGAGGCCGAGTTCGAGGCGCTGCTCGCCGAATACAGACGGAACGGCGGCTGAGCCGGGGATGAGGGCCGCGGTCCTGGGCTCGCCCATCAGCCACTCGCTCTCGCCGTTCCTGCACCGGGCGGCGTACCGGGAGATGGGCCTGACCGGCTGGAGCTACAAGGCGTTCGAGTGCGATGAGGCGCGGCTGCCCGCGAAGCTGCGCGAGCTGCGCCCGGTGCGCGGCGAGCGCGCCGGTGACGCGAGCGCGTGGGCGGGGCTGTCGCTCACGATGCCGCTCAAGCGCGCCGTGCTGCCCCTGCTCGACACCGTCTCGGAGCTGGCCGTCGAGGTGGGCGGCGCCAACACCGTGGTGTTCTCCGATGGCGCCGCGCACGGCGACAACACCGACGTGTACGGGATCACCCAGGCGCTGGCGGAGGCCGGGGTGCCAGCGCCGCGCTCGGCCACCGTGCTCGGCGGCGGCGCCACGGCCGGGTCGGCGCTCGCGGCGCTGCGCGAGCTGGGGCTGTTCGCGGTGACGCTGATCGTGCGCGATCCGGCCCGGGCGGGGGAGACCGCGGCCGTGGCCGAACGGCTCGGAGTGACGCTCTCGGTGCGGACGTTCGACAAGCTCGACGCCGCGCTGGAGGCCGACCTGGTCGTCTCGACGCTGCCCGGCGGGGCCGCCGACGCCTACGCCGACCGGCTGGCGCGGGTGCCGGCGCTCTTCGACGTGGTCTACGCGCCCTGGCCGACCGTCGCGGCGGCGGCCGTGCGCGCGGCGGGCGGCACCGTGGTCGGCGGGTTCGCCATGCTGCTGCACCAGGCGGTGCGGCAGGTGGAGCTCATGACCGGCCGCACGGACGTGCCGGTGGACGCCATGCGCGCGGCCGGCGAGGCGGAGATCCTCAGGCGATCCAGCGAGCGGGCATGACCAGCGCGGATGACCAGCGGGGATGATTCGAGGAAGCTCCGTGGTTGTGGTAATGTAGCTCTCTGATCGGTCCGGCATGACTTGCTGGACGCGCAAGCGGAGGTCTCCCTCCCACCCGAGTCGCCGCGAGGTGGCCGGGTAAAGGATCACGCCGGACTACTCCGGGGAGCTTGAGGCCACGAAGCCGAAAAGCTCAGTGGCCCCGCATGCGCGACGTGCGGGGCTTTTCGCGTTGCGGCGAAGAGCTGCCCGGCACGACGAGCACGTAGGGATCGCAAACCTAGGAGGCCCCATCAGCACTGAGCCCCGCATCAACGAGCGTATCCGAGTTCCCGAGGTCCGCCTCGTGGGCCCGAACGGCGAGCAGGTGGGCATCGTGTCCATTCACGACGCCCTGAAGCTCGCCCAGGAAGCCGACCTGGACCTCGTCGAGGTCGCGGCGACGGCTCGACCGCCCGTGTGCAAGCTCATGGACTACGGCAAGTTCAAGTACGAGTCCGCGATGAAGGCGCGCGAAGCGCGCAAGAATCAGGCGCACACGATCATCAAGGAGATCAAGCTCCGGCCGAAGATCGACCCGCACGACTACGAGACCAAGAAGGGTCACGTGGTGCGGTTCCTCAAGGCGGGAGACAAGGTCAAAGTCACGATCATGTTCCGCGGCCGTGAGCAGTCCCGGCCGGAGCTCGGCTTCCGGCTGCTGCAGCGGCTCGCCGAGGACGTCCAGGAGCTCGGGTTCGTCGAGTCCCAGCCCAAGCAGGACGGCCGAAACATGATCATGGTGATCGGTCCGCACAAGAAGAAGGCCGAGGCCAAGGCCGAGAAGGCCGCCGCCAAGGCACAGCGTGGCAGCGAGGAGCCTTCCGTAGAGGAAGTGTGACCCGCGGTTCGGGTTTAGCCTTACTGGACACCCGAGCAGGCCACCCCGCCACACGAAGACGCCGCGACCGGGCCGGCCAGCACCGGCCCGGCCACCGGCACGACCGAATGAGGAGAGACGGCGACATGCCGAAGATGAAGACGCACAGCGGTGCGAAGAAGCGGTTCCGGCTCACCGGCACCGGCAAGGTCAAGCGCCGCCGCGCCAACCGCGCGCACTACAACGAGTGGAAGTCGTCCACGCTGACGCGCCGTCTCAAGAACGAGGTCGTCCTTTCCGACGCCGATTCCAAGAAGATCAAGAAGCTGCTCGCCAAGTAGCGCGAACTTTCCCCGGGGAGAAGAAACATGGCACGCGTGAAGCGGGCGCTCAACGCCAAGAAGAAGCGCAAGGTCGTCCTCGAGCGGGCGAGCGGTTACCGTGGCCAGCGGTCGCGGCTCTACCGCAAGGCCAAGGAGCAGATGCTCCACTCGATGACGTACGCCTACCGGGACCGCAAGGACCGTAAGGGCACGTTCCGTCGTCTCTGGATCCAGCGGATCAACGCCGCCGCCCGCCAGAACGGCATCACCTACAACCGCCTGATCCAGGGTCTGCGTCTGGCCAACATCGAGGTCGACCGCAAGATCCTCGCCGACCTCGCGGTGAACGACAGCCAGACCTTCGCCACGCTCGTCGAGGCCGCCAAGAAGGCGCTCCCGGCGAACGTGAACGCGCCGGCCGCGAGCTGAGCCGTACCGAGCTGAGCCAAGGGCCCGCCTGACGGTGGGCCCTTTGCCGTGCCCGGGACCGGTTCGCCCGAGCCGGTCGTCCGGGCCGACCGTTGTGAGAGCCAGGGGGATGAGATGGCCGGGACCGAGCTGACCAACCTGAGGTCGCCGCGCGTGAAGGCGGCCCGCAGGCTCACCAAGCGCGCCTTCCGCGAACAGGACCGCAAGTTCCTGGCCGAGGGCCCGCAGGCGGTGCGCGAGGCGCTCAAGCTCGACGGCGTGACGCTGGAGCTGTTCACCACCGCCGAGGCCGAACTGCGCCATCCCGAGCTCGTCACCCAGGCCACCCTCCAGGGCCTGCCGGTCCACCGGGCCAGCGGCGAGGTCATGGCCGAGCTGTCGCAGACCGTCACCCCGCAGGGGCTGCTGGCCGTCTGCCGCCACGTCCACGTGCCGCTCGGCGAGGCGCTGCCCGCCGAGCCGAAGCTGGTCGCCCTGCTCGCCCACGTACGCGACCCGGGCAACGCCGGCACCGTGATGCGGGCCGCCGACGCCGCCGGGGCCGACGCCGTGGTCTTCACCGACGCCTCCGTCGACCCGTACAACGGCAAGTGCGTGCGCGCCAGCGCCGGGAGCCTGTTCCACCTGCCGGTCGTCATCGGCGAGCCGGTGGCGGCGGCCGTGGCGCGGCTCAAGGAGCGCGGGCTGCGCGTGCTGGCGGCCGACGGCGCGGGCAAGCACACCCTCGACGACGTCGACCTGTCCGGGCCGGCCGCGTGGATCTTCGGCAACGAGGCGTGGGGGCTGCCCGACGACGTGCTCGCGCTCGCCGACGACGTGGTCCGGGTGCCCATCTACGGGCAGGCGGAAAGCCTCAACCTGGCGACCGCCGCGGCGGTCTGCCTTTACTCGTCCGCGAGGGCTCAGCGAGTGCCCTAGGCGGCGGGAAACCCGCTATTGTCGGCCTTGTAGGCGGAGGAGGCGAGGTCGTGCACGGCGCAGACACCGACGGGCGGGTGGTGGCCGCCGCGTGTTCGATCGCCATCGACGACCTGCCCGACGGGCTCATCGTGACCGACCGGTTCGGCCGTGTCCTCGCCGTCAACCGGGCCGCCGCCCGTCTCACCTCCGTGACGGCCGAGCGCGCCGTCGGCCGCGACATGAGCGAGGTCTTCCCCTTCCGCGACAACGACGGGCGCGAGTGGTGGAAGGCCCTCGACCCCGAGGGCGGCCTGCGCACCCGCAGCCGCGTCCCCGAGCGCCCGCTCCACCTGCCCGGCGGCCAGGAGCTGTACGTGGCGGCCAGGCTCGTGCGCGAGCCCGAGCGGTGCGGCGACGTCGAGCGCGTCACGATCACCCTGCGCGACGGCGGCGCCCGCGCCCGGCTGGAGCGCAGCCGCGCCGACCTGGTCTCCACCGTCGCCCACGAGCTGCGCTCCCCGCTGACGAGCGTCAAGGGCTTCACCGCCACGCTGCTCGCCAAGTGGACGCGCTTCACCGACGAGCAGAAGCGCGTCATGCTGGAGACCGTCAACAACGACGCCGACCGCGTCACCCGGCTCATCACCGAGCTGCTCGACGTCTCCCGCATCGAGTCGGGCCGGCTGGAGCTGCACCGCCAGGTCGTCGACCTGCCCGCGCGGGCGCGCCGGGTCATCGCCGGCCGGGTCGCCGCGGGCGAGCAGGAGGACCGCTTCCGCCTCGTCGTCGGCGACGACCTGCCCGAGATGTGGCTCGACCAGGACAAGGTTGACCAGATCCTGGCTAACCTGGTGGAAAACGGAGTGCGTCACGGGCGCGGAACTGTGACGATCGAGATCGAGTCCGTCGAATGGGGAGTGGCCGTGTCGGTGCGCGACGAGGGCGAGGGCGTCAAGCCCGAGCTGGCTCCGCGCGTCTTCAGGCAGTTCTGGCGCGGCGGCAACAGCCGCCGGCGGGGCGGCACCGGCCTGGGCCTGTTCATCGTCAAGGGCCTGGTCGAGGCGCACGGCGGCACCATCATCGTGCAGCGCGCCCCTGAGGGCGGCGCGGAGTTCCGATTTACCATGCCCACCGGCACTCCTGACTTCGCATAAACAGGACCGGTGGGCCGGGCCACTAGACTTTTCCCGCTCAAGCCCTGGATACGGAGCTCACTCTTGTCTGACTACGACCCCGTCGAGGTCACCCCGCTGCACGCCGACGAGGTGGCGCGCATGGAGGCCGGCGCCCTGGAGGCGATCAAGGCGGCCGACACGCTCGACGCACTCAAGCAGGCCAGGCTGGCGCACGCCGGCGACCGCTCGCCCATCGCCCTGGCCAACCGCGAGATCGGCGCCCTGCCTCCGGCCGCCCGCGCCGAGGCCGGCAAGCGCGTCGGCGCCGCCCGCAGGGCCATCGGCGAGGCGCTGGCCGCCCGCCAGGCCGAGCTGGAGGCCGAACGCGACGCCCGCGTGCTCGTCGAGGAGACCGTCGACGTCACCCTGCCCTGGGACCGGCGCCCGCGCGGCGCCCGCCACCCGCTGACCACGATGCAGGAGCGCATCGCCGACACCTTCGTCGCCATGGGCTACGAGGTCGTCGAAGGCCCCGAGCTCGAAGGCGAATGGTTCAACTTCGAGGCGCTCAACATCGCCAAGGACCACCCGGCCCGCTCCGAGCACGACACGTTCTTCGTCGGCTCCGCCGACTCGGGCATGGTGCTGCGCACCCAGACCTCGCCGCTGCAGATCCGCGCGCTGCTGGAGCGCGGCGTGCCCTGCTACGCGATCGCGCCCGGCAAGACGTTCCGCACCGACGAGCTCGACGCCACCCACACCCCGGTCTTCCACCAGACCGAGGGCCTGGCCGTCGACAAGGGCCTGACGATGGCCCACCTCAAGGGCACGCTCGACCGGTTCGCCGAGGTCATGTTCGGCGAGGGCATCACGACCCGGTTCCGGCCCAACTACTTCCCGTTCACCGAGCCGTCGGCCGAGCTGGACCTGAAGTGCTTCGTGTGCCGCGGCGCCTCCGCGGTGCCCGGCAACCCGCCCTGCCGCACCTGCAAGAGCGAGGGCTGGATCGAGTGGGGCGGCTGCGGCATGGTCAACCCGCGGGTGCTCGTCGCCTGCGGCGTCGACCCGTCGGTCTACTCCGGGTTCGCCTTCGGGATGGGCATCGAGCGGACGCTGATGTTCCGCCACAACGCCGAGGACATGCGCGACATGATCGAGGGAGACGTGCGCTTCACGCTCCCGTTCGGAATGGAGATCTGATGAGGGTCCCGCTTTCCTGGCTGCGGGAGTGTGTCGATCTCCCGGCGGCGGTCACCGCGCAAGAGGTGGCCGACCAGCTCACCGCGGCAGGGCTCAAGCTGGAGTCCATCACCTCGCACGGCCACGACGTCAAGAACGTCGTCGTCGGCGAGGTGCTGGAGATCGAGGAGCTGACCGGCTTCAAGAAGCCGATCCGCCACTGCAAGGTCGAGGTCGGCGAGGCCGCGCCCCGCGAGATCGTCTGCGGCGCCACCAACTTCGCCGCCGGCGACCGCGTCCCGGTCGTCCTGCCGGGCGGCGTGCTGCCCGGCGGGTTCGAGGTCGGCGCCCGCAAGACCTACGGCCGCATGTCCGAGGGCATGATCTGCTCCGAGCGCGAGCTGGGCCTGGGCGACGACCACGGCGGCATCATGGTGCTGCCCGAGGGCACGCCCATCGGCGCCGACGTGGTCGAGCTGCTCGGCCTGCGCGACGACGTGCTGGAGCTGGAGATCACCCCCGACATCGGCTACGCGCTGTCGATCCGGGGCGTGGCCCGCGAGGTCGCCACCGCCTTCGGCGTGCCGTTCCGCGACCCCGCCGCCGTCGAGCCGCCCGCCGAGACCGAGCAGTCCTGGCCGGCGTCCATCGCCGACGAGAACGCCTGCGACCGGTTCGTGCTGCGCCGCGTCACCGGCTTCGACCCGGCCGCGCAGAGCCCGCTGTGGATGCGCGTACGCCTCACCCGCGCCGGCATGCGGCCCGTGTCGCTCGCCGTCGACATCACCAACTACCTCATGCTGGAGCTCGGCCAGCCGCTGCACGCCTTCGACGGCGCCAAGCTCACCGGCCCCGTCGTGGTGCGCCGGGCGCGCGCGGGCGAGCGGCTGGAGACGCTCGACCACGTCGTACGCGACCTCGACCCCGACGACATCCTCATCACCGACGAGTCCGGGCCGATCTCGATGGCCGGCACCATGGGCGGCCTGCAGACCGAGATCTCCGAGGGCTCGACCGACATCGTCATCGAGGCCGCGCACTTCTCCGCGACCGGCATCTCCCGCGAGTCCCGCAGGCACAACCTCGTCTCCGAGGCGTCCAAGCGGTTCGAGCGGGGCGTCGACCGCGAGCTGCCGCTCGTCGCCTCCTGGAGGGCCGTGTCGCTGCTGGCCGAGCTCGGCGGCGCCACCGTCCAGCCGGGCGTCACGCACGCCGAGGTGGACGTGACGCCCGCCCGCATCGCCATCCCGGCGAGCCACCCCGGCGACATCGCGGGCCTGCCCTACTCCAAGGAGACCGTCGTCCACCGCCTGGAACAGGTCGGCTGCGTCGTCACCGACGGCGCCGACCCGGCGGTGCGCAGCGGCGGCGTCGACCCGACCGGCGTCGTCACCGGCGGCGAGCTGGCCGCCCGGCTGGCCGTCACCGGCGACGACATGATCACGGTGACGCCGCCGTCGTGGCGCCCCGACCTCACCGACCCCAACGACCTGGCCGAAGAGGTCATCCGGCTGGAGGGCTACGAGAAGCTGCCCTCCGTGCTGCCCAAGGCCCCGGCCGGCGCCGGGCTCACCGAAGGGCAGCGGCTGCGCAGGCGCGTCGGCCGGGCGCTCGCCGAGGCGGGCTACGTCGAGGTGCTGGCCTACCCGTTCATCAGCGCCGACGACTTCGACCGGCTCCAGCTGCCCGCCGACGACGCGCGCCGCCGGGCCATGCGGCTGTCCAACCCGCTGGCCGAGGACGAGCCGCTGATGCGCACCACGCTGCTGCCGGGGCTGCTCAAGGTCCTGGTCCGCAACGCCGGACGCGGCTTCGCCGACGTGGCGCTGTTCGAGACCGGCGCGGTCTACCGGCCGCGCGAGGGCGCCCCCTCGGTCGCGCCGGTGCTCGGCGTCGAACGCCGTCCCGCGGCCGACGAGCTCGCCTCCATCGAGGAGGCGCTGCCCGACCAGCCGATCCGGGTCGCGGCCGTGCTCGCCGGCGAGTTCGAGCGCTCCGGCTGGTGGGGCGCCGGCCGCCAGGCCTCCTGGGCCGACGCCGTCCAGGCCGCCCGCCTGATCGCGGGCGAGGCCGGGCTGGAGCTGTCGATCACCGCCGACCAGCACGAGCCGTGGCACCCGGGCCGCTGCGCCGCCCTCTACCTGGGCGACACGCTCATCGGCCACGCCGGCGAGCTGCACCCGCGCGTGGTCGAGGCCTACGGGCTGCCGCCGCGCACCGCCGCGCTGGAGCTGGAGCTGACCCGCCTGGAGGCGGCGCTGACCGGCCCCGTCGACGCCCCGGCCATCTCGTCCTACCCGATCGCCACCCAGGACGTGGCGCTCGTCGTCCCCGACTTCACCCCGGTCGCGGACGTCGAGGCCGCGCTGCGTGACGGGGCGGGCGAGCTGCTGGAGTCGGTGAGGCTGTTCGACGTCTACGCGGGCGAGCAGGTGGGCGAAGGCAACAAGTCGCTCGCCTACAGCCTGCGCTTCCGCGCCCCGGACCGCACGCTGACGGTGGAGGAGACGACGGCCGCCCGCGACGCCGCGGTCGCCCTCGCCGCCGACCGCGTCGGTGCCCACCTGCGCACCTCCTGACCCCGACCCCCAGGGCCGGTACGGACTCCCGTACCGGCCCTCGCCATGCCTAGAAGGTGTCGATCTCGGTGAGGTCGAGGTCGATGTCGAAGGGGACGGTGACCTTGAGGCGGTCGTGGTAGATGCCGGTGGGCACGTAGGAGCGGGTGGGCGGGTCGAGCTCGTGGACGTAGACGACGGGCCTGCCGGAGTCGCTTTCGACGCGCCAGAAGTGCGGGATGCCGGCTTCGGCGTAAAGGACGGGCTTGCGGTCGCGGTCGCGCGTCCTGGACTCGGGGGAGACCACCTCGACGACGAGCGTGACGTCCCGGGCGCGGTAGAAGGTCTGCTCCGGGCTGGTGTCCGCCTCGGCCCTGATGACGCACACGTCGGGCTCCGGCCGCTGGTCCCGGCCGAGGACGACGCTCATCTCCCGCCGCACCCGGAGGTCACGCGGGACACTGCGGCGCAGCGAGACGACCAGGAGGTCGGTCAGGCGGGTGCGGAGGGAGGTCCGGGGGCCCGCGGGCACCAGGTGGCCGTCGATCAGCTCCGTGTGCGCGGGCAGGCCGGGGAGGTGGTCGAGGTCGTCCGCCGTGAAGCCTCGCGGCTCGGTCGTCACGGGCTAGAAGGTGTCGATCTCGGTGAGGTCGAGGTCGATGTCGAAGGGGACGGTGACCTTGAGGCGGTCGTGGTAGATGCCGGTGGGCACGTAGGAGCGGGTGGGCGGGTTGAGCTCGTGGACGTAGACGACGGGCCTGCCGGAGTCGCTTTCGACGCGCCAGAAGTGGGGGATGCCGGCTTCGGCGTAGAGGGCCGGTTTGCGGGCGCGGTCGCGCTCCTCCGACTCGGGCGAGACCACCTCCGCCGCCAGCACCACGTCGGCGGCCTCGTAGAAGGTGGCGTCGGGGCGGATGACGGCCCGGGGGCCGAGGACGATGAGGTCCGGCTCGGGGCGCTGCCGGGGGCCGAGCTTCACGCTCATCTCGCGGCGGACCCGGTGCCCTTCGGGGGCCGCCGCGCGCAGCCCCACGGCCAGCAAGAACAGCGCCGAGGTGTGGAAGTCTCGCTGTGGGCTCACGAAGACCAAGCTTCCGTCAATCAACTCCGTGTGCGCAGGCAGATCCGGAATGTGATCGAGGTCTTCCGCCGTGAAGCCCTGCGGTGGCGGGAACACCCAGTCGGGTAGCGAAGGTGGCGTCATCGTCAGGCTCACCGCTTCGGCCGTCATGGTTCTTACCGTAGCAAGCTACTTCGATCACTGTAGGTGAACGAGTGCCGGGCTGACGAGTGGTGAGAGAATGCGGCTCTATGAGGCAGCTGCTCGTGTTCGGTGAGAGGGACGACGCCGAAGAGGTGGCCGAGACGCTGGGGGAGTGGTTCCCGGGGCTGGGGGTGCCGCGGGTGGTGCGGGAGACCCTGGCGGGGGAGGACGACGCCGAGGACGCCCAGTGGGTCGTGGTGCTCGACGGCGCCGACGGGGTGGATCCGGTGAAGGTCGACGAGCTGGTGGAGCGCTACGACGGGTGGCGCGAGGACGCGTAGGGCGCCGGAGCGGGCGTGCTCCGGCGCCCGGCGGGGCGGTGCGGGTCAGCCGATGGGCTCGAAGGGGTTCGGAGGCTGGGCGGTCCAGCGGTGGAGCTGGGCGTGGGCGGTCTGCTTGGTCACCCCGTCCTCGACGATCTTGCCGTCCTTGACGACGTAGAAGCGGCCGTCGTCCAGCGAGGCGAGGCCGTACTGGCCGCCCGACTCCCAGCCGCGGACGCCGCTCTGCGGGTCGTGCAGGCCCTTGGGGGCGAGGGGGAGGATGGCGCCCTGCTCCGGCTGCGGCTGGCCCTCGACGGGCCCGGTGACGGGCTTGGCCGAGGCGTCGACGGTGAAGAGCGAGTAGTTGGGGAAGCCCGGCTTGGCGCCCTTGTAGGCGGCCATGAGCCAGGTGCCGCTGTGGCCGTCGAACTCCAGGTTCTGCACTCCGTACCTGGTGTTGCCGGTGCGGACGAAGTACTTGCCGGCGGGGGCGTCGGGTCCGGCGGTGTGCGGGGCCGACTGGGTGAGGGGGCGCTCGTACTTGCGCCACTGGTTCACGTCGTACTGCAGCAGGACCTGGTGGTCGTTGTCGGCGCGGGTGGTGTTGGAGTAGACGCCGTAGGCGACGGTGAGCTTCTGCTTGCCGTGCCGCTTGCCGAACTCGGGCCCGAACGCGACGCCGTCGATGCCGCTGCAGCCGTAGCGGTGGTCGGGGGTGTCGGCCACGTTGCCGTCGAAGACGCCGTCGCCGTTCATGTCGGCGCTGTAGTCGGCCACGACCTCCTTGAGGTAGACGGTCTTGACCACGTCGGAGTTCTCGGCGTCCATGCCGAGGCTGGTGATGCGGTCGACGTCGAAGATCGCGATGTAGAACGCCTTGGCGTCCTTGTACTCCAGCGAGCCGTAGACGCGGCCGTCCTGCCGGTTGAGGTCGAGGTCGCCCAGGTGGCCGGTGAAGCCGGTCACCGAGCCGACGGGCTTGCCGGTCAGGTCGGTCTTGACGAGGAGGTTGGTGAACGAGAAATACATGAAGCCCTTCTTCTCGTCCACCGCGATCCCCTGGACGTGCCCCGCCTGCCAGGCCCCGCCGTACACCTCCGCCGGGAAGGACGGCCGGTCGGCCGCGTGGGCGGGGAGGGAGACGAGGGTGGAAGCCGTGAGGGCGGCGGCCAGGACGTGTGCGACCCGCATGTGTTGCCTTTCAGGATGTTCCTTGACGAACCCGGACAATAGGGCGCCGCAGAAGATCCTTACAGACTTCTAGACGGCCAGTCCATGTCCGCTGGTCAAACTCCTGGTGAGGCGGAGGTCGTGGGAGCCGTCGGCGCGGGTCAGCTCGTAGTAGAACCACCACTCGTCCCCGACGGCCAGCGCGTTCACGTAGCGGAGGGACCCGGTGGCGTACGGCGAGACCGACCAGGGGCCGCCGGGCGTGAGGCTGCGCCAGGAGCGCAGGTCGGCGGAGACGGCCAGGCCGCAGCGCTCCTCGTAGTTCTCCTCGTGGGAGGCCGAGCCGTCGTAGAAGCCGAGGAAGCCGCCCTCGACGGGCACGACGCTGTTGAGCCGGGCCTGGTAGCGGTCCCAGCCGCCGCCGACCGCCAGCGCCTCGCCCTCCCAGCGGAACTCCTCGCCGCCGTCGTGGGAGACGGCCAGGCCGGTGGGGTGGGTGGTGGCGCCGACCGCGTAGACGTCGCCGCTCGCGTGGGCGTCCGCGCGCGGCCCGGCGAACGGGGCGGCGTAGCTGGCGAACAGGTACGTCATCCCGCCCCAGGTCAGCGCGTACGGGTCCTTGACCCCCTCGGTGCCGGTGGACGCGGCCGTCAGGACCGGGCGGCGGGCGGCGAGGTCGAAGCGCGCGGGGTGGGCGGCGGTCAGGCCGTCGATCCGCCAGCGGTTGTCGGCGGGATCCACGTACGAGATCAGCAGCCGGTAGCCGCCGGACGCGGTGCGGGTCAGGCAGAAGCGTTCCATGGAGGGGGTGCCGAGCTCGTCCTTGCGCACCGACCACACGTCGGTGAAGCGCACGCCGTCGTCGGAGACGGCCACGGCGCAGCGCCAGCCGCGCTCGGCGTCGGCGCCCCGGGGGCGGCGCTGCCGGTAGGTGAGCCAGAACCGCTCGCCGTCGTGCAGCACGCCGGCGCTGCCGGCCCAGTAGCCGGGCTCGTCGCGTTCGGGCCGCAGGACGACGGTCGCGCCGGCGGGGTCGATCGGGGGGAGGGGCATGGGGCCTCGCAGGCGGGAACGGGCGGCCCGCGGAGGCCGCCGTGAGATTTGCTCAGGTTGCGAAATTAACCCGCCGTTCGTCACGCGCCGCAACCCTCGTTACGCGAACGTTACGGGCCGTACACGATCATCTACGGCGTCATTTCTGCTGGTGAAAGCCGAAATTCGGCCCGTAGACAGTTTTTTCCGGGTTATTGACCAAAAAGAGTGGCGGTCGGCAGACTCTGCCCTATGCCCGGTCCACTCTCACAGTTGCGCCGCGGGCACGAGGAGCTCGTCCTCGGCCTGTTGCGCCGGCACGGCCCGCTGAGCCGCGGCGAGCTCGGCAAGCACTGCGGCCTGTCCCGCACCACCCTGTACGACATCCTGGCCGAACTCGTGGCCAGCGGCGCGGTCGTCGCCGCCACCCAGCAGGAGGCGCCGCGCGGGCGCGGCAGGCCCGCCGAGACCCTCACCCTCAATCCCGACGCCGGCCAGGCCATCGGCATCGACTTCGCCCGGCGCGCCGTGCACGTCGCCGCCGTCAACGTGGCGCACGAGGTCGTCGGCTCGGCGAGCGAGCCGCATCCGGCCGGCCTGCCGTGGGAGGAGCGGGTGGAGCTCGCCGCCCGGCTGGTGCGCGGCCTGACCGGCGCCCACGGCGGCGGCGCGCTGCGGCTCGGCGCGCTCAGCGCGATCGGCGTCGGCGTCGTCGGCCCCGTGGGCGGCGGCCCGAGAACCGAGGACGGTCGCGGTGACGGTCGCGGTGACGGTCGCGGGGGGAGCGATCCCCGGGGGCACGAACGGCTCGCCGGGCTGCTGCGCGAGCGCTTCGGCGTGCCGGTGCTGGCCGACAACAACACCCGGCTGGCGGCGCTGGCCGAGTCCATCTGGGGCGCGGCCACCGGTGTCGAGGACGTGCTCTACCTGCGGCTGTCGCACGGTGTCGGCGGCGGGCTGGTGGTCGGCGGATCGCTGCACCGCGGCGCGTACGGGCTGTCGGGGGAGTTCGGCCACATCACGGTCGACCCGGCGGGCGCGCGCTGTGACTGCGGCGGGACCGGCTGCCTGGAGACCGTCGCGTCGATAAGGGCCGTGCTCGACGCCTACCGGGCGGCGGGCGGGCGCGCCGAGGACGTGCCGGAGCTGGTGAAGGCGGTGCGCGAGGGCGACGCCGTCGCGCTCGGCCTGCTGCGCGACGTCGGCTCGCGCGTCGGTGCGGTGCTCGCCGCGCTGTGCAACGCGATCGGCCCCAGCGTGGTCGTCGTCGGCGGCGAGCTGGCGGAGGCCGGGGCCGCGCTGCTGGACCCGGTCGGGGAGACGCTGGGCGCGCAGATCATGCCCGTCACCCGCGACCGGGTGAGCCTGCGCAGGGCCACGCTGGGCGAGGCCGCGGGCGCGCTCGGGGCGATCGCCCTGGTCCTGCATGAATCGCCCCTGCTGTCCCGCTACCCGGCGGACGGCGACGAGGCGGAGCGGCCTCCGGCGGCGCCGGAGCGAGCGGAGGAGACCATGAGCCCTGGGAGGCGGCGATGACCGCGATCTCCGCGCCGCAGCGCAAGACGGGCGGCGGGGCCGAGGGGCGCAGGCCGCGCCGCTCGATCGTGCTCAACCTGGTGGCCGTCGTCATCGGCCTGGCGGTCTGGACGCTGCTGGCGTCGGTCGGCGTGCAGGGCATGCCCGGCCCGGCCGAGGTCGCCGCCCGGGCGGTCGAGCTGGTCGCCGACGGCACGCTGGCGATGGACGCGCTGGCCAGCCTGCGCCGCGTGCTGCTCGGCTTCCTGCTGGGCACGCTGCTGGCCGTGCCGGTCGGGTTCCTGATGGGCTGGTACGCCACCGCGCGCGGCCTGCTGGAGCCGTACGTGCAGTTCTTCCGCACGATCCCGCCGCTGGCGATCATTCCGCTGGCCATCGTGCTCATGGGCATCGGCGAGGTGCCCAAGGTGTTCGTGATCTTCCTGGCGTCGTTCCTGTCGAGCGTCGTCGCGACGTTCCAGGGCGTGGTGGACGTGGACAAGACGCTGATCAACGCCGCCCGGGTGCTCGGCGCCTCGGACCGGACCATCTTCCTCAAGGTCGTGGTGCCGGCCTCCACGCCGTTCATCCTGGTCGGCATGCGGGTCGGGCTCGGCTCGGCGTGGGGCACGCTGGTGGCCGCCGAGCTGATCGCCGCGCAGGAGGGGCTCGGCTTCCGGATGCAGCAGGCCCAGCTCTACTACGACCTGTCCACGATCTTCGTCGGACTGATCGCCATCGGCGTGCTCGGCCTGCTGATGGACCGGCTGCTGCTCCTGGCCGAGCGACGACTCACCGACTGGCAGGAGCGCCGATGACCACCAAGATCTCCTTCAGGGACGTCGTCAAGACCTACCCGATGCGCGAGGGCACGTTCACCGCGCTCGACCACGTCAGCCTGGACATCGCCGACCAGGAGTTCGTCACCGTCGTCGGCCCGTCGGGGTGCGGCAAGAGCACGCTGATGAGCATGGCCGCCGGGCTCGTCGAGCCGTCGGCGGGCCAGGTGCTCGTGGACGGCGAGCCGGTCGCCGGCCCCGGCCCCGACCGCGGCGTGATCTTCCAGCAGTACGCGCTGTTCCCCTGGCTGACCGTGCGCAAGAACGTCGAGTTCGGGCTGAAGCTGGCCGACCTCCCTGCGGAGGAGCGCAGGCGCCGCGCCGAACGGGCCATCGAGCTCGTCGGCCTGTCGGACTTCGCCGACGCGCTGCCCAAGACGCTGTCCGGCGGCATGAAGCAGCGCTGCGCCATCGCCCGCGCCTACGCGGTCAACCCGAAGGTGCTGCTCATGGACGAGCCGTTCGGCGCCCTCGACGCGCTCACCCGGGTGCAGCTCCAGGACCAGCTCCTGCACACCTGGAGCCAGGACCAGCGCACGGTCATGTTCATCACCCACGACGTGGACGAGGCCGTCTACCTGGCCAGCCGGGTGATCGTCATGGCCGCCAGGCCCGGCCGGGTCCAGCGGATCATCGACGTCGGCCTGCCCTACCCGCGCACCGAGGAGATCCGCCTGTCGCCCGAGTTCGGCCGCGTCCGCAACGAGGTCTGGCACTCCGTCTACCACCAAGCTCCCGCGGCCTGATCGGCCGACGAAACCCCCCGGAAAGGACGTACCCGCCATGCGTGTGCTTCGCCGCGCCCTGACGGCCGCCACAGCGGTGATCATGATGTCGCTGTCCGTGTCCGCGTGCTCCGAGGACGGCTCCACCGTCCGCTTCGGCTACATCAGCGACTACAACGGCGCCAGCCTGCTGGCCATCGCCGACAAGCAGGGCCTGTGGGAGAAGCAGGGCCTGACGCCCGAGATCAAGGTGTTCACCAACGGCCCGCTGCAGATCCAGGCGCTCGGCGCGGGCGACCTCGACTTCGGCTACATCGGCCCGGGCGCCATGTGGCTGCCCGCGTCCGGCAAGGCCAAGGTCGTGGCGGTCAACACCCTCGCCTACGCCGACCGCGTCATCGCCCGGCCCGGCATCGCGAGCATCCAGGACCTGAAGGGCAAGAAGGTCGGCGTGCCCGAGGGCACCTCCGGCGACATGGTGCTCAACCTGGCCCTGCGGAAGGCCGGCATGACCGTCGAGGACATCGAGAAGGTGCCGATGGACCCGGCCACGGTCGTCTCCGCGTTCGCCGCCGGGCAGATCGACGGCGCCGGCATCTGGTACCCGCTGATCGACACGATCAAGGCCAAGGTGCCCGGCACGGTCGAGCTGGCCAGCACCAAGGAGTTCCCGGACAACTCGTTCCCGACCGCGTTCGTCGGCGGCAACGAGGTGGCGCCTGAGCTGACCGAGAAGGTGCTCAAGGTGCTGCAGGAGGCCAACGACTGGCGCGCCGCCCACCCGGACGAGGCGATCGCCGAGGCGGCGGCCCTGCTCAAGCTCGACAAGGCCAAGGTCGCGGCCGACGCGGCGAACGTGCAGACGATGTCGACCGCCGACCTGGTCGCCAAGACCCAGGACGGCAGCGTCGGCAAGTGGCTGAACAGCCTGAGCGAGTTCTTCGTCAGCACCGGCCAGCTCCCGTCGGCCCCCGACCCGGCCACCTACTACACCGGCGATCTCTACACGAAGGCCTACAGTAAGTGAACCTGCTGTTCCTGATGACCGACCAGCACCGCGTCGACACGCTGGGCTGCTACGGCAACCCGCACGTCGCCACGCCGAATCTCGACCGGCTGGCCGAGACCGGCACGCGGTTCGACCGGTTCTACACGCCCACGGCCATCTGCACCCCGGCGCGGGCCAGCCTGCTCACCGGGCAGGCGCCGTTCCGGCACCGGCTGCTGGCCAACTACGAGCGCAACGTCGGCTACCTGGAGGACCTGCGCGACGACGCCTTCACCTTCCCGGAGGCGCTGAAGGAGCGCGGCTACCGGCTCGGGCTGATCGGCAAGTGGCACGGCGGCACCCACCGCAACGCCGCCTCGTACGGCTTCGACGGCCCCGACCTGCCCGGCTGGCACAACCCCGTCGACCACCCCGACTACCTGGCGTACCTGAAGGAGCGTGACCTGCCGCCGTACCGGATCTCGGACCTGATCCGCGGCACCACGCCCAACGGCAACCCGGGCAACCTGCTGGCGGCGCGGCTGCACCAGCCGGTGGAGGCCACGTTCGAGCACTACCTGGCGACGCGGGCGATCGAGCACCTGGACCGTTACGCGGCCACCGGGGAGCCGTTCTTCCTGGCGACCCACTTCTTCGGGCCGCACCTGCCGTACCTGCTGCCGGACGAGTACTTCGACCTGTACGACCCGGCGCTGGTCGAGCTGCCGCCCTCGATCGCCGAGACGTTCGAGGGCAAGCCGCCGGTGCAGCGCAACTACAGCGAGCACTGGACATTCGACACGATCCCCATCGAGGTGACGCGCAAGCTGATCGCCGTCTACTGGGGGTACGTGACGCTCATCGACCAGCAGATCGGCCGCATCCTGGACAGGCTCGACGAGCTTGGTCTTTCCGACCGGACCGGGGTGTTCTTCACCGCGGACCACGGCGAGTTCACCGGGGCGCACCGGCTGCACGACAAGGGCCCGGCGATGTACGAGGACATCTACCGCATCCCCGGCATCATCCGCGTCCCGGGGGCGCAGCCGCAGGTCAGGGACGAGTTCGTCACGCTCACCGACTGCACGGCGACGATCCTCGACCTGGCCGGCTGCGACACCTCCCCGGCGGTCGACAGCCGCAGCCTGGTCCCGCTGGTGCGCGGCGAGCGGCCGGAGTGGGCCCCCGAGCTGATCGCCGAGTTCCACGGCCACCACTTCCCCTACCCGCAGCGGATGATCCGCGACGAGCGCTACAAGCTGGTGGTCAACCCCGAGTCCGTCAACGAGCTGTACGACCTCGCCGGCGACCCGCACGAGCTCAGCAACCGCTACGAGCACCCCGAGCTGCGGCCGGTCCGTCAGCGCCTCATACGCAGGCTGTACGACCTGCTCCGGGAGCGCGGCGACAACTTCTATCACTGGATGACGCCCATGTACGACATCGGCGCCTCGGACTACGACCCGAGCCTGAGCGCCTTCGAACCAGAGAACAGTCCGGTCTAGGCGGTCGTCGGCTCCTGGGCGCGGCGCGCCCGCTCCGCCAGCGCGTGCTCGTCGGTACGGGCGTCGTAGCGGCGGAAGGCGGGCAGCGCCGCGCTCAGCAGCGCGACCGCGCCCACGCACATCAGCCCGCCCAGGCCCAGCGACAGCCTCGGCCCGCCGAGCTGGCCCATCAGCGACGCCCTGGCGTTGCCCAGCATCGGCCCGGTCGAGTAGGACAGCAGCTCGATGCCCGCCAGCCGGCCGCGCATCTCGTTCGGGATCGTCTGGTTCCACATCGTCATCCGGAAGATGCCGCTGATCATGTCGGCGGCCCCGGCCAGGGCCAGGCAGGCGACCAGCGCCCAGAACTGCGGGATCGCGGCGGCCAGCGCCACCGCGACGCCCCACACCGACGCGGCCACGATCACGCCGAGCCCCTGCCGCTGCACCCGGGCCGCCCAGCCGCCGGTCACCGAGGCGATGAGGGAGCCGATCGCGCCCGCCGAGTAGAGCAGGCCGACGGCCGGCAGCGCTCCGTACTCCTCGGCCAGGCCGGGGAACAGCGCGGTGGACATGGCGAACACCATCGCCGCGATGTCCACCAGGTAGGTGCCGACCAGGTCCTTGCGGCTCGCCGCGTAGCGCAGCCCGTCGATCAGCGACCTGATCGAGGCGGGCTGGGCGTCCTCGGCCGGCGGGCGGGATCCGATCCGCCACAGCAGCGCCAGCGACAGCAGGAAGCTGACCGTGTCGAGCCCGTAGGCGAAGGCCGCACCCCATTCGGCCACCAGCCAGCCGCCCAGCGCGGGGGCGGCGATCGCGCCGAAGTTCCACCGCAGGCTCGTCAGCACCGCCGCGGCGCCGAGCTGCTCGTGCTTGACCACCTGCGGGATCAGCGACTCCATGCTGGGCCGCTGCAGGCACGAGATGGCCATCGCCAGCGCCCCGACCACGTACAGCACCCAGATCTGCGGCTCCGGCAGCATGGCGTTGACCATGAGCGCCGCCGCCGTCACGGCCAGCCCGACCTCGCTCAGCAGGATGATCCTGCGCCGGTCGAGGGAGTCGGCGATCGCGCCGCCCCACAGCCCGAACACGACCATGGGCACGAACTCGACCAGGCTCATCATCCCGACGGCCACGTACGAGCCGGTGAGCTGCCACATCTGGAACGGCAGCGCCACCATCGTGATGAACGTGCCGAACATCGTCACGACGCCGGAGGCCATCAGCAGCCGGAAGTCACGCGAGTCACGCAGCGGGCTCAGGTCCGGGGCGAGTCTGCTGAGCTGGGATATCACACGACGGCGCACGGGCGTCGATTGTCCACGCCCGTGCGCGTTCCCGGCAAACCGTTTTCCGCCCCGGTGGTCAGCGGAGCTTGCGCAGGCCCATGATCTGCAGCTCGGCGAACACGCCCACCACGAGCGCCTGGGCGATGGCCCACACGGCGCCGATCGTGGTGAACTCCATCATCCCGGTGATCACGGCGGCGACGCTGCCGAGCGTCCAGGCGATGTTCAGCCCGATCACGGCCTTGACACCCGCCTGGCTGACCGTGCCCCTGGCCGCCAGGAGGCCCACGGCGGCGCCGTACACGAGCAGGAACGCCCCGATGCCGCGCAGCAGGCCCGCGTCCGGCCCGAGCAGGTCGCTCACCAGGCCGGCCCCGGCGAGGTAGACCAGCCCGTTGGCGCCGGTGACGACGGCGTCGAGGGCCAGCACGAGGCGCAGGAACTTGGCGCGGCCGGTGGTGGCGACGGTGAGAGTGGTCATCTCGCTTCTCCTTCAAGGATTCTGTCCGACACCGCAACCGTGCCATCACGGGCGTAGGCGGCGCGATTACGCGTGAGGTAATGCGCCCTCCGGGCGGCGGTTCAGGCGGGCGAGCTCGCCGGGGGTGAGCCTCAGCCCGGCAGCGGCGGCCGAGTCGGTGATCGAGGCTGGCCGGGTCGCGCCCGGGATGGGGATCACCCGCGCGCTCAGCGCGAGCAGCCAGGCGAGGCAGACGCGCTGCGGGCTCACCCCGCGCTCGCGGGCGACCTCGTGGAAGACGGTCCCCCCGGCGGGCTCGCCGCTCTCCAGGGCGCTGCGGGAGATGCCGCCGAGCGGGCTCCACGGCAGGAACGCCAGCCCGAGCTCGTCGCACAGCCGCAGCTCCGGCTCGCCGTCGCGGACGGCGGGGGAGAAGCGGTTCTGCACCGACACCAGCCTTTCGCCCAGGTCGAGCCGGGCCAGGGCGATCTGGTCGCGGTCCACGTTCGACAGGCCGATCATGCGGATCTTGCCCTCGTCGTGCAGCTCGCGCAGCGCCCCGACCGACTCGGCGAACGGCACCGCCGGGTCCGGCTTGTGCAGCTGGTACAGGCCGATGGCCTCGGCGCCCAGCCGCCGCAGCGACGCCTCGCAGGCGCGCCTGAGGTGGCGCGGGTCGCCGTTCACCGTCCAGGAGCCGTCGCCGGGCCGCCCCCGCCCGCCCTTGGTGGCCACCAGGACGCCGTCCACGCCCCGCAGGGCCCGGGCGACGAGCCGCTCGTTGTGGCCCTCCTCGCCGGCGTGCCAGTGGTAGGAGTCGGCCGTGTCGATCAGCGTGACGCCGGCGTCCAGCGCCGCGCGGATCGTGGCCACGGCCCGGTCGCGGTCCGGCCGCCTCTCGACGGACAGCGGCATCGCGCCCAGCCCGACGGCGCCCACGCGGACGTCCCCGATCACGCGCACCCTGCCACCCCCGCCACAACCTCCGCCGCCACCCCGGGCAGCCAGGCGCCCAGCTCCGAGAAGCGGAACCCGAGCCCGCTCGCCCGGCCGTTGTCCAGGGCGTACGCGCGCCCGAACGAGTACGGGGACACCTCCTCGCCGACGGTGTAGACGGCCCGGCCGGCCCCCGCGGCGGCCAGTGCGTCGCACAGGCCGAACACGTCGGCCGCCCCGTGCGAGCAGGCGTTGACCGGCCCGGTGAACGAGCCGCGCACCGCCCACACGAGCACGTCGGTGATCTCCTCGTGGCTGACGAACGTCGCCGGGCGGGGCCGCCGGTGCACCACGATGGGGACGCCGTCGCGCATCCGCCGCGCGTAGTGGGCCAGCCGCCCGGTGAAGTCGGCCCCGCCCAGCACGTGCGCGGTGCGCACCGCCACCACCTCGAACGGCGGGCGCCCGGCCAGCACCGCCTCCGCCTGCCGCTTGCCCTCGCCGTAATGGGCCGCCAGGAAGCCCGGGTCGCGCCACGGCAGCTCCGGCCGCACCGGCCAGGCGCCCGCGTCCACCGCGTCCTCCGCCCACGGGCCGCCGTCGAGCCGGTCGTACACCTCGGCCGTCGAGGTCATCACGTAGCGGCCGGCGCGCCCGGCGAAGACGCGCCGCGCCGACGCCGCCTGCAGCGGCGTGTAGCAGACCTGGTCGAGCACCACGTCGAAGGAGCGTCCCGCGAGCGCGGCCCGCAGCCCCGCCTCGTCGTCGCGGTCGGCCGCCACGTGCCGCACCCCTTCGGGCACGGGGGCCGAGCCGCGGCTGACCACGGTCACGTCGGCCCCCTCGTCGCGCAGGCGCTCGACCACCCGCCTGCCGAAGTACCGGCTGCCGCCGATCACGCACACACTGTCCATGCGCACAGCCTCGCGGCACTACAGTCATCAGCGGTAGTGGTGATCTGCTTATCCGGTCGTAAGGAGCACTGATGATCGATGTCCAGCGCCTGCGGGTGCTGCGCGAGGTCGCCCGGCACGGCAGCTTCAACCGCGCCGCCGCCACCCTGCGCTTCACCCCGTCGGCCGTCTCCCAGCAGATCGCCGCCCTCGAACGCGGCCTCGGCCTCCCGGTGGTCGAGCGCAGCACGCGCGGCGTGACGCTCACCGCGGCCGGGCGCACGCTGGTGGAGACCGCCGACGCCATCGCGGCCGAGCTGGCCGACGCCCAGGAGCGCCTCGACCGGCTCTCCCGCCAGAGCGCGCGGTTCACGGTCGCGGCGTTCGCCAGCGGCGGCAGGCGGCTGCTGCCGGCCGCGCTGGCCGCCTTCAGCGCCCGGCACCCCGAGGCGGAGCTGACGATCCTGGAACGGGAGCCGGAGGAGAGCCTGCCGCTCGTCCGGGAGGGGCGGGCCGACCTCGCCCTCGCCTACCACTTCGACGGCCCGCCGCCCGCCAGGCCGGGTGACCGGTCCGGCCTCGACTGGACGCCGCTCGCCGCCGACCCGCTCCAGGTGGTGCTGCCCGCGGGCCACCCGCACGCCGGGCGCGCCGCCGTGCACCTGGCCGAGCTGGCGGGCGAGCGGTGGGTGCTCGGCTGCCTCAAGACGGCCGGGCTGATGGACCGCTACGCCGCGCTGGCCGGGTTCGAGCCGCGCGTCTGCTGCGCGGCCACCGACTACGGGTTCGCCCAGTCGCTGGTCGGCGCGGGCGTCGGCGTCGCGCTCATCCCGAGCGTCGCGCTCGGCGACACGCCCGGCCTGGTGGCCGTGCCGCTGGAGCCGCCCGCCCCGGCGCGCCACATTGGCGTGGCCACGCCGCGCCGCCACCGCGGCGCCACGCAGCCGTACGTCGAGTCGCTGCTGGAGCTGCTGCGCGGTTAGGCGCCCAGCACCTCCCTGCGCAGGCGGGTCTTGAGGATCTTGCCGCCGGGGTTGCGGGGCAGCTCGGTGTCGCGGAACCACACGTGCGCCGGGATCTTGAACTTGGCGATCCGGTCGGCCAGGAACGCCGTCAGCTCCTCGCGCGTGGCCGAGGCGCCCGGGGCGAGCCGGATCACCGCCCCGACCTCCTCGCCCAGCTCGTCGTGCGGCACGCCGATCACCGCCACGTCGTCCACCGCCGGGTGCTCGAACAGCGCGGCCTCGACCTCGGCGCAGTAGACGTTCTCGCCGCCCCTGATCACCATGTCCTTGGCCCGGTCGACGATGTAGACGAAGCCCTCCTCGTCGATCCTGGCCAGGTCGCCCGTGTGCAGCCAGTTGTCGACGAACGTCTCGGCGGTGGCCTGCGGCTTGTTCCAGTAGCCCATGATCACGTTCGGGCCGCGCAGGCAGAGCTCGCCCACCTCGCCCGGCGGCAGCTCCTCGCCCATCGGGTCCACCACGCGCACGTCCACCACGGCCGTCGGGCGGCCGATGCTGTCGGGCTTGGCCTGGTAGTCGGCGCCGCCGTTGCCGATGGCCAGCGCGGTCGTCTCGGTCATGCCGTAGCCGTTGGACGGCGCCCGGTCGGGCAGGTTCGCGGTGATGCGCTCCAGCAGCTTGGGCGGGGCGGGGGCGCCGCCGTAGCCGAGCGTCGTCAGCGAGGACAGGTCGTGCTTGCCGAAGTCGGGGTGCGACATGAGCTGCCAGGCGTTCGTCGGCACGCCGATCATCGCGGTGACCTTCTCCCGCTCGATCAGCTCCAGCGCCTGCTTGGGGTCCCACTTGTACATGAGCACCAGGCCGCCGCCGCTGAAGATCGTCGTCATCAGCGCCGAGAAGCAGCCCGTCACGTGGAACAGCGGCACCGTCAGCAGCGTCACCCGGCGCACCGCCGACGCCTCGGTGTAGTCCTTGCCCGCCATCGTCACCGCGCGCATCAGCCCGTAGGCGACCGTCATCGGCGCCTGGCCCAGGTTGCGGTGGCTGCCCAGCGCGCCCTTGGGGCTGCCGGTGGTGCCGGAGGTGTAGAAGATCGTGGCCGGGTCCTCGGGGGACAGCTCCACGTCGGGCAGCCGCACGCCGGGCTCGACCACGCCCAGCACGTCCTCGAACGAGCGCGCGCCCGCCGGGACCTCGCCGCGGGCGACGATCAGCGGCACGCCGGTGCCCGTCAGCCGGGCTGCGCGCTCCCCGTCGGCGACGATCACCTTGGCGCCCGAGTCGCTGACCCCGTAGGCCAGCTCCTTCTCCGTCCACCAGGCGTTGAGCGGCACCGCGATGGCCCCGGCGGCCAGCGCCGCCGAGAACGCGATCGACCACTCCGGGTAGTTGCGCATGGCCACGGCGACCCGGTCGCCCTTGCGGACCCCGTACTCCTCGACGAGCCGGTTGGCGAGCGTGGCGGCCCTGCGGAAGTGGCCCTCGAACGTGACGTGCTCGTCCTCGTACACCAGGAAGACCTTGTCGCCGTGGAAGGCGCTGTTCTCCAGCAGGGTGCGGAAGTGGCCGGGGGCGTGCTTCCACGTCCGTATCCCGCTCTCGCCGATCTCCTCGACCTCGAAGAGCTGGCCAGGGCCGGTGAGCTGGGCTTGCACCTCGGCGTGCGACAGGGTCATGACGCAGAACTCCCGCAGTGGAACGGCATCCGGATAAATCACAGTACCGACCGGTTAGTACGTCGCGCTAGACCAATGTTCCGGAGTTCCTGATCTCGACATGTGGGACGGCGAGACGCCTCGACTTGCATGTTCATCATCGGGAGTACATAGTCTTTACAAGCAAGCCTATGAGCTATGATGCATGAATATGCAGGAGGTCAGATGAGAGCCGCGATCGCCGGAGCCAGCGGCTATGCGGGCGGCGAGCTGCTCCGCCTGCTGCTCGGCCATCCGGAGCTGGAGATCGGCGCCCTCACCGCGGCGTCCAGCGCCGGCAGCGCGCTCGGCTCCCACCAGCCCCACCTGCCGCAGCTGGCCGACCGGGTCATCCAGGAGACCACCGCCGACGCCCTCGCCGGGCACGACGTCGTCTTCCTCGCCCTGCCCCACGGCCACTCCGCCGCCGTGGCCGCCCAGCTCGGCCCCGCGACGCTCGTCGTCGACTGCGGCGCCGACCACCGGCTCGCCGACCCCGCCGCCTGGCAGGAGTTCTACGGCGGCGAGCACGCCGGCACCTGGCCCTACGGCCTGCCCGAGCTGCCCGGCCAGCGCGAAGCGCTCCGGAGCACCCGCCGCGTCGCCGTCCCCGGCTGCTACCCCACCTCCGTGCTGCTCGCGCTGACGCCCGCGTTCGCCGCCGGGCTCGCCGAGCCGGACGTGGTCGTCGTCGCCGCCAGCGGCACCAGCGGCGCCGGCAAGTCGCTCAAGCCCAGCCTGCTCGGCAGCGAGGTCATGGGCTCCGTCAGCGCCTACAGCGCCGGCGGTGTCCACCGCCACACCCCCGAGATGGAGCAGGGCCTCAGCGCCGCCGCGGGCGCGCCCGTACGGGTCTCGTTCACCCCGACGCTCGCCCCCATGAGCCGCGGCATCCTGGCCACCTGCACGGCCCCCGCCCGGCCCGGCGTCACCCGCGACTCGCTCCGGGCGGCCTACGAGACGGCCTACAAGGCGGAGCCGTTCGTGCACCTGCTCCCCGAGGGAGCCTGGCCCGCCACCGCCATGACCTACGGCGCCAACACCGCCGCCCTCCAGGTCGCGCTCGACGAGCGCGCGGGCCGGATGATCGCCGTCATCGCCATCGACAACCTGACCAAGGGCACGGCCGGAGGCGCGATCCAGAGCGCCAACCTCGCCCTCGGCCTCCCGGAAGAGCTCGGACTTCCCACGACAGGAGTTGCTCCATGAGCGTGACCGCCCCCCTCGGCTTCAGGGCCGCGGGCATAGCCGCAGGCATCAAGGCCGGCGGCGCCCGCGACCTGGCCCTCGTCGTCAACGACGGGCCGAGCCGTGCCGCCGCCGGCGTCTTCACGGCCAACCGCGTGAAGGCCGCCCCGGTGCTCTGGTCGCAGCAGGTGCTGCGCGGCGGGCGGTTGCGAGCGGTGGTGCTCAACTCCGGCGGCGCCAACGCCTGCACCGGCCCCGAGGGCTTCCAGGACACCCACGCCACGGCCGAGAAGGCCGCCGCCGCGCTCGACGACTCCGCGGGAGAGATCGCGGTCTGCTCCACCGGCCTGATCGGCGAGCGGCTGCCGATGGACGCGCTGCTGCCCGGCGTCGAGCTGGCCGCCTCCCAGCTCTCCCGCGACGGCGGCCTGGCCGCCGCCGACGCGATCCGCACCACCGACACCGTCTCCAAGATCTCCTTCAAGCGCGGCGACGGCTACATGGTGGGCGGCATGGCCAAAGGCGCGGGCATGCTCGCCCCCGGCCTGGCCACCATGCTCTGCGTCATCACCACCGACGCCGACCTGACCGCCGAGCAGCTCGACAGCGTGCTGCGCCGCGCCACCTCGCGCACCTTCGACCGGCTCGACACCGACGGCTGCATGTCGACCAACGACACCGTCCTGCTGCTGTCCAGCGGCGCGGCGGGCGTGAGGCCCGAGCTCGCCGAGTTCGAGCAGAAGGTCACCGAGGTCTGCGCCGACCTCGCCCGCCAGCTCCTCGTCGACGCCGAGGGCGCCTCCAAGGCCATCGCCATCGAGGTCATCGGCGCCGCCTCCGAGGACGACGCCGTCACCGTCGGCCGCGCGGTCTCCCGCTCTAACCTGCTCAAGTGCGCCATCCACGGCGAGGACCCCAACTGGGGCCGGGTGCTGGCCGCCGTCGGCACCACCGACGCCGTCTTCGAGCCCGACCGGCTCAACGTCGCCATCAACGGCATCTGGATCTGCCGCGCCGGGGCCGTCGGCGACGACCGCGCCAAGGTCGACATGCGCCCCCGCGACGTGACGATCACCATCGACCTGTCGGCCGGCCCCCACACGGCCACCGTCCACACCACGGACCTGACGGCCGACTACGTCCACGAGAACTCGGCGTACTCCTCATGAGGGCCGGCACCGCGCAGGCGAAGGCCGGCACGCTCATCGAGGCGCTGCCCTGGCTGACGCGCTTCCACGGCGCGACCGTCGTCATCAAGTACGGCGGCAACGCCATGACCGACGAGTCCCTCAAGGCGTCGTTCGCCGAGGACGTCGTCTTCCTGCGCTACGCCGGGCTGCGCCCGGTCGTCGTGCACGGCGGCGGCCCGCAGATCAGCGAGCACCTCGACAAGCTCGGCATCGAGTCCACGTTCACCGCCGGGCTGCGCGTGACCACGCCCGAGGCCATGCAGGTCGTCCGGATGGTCCTGGTCGGCCAGGTCGGCCGCGACATCGTCGGGCTGCTCAACCAGCACGGCCCGTTCGCCGTCGGCCTGTCGGGCGAGGACGCCCACCTGTTCACCGCCGAGCGCAAGAGCGCCGTCGTCGACGGCAGCCCCGTCGACATCGGCCAGGTCGGCGAGATCGTCGACGTCCAGGCCGGAGCCGTGCGCGCGCTGCTCGCCGACGGCCGCATCCCCGTCGTCTCCAGCGTGGCGCGCGGCGACGACGGGGAGATCTACAACGTGAACGCCGACACCGCGGCCGCCGCGCTCGCCGTGGCGCTGCAGGCCGACAAGCTCGTCGTCCTCACCGACGTCGAGGGCCTGTACGCCAACTGGCCCGACGACTCGGAGGTCATCAGCCGGCTCGACGCCGCCGAGCTGGCCGAGCTCATGCCGACGCTGTCGAGCGGCATGGTGCCCAAGATGGAGGCGTGCCTGACCGCGGTCAAGGGCGGCGTGCCGCAGGCCCACGTGCTCGACGGCCGGGAGCCGCACGCGCTGCTGCTGGAAATCTTCACCAACGAAGGAATCGGAACGATGGTGGTGCCCTCATGAGCCTCTTCGACAGGTTCGAGCAGGCCTTCATGCCCAACTACGGAGTCCCCCCGGTCGCGCTGGCGCGCGGTGAGGGCACCCGCGTCTGGGACGTCGACGGCCGGGCCTACCTCGACTTCATCGGCGGCATCGCCGTCACCTCGCTCGGCCACGCTCACCCGGCGCTCGTCGAGGCCGTCTCCACCCAGGTGGCCACGCTCGCCCACACGAGCAACCTGTTCCTGCACGAGCCCGAGGTGCTGCTCGCAGAGAAGCTGCTGGAGCTGCTCCAGGCCCCCGGCCGCGTCTTCCTCGCCAACTCCGGCACCGAGGCCAACGAGGCCGCGCTCAAGCTCGCCATCAAGTACGGCAAGCGCCACGGCCGCACCTACTTCGTCGCCGCCGAGAACGGCTTCCACGGCCGCACCCTCGGCGCCCTGTCGCTGACCGGCAAGCAGGCGATCCGCGACCAGTTCGGCCCGTTCCCGGTCGAGGTCCGCTTCGTCCCCTACGGCGACGCCGACGCGCTGAAGGCGGCCGTGACCGGCGAGTGCGCCGCCGTCTTCCTGGAGCCCACGCAGGGCGAGGCGGGCGTGGTCCCGCCGCCCGACGGCTACCTGGCGGCCGCCCGCGAGATCTGCGACGCCGCCGGCGCGCTGCTGGTGGCCGACGAGATCCAGTCGGCGATCGGCCGCACCGGCCACTGGTTCGCCCACCAGGCCGACGGCTGCACGCCCGACATCCTCACGCTGGCCAAGGGCCTCGGCGGCGGCCTGCCGATCGGCGCCTGCGTCGGCTTCGGCGAGGCGGGCACGCTGTTCGACAAGGGCGACCACGGCTCGACGTTCGGCGGCAACCCGGTCTCCTGCGCCGCCGCGCTGGCCGTGCTCGCCAACGTCGACCTCGGCCACGTCCGCACGGTCGCCGCGCGGCTGCGCGACGGCCTGGAGGCGATCGGCCACCCGCTGCTGAAGGGGGTGCGCGGGCGCGGGCTGTGGCTGGGCGTCGTCCTCACCGAACCGGTCTCGGCGCGGGTCCAGAAGGCCGCCGCCGACGCCGGCTTCCTCGTCAACGCCCTGCAGCCCGACGCCGTACGCCTCGCGCCCCCGCTGGTCGTGACCGAGCAGGAGATCGACGCCTTCGTGACGGCGTTCCCCCGGATTCTCTCGGAGGCAGCCAAATGACCCGCCACTTCCTCAAGGACGACGACCTCACGCCCGAGGAGCAGGCCGAGGTTCTCGACCTGGCCGCCGCGATGAAGAAGGACCGGTTCGGCTACCGGCCCTTCGAGGGCCCCCAGTCGGTCGCCGTCCTGTTCGACAAGCCGTCCGCGCGCACCCGCGTGTCCTTCCACACCGGCATCGGCGAGCTCGGCGGCCTGCCGCTCATCGTCGACGGCGTCTCCACGCTCATGGGACGCGGCGAGCCCACTGAAGACATCGCCCGCGTGCTCGGCAGGCAGGTGTCCGCCATCGTCTGGCGCACCAGCGGCCAGGAGCTGATCGAGACCATGGCCGCCCACGCCGGCGTGCCCGTGGTCAACGCGCTCACCGACGACTACCACCCCTGCCAGATCCTCGCCGACCTGCAGACGGTGCGCGAGCGGTTCGGCCGCACCGCCGGGCTGACCCTCGCCTACACCGGCGACGGCGCCAACAACATGGCCCACTCCTACCTGCTCGGCGGCGCCACCGCCGGCATGCACGTACGGATCGCCGCCCCGCCCGGCTACCAGCCCGACGCCGTCATCCTCGGCCGCGCCGCCGCCATCGCCGCCCGCACCGGCGGCTCGGTGGTCGCGCTGTCCGACGCGGCGGCCGCCGTCCAGGGCGCGCACGTGGTCGCCACCGACACCTGGGTGTCGATGGGCCAGGACGGCAAGGAACGGCGCATCGCCGACCTCATGCCCTACCAGGTCAACGACGAGCTGCTGGAGCACGCCGACGCCGAGGCGATCGTGCTGCACTGCCTGCCCGCCTACCGCGGCCACGAGATCACCGCCGAGGTCCTCGAAGGCCCGCGCAGCGCCGTCTGGGACCAGGCGGAGAACCGGCTGCACGCGCAGAAGGCCCTGCTCCACTGGCTGATGAGCGAGACATGACGATCCCGATGACCAAGGCCGGCAGACAGGCCAAGATCACCGACCTGCTGCAGCGCCAGCCCGTCCGCTCCCAGCCGGAGCTGGCCAAGCTGCTCGCCGAGAGCGGCGTGGAGGTCACCCAGGCCACCCTGTCCCGCGACCTCGACGAGCTCGGCGCGCTCAAGCTGCGCGCCGAGGACGGCTCCCTCGTCTACGCGCTGCCCGGCGAGGGCGGCGGGCGCATCCCGCTCGCCCGGCTCGGCACCGGCGAGTCGCCGGCCGCCCGGCTGCACCGTATCGCCGAGGAACTGCTGGTCAGCGCCGAGGCGTCGGCCAACCTGATCCTCGTCAGGACACCGCCGGGAGCCGCCCAGTTCCTGGCCTCCGCCATCGACCACGCCGACTGGGAGTCCATCCTCGGCACCGTCGCCGGCGACGACACGATCCTGGTCATCAGCCGCGACCCGCTCGGCGGGCAGGCGGTGGCCGAGGCGCTGCTGAAGACGGCCGACAGGCGCAGCCAGCACGCCGAGTGACGAAGTTCGACCCATGACCGCGAGAGTGGTCCCGGCTCGCCCGGGAGGGCCCGGCACGTCCGCCGCCCTCCCGGCGCCGCCGGGCGCCACACCGCCGGCCACGACCAGGCCACAGGGTTCGTGCACCCGCCTTCCATGATCGCCGCGACCCGCGACACGGGGAACGGCCGGGGTGCACTATGGTCGCGGAGACGGTGGCAGGACAGTTTGAGGAGATGACGGTGAGTGATGGCAAGCCGATGCGGCTGTGGGGCGGGCGTTTCGAAGGGGGACCGTCCGACGCGCTGACCCGGCTGTCGGTGAGCGTGCACTTCGACTGGCGGCTGGTGCCGTACGACCTGGCGGCGTCCAGGGCGCACGCCCGCGTGCTGCACAGGGCGGGGCTGCTCAGCGCGGACGAGCTCGAGCGCATGATCGGCGCCCTCGACGACCTGGAGCGCGCCTGCAAGGCCGGAGAGTTCCGGCCGACGGTCGCCGACGAGGACGTGCACACCGCCCTGGAGCGCGGCCTGCTGGAGCGGCTCGGCTCGCTCGGCGGCAAGCTCCGCGCCGGCCGCAGCCGCAACGACCAGATCGCCACCGACCTGCGCCTCTACCTGCGCGACCACGCCCGCACGATCGTCTCGCGGCTGGTCGAGCTGGAGACGGCGCTCATGGCGCAGGCCGAGCAGCACGCCGAGACGGCCGCGCCCGGCATGACCCACCTGCAGCACGCCCAGCCCGTCTCGTTCGGCCACCAGCTCCTGGCCCACGTGCACGCCTTCGCCCGCGACGTCGACCGGCTGTCCGACTGGGACCGGCGCGCCGCCGTCTCGCCGCTCGGCGCGGGCGCGCTGGCCGGCTCGTCGCTGCCGCTCGACCCGCAGGCCGTGGCGGAGGAGCTCGGCTTCTCCTCGGCGGCTCCCAACTCGATGGACGCCGTCGCCGACCGCGACTTCGCCGCCGAGTTCCTGTTCGCCGCGGCGATGATCGGCACCCACCTGTCGCGGCTGGGCGAGGAGATCGTCCTGTGGGCCTCGCAGGAGTTCCGCTGGATCGAGATGGACGACGCCTACTCCACCGGCTCGTCGATCATGCCGCAGAAGAAGAACCCCGACGTGGCCGAGCTGGCCCGAGGCAAGTCCGGCCGCCTCATCGGCAACCTCATGGCGCTGCTGACGACGCTCAAGGGCCTGCCGCTGACCTACAACCGCGACCTCCAGGAGGACAAGGAGCCGGTGTTCGACTCGGTCGACACGCTGCTGCTCGTCCTGCCCGCGATGGCCGGCCTGGTCGCCACCATGCGCGTCAACACCGCCCGCATGGAGGCGTCGGCCCCCGACGGGTTCGCGCTCGCCACCGACCTGGCCGAGCTGCTGGTGCGGCGCGGCGTGCCGTTCCGCGAGGCGCACGAGGCCGTCGGCCACCTGGTGGTGTGGTGCCAGGTCAACGACAAGGACCTCGGCGACCTCACTGACGACGAGCTGGCCAAGGTGTCGGCCCACCTGACGCCCGACGTGCGCGACGTGCTCAACGTGCCCGGCGCGCTGGCCGCCCGCAAGGCCCACGGCGGCACGGCCCCCGACCGCGTCCGCGACCAGCTCGTCGCGCTGCGCGAGTCGGTCGACACGCAGGCGGCCTGGGCGGCGGGCGAGTCCTGACCGCAGTGTCGTCATCCGCGCTGTCCTTCGAGCCGCTCCCGCGCGGCTTCTTCGACCGGCCCTCCCACGAGGTGGCGCCCGACCTGCTCGGGCGCGTCCTCGTGCACAGCGGCGCCGACGGGTCCGTCGCCGTGCGCCTCACCGAGGTCGAGGCGTACGGCGGGCCCGGCGAGGACCCCGCCGCCCACACCTACCGGGGCAAGACGCCGCGCAACGCCGTGATGTTCGGCCCGCCGGGACACCTGTACGTGTACTTCACGTACGGGATGCACTTCTGCGCCAACCTGGTCTGCCTGCCCGAGGAGCACGGCTCGGCGGTGCTGCTGCGGGCCGGTGAGGTGGTGGCGGGCCTCGGCCTGGCGCGCGAGCGGCGCTCGAACGGGACCAGGCGGCCCGCGGACCGTGACCTCGCCCGCGGTCCCGCCCGGCTGGCCGTGGCGCTCGGACTGCGGCGCGAGCACAACGGGCTCGACGCCGTCCTGGACGGGGCGGCGCCCGGCTTCATGCTGGGAGACCGGCTCACCGGGTGGCCCGCCGGGGCGGCGGCCGTGCTCGAAGGCAGCCCGCCCGCCCGCGCGCGGATCCGGTCAGGCCCCCGGACCGGGATCTCGACCGCCAAGGACACGCCGTGGCGGTTCTGGATCGACGCCGACCCGACCGTCTCGCCGTACCGGGCTCACGTGCCGCGGCGGCGCAACGCCGCGGCCACCTCCGTGGGCGAGGCGCCCAGCTCGTGAGGGCTGAAGATGTGCAGATGGTCGCCGGTGTCGATCTCCAGCATCTCGCTGCGCAGCCCGAACCGCGTGCGCACGTCGACCTTGACGTCCTGGATGTCCTCCCACGGCACGTGCCGCCGGCCGGCGAAGCCGTGCGTCACGGTGATGCCGCTCTCGTCGGCCGCCAGCCGCACCGGCACCAGCACGTCACGCAGGCCCATCGCGCCCACCAGCACGGCGGCGGGCACGGCCAGGATCACCCCGCGCAGGTCGCCGCCGAGATACCAGTAGACGGCGAGCCCGGCGCACGCCAGAGCCCCTAAGATCTTGAAAACGGCCAGCTCGCGACGGACCCTCCACATGGGGACCGAGACTATCCAAGTAGCGGTCACTCCACGCGATCGGGCACGCTGTAACCACCCGACACCTACCGGAAAGCCAGCACCGTGACCGACATCCTCGACGACCTCGCCTGGCGAGGCCTGATCGCGCAGTCAACCGACCTCGACGCCCTGCGCGCGTCCATGGCCAAGGGGCCGATCACGGTCTATGCGGGCTTCGACCCGACCGCCGCCTCCCTGCACGTCGGTCACTTCGTCCCGCTGCTCACGCTGCGGCGCTTCCAGCTCGCCGGCCACCGGCCGATCGGGCTCGTCGGCGGCGCGACCGGGCTGATCGGCGACCCGAGCGGCCGCAACACCGAGCGTTCGCTCAACTCCGGCGACGTCGTGGCCCAGTGGGTGGAGCGGCTGCGCGGCCAGGTGGGCCGGTTCCTCGACTTCGGCGAGGTGCCCAACGCCGCCCTCATGGTGAGCAACCTCGACTGGACCGGCGAGCTGTCGGCCATCGACTTCCTGCGCGACATCGGCAAGCACTTCCCGGTCAACCGGATGCTGGCGCGCGAGTCGGTGTCGGCCCGGCTGGCCGGTGAGGGGCTGAGCTACACCGAGTTCAGCTACCAGATCCTGCAGTCCAACGACTACCTGGAGCTGTTCCGGCGCTACGGCTGCACGCTGCAGATCGGCGGCAGCGACCAGTGGGGCAACATCACCGCGGGCGCCGACCTGGTGCGCCGCATCGAGGGCGCGCACGTGCACGCGCTCACGCTGCCGCTCATCACCAAGGCCGACGGCACCAAGTTCGGCAAGACCGCGGGCGGCGCCCTCTGGCTCGACCCGGAGATGACCTCCCCGTACGCCTTCTACCAGTACTTCCTCAACTCCGACGACCGTGACGTGATCCACTACCTCAAGGTGTTCACCTTCCGCGGCCGGGAGGAGATCGAGGAGCTGGAGAAGGCGGTCGCCGAGCGGCCCTTCGCCCGTGAGGCGCAGCGCACGCTGGCCGAGGAGCTCACCGAGCTGCTGCACGGCAAGCAGGAGCTGGCGGCCGTGGTCGCCGCGTCCAAGGCGCTGTTCGGCCAGGGCGCGCTGGAGGAGCTGCCGGCCGCGACACTCGGCGCCGCGCTGGCCGAGGTGCCGAAGGCCACCGTGCCGGCGCTGGGCGCGACGCTGGTCGACCTGCTGGCCGACAGCGGCCTGGTCGAGTCCAAGTCGGCGGCGCGGCGCGCGGTCAAGGAGGGCGGCGCCTACCTCAACAACGTCAAGATCACCGACGAGTCCTACGTCCCGTCGGGCGACGACCTGCTGCACGGGCGCTACCTGGTGCTGCGGCGCGGCAAGAAGTCGATCGGCGGCGTCGAGGTCGGCTGACGGCCCACAGGATCAGGCGGAGGCGGGCTCTCGTTCCGGGGGCCCGCCTCCGGTCGTTCACGGGGCGGTGTAGAGCGCGACCGTGAGTCCCGGCAGGTCGGCCGAGTGCCAGGCCGACTTCTGCTCGAACCCGGCCTCGCGCACCGCCTCGACCCGGGGCAGCCGGGCCCCGCTCGACTTGGCGCCGCGCCACACGACCCACACCCGTTCCCGCCCGGCCAGCGCCTCGGCGACGTCGTCGCGCTCGGGGAAGCCGAACCCGTCGGGGTCCGGGGCCGTGCCGATCCGGAGCACGTCGTCCGGCGTCGCCCCGGCGCCGTAGTAGTCGAACCCGGCCCTGACCGAGCTCTGGCCGTAGACGATCGCGTCACCCGGCCGCACGTCCATCCTGCGCAGCGCCCACGGGACGTCCTCGAACCGGCCGTTCGGCTCGCGCACCTCGACGTGCTGGGCGAACCCGGCCGCCACCGTCACCGCCACCAGCGCGCAGCACGCGGCCACGGCCATCCTCGGCACGCTCGCCGCCGCCAGCCCAGCCAGCAGCGCCAGCGCCGGAGCGGTGACGAAAAGGTAGCGGTCCACGTACGCAGGTGTCACCAGGTGGGAGACCGCGAGCAGCAGCAGCGGCGGCAGGACCAGCCACCCGAGCAGCGTCGCCGCCCACACCCGGCCCCCGGGGCGGGTGCGCGCCGACCACCACAGCAGTCCCGCGCCCGCCAGCGCCACCGCGAACAGCGGCAGGCCCGCCTCGGCCGCGCCCGCCGCCATCTTCGGGAACTTCAGCAGCACCTCGGGACCCCGCTGCGGGATCCAGCTGATCGCGTGCCGCTCGCCGTAGCCGACCAGGCCGAGCACCACGGCCGGCACGCCGCCGGCGGCCAGCGCGGGCAGCGCCCGCAGCAGCAGGTCCCGCCGCGGCAGCAGCGCGACGGCCGCCACGAGCTGCGCGGGCAGCACCAGCACGGCGAACAGGTGCGTGCAGCACACCAGCGCCACGCTCACCCCGTACACCACCCACCGGCGGGCCGCCTCCGGCCGCTCGGCCGCCCGGTGCAGCGCCCAGAACGACAGCACGACCGCCGCGGCGGCGAACGCGTAGGAGCGGGCGAACGCCCCGTAGTAGGACACCGACGGCAGCACCGCGAAGACCGCCGCCGCCGTCACCCCCGCCCGCGTGCTGTGCAGCCGCCTGCCCAGCGCGACCAGCAGCCCCGCCGCCACCGCGATCGCCAGCGCCGACGGCAGCCGCAGCCACAGCTCGGCCGTGCCCGCCTTGGCCCAGAAGTGCATGAACACGTAGTAAGGCAGGAAGTGCCCGTCGATGTGCTGGGCCAGCTCCCACAGCCCGGCGAGCGAGCGGGACGCGGCGCTGATCGTGGCCAGCTCGTCGCCGTTCAGCGTCGCCGCGCCCGTCCCGCTGAACGCGACGGCTCCCGCCGCCGCCCCCGCGAGCCAGGCGCTCGCGTGCCCGCGTGTACGGGGTTCAGGAGTGGTGGGCGGGGCTAGTGTGGCGGCACTGGTCACCGGGGCAGGATACGCGCATAAGCTCGGAAGCATGCCCGAAGTGATCGTTTTCGATTTGTACGGCGTCATCGCCAGGACGCAGACCGACGAGGCCAAGCAGCAGCTCGTCGACCTGGCCGGGGTGTCGGCGGACCGCTTCTGGGAGGCGTACTGGGCCTGCCGGCCGCCCTACGACGCCGGGCAGCCGAGCGACCTCTACTGGGCGGCCGTCGCCGAGCGGCTCGGCGCGCGGTTCGCCGACGTGGCGGCGCTGACCGAGGCCGACCTGGAGAGCTGGTCCCACGTCGACCCCGAGATGGTGGCCCTCGTGCACGAGCTGGCCGACGGCGGACGCAGGCTCGGGCTGCTGTCGAACATCATCGAGGACCTGGTGCCCGTGTGGGAGGAGCGGCACGGCGACTGGCTGGGCCGCTTCGACGCGCTCACCTACTCCTGCCGGATCGGCGTGGCCAAGCCCGACCCCCGCGCGTACGAGATCTGCGCCTCCCGGCACGGGGTCGCCCCGGGCGACGTGCTGTTCTTCGACGACAACGAGGCGAACGTGGTGGCGGCGCGGCAGGCGGGGATGGCGGCCGAGCTGTTCGTCTCCCCCGAGCAGGTGCGCGCGAGCGTCGCCCGCTGACCGAGGGCGCCCCGGCGCTACTGGCTGGTCGTGTGCGTGGGGCGGACGACGATCACGACGCGGCGGGCGGCGTCGCCGACCGGCCGCTCGTACGGCAGGCCGTAGCGGGTGGCCAGGACGTCGAAGAAGTCGCCGGACGGGTCGGGCTCGACGCGCTCGACCAGGCCGCGGATCTCCAGATAGCGGTACGGCTGGTCGGGGTCGTTGACGGAGACGGCCACCTCCGGGTGGTCGGCGACGTTGCGGCACTTGCGGCGGTCGGTGGTGGTCGTGAAGCGCAGGTGCTCGCCGTCCCACACCGTCCAGACCGGGTTCACCTGCGGCGCGCCGCCGGGCCCGACGGTCGCCAGGTGCGCGAACAGCGGGCGGGTCAGCAGGTCGAGGTGGCTCTCGGGAATCACGTTGCGATCTCCTTCGTGATGGCTGGCGCAGGGGACGATATCAAAGCTTTGATGATTATCAAGACTCGAAGCCTTGTACGCTTGCCGCCATGGTGGACATGCCCGCGCAGGAGCGGCTCGGCCTCGACATCAAGCGGGCCGAGCAGGAGCTGATCGCGGCCAAGCAGGTCGCGGTGCGGGCGGCGGGCCTGACGGTCCCGCAGTACGCGGCGCTGTTCGCGCTGGCCGGCAACCCCGGCATCTCGGGCGCCGCGCTGGCCAGGGCGTGCCTGGTCACCCCGCAGGCGATGACCGTCGTGCTCAAGAACCTCGAGGAGCGCGGCCTGGTCGAGCGCACCCCGCACCCCTGGCACCGCAACGTGCTGGAGACCCGGCTGACCGAGCCGGGGCGCGTGGCGCTGGAGACGGCCGACGCCCGCGCCGTCGTCATCGAGCGCGCGATCGCCGACGAGTTCGACGACGAGGAGCGCGACACCCTCCGCGCCCTGCTCGCGCGGTGCGGCGAAGCGATCCGCCGGGCTTCGTCCGAACTGTGAGCGGCGTGTGATTTGACGTCCGGCGAATCGCGACCTAATGTTTGACCTCGCCCCGGGAGCGAGCCGGACGCCTGACACGGCGGACGGGCCCCAGGGCAGCCCCTTGAGAACGAACCACTCGGCTGTGGGCGCTCTTGCGCGTCATGGCACGAGTCGTCTCGGGTGTCTGTTGGATCACCGCGAAAAATCGGTTGATTCGACAGGAACCGGATGCCACGGTAAGTTACGAGGGTTGCCTCGGAGACGGGGTGCGCAATCCTAGATGGGTTGAGCGATCGGAAACAAATCCTCAGATTTGACAGCCGATCGGCGGGCCTGATAAGATTGCGAAAGACGAGATCGCGCCTCTCGCAGAACTGGGGAGCAAGCGTCCGTTTCTTGAGAACTCAACAGTGTGTCAAAAGCCAGTGCATGAAGTTTTTCATGCAACACCTCGTCAAATATGACGGAGATAATGTTGCCTGGTATCAAACCTTTTTTGGAGAGTTTGATCCTGGCTCAGGACGAACGCTGGCGGCGTGCTTAACACATGCAAGTCGAGCGGAAAGGCCCTTCGGGGTACTCGAGCGGCGAACGGGTGAGTAACACGTGAGCAACCTGCCCCTGACTCTGGGATAAGCCCGGGAAACTGGGTCTAATACCGGATACGACGCACCCCGGCATCGGGTGTGTGTGGAAAGTTTTTCGGTTGGGGATGGGCTCGCGGCCTATCAGCTTGTTGGTGGGGTAGTGGCCTACCAAGGCGACGACGGGTAGCCGGCCTGAGAGGGCGACCGGCCACACTGGGACTGAGACACGGCCCAGACT
>NZ_JAHKRO010000080.1 GCF_019396325.1 Nonomuraea ceibae
CGAAGCTCCTGGGGATGCTGTTGCTCTTGGTCGACAACGCATCTACCAGGGGCTTCTCTGCTTGTAGGTCAAGATCGAGAGCCTGCAACATGCTTGTGACCTGGCGCTTCAGGATGGAAATGGCTCAATGGCCGAAAAGGTCGTCGGCCTGGCGCCAGGTCCCCAAGGCAAGTTTGTCGGTCTCCTGGTGGACGAGGCAAAGGCCACGATTTTCGGAAAGATCGGGTCCAGCCGCGAAGAACAGGCGCGGGAGGATGCAGATACCGCAACCGGCTTGGCCAAGCATATGTTCGCCGACCTTACGGCAGCTACGATGATGCGCCATGGGCTTTTCGGTGACCCGGCCGCCCAGGCCAAGACCCACCCGTACAGTCACAAGGACTTTTCCCCTGGCGCGGCAGGCCATTTCATGGTCGACGGAAAATCAAGCCATGGTCGGATATGGACTCAGATGAGCGTAGGTCTTACAAAGACTGGCTGTCCTTGAACGAGACCGGCCGCGTCTTCGGTGCACCGGACACAGCCATCGAGACCGGGTTCGAGAGTGCGAAGAAATACTACTCCAAGAGCGGCTCATGAGAATAAAGCGATCGATTGCACTCGCTGTTGCCCCTCTTTCCTTGCTCGCGGCATGTACGTCTTCTGAACCGCCACCGGACACCCGGCCGCTGGGGAACGTCACCCAGGCACCTCTGGAATGTGACCTGATCTCGGCGAACGCCATCCAGATCGCTACGGGGTTGGACGACTACAAGGCTTTTGGCACGAAGATGGACATGGGGCGGCGCTTCGAATCCTGCACCGTGAGTGAGAAACCGGACCAGGAAGACGACCAAGGACTCATGATTGAAGTCTTCGAACCGTCTCCCACCAGCCCGGAAGGGCTGGAGAACACCAAGGTGTCCGCTCAGGGGAAGGACCTGCCTGGCGGATTGGGACCGGGCTTCGCGGCTAGACGGAAGAACGAACAGGATCAGACGATCGCGTTCGTCTACGGATGGACGCCTGACCACAAACGCCTTCTCAGCATCAACATTATGGAAGGTGCGCCGGGCCGCGACTCCCTGGCGGATGCGACCGAATTCTTCCGCCAGCTCAAGCCAATCCTGCTGGACAAGCCCGCCTGATCGGCCACGGCCAGGTGATTCGGCAACTGGGTGCCCTTCTGTAGGGACGAATCGGCCTGGTATGGCGTCGGCTTCCGCCGTAGCGTGAGGCGTGGCGAGGGATCCAGGGAGGCACCCATGACCGTACGAGTGGAGCGCGACGGCCCCGTCACCACCGTCGTGCTCAGCAGGCCCGGCGTACGCAACGCCGTCGACGGCAAGACCGCCGCCGCGCTGGCCGATGCGTTCCGGGAGTTCGACGCGTCCGACGCCGCCGTGGCCGTGCTGTGGGGGGAGGGCGGCACGTTCTGCTCGGGCGCCGATCTCAAGGCGCTGGACAACCACGTCGGGGAGGACGGCGACGGGCCGATGGGGCCGACGCGGCTGCGGCTGACGAAGCCGGTGATCGCCGCCGTCGCCGGGCACGCCGTCGCCGGCGGGCTGGAACTGGCCCTCTGGTGCGACCTGCGGGTGGCGGAGGAGGACGCGGTGTTCGGCGTGTTCTGCCGCCGCTGGGGCGTGCCGCTCATCGACGGCGGCACCGTACGGCTGCCGCGTCTCATCGGGCAGAGCCGGGCAATGGACCTGATCCTCACCGGCCGCCCCGTCCCGGCGCGGGAGGCGTATGAGATGGGGCTGGTCAACCGGTTGGTGCCGGGCGGGACGGCACGGCGGCACGCCGAGGAACTGGCGGGAGAGATCGCCCGGTTCCCGCAGGAATGCCTGCGGGGGGACCGGATGTCAGTGCTGGAGCAGCACGGGCTGCCCCCGGCGGAGGCGATGCGCAACGAGGTACGCCGCGGGCTCGTCTCGCTGCCGGGTGCGGCCGGAGGCGCGGCCCGGTTCCGGGCCGGGGCTGGACGGCACGGGGACTTCGGCCACTTCTGACCTCAGGCGAACAGGTCGTCGAGGGTTTGGATGGTGGCTGCTCTGGTGGCCCAGGTTTCCAGCTGGTTGAGGTCTTTGCAGGTGGTGATCTGGGTGTGTGTTTGGTCGGGGAGGGTGAAGCCTCGGGCGGTGAGTACGAGGATGACCAGCTTGGCGGCTTCCTCCTCTTTGCCTTCTTCCTTGCCGCGGCCGAAGTGTTCGCGGGCGAAGGGGCTGTAGACGGGCCAGGTGGTGGACGTCATGATCTCCTCCGTCCGGGGCTGCGGCAAGGCGGTGGCGAACTCTGAGGCCCTTAGGCGAACAGGTTGTCGAGGGTTTGGATGGTGGCTGCTCTGGTGGCCCAGGTTTCCAGCTGGTTGAGGTCTTTGCAGGTGGTGATCTGGGTGTGTGTTTGGTCGGGGAGGGTGAAGCCTCGGGCGGTGAGTACGAGGATGACCAGCTTGGCGGCTTCTTCGGCTTTGCCCTCTTCGCGGCCGACTTCTCGGCCTTCCTCCCGTCCCTCGTCCTTGCCGCGGCCGAAGTGTTCGCGGGCGAAGGGGCTGTAGACGGGCCAGGTGGTGGACGTCATGATCTCCTCCAGGAGCTGGCGAATCTCCGGCGCGGACATGCTGTAGGCGTATTCATAGTACTGCGGAGCGTGATCGTCGGCGGTGTCGGCCAGGGCGGTGGCGAAGGCTTCGATGACCTTGCGGTTGCGGCCGTGGACCATGACGGACATCGTGGCGAGGTCGAGGTGGGCGGTGGCTTCTTTGGCGTCGGTGATGGCGGGGATGGAGTCGGGGCCGAGGACGCAGGGGTGCAGGCGGTAGCCGGTCAGGCCGGAGTCGACGGGACGCATGTAGTGGGCGGCGGTGGCCCGGTTGGGGCAGACGACCAGGACGGTGGCGTCGCAGTGCATCATCAGCCACAGCGAGGCGGCGTAGCGGGCCAGCTTCCTGGGGTCCTTGGAGGTGTCCTGCTGGATCTCGACGACGATGGCGTGGGCCGGGGACTGCGGCGGGCCCATGGAGAGGACGAGGTCGGCGTCGAAGTCGTCGGAGGGCCGCGTGTTGAACGTGTTGGGCTCCACCCGCACGAGAGGAGTCTCGGGGAGCTGTTTCCCGATGAGGTCGCGCAGGATCTCCACCGCCAGTTGCGGCCGGTCGCGGAACATGGAGACGAGCGCGTCATGTGGAGGGGACGGCATGAAGCTCATTGTTACATGATGAACACGTAACGTGACGGCAATTCATAAGGTCCAAGGCGTGGCGGAAGGAATGCGCCGGGAGGTGGCGGCGTTCAGCGGCACGTGATGATCATCGCAGCGTCTCCGGTGCTCCCGCCCCGGGTGCGGATCACACGGTAGGCAGGGGGTACGTCGTGACCGTCAAGCCCAGAACGTTCCGCTTCGGTGTGCCGTGGGAGGACGCGTACGGCTACAGCCAGGCGCTGCAGGCCGGCGACACGCTGTACGTCTCGGGGCAGCTCTCGCACGACGCCGCCGGCGAGTTCGTCGGCGCCGGTGACTTCGAGCTGCAGATGAAGACCACGCTGGCCAACCTCGACCTGGTGCTGGCGCATTTCGCCGCCACCCGCGGCCAGATCGTGGAGACGACCGTGCTGGTCAGGAACCTGCGGGAGAACTTCGACACGACCGCGCGGCTGCACGCCGAGTACGTCGGCGAGCACCGTCCGACGAGCACGGTCCTGGGGGTGGCCGACCTCGCCCTGCCGGACCAGCTCGTCGAGATCGGTGCGCTGGTCCGGCTGGACGTGCGGGCGTAGCGCGGTCGAAAGCCGGGGAGCGGGCGGGCTACCAGCTCGCCCCCTCCTCACCCGGACGGCGCTCGTCACCGCCCGCACCGCTTCCCCGCCGGCCGAAGGAAGCTCAGGCCGGCTCCGCGATCCCGAAGCGGGGGATGGGCAGGTCCTCGGTCGCCAGGTGCACGATGTGCGACTCGGTGTAGACGTCGATGCTGTGCCGCCCGCCCTCCCGGCCCAGCCCGCTGGCCTTCACCCCGCCGAACGGGGTACGCAGGTCGCGCACGTTCTGCGAGTTGACCCAGAGCATCCCCGCCTCGATGCCCTGCGCGAGCCGGTGCGTGCGGCGCAGGTCGTTGGTCCACAGGTACGCGGCCAGCCCGTAGCGGGTGGCGTTGGCCAGCTCCAGCGCCTCGGTCTCGGTGGCGAACGGGGTGACGCACACCACCGGCCCGAAGATCTCCTCCTGGAAGATCCGCATGCCGGGGGTCACGTCGGCGAACACCGTGGCGGCCAGGAAGTTGCCGTCGGGCAGCGCTTCGGGCCGCGAGCCGCCCGCCACGAGCCGGGCGCCCTCCTCCACGCCGGTCCGCACGTACTCCATCACCCGGGCGTGGTGCTCGGGGTGGATGAGCGCGCCCAGCTCCGTGGCGGGGTCGTCCGGCGATCCGACCCGGACGCGCGAGGCCCGTGCTGCCAGCCGCGTCACGAACTCCTCGTACACCGTGTCCTGCACCAGGACGCGCGAGCTGGCCGTACAGCGCTCGCCGTTGAGCGAGAACACGCCGAAGACCGCGGCGTCCAGCGCCCGGTCCAGGTCGGCGTCGTCGAACACCACCAGCGGCGACTTGCCGCCGAGCTCCATCGACAGCGTCTTCAGCCCGTCGGCGGCCGAGCGCATGATGGTGCGGCCCGTCCCGGTCTCGCCGGTGAACGAGATCACCGGCACGTCGGGGTGCGCCACCAGCGCCGAGCCCGCCTCCTCGCCGATGCCGTGCACGAGGTTGAACACCCCGGTGGGCAGCCCGGCCTCCTCCATGATCTCCGGAAGCAGGCCGGCCGACAGCGGGGACCACTCGGCGGGCTTGAGCACGACCGGGCAGCCCGCCGCGAGCGCGGGCGCGAGCTTCCAGGTCTCCAGCATGAACGGGGTGTTCCACGGCGTGATCAGTCCGGCCACCCCGACGGGCTTGCGCACCACGTAGTTGAGCTGGGCCGAGCCGACCCGGTAGACGTCCTCGCCGAGCGTGGTGATCACGTCGGCGAAGAAGCGGAAGTTCTGGGCCGCCCGGCGCGCCTGGCCGCGCGCCTGCGCGATCGGCAGGCCGGTGTCGCGGCACTCCAGCGCGGCGATGCTCTCGTCGCGCGTCTCGATCGCGGCGGCGATCGCGCGCAGGACGGCGGCCCGCTCCTCGCCCGTCATCCGGGGCCACGGCCCGTCGGTGAACGCCTTGCGCGCGGCGGACACGGCGGCGCCGACGTCCTCGGGACCGCCGGCGGCGACCGTCAGGTAGGGCCGGTTCGTGGCCGGCTCCAGCGCGGTGAACGTCGCGCCGGACACGCTCGGCACGTGCGCGCCGTCGATGTAGTGCTCAAGGTTCATCGGACGACTTCCTCGCTCTGTGCCAGCAGTTCCTCGATCCGGGCGGCGCCCGCCTCGGTCGGCGTGATCAGGGGCGGCCGGACGTGCCCGGAGGCGATCAGCCCGCGCCGCTCCAGCACCCACTTGGCCGGGGCCGGGTTCGTCTCCACGAACAGCAGCTCCACCAGGGGATGCAGGGCGTAGTGCAGGTCCAGGGCGGTGCGGTGGTCGCCCTCGGTGTAGGCGGTGTACATGCGGGCCACGGCAGCCGGGGCGAGGTTGGCCGCGGCGCTGACGAAGCCGGCGCCGCCGATCGCCAGCAGCGGCAGGCACAGCAGCTCGATGCCCGACCACATCAGGAAGTCGCGCCCGCACCGGTGCAGCACCTGGGAGAAGTGCTCGAAGTCCTTGGTGGTCTCCTTGATGCCCACGATGTTGTCGTGGGCGCGCCGCAGCCGGGCGACGGTCTCGGGCGCGATGTCCACCGCCGTGCGCGAGGGCACGTTGTAGATGACGATCGGCAGCCCGGGGAACTCCGCCGCCACCGTCGCGTACCAGCGGAACAGCGCCTCCTGCGTCGGGCGCGCGTAGTAGGGGGTGATGACGAGCGCCGCGTCGGCGCCCAGCCGCTCGGCCTCGGCGGTGAGGCGCAGCGTCTCGTCCAGCTTGGCCGAGCCGGTGCCCGGCAGGAACGGCACGCGGTCGGCGGTCTCCTCGGCCACCGCCGTCATCGCGGCGATCCGCTCCTCGACGCTCTGCGCCCCGGGCTCTCCGGTGGAGCCGCCGGTGGAGATGCCGTGCGAGCCCCGGTCGAGCTGCCAGCGCACCAGCGCCTGCAGCGAGTCGACGTCGAGCTCGCCGTCCTCGGTGAACGGGGTCACCACCGGGGCGATGGACCCGCGGATGGTCGCCGGATCCGAACGGAACTTCATGTGATCACTCCTTGCTGCACGATCAGACCTGCGCGCGCGGTCGTCACCGGGCGTCACGCCACGCCTGGTACGCCTCCCGCGAGGCTTGGTTCATCGGGTAGAGCCCGTCGACGGACGCGCCCGCGGCCACCCGTTCGTAGATGAAGCGCTCCTCGTCCTCCTGCCGGGCGGCGTCGCGCGCTACCTCGGCCGCCAGGCCGGGCGGGATGACGACCACGCCCTCGGCGTCGCCCACGAGCACGTCGCCGGGCCTGACGAGCACGCCGCCGCAGGCCACCGGGACCTGCGAGTCCATCGGCACGTGGCGGCGGCCCAGCACCGCCGCGTGCGGCACGGCGAAGTAGGCGGGCAGGTCCAGCGCGGCGAAGGACGGGCTGTCGCGCAGCCCGCCGTCGGTCACGACGCCGGCCGCGCCCCGGCGCAGCGCCCGCAGGGCGAGGATGTCGCCCAGCGTGCCCGCGCCGTGGTCGCCGCGCGCCTCGATCACCAGGACCTCGCCGGGGCGGATCTCCTCCACGGTGCGCTTCTGGGCGTTCATGCCGCCGCCGATCTCGGCGAACACGTCCTCGCGCAGCGGCAGGTAGCGCAGCGTCCGCGCCACGCCGACCATGCGCAGGTCGGGCCGGGTGGGGCGGACGCCCTCGACGAAGTGGTGGTCGATGCCGCGCCTGCGCAGCTGCGACGACAGCGTGGCGGTCGACACCGACCGCAGCGCCGCCGCGGTCTCCTCGTCGAGGGCTCCCGTACGGGCGGCGGCGGATCCGAAGGCGGCGGCGCGGGTCTCGCCGGTGGCGCGGGGCTGCGCGCCCCAGGCGGGCAGCGGCTCCGGGTCGGCGACGACCTCGTTGCGCAGCCGGCCCGCGCCCTCCAGCTCCACCTCCACCACGTCGCCGGGCCGCACGACCGTGGAGCCGGCCGGGGTGCCGGTCAGGACGAGGTCGCCGGGCTCCAGCGTCATGAACCGCGACAGGTCGGCGATCAGCACGTCGAAGCCGAACAGCAGCTCGTCCGTGCCGGCGTCCTGCACCAGCTCGCCGTTCACGTACGTGCGCAGCCGCAGCGCGGCGGGGTCGGCGCCGGTGAGGATCGCGGGGCCGACCGGCGTGTAGCCGTCCTGCCCCTTCGCCCGCAGGTTGGAGCCCAGGTCGGCGTGCTTGAAGTCGTGGACGCCGAAGTCGTTGGCCGCGGTGTAGCCGGCCACGCAGCCGAGCGCGCGCTCGCGGGGGACGCGGTGGGCGCGTTCGCCGACGACGATCGCGATCTCGCCCTCGAAGGCGAGCAGCTCGCACCCGGCGGGCCGGACGACGGGCCGACCGGACCAGGACAGCGAGGACGGCGGCTTGAGAAAGTAGGAGGGGACGGCCGGGACGCGCCCGCGTTCGGCGGCGCGGCTGCGGTAGTTGAGGTGGACCGCGATGATCTTGGACGGCGTCAGGCCGAGCGGGTGTGCCACATCAGCTCCCAAATCATATAGGACATCGTGAATGATATCCGAGGGATCAAGGGAGAGCTATAGACAAAGATATTTGAATTCGTACATGATTGGCCATGCCCGGCAGGGCCCCGGAGCGGCCACGAGGCCGCCACCTGGGCCGGGAGACGGGACCCGTACCACCTGGAGGGGCGTGATGGGAGAGATCGTCCTGGCGGCGAAGATCACACATGTGCCGTCGATCTGGCTGTCCATCCAGCCGGGTGAGCACTTCGGCATCCGCAGGCCCGCCGAGCTGGCGCTGACCGAGGTCGGCGAGCGGGCCCGCGAGCGCGGCGCCGACACCTTCCTCGTCGCCGACACCCACTGGATGAACAGCATCGGCTTCCACCTCAACGGCAAGGAGCGCCACCGCGCCTCCTACGTCAGCCACGAGCTGCCGCACTTCATCCACGACCTGGAGTACGACTATCCCGGCGACCCCGAGCTGGCCGAGCTGATCCGCGAGGAGATCGTCGCCGGCGGCCAGAAGGCCCGCGTCCACACCTACAAGGACCTCGGCCTGGAGTACGCGACGCTGGTGCCGATGTACTTCATGAACGGCGACCCGGCCGTCCGCGTGCTGCCGATCGGCTGCAACATCTACTCCTCGATCGAGGAGAACCGCCGCATCGGCGAGGCCCTGGCCCGTGCCGTGCGGCGCAGCGACCGCAAGGTGGCCTTCCTGGCCAGCGGCTCGCTGTCGCACGCCTTCCCGCCCAACGAGATCGCCGAGTCGCTGCTCAACGACGTGAGCAGCGAGATCAACCGGAAGGTCGACCTGTCAGTGCTCGACATGTGGACCGAGGGCAGGATCGCCGAGTTCCTCAGGATGCTGCCCGACTACAACGAGCGCTGCACGGGGGAGGGCGCGATGGCCGACACCGCGATGCTCTTCGGCCTGCTCGGCTGGGACCGCTACACGGGCAAGGGCGAGCAGCTGTGCCCGTACTTCGGCAGCAGCGGCACCGGTCAGGTCGTGGTCGACTTCCCGGTGCCCGAAATCGTGAACTGAGACCGTTAAGCTACGATCCGATATCGTATGCGAAAGTTGGCGGGGAAAGGTGTGAAGCGATGGGGGACCGTGCCGGCCTGGCCGTGCGGGTGTTCACTCCCGATCGGGCCGCGGACGCGCCGCCCGTGCTGCTCGTGCACGGCTTCGGCTCCGACGGCGGGCGCGACTGGGCCGAGACGGGCATCGCCGGCGCGCTGACCGCCGCCGGGCGCGTCGTGGTGGCGCCCGACCTGCCCGGCCACGGTGACAGCCCGGCCCCCGCCTCGCCCGCCGACGCCGGCGCCAAGGCCGTCGCCGCGGCCCTGGTGACCGCCCTCGACCAGGCCCTGGCCGGGGTTCCGGCTCGTGCCCGGGGCGCGTTCGACGCGTTCGACGTGGTCGGCTACTCGCTGGGGGCGCGGCTCGCCTGGGAGCTGCCCGAGGCGGCCCCGGGCCGCGTGCGCCGCGCCGTGCTCGGCGGGCTCAGCCCCGTGGAGCCGTTCGCGGCCGTCGACGTGGCCGCCCTGCGCCGGGCCGTCGCCGGTGAGGGCGAGCCCGCCGACCCGCTCACCTCGGCGATCGCCGGCCTGGCGCGCGCCGCCGGCGAACGCGCCGCCGGGCTGGCGCTCTGCGTCGAAGGGCTGCGCGACACCCCGTTCGAGCCCCGCGCGTGGGGCGGCGAGCGCCCGCCGGTGTTCGTGGTGGGAAAAGACGACGTGATGAGCGACGGGATCGGGCGTATCGTCGAGTTGGCCGGCGCCACGGAGCCGGTCACGGTTCCCGGCGACCACTTCCAGGCCCTCGCCGGCGCCGGGTTCCGCGACGCCGTCCTGAGGGTGCTCCTACAGTGATCAAGCAGAGAACGACCGGCGGAGCAGGCGCCGGCGTCCGGCCGCCTGCCGCCGGTCGTCCGTGGTGGCCCAGCGTCCGGCCGAGAGTGAGGGGACATCGGTGAGTTCCGCGAAGGGGTCCGCGCGGGCCAGGGCCTCCAAGGCCGAGCTGAGCTATGAGCTGCTCCGCTCGCGCATCATCGACGGCACGTACGGGCCGGGCTACCGGCTCGTCATGGACCAGCTCGCCCGCGAGACCGGGGTCAGCACCATCCCGCTGCGCGAGGCCGTGCGGCGGCTGCAGTCCGACGGGCTGGTCGAGATCGTGCGCAACATCGGCGCGCGGGTCGCCATGTTCGACTCCGCCCAGGTGGAGCACTCGCTGCAGGTCCTGGCGCGGCTGGAGGGCTACGCCACCGCGATCTCCGCGCCGCGCATGAAGGCGTCCCACCTCAAGCAGTCACGCGAGATCAACGCGCGGATGGTGGCGGCGCTGGAGGAGTTCGACCCGCCGTCGTTCACCGCGCTCAACCGCGAGTTCCACTTCTCGATCTACCAGCACTGCCCCGACGAGCACCTGCGGGCGCTGCTGGAGGCGGAGTGGGCGCGGCTCGACCACATGCGTCGCTCGTCCTTCGGCCACGTGCCGGGGCGGGCCCGCCGCTCGGTCGAGGAGCACGAGCACCTGCTCGACCTGATCGCCGCGGGCGCCCCCGGGGCCGAGATCGAACGGGTGGCGTGCGCGCACAAGATCGCGACCGCCGACGCGCTGCACAACGCGCACCTGTCGCCGCAGTCCCTCTGACCCGCCCGTGCGGCCCTGACCGGCGTGCGACCTTGACCGCTCGTACGGCGCACCGGCCCGCGTGGCCCGGTGCGCCGCACGCGTGTTCTCAGACCAGGAGCTGCCCGCCGTCGACCTGCACCACCACGCCCGTGATGTGCCGGGCGGCGGGCGAGGCGAGGAACACCACGAGCGGCGTCACGTCGCCCGTCTCGGCGATGCGGCCCAGCGGGATGCGCGCCTCCCAGGCCGCGCGGGCCTGCGGGTCGGCCATCAGCCCGGCCGTCATCGGCGTGTGCACCGGGCCCGGGGCCACGCCGTTGACCCGGATGCCGTGCCCGGCCAGCTCCAGCGCGCCGGTCCTGGTCAGCGCGTCGACGCCGGCCTTGGTGGCCTCGTAGTGGCCCAGGCCCGCCGTGGGCTGGCGGGCGCCGATCGAGCTGATGTTGACGACGCAGCCGCCCCGGCCGGCCGCGATCATCTGGCGGGCGGCGGTCTGCGTGACGGTGAACGTGCCGCGCAGGTTGACGGCCACGACCCGGTCGAACACCTCCAGCGGCAGGTCCGTGAGCGGGCCGCCGCCCGCGACCACGCCCGCGTTGTTCACGAGCACCTCGACCGGGCCGAGCCGCTCGGCCACCACGGCCAGGCCACCGGCGACCGACGCGGCGTCGGTGACGTCCATCGTCACGGCGAGCGCGCCCAGCTCGCCGGCCGCCGCCTTGGCGGCCACCCCGTCGGCGTCGGCGATCACGACCCGCTCCCCGGCCTCGGCGAACGCCCCGGCGACGGCCCGGCCGATGCCACTGGCCGCCCCGGTGACGACGACCACCCGCCCCCCACCTGCGCCACTCCCCGGGCCTGCGCCGTTCATCGGGCCTCCGCCACGATGACGCGCGGGCTGCCCGGCAGGGTCCGCGTCTCGACCGGCTCCCAGCCGGCAGCCCGCAGCCAGCCCCGCACCTCGTCGTCCGGGTAGACGACGGTGCCGTCGATGACCAGGTATTCGGCGGCGTGCAGCGCGTCGAGCGGCCGCTGCCGGTCGTCGGAGTCGAGGAAGAAGTCGAGCAGCAGGAGCGTCGCCCCCGGCGTGGCGGCCCGGCGGGCCCGCTCGGCGATGCGCAGGTTCTGGGCGGCGTCGTAGCGGTGCGCGACGTGCTCCAGCAGCACCAGGTCGAAGCCCTCGGGCACGTCGCCGTCGAGCGGGTCGCCGTCGACGACCTCGGCCCGGTCGCCCACCCCGGCGGCGACCAGCGTGTTGCCGGCGTGCACGGCCAGGTCGCCGCCGGAGAAGAACACGCCCCGCAGCCCCGGGGCCGCGCGCAGCGCCTCGGCCAGGAACGACCCGGACAGCCCGCCGAAGTCGATCACCCGCTCGTGCCGGGAGAAGTCGTAGTGCCCGGCGAGCATCCTGGCGTGCAGCGCGTTGTAGGTCATCACGCCCGACAGGAACACGCGCATCCGGTCGCCGCCCAGGTCGAGCTGGGCGGGCTTGGCGGTGCGGGCGCTCTCGCCGAAGCCGAGCCAGTGCCCGTAGCTGATCGTGTCGAGGAAGGTCAGCCACGGGCCCAGGTCGACGTCGTCGCCCGACCCGGCGAGGTAGCGGGCGGCGGCGGGGCCGTTGGAGTAGCGGCCGTGGTCGCGCTCCAGCAGGCCGAGGCCCGCCATCGCGTCGGCCAGGACGCGGGCGGTGCGCTCGGGCAGGCCGGTCGCGGCCGAGAGCTCGGCGACGGACGCGGGCCCTGCGGCCAGGGCGCGGAACAGGCCCGCCTCGCTCGCCGCGAAGAGCTGCTTGGCGGCCATGTAGCCGGTGGCCACCTGCACGATCCGCTCGGGGCCGTTGAGAGATGACATGGGGGGTGCACTCCTTGTACGGCAGAAGGATATGGGGAATGCTATACGATTCAGCGGACGGCGGCCAGGGGCCGCACCCACCCCCAAGGGAGGCAGGCGTGGAATTCTCAGGTCAGGTGCCCCGGCGCAGGCTCGGCGACGGCGGCCCGGAGGTCCCGGTCCTCGGCCTCGGCTCGTGGAACACCTGGGACCGCATGCCGCGCGAGCAGGTGGCCGAGCTGATCGGCACGGCCGTCGGGCGCGGCGTCAACCTGTTCGACGTGGCCCATTACGACTTCGGCCCGCATGCCGAGAACGCCGTCACCGACGTGATCTTCGGCCAGGCCGTCAGAGAGGCGGGCGTCGCCCGGGAGGACTACCTGCTGTGCGGCAAGCTCTGGCTGTGGGACTACCCGGTGCTCTCCTTCGCCGGGCAGGCGGAGGTCGCGCTCGACCGCATCGGCACCGACCATGCCGACCTCGTCGTCCTCGGTGACTTCGCCGGCGAGCTCGACCTGCGCGCCGTGGTGACCGACGTGTCCGAGCTGGTGCGGGCCGGGCGGTTCGGCTGCTGGGGGGTCAACAACTGGTCGGCCCGCGACCTGCGACTCGCCCGAGACTTCGCGCTGGCCGAAGGGCTGACGTCGCCCGCGTTCGCGCAGCTCAAGTACAGCGTGGCCCGGCGCTCGGTGCCCGACGGCGAGCCTTACGGGCGGCTGTTCGCCGACGGGCTCGGGCTGCAGGCCTCCGACGTCTTCGAGGGCGGCATCCTGGCCGGCAAGCTCCATCCCGAACGCAAGATCGGCGCCGACCCGGGCGGCATCCGCGACCGGATTCGCGCCGCCTACCCCGAGCTGCGCCGGGTCGCCGAGTCCTTCGGGGCCACGCCCGCGCAGCTCGCCATCGCGTTCTGCCTGGCCCACCCGGCGGCGGCCAGCGTGCTGGTCGGGGTCAGCGGGCGGGCCCAGCTCGACGACAACCTCGGCGCGCTCGCCCTGCTGGAGCGGCACGGCGACGAGCTGCGCGCCGCCGTGGCCGGGCTCTGGATCGACCGCGACGCCGTGCACCCGGAGGCCGCCTGGGGCGCCGACGTCCGCTGAGCGGGCGGCGGCCGGGCGCGAGGGCGTGGCAGGCGGCGTCGCGGCGGCGCTCCTACACCTCGTGGACGACGCGGCCGTCCACCACCGTCATGCGGACCGGGACCTGCGGCAACACCCCGGGCTCGGTCCGCAGCAGGTCGCCGTCCAGCACGCACAGGTCGGCGACCTTGCCGGGCTCCAGCGACCCCTTCCACGCCTCCGCGCCGTCCTGCCACGCCGGCGTGATCGTGTACGCGCGCAGCGCCCGCGCGAGCGCCACCCGCTGCGCCGCCCCGCGCACCCGCCCGTCGGGGCCCTGCCGGGTGACCGCCGCCGCGATGCCTGCCCGCCAGTCCGGCGTCAGCACGGGCGCGTCCGAGCTGAGGCAGAGCGGCACCCCGGTGGCCAGCGCGTCACCCACCGGCCAGGCGTACGCCGCCGCCTCGCGGCCCAGCGCGGCCACCAGCAGGTCCTCGGTGGCGACCGGGATGCCCGCCTGGGTGTTGAGCCCGATCCCGACGGCCGCCATCGCCTTCAGCGTCGCCGGGTGCAGCAGGTCGCCGTGGATCAGATAGTGGCGGGCGTCCCGGCCGTCGCGCGCCAGGGCGGCGGCCAGGGCGCGCGTGACGACCCGCGTCGCCCGGCTGCCCGTCGCGTGCACGCCGATCTGGTGCCCGGCCGCGTGCGCCGCGTCGATCATCGCGACCAGCCCGGCCTCGCGTTCGTCGTCGGTGCCGCCGTCGACCAGCAGACTCCCGTACGTGCCGTCCTCGTACGGCTCGTCCGTCCAGGCGGTGCGCATCGGCGGGATGCCGTCGGCGAAGACCTTCACCCCCGCCACCCGGAACCAGCCGGGCACGGCGGCGGGCGGCGCGAAGCCGCGCAGGCCCTCCAGCAGGGCGGCGGGCGAGCTCGCGCCGTCGAGCTCGCCGAACAGCGTCAACGCGGTGACGCGCGCCGTCAGCAGGCCCTCGGCGGCCAGGTCCGCGTAGTCGCGCAGGGCCGCCGAGCCGAAGCAGCCGCTCGGCCCGTCGTCCTCGCCGGGGCCCAGGCCGGGCTCGGTGTAGCTGGTGATCCCGAGCGTCGCGAGCAGGGCGCCGGTGCGCAGGATCGCGGCCCGCCGGTCGGCGCTCGTCTCCAAGCGCGCGGGCGCCGCCGGGGGGTCGCCGTGACCGCCTCCGGTGAGCTGGTCCATGAGCAGGGACGGCCACATCGTGCCGAGCCACACGCCGTGCAGATGGGAGTCGTTGATGCCGGGCAGCACCGACGCGCCGCGCAGCGGGACGACGCGGGTGCGGCGGCCGATCAGCGGGGCCACCTCCCCGGCCGTGCCGACACGGGCGATCGCGCCGCCCCGGACCGCGATCGCCTCGGCGACCCGGTCGGCGGCGTCGACGGTGTGGACCTGACCCCCGGTCAGCACCAGGTCGGCCTCGTCCTGGGATTCGTTGCGCAACATCTTCCTCTTCGCTCTAGACATCGCCGATCGGCTCCGAATAACGTACACGGAATCGGATACGATTTTCGAGTGCCTGAGCGAGGCACCCGGGCGATCGGAGGTAACGATGCCGCTGCATCCCGAGGCGCAGTCCATCATCGACCGCATGAGCGTCGCTGACCAGGGCCCGGTCGTCGCGTTCGACGCTCAGGCCATGCGCGAGGGGTTCCGGAGCGCCTGGCGGATGCCCGAGCGGCTGCAGCCCGTGGGCGCCGTCGCCGACACCGTGATCCCGGGCCCGGCCGGCGACCTCCCCGTCCGCGTCTACACCCCCGAGGGCGACGGGCCCTTCCCCGCGCTCGTCTGGTTCCACGGCGGCGGCTGGACCATCGGCAGCCTCGACGAGAACGAGGTCGCCTGCCGGGCCGTCTGCGCCGGCGCGGAGGCCGTCGTCGTCTCCGTCGACTACCGCCTTGCCCCCGAAAACCCCTATCCGGCCGCCGCCGACGACTGCTACGCCGCCGTGCGCTGGGTCCACGAGCACGGCGAGCGCCTCGCCGCCGACCCGGCGCGCCTGGCCGTCGGCGGGGAGAGCGCCGGCGGCAACCTGGCCGCCGTCGTCGCGCTCAAGGCCCGCGACCTCGGCGGCCCCCCGATCCGCCTGCAGGTCCTCGTCTCGCCCGTGGTCGGCCACCCCGGCGACGGCTACGCCTCCTACGACGCCTACGCCGACGGCTACTTCCTGTCCAGGGCCAGCATGGAGTGGTTCTTCACCACCTACCCGCGCGACGTCAAGGACCTCGACGACCCCTACCTGCTGCCGCTGCGCGCCGCCGACCTGTCCCGGCTGCCCCGCGCCCTCGTCCTGGGCGCCGAGTGCGACGTGCTGCGCGACGAGGGCGAGGAGTACGCCCGCCGCCTCGCCGACGCCGGCGTCGACGTCGAGCTCGTCCGCTACGACGGGCTGATCCACGGCTTCTTCGGCCTGCTCGCCACCGAGCTGACCGACTCGCGCGACGCGCACGCCCGGGTGATCGCCGCCCTGCGGGCGCTCTGATGACCGCCCCCGTCCTCAGCCTCCGCGGCGTCGGCGTCAACCGCCGCGAGGTCCCCGTCGTCCACGACGTCTCGCTCGACGTCGCCCCCGGCGCCGTCACGGTCGTCCTCGGCGCCAACGGCGCCGGCAAGACCACGCTCATGGACGGCATCGCCGGGCTGGCCCCGGTGACCTCCGGAACGGTCCAACTCGACGGCCGGCCCATCGGCAAGCTGCCCACCTACCGGCGCGCCCAGGCCGGCCTCGGCTACGTCGAGCAGGCCCGCACCGTCTTCCGCACCCTCACCGTCGAACAGAACCTGCTCGTCGCCGGGGGCGACCTCGGCAAGGTGTACGACCTCTTCCCCGAACTGGGCAACCGCCGCGGCCTGCAGGCCGGGCACCTGTCCGGGGGCGAGCAGCAGATGCTGGCGCTCGGCCGCACCCTCGTCTCCGGCCCGAAAGTCGTCCTCATCGACGAGATGTCCCTCGGCCTCGCCCCCGTCGTCGTGCGCCGCCTCATGGACGCCGTCGGCGACCTGGTCGGCCTCGGCATCGCCGTCCTCCTCATCGAGCAGTTCGCCAACCTCGCCCTGGACATCGGCACCCACGCCTATGTGCTGCGCAAGGGCCGCGTGGTGCACGACGGGCCCTGCGCCGAGCTGCGCGGCCGGAGCGAACGGCTGCACGAGTTCTACTTCGGCCTGCCGCCGGCGCCGGTCGCCGCCGCGGCGGAGAGCGAGACGCGATGACCCTCGTCGACAGGCGCGCACTCGGCCTCGGCCTCGGCGCCGCCCTGGTGGCCTGCCTCGCCGTGCCCGCGCTGCTGCCGCCCTACTGGATCTACCTCGCGATCACCGCCGTGGTCAGCGCCGTGATCATGCAGAGCTACGGCGTGATCGTCGGACGGGCCGGCGTCATGTCCCTGTGCCAGATGTCGTTCGCCGCCATCGGCGCGTGGGTCGTGCTCCGGCTCAACCTCGCCGACGCGCCCGGCGGCTTCCTGCTCTGGCTGCTGCTCGGCGGACTCGCCGCCGTCCCCGTCGGCGTCGCCATCGGGCTGCCCGCCCTCCGCATCCGCGGCGTCAACCTGGCCATCGTCACCTTCGGCTTCGCCGTCTCGGCCGACATCGTGCTCAACGCCAACCAGTTCCCCGGCACCACCGAGCTGAAGACGCTCACCAGGCCCTCCCTGTTCGCCACCAACGGCGCCTACTTCGTCCTCGCCGTCCTCGTCTTCACCCTGCTGGCCGTCGGGCTGGCCCTGTTCAACCGGACCCGGCTCGGCATGTCGCTGCTCGAACTGCGCCACTCCGAACGCGCCGCCGCCTCCCACGGCATCTCGGTCGCCCGCAGCAAGCTCACCGCGTTCGCGATCAGCTCCTTCATCGCCGGCATCGGGGGCGGGCTGATGGCCGGACAGCTCGGGCTCGTCGTCTCCAGCAACTTCGCCATGGGCCAGTCGCTGGCGCTGTTCGCCGTGGCGATCCTCATCGGGCCGCACCACCCCGAAGGGGCCGTCATGGGCGGCGTCTTCGGCGCGGCCATGGCGACCGTCATGGAGAAGCTCAAGCTGCCCCAGGACCTCGGCGGGATGCTCTTCGGCCTCTTCGCCATCCTGGCGTTACGCGGCGGCGTCAGCCAGACCGACCTGACCCGCGGCCGCAGACGCGAAGCCGCCGCCCGCAAACTCCTCGCCTCCAAGGAACCCTCCGCTCCGGACACCGCCCCCATCACCGCGAGCGCCCCTTCCGGCGACCTCGTGAAGGACACCCCCCGTACGGAACACGTGCAGGAGCCCGCGCCGGCGGCCTGCCCGGACGCCGCACCGGGCGGGGCGGAGGCGACCCCCCGCGCCGGGGGTGCCGCCTCCGGCGCGGCGGGTGCCGTCGGTGGCGGGTCCGCCTCAGCCGCCGCAGGCTCGGCGACCGGCGATGGCCTCCCGGACGACGTCGCCCGTACGGAGCACGTCCGGGAGCCCGTGCCGGAGGCTCGTGTGATCGCCGCAGGCGGGGGCGAGGCCGTGCCCACGGCGCAGGGGGGTGCCGCAGCGGGGGACGCCGCACAGGCCGGGGGTGCTCGCCACGCGGGGTTGGCGGTGCGGGGGTTGCGGGTGCGGTTCGGGGAGGTGGTGGCGCTCGACGGGGTCGACCTGACCGTGCCCGACGGCGCCGTGGTGGGGCTGATCGGGCCGAACGGGGCGGGCAAGTCGACGTTCATCGCCGCCGTGACCGGCTTCGTCGCCGGTTACGAGGGCACGGTGACGCTGGCCGGGCAGCCGATCGACCGGCTGGCCCCGGCGGCGCGGGCCCGCCGGGGGCTGCGCCGCACGTTCCAGACGACGATGATCGCCCCCGAGCTCACCCAGTACGAGTATCTGACGATCGGCGCCGGCCGGCGGCTGCCCAGGCGGGAGGCGGACGAGCTGCTGGAGTTCTTCGGCTGCCCGCCGGGCGAGGTGCCGGTGTCGATCGTGGACGTCGGGACCCGGCGCCTGCTGGACGTGGCCGCGGCGGTCGCGGCGCGGCCGAGGGTGGCGCTGCTCGACGAGCCCGCTGCCGGGCAGTCGGCGGCGGAGTCCCTGAAGCTCGGCGCGTGCCTGGTGGAGGCGCCGAGACGCTTCGGGGTGTCGATCCTCCTGGTCGAGCACGACATGGAGCTCGTCCGGGCCGCTTGTCAGGAGGTGACGGTGCTCGACTTCGGGCACGTCATCGCCTCGGGGCCCACCGGTGACGTCCTCGAGGATCCGGCCGTGATGGCCGCCTACCTCGGCGCCGCGGACGTGCCGGTGCCCTGAACCCCCCACCCCTCCAGACGAAGGATGTGCCTCACATGAAGCGTTCGCATCTGGCCGCGGCGGCCGCCGCCGTCCTGGTTCTCGCCTCCGCCGCCTGCTCGGGGGAGGGCGGCGGGGCCGACGGCCCGATCAAGGTGGGTTCGATCAACGGCATCACCGGCCTGTTCCAGACGCCGGAGGTCCCGCAGGCGGTCAAGGCGGTCTTCGACGAGGTCAACGCCGCGGGCGGCATCGGGGGCCGGAAGCTGGAGCTCATCAGCAAGGACGACGCGATGAACCCGCAGCGTTCGACGGAGGCGGCGATCGAGCTCATCGAGTCGGAGGAGGTGGTGGCGCTCGTCGGCTCGTCGAGCGCGGTCGACTGCGGTCTCAACCGGGCGACCTACAGCAACGCCGGCATCGTGTCCGTCCCGGCGATCGGCGTCGACCCGGCCTGCTTCACCAGCCCGAACATCGCCCCGGTGAACCCCGGCCCGTTCAAGCTGCTGACGGCGATGCTCTACTACGCCTCTGAGACGCTCAAGCACGACAAGGTCTGCATGTTCTACACGACGCTGCCCGGCAGCGGCGGCGGCATCGACGCCGCGATCAAGGAGTGGAGCGACCTCACCGGCAAGGCGCTCACGGTCAAGGACACCTCGGTGGGCCAGGGCGACCCGACGCCCTACCTGGTCAAGGCCAAGGGCGCGGGCTGCCAGGCGGTGCTCTACAACGCGCAGGTGGGCCCGTGGTTCGCGCAGGCCAAGACGCAGGGCATGCAGGACGTGGACTTCATCATGGGCGCCAACAGCTACACCGACGCCAACGCGGAGGTCATCCCGGAGGGCATGAACGCCTACGCCGGGACGGAGTGGCAGCCGTACACGGACGAGACGCTGCCGGGCAACGACCGCTGGGCCAGGGTCGTCGACGGGAGCAAGATCCAGAAGACGGCGTTCAGCCAGGGCGCGGTGATGGCGGCGGACGTGTTCGTCCAGGTGCTCAAGACGGTCAAGGGCCCGATCACCCGGGAGTCGGTGACGGAGGCGTTCAAGACCATGCGGCCGATCGACTACCCGATGGTCGGCACCCCGTACGTCTTCGGCCCCGGCGAGGCGCACAACCCGATCGAGGGCAGCCGGTTCGTCAAGGTGCAGGACCGCAAGTGGCAGGTGCTGCCGGAGGACTTCATCGTCCCGGGCCGGAAGTGACCGGCCAGGCCCGCCCAGGAGGTGCTCGATGCTGAATTCCGTGGTCGCCGGGCTGACCAGCGGCGGCGTGTACGCGCTGCTGGGGCTGTGCGTCGTGCTGACCTACCGGCTGGTCGCCGTGGTCAACTTCACGATGGCGGCCGTCGGCGCGATGGGCGCCTTCGTCATGGTGTCGCTCATGGACGCCGGGCTGGGCGTGTGGCTGGCGCTGCCGCTCGGCGTCGCGGCGGGGGCGGCGCTGTCGGCGCTGCTGGGCGCCGTGCTCGTCCGCTGGTTCGGCGACCACGACGAGCGCACCAAGGCCGCCGTCACCGTCGCCGTGTACGTGGCCGTCATGGCGATCGGCCTGCGGCTGTTCGGCGGCACGACGACGGGAGCGCGCCGGTTCCCCGCGCCGTTCGACACGCCCGCGTTCACCGTCGGCGGCGTCGTGGTGCCCCAGTCGGTGCTGGTGTCGCTGGCGTTCGCGGTGCTCATCACGGTGGGCGTCGGGCTGCTGCTCAACCGCACGCTCGTCGGCCTGCGGCTGCAGGCGCTGTCCGAACGGCCCGCCACGGCCGAGGTCGTCGGCATCCCGGCGCCCAGGCTCGCCGTCGGCGTGTGGGCGGCGATCGGCGCCGTCACCACGCTGGTGATCCTCCTGGTGGCGCCGAGGCTCGGCGGCGACTTCTCCACGCTGGGCAACCTCATCGCCACCGCCTTCGCCGTCGCCATGGTCGGCGCCTTCCGCAGCCTGCCGCTCACGCTCGCCGGCGGCCTCGTCCTCGGCTGCCTGGAGGGCCTGTCGGCGTCGCTGAGCGCGATCCAGCAGTACCGGGGCGTCGTCCCGTTCCTCGTGATCGTGGTGCTGCTGTGGTGGCGCAGCCGGCACGAGGTCTGGGACACCGCCCACAGCAGATGACCCAAGAGGAGAGCAGAGCATGACCGTTCCCGCCTCCACCCGTGCCGCCGTGCTGCGCGCGCACGGCGAGCCGCTGGTGATCGAGGAGCTGCCGCTGCCCGGCGAGGTCGAGCCGGGCGCCGCGATCGTCCGGATCACCTGCGCGACCCTGTGCGCCACCGACGTGCACCTGTGGAGCGGCGCCATGTCCTGGCCCGGCATGCTGCCGATGGTGCTGGGCCACGAGATGACCGGCACCGTCGAGGCCGCCGGTCCCGGCACCGTCGACGCCCTCGGCCGCCCCGTCAAGGCGGGCGACCGGATCGGCTGGTCGGAGTCCGTCTGCGGCCGCTGCTACGGCTGCACCGTGCTGCGCGCCCCCGTCGCCTGCGCGGACCGCGGCTACGGGTTCCGCCAGCGGGCCGACCGCTGGCCGTACGCCACGGCGGGGCTGGCCGGGCACGCCTACGTCACCCCCGGCGCGCTCAAGGTCGTGCTGCCCGACGACGTCGCCGACACCTGGGCCGCCGCGGCCGGCTGCGCCGTCAAGACCGTCCTGCACGCCTTCGAGCGGGCCGGGAGCGTACGGCCCGGATCGAGCGTGCTGGTGCAGGGCGCCGGCGCGCTCGGGATCATCGCCACCGCCGTCGCCCGCACCGCCGGGGCGGGCACCGTCATCACCGTCGGCGCGCCCGGCAGCCGGCTGGAGCTGGCCCGCCGGTTCGGCGCCGACGTGGTCGTCGGGCTCGACGGCGACGCGGCGAGCCGGGTCGCCGCCGTCCTGGACGCCACCGGCGGCCGGGGCGCCGACCTCGTCCTCGACCTGGCCGGCGCGCCCGGCGTCGGGGCCGAGGCCGTCGACATGGCGGCCTGGGGCGGCCGGTTCGTCGTCGTCGGCAGCACCGGCCCGCGCCCCGACCCGATCCCGCTCGGCACGATCATGGGCAAGGAGCTGACCGTGCTCGGCTCGCTCAACGGCGACGTCGGCGACTACTACCGGGCCGTCGAGTTCCTGCGCGCCTTCCGTACGCGCTTCGCCTGGGACGAGCTGTTCAGCGAGCCGGTCGGGCTCGGCGGGGCGAGCGCCGCCCTGGCGTCGATGTCGCGGCTCGACCAGGTCAAGGCCGTCATCCACCCGTGGCTGCCCTGACGAACCCCCATACCTACGAGGAGACAGATGTCCACCGTGCCGCGCCGCAGGATCGGAACCTGCGGCCCCGAAGCCTCCGTCCTGTCCCTGGGATCGTGGCACACCTACGACCGGATGGATTTCGCCGACGCGGTCGCCCTCGTGCGCCACGCCGTCGACCTGGGGATCAACCTGTTCGACGTCGGCGTCTACGGCTTCCCCGGGCACCCGCCGGTCTTCACCGACGTGCTGTTCTCGGCGATCGTGCGCGCCGCCGGGATCGCCCGCGACGACTACCTGCTGTCGGAGAAGCTCTGGCTGGAGGGCTACCCCGAGCAGCCGCTGCGCGACCAGCTCGAACGCGCCCTGTTCCGCGTCGGCGCCGACCGGGCCGACCTGGTCGTCCTGGGCGACATCCGGCGCGCCGACCTCGACCTGCGGCGGCTCGCCGCCGACCTGGCCGACCTGGAGGCCGCCGGGCTCGTCGGCTGCTGGGGCGTCAACAACTGGTCGGCCACCTCGGTCCGCACGCTGCGCGACCACGCCCTGGAGGCGGGCTCACCGGGGCCGCAGCTCGCCCAGCTCAAGTACAGCCCGTGCCGCCGCTCCATCCCCGACGGCGAGCCGTTCGCCGCGCTGTTCGCCGAGGGCATCTCGCTGCAGGCGTCCGACGTCATGGAGGGCGGCATCCTGGCGGGCCGGGCGACGCCGACCCGCGAGATCGGCCGCGACCCCGGCGGGATCCGCGACCAGATCATGGCCGCCGCCAAGGGGCTCGCCGAGGTCGCCGCCGACCTGGACGCCACCCCGGCGCAGCTCTGCGTCGCGTTCACGCTCACCCACCCGGCCACCTGCACCGTGCTGTTCGGCGTCACCCGCATGCGGCAGCTCACCGACAACGTCGGCGCGCTGGCGCTGCTCGAACGGGTCGGCGCCGAGCGGCTGCGCGAACTGGTCGAACCGTTCTGGGCCGACCGCGACGCCGTCGACCCCGAAGGGCCCTGATCCCGCGCACGCCGCCCCGGGAATGTCGGGCCGCGCGCGTATCGTGATCTCATGCCCGACATCGAGGTCGCCGGCCGCGAGGTACGCGTGACGAGCCCCGACAAGGTGGTGTTCCCGCAGGCCGGGATCACCAAGCTCGACCTGGTCCGCTATTACGAGCGGGTCGGCGAGGCGGCGCTGCGCGGCGTCCACGGCCGGCCGATGGTGCTCAAGCGGTTCGTCAAAGGCATCGAGGAGGAGCCGTTCTTCCAGAAGCGGGCCCCGGCCAAGCGGCCCGCCTGGATCGAGGTGGCCGAGCTGCGCTACCGCTCGGGGCTCAGCGCCGAGGAGGTCGTCTGCACCGACCTGGCGCAGCTCCTGTGGGTGGTCAACCTGGGCTGCGTCGACCTCAACCCGCACCCGGTCCGCGCCGACGACCTGGCCAGCCCGGACGAGCTGCGCATCGACCTCGACCCGGTGCCGGGCGTCGGCTGGGCCGACGTGCTGGCCACCGCCCAGGTCGCCCGCGAGGTGCTGGCCGACCACGGGCTGACCGCCTGGCCCAAGACGTCCGGCTCGCGCGGCTTCCACGTCTACGCCCGCATCGAGCGGCGCTGGCCGTTCGCCCAGGTGCGCAAGGCGGCCGAGACCGTCGCCCGCGAGGTCGAGCGGCGCGCCCCCGGCCTGGCCACCAGCCGGTGGTGGAAGGAGGAGCGCCACGGCGTGTTCGTCGACTTCAACCAGAACGCCTACGACCGCACCGTCGCCTCCGCCTACTCCGTGCGCGCCGTGCCCGACGCCCGCGTCTCCACCCCGCTCACCTGGGACGAGGTGCCCGGCTGCGACCCGGCCGCCTACACGGTCGCCACCGTGCCCGGGCGGCTGGCCGAGCTCGGCGACCCGTGGGCCGACATGGACGCCCACCCCGGCTCCCTCGACGGCCTGCTGGAGCTGGCCGAGGATCTGGGCCCGCCGCCCAAGCCGCCCAAGGGCAGCGGGCGCCGCGTGCAGACCCGGCCCGTCATCGAGATCGCCAAGGCCCAGCACAAGGACGAGGCGCTGGCCGGGCTGGAGCGCTGGAAGGCCCGCCACCCCGACGTGGCCGCCCTCCTGGAGCCCGCCGACGTGCTCGTCGACGGCATGCGCGGGCGCAGCAGCGTGTGGTACCGGATCCGCGTCAACCTGCAGAACGTGCCGGAGGACCGGCGGCCCCCGCAGGAGCCCCTGGAGTCCGACTACGACCCCTGGACCTGACGCCCGCGTGGATGCCCGCGTGGACGCCTGCGCGGGCTCGCCGTCACGCGACCTGTCGTCACTCGTCCGCGGTGATGACCTGGGACGCCTGGTAGGCGGCCTCGCGGGGGCCGTCGGCGCGCACCTGGCGCAGCAGCGCCCGCCACGGCTCCGGCCAGCCCGCCCGCGGCCCGCACTCGGCTGCCAGCCCCACCGCCAGCAACGCCGCCACCTCGGCCGTCACCCCATTCGTCCCCAGGTCCGGGGGCTGAAGGGCGGCGAGGCGCTGGGCGTGGGGGAGGACCCGGTCGGCGGGGACGTCCTCCGCCGACCGGGCGAGGGCGTGGGCCGTCGTGACGGCGGCCAGGACGCCCGGGACCGTCCGGGTCAGCCGGTCCAGCACGGCGTGCGGGTCGTCCCAGTCGACGGTGGCGGCCAGGAGCTCGGCGGCGAGGTGGGCAGGCAGCTCGGCGGCTACCTCCGCTACCACCGCCGCCGCCGGCTCGCGGTCGGCCCGGTGCGCCTCGCACAGGTCCGACACGACGGCGGCCAGCCGCTGGGCGGCCGGACGGTCGCGGTCGGCGCCCGCGTCGGGCTCGGCCGGCGCGGCGGCCAGCGTCCGTACGGCCCCGCGCAGCTCGGCCGTCCCGTGCCCGGAGCACGCCGCGCTGACCAGCCCCCGCGCGGCGGCCCTCCAGCCGGCGGTCTCGTCCAGCCCGGAGAGAAGCCCGGCCAGCCGCTCCACGGCCTCCGGCGCGTACGCGGCCCAGCGGGGCAGCGTCTCGACGGCGATCAGCCGCGTCCGCCGGTCCCGCGCCCGCGTCGCGGCCACCACCAGCCCCCCGTACGCGACCCGCCACCGCTCCGGCACCGCCAGCGGATGCACCCCGAGCACCGGAGCCGCCACATCCCCCGCCGCACCGTCACCCACCACACCGCCGTCCGGGGAGGCCGGGCCGCCGTTCGTCGCGCGGTCCGCGGGGGAGGGCGGGGGGTCGCTCGCCGGGGTGCCGGCCGGGGCGCCTGCGGCTTCGCGTAGGAGGGGCCAGGCTTCCGGGGCGGGGAGGAGGCCGAGGGTGGCCGAGACGATGGCCACGCGGACGTCCTTGTGCTGCCCGTCGGCGCGCCAGAGGTCCCGCAGGATCCCGATGGCGCCGGGGGCGCGGTGGCGGGCGAGGAGCCGGACGGCTTCCTTGCGCGCGGTGACCTTGCCCCCGGCGAGCACCGGCTCCAGGGCCGCCGCCAGCTCGGCGGGTGGGGTGAACCGGGCCGCCCGCGCCGCCGCGTACACCGCCACGTGCGCGTCGTCGCCGCTCGCGCGGGCGAGCAGGGCGGCGAGCACGTCCTGGGGCCGGGCCGTCCACGGGAGCGCGGTGAGCGCGGCCCGCCGCAGCAGCGCCTCGTCCGACTCCAGGTGGCGGCGGAGGCGCCCGGCCTCGACGCCGGGGATCTCGCCCAGTGACCGCACGGCGTGCGCCCGCTCGCCGGTGGGCAGGCCGCCCTGGCCCGCGACCTGTTCGAGCAGCTTCACGTACGCGTCGCGCTGCCGGGCGGTCCATCGCAGGACGGCCTGGCGGGGGACGTGACGCACCTGCCGCACGTCGCTCCTGGCGAAGCGGCCGGAGGGGGCGCGCCGGCCGAGGACGGCGTCCAGCAGGTCGGTGCGGTGCCACACCAGCGCGGCGAACACGCTGCCCACGGCCACCGTCGACGGGTCGGCGGCCAGCAGCCCGGCCACGCGCTCGCCCCGGGTGCGGGGCGGCTCCAGCCAGAGGTCGATCGCCTCGATGGCGGTGAGCTCGCTGACCGCGGTCAGGGCACGTCGCAGCGCCTGTTGCAGCTCGGGCAGGTCGTGGCCGCGCCGCCCGAGCGCGTTGGCGAGCAGGAAGGCCAGCTCGTGCCGGTCGCGGCGGCCGCCCGCCTCCAGGTGGGGCGCGAGCCGCCGCACCAGCGTGACCTCCTGGCCGCGCCGCAGCACGCGCGACAGGTGGCTGAGCGAGGCGGTGCCCACGTAGCCGGTCAGCCGGTCGAAGGCGCGCAGGCCGTACTCCAGCAGGGCGGGGTCGTCGCGCGCGGCCCCCTGCTCGAAGACGCGGGTCGCCAGGCGGGCCAGGGCGAGCCGGGTGTGGTAGGAGCAGTCGCGGGCGGCCAGCGCGTCCTCGACGAGCCGGTCGAGGCCGGGCACGTGCTCGGCCGCGAACAGCCGGGGCGGGACGGCGGCCAGTGCGGCGAGGGCGGCCTGGCGTACCGGGTCCTGTTCGTTGCGCAGCCGCCCGAGCGCGCCGAGCAGGCGGATGAACACGGCGGGGTCGCGGTCGCGCCCGGCGCAGGCGATCAGGTGGCCGTACCCGATGGCCCGGTCGGCGCCCTCGGACCGGCGGGTCGCGGCCAGCAGGGCGGGCTCGGCGTCGGCGTAGGGCAGGAAGGCGGTGATCTCCAGGGTGCGCGCCGGGTCGTCGGCGACGGCGCGCAGCCCGAGCATGCGCCGGGCCTCGGCGACGCGCGGGCGCAGCGGCAGCACGTTCAGCAGGAACGGCGACGGCAGCGCCCGCGACCGGTCCACGCCGGCGGTCGCCGCCTCGAACACGGCCTCCCTGCGGCCCGGCGCCACCGCCCGCAGCAGGTTGATCAGCGCGGGCTCGTGGTCGCGCACCGCCCGCCCGGCCTCGCCGAGCCGGTCGTCGGGCAGCGCGGCCAGCCGCCGCCGGATCGCGGCGCGCCGCAGCAGCCCGGCGAGCTGCGCCTGCCGGCCGGGGACCAGGTAGAGGGCGAGCGTGCGGTCGGGGTCGGCCTTCAGCAGCAGGCTCACGCACCGGGCGCCGCGCGGGCTCCAGTGCTGCTCCAGCAGGGTGATCACGCGTCCGGGAGCGTGCGCGGCGGCGGCCTCGACGCCGGGGCCGCGCGTGAGCCACCACGCCGGGCGGAGCGGGAGCGGCAGCCCGGCCAGCGCCGATTCGGCGTGCCCGAGTACGAGCAGCGGGTGCCGCCTGGCCAGCGTGCGCCAGTTGGGCACGGCGTGCTCGAGGCCGGGCAGCAGGGCGGCGGCCAGATCGGCGGGGCAGGCCGGGAGCAGGCTCGCCGCCTCGCGGTCTCCCCACCGCTGCCGCACGTCGTCGATGAGCAGCGCGGCCAGGTCGCCGCGGCCGTGACGCCGGATCGCCCGGTAGACCTCGGCCCGCCGCGCGGCCGGGCCGGTGCGGACGATCCGCGCGACGACCTCGTCCGGGGCGCCGAGCTTGACCGCCGAGACGATCGCGTAGCGGCCGACGTCCGGGTCGGGGTCGCCGGTGGCCCGGGCGATGTGGGGGAGGTCGCGGGCCGCCGCCGCCAGCCGCACGGCGAGGAAGCGCTCGTACGGGCCGAGCCGGGCCAGGCCGTCGAGCAGGGCGCGCAGCTCGGGCCGGCCGGCCAGGCGCCGCCCGTGCTCGGCCAGGCGGCGGCACCGCTGCCCGTGCGCGAGCTGTTCCACGTCCTTGATCAGAGCATGAGGCCGCATAACTGCCCCATTATGGGGGCTTGCGGCGTCAGCCGCGGGTCGGCCGCTGGTAGCCCTCGTCGCCGCCGTAGACGTGCCGGTCGGGGTCGCGTTCGGGCTGGTTCGCCGGGCTGGTCGGCGACGCGGTGTGTTCCTCGGCGAAGTCCTCCGACGGCATCGGCGGCGGGTTCAGGTAGTCGTGCCAGGTGATTCGGCCCCTCGGCATGGCGTCGGTGGTCAGCGCGCCCTTGCGCTGGGCGGCGGCGACCTTGCCCGGGTAGCGCAGGGGCGGGCACAGTCGCCGCAGCCCTCGGGCGGCCAGCCAGGTCCTGACCAGCTCGGACGTGGCCAGCACGTGCGGCCCGCCGTACTCGGTCACGGCGCGGCCCGGCCCGTCGGCGAGCAGGCCGGTCACCCGGGCGGCGGCCTCGCCCGCGTCGAGCGGCTGCCACGGCAGCGACCGGTCGACCGGCAGCACCGGCGAGCCGGTCAGCCCGCGCAGCACCTGGTCGAGCCGCTGGTGCAGGTGGGTGACGCGGAGGATGGTGAAGGGCAGGCCGCTCTCCCTGACGAACCGTTCTGCCTCGGCCCGGCGGCGCATGGGCCCGGACCGCCCGGCCCCGACGGCGGAGACGTGCAGCAGGTGCGTCACTCCCGCCTCCCGGGCGGCGGTGACGAGCGCGCGGGTGCCGGTGGCGTCGACGGTCAGCGCGCCGGGCGCGGTGCCGGGCCGCGACAGCAGGTCGCCCGCCGTCGCGCGGTCCAGCGCGGCCAGGTGGACGACGGCGTCGCAGCCGGCCACGGCCTCGCGCACGCCGTAGCCCGTGGCCAGGTCGCCGCGCACCCAGGTGACGTCACGCCGGGGCTGCTCCTCCCGGCTCAGCGCCCGGATCTCGTGGCCGGCCCTGAGGAGGGCGGGCACCGCGGCCCGGCCGAGCGTGCCGGTCGCGCCCGTCAGCATGATGAGCATGACCAGCACCTACCCACCAGGCCCCGGACATGCCCGTCAGTCCCCGGCCGGTGGGGCGGCGGCGCGGGCGATGCCCGCCGCGGCCGCGCGCAGCGGCTCCACCAGCCGGGGCAGCTCGCGGGCCCGCCGGGCGGCCAGCACGATCCCGACCGCCGCGATGGCGCGGCCCTCCACGAGCACCGGCGCCGCCGCCGAGCACGACCCGGCCGTCATCTCCTCGTACGTGAGCGCGTGGCCCTGCGCCCGCACGGCGGCCAGCTCGCGCGCCAGCCGCCCCGGCTCGGTGATGGTGTGCGCGGTGGGGCGTTCGAGGGTGCGCGCCAGGTAGGACTGCACGAACCAGTCGGGCTCGTGCGCCAGCAGCGCCTTGCCCACGCCCGTCGGGTGCATCGGCAGCCGCCCGCCGGTCCGCGACACGATGGGCACGGCGCGCCTGCCGTACACCTTGTCCACGTACAGGACCTCCATGCCGTCGCGGACGGCCAGGTGCACGTTCTCGCCGGTGCTCGCGAACAGCTCCTGCAGCCACGGCTGCGCGACCTCGCGCAGCCGTCCGGGCGCGAGCTGGCCGAGCTCCCACAGCCGAAGCCCGACGCGCAGCCGCCCGCCGGGGTCGCGGCTGAGCGCCTGCCACCGCTCCAGCTCGCCGACCAGCCGGTGCGCCGTCGCCAGGGCGACGCCGCTGCGCTCGCTGATCTGCGTGAGCGTGAGCTCGCGGTGGGTGGCGTCGAACGCGCCCAGGATGGCCAGCACCTTGGAGGTGACCGTACGGCCCGGCTCGCGGGCGCCGCCTGACATGTCGCCATTCTTCCACTGAGCGGAAGCCGGTTCTCGATCCGGGGCCCGGCGGGCAGCATGCTGTGCTCATGCGAACTCAGGTAGGGATCATCGGCGCCGGACCGGCCGGCCTGCTCCTTTCTCATCTGCTCCACCTGCGCGGCATCTCCTCGGTGGTGCTGGAGAAGCGCAGCCGCGACTACGTCGAGCGCCGGGTCCGCGCCGGCGTGCTGGAGCAGGGCACGGTCGACACGCTCGTGGAGGCGGGCGTCGGCGGGCGGCTGCTCCGCGAGGGCCTGCCCCACCACGGCATCGAGCTCCGCTACGGCGGCGCGGGACACCGCATCCCGTTCGAGAAGCTGGTGCCCGGCCGGGCCATCACCGTGTACGGCCAGCAGGAGGTGGTCAAGGACCTCATCGCCGCCAGGCTGGAGGCGGGCGGTGACGTGCGGTTCGAGGTCGAGGACGTGGCGATCCACTCGCCGGAGGACCGGCCGTACCTGACGTTCGGCGGCGAGCGGCTGGACTGCGACGTGATCGCCGGGTGCGACGGGTTCCACGGCGTGTCGAGGCCGTCGGTGCCGCCGGGCGTGCTGCGGACCTACGAGCGCGACTACCCGTTCGCCTGGCTCGGCATCCTGGCCAGGGTGGCGCCGTCGTCGGAGGAGCTGATCTACGCCAGGAACGAGCGCGGCTTCGCCCTGCACAGCATGCGCACGCCCGAGATCAGCCGCTTCTACCTCCAGGTGCCGCCCGACGCCGACGTGGCCGAGTGGCCCGACGAGCGGATCTGGGCCGAGCTGAAGGCCCGGCTGGAGACGGTGCCCGGGTTCGCGCTGACGACCGGCGAGATCATCGAGAAGGGCGTCACGCCGATGCGCGGCTTCGTCACCGAGCCGATGCAGTACGGCCGCCTCTACCTGGCCGGGGACGCCGCCCACATCGTGCCGCCGACCGGCGCCAAGGGGCTGAACCTGGCCGTGGCCGACGTGCGGGTGCTCACCGAGGCGCTGGCCGCGTTCTTCCACGACGGCTCCACCGGCCTGCTCGACGGCTACTCCGAGGCGTGCCTGAAGCGGGTGTGGCGGGCCCAGCACTTCTCGTGGTGGATGACGACGCTGCTGCACACGTTCGACTCCGACGACGACTACGGGCGCCGGCTGCAGCTGTCCCACCTGGACTACGTGACGTCCTCGGAGGTCGCGGCCACGACGCTTGCGGAGAACTACGTGGGACTGCCCTTCCCCTGAGCCGGCCGCCCGGACGTGGGCGGGACGGGTAAAGGGGTTTTGGCATGGTTTAGGGTTTGATGGTGCTTTTTGCGGATGGATGGGCGGCTGCGCCGCTGCGCTCGGTCATGCAGACCCTCGGGCAGGACCAGCTCGCCAGGATGGCCACGGACCCCGGTCTCGTCGCCGCGGTGGACCAGCACGCCGCGGTGCTGCGGGACGCGATCCCGCTGGATCGCGAGACGCTGGGCGACTACCTGCTCGGCTTCCTCGACGAGCTGCGACACCGGGGCTGGGCGTTCAGCGGCGAGCCGGACGCCGCCGCCCTCCGTCTGACGGCGGTGTGCTGGCTCGCCCGCGAACGGGGCTTCCTCGAAGGGGAGCTCCCCGCCTGACGCGCCGGGACCGGCCGGGCGGCCGGTCCCGTGAGGCACGTCAGGGTTCCCGGTAGTCGGACCGGGTGGCGCCGCCCGACTGGACGTGCGGAGCCTCCTCGGTCATCTGCTGGGCGTCCCCGCGACCCCGCTGGTACGCCTCCGCGTGCGCCCTGGCCTGCGGCGCCTCCTGCTCGATCCGGCCCAGCCAGCGTTCCCACCGCTGCTGCATCGGCCGGACGAGACCGCCGCCCACGCCGATGGCCGCGATGGCGCCGAGCGTCGCCAGCACCGTGATCAGCACCGGGATCGTGACCGCGGTGGCCACCCCGATCTGGTTGAGCGCGGCGATGATGCCCAGGGCCCAGATGAACACGGCGGCGGCCGTCGCCAGCCAGCGGCCGTACGAGAGCTCGCCGAGCGCACTGGAGATGATGTCCCGGACCGCCTTGGCGATGGCCCCGGCCACCACGATGATCACGATCGCGACCGCGGCCAGTGGCAGCCAGGCCACCACGCCGGTGAGAAGCGTCGAGATCGGGTTCGGCCCGAACACGCTGAAGGCGATCTGCAGCGTGATCAGCAGCAGCGCGTAGTACAGGAGCTTCGACAGCAGCCCGCTGGCGCCGTAACGGCTGCGTTCCTGCCACCGCCCGGCGGCGCCGCTGCGTGCCACCGCGCGGTCGAAGCCGACCCGGTTCAGCAGCTTGCCCAGGACCTTCGCCAGCACCTTGGCCACGATCCAGCCGATAATGAGAATGACGACGAATGCGACAAGCTTCGGAACGAATGTCGCGATCATCCGCCAGGCATCGGATATGCCTTGGCCTATGTTGATGTCCACGGTTTCCTCCTCCGAGGAGCCAATGCCTGCGCGCTACCCGCTCAGCGCCCCGATATACACGGAGAGCGACGATAAATGCGGGTTTTTGGCATATTTGGTCAACGGAGAGTAATGACATGGCTTGGCGGAGGCCGGGAATTCGGATGACAAGCCTGTCGCCGTGCGCCTAGGGTGCCGCGCATGGATCAGTGCGACTGCGGCGCGGAAGCCGGCCCCCTCGGCCTGTGCGACTACTACTACTACGCGATCCTGGCCGAGGAGCAGGGCGATCCGGAGATGTACCGCTGGCACGCCCCCGTCGTCTGCGCCTACCTGCTGCAGCACCCCTCCCGGGGGCACGCCAAGTACCTCGACACCCAGTTCCGACTGTTGCAGCTCTGCCTGGACCAGGGGATCGAAGCGCTGCTGCGGGTGGCGTCCCACCAGGTGGCGCGCAACCGGCACGGGGTCCGGTCGGGATACGACATGGCGCCGCTGGAGCCCTACGCGCCGCTCCCGCAGGAGGGGCCGCCGGAGCGGTTCCGCACCGGGTTCGCCGCCCTGCCGTGCGACGACGGCAGCTTCGTCGCCCGGGGCCACGAGGACTACGGCCGCCGCATGACGGCCATCGCCCAGGCCACCGTGGACGCCTGGTTCGGCCGCCCCGCCGGATGACGAAAGAGCCCCGGTCCTCCATCGGAGGCCGGGGCGTTTCGCGGTCGGTGGTGGACGATACTGGGATTGAACCAGTGACCTCTTCCGTGTCAGGGAAGCGCTCTCCCGCTGAGCTAATCGTCCGGGATTGAGTTGTCTCAGAGCGGAAGACGGGATTCGAACCCGCGACCCTCACCTTGGCAAGGTGATGCTCTACCACTGAGCCACTTCCGCATGGCGTTGCACTTACTTTAGCCGATCCTGACGAGTCCGCCGAACCGCACCGAGGTGGAGACGGGATTTGAACCCGTGTAGACGGCTTTGCAGGCCGCTGCCTCGCCTCTCGGCCACTCCACCAGGAGTTGAACTCCGAGCGGAAGACGGGATTCGAACCCGCGACCCTCACCTTGGCAAGGTGATGCTCTACCACTGAGCCACTTCCGCGTGTTTCCGGCACTGAACCGGCCACGGGAAAACCATATCGCCTCCTGGGAGTGCCCGTGCGCACTGTGAGGCCCCTGTGGCGAAAATCAGCGGATGACACGGACGTCGTCCGCCCGGACGAACGCCACCCGGTGGCCGAGCTGGATCTGGTGGTAGCGCAGCCGTCCCTTGACCGTGACGTGCCGGGCCGGGTCGAACGAGCGGGCCGAGTGATAGCTGCCCGTCAGGCTCTGGCCGAGCGCGTACGTCTGGCCGGGGGCGAGCGTGTAGGGCAGCGCGGCGTGCTGCTGGACCGGGGCGCGGGTGCCCGCATAGGCCGACCTTTCCGGGAAGGCGCGGCCGTACACCTTGACGCCCGGGCGGACCGGCGTGACCAGCGGCCCCCGCGCCGCCACGGACGTCGGGCGCGCGGACGGGTCGTGGAACCAGGCCTTCTGCCCGAGATACCAGATGGCCGTCCAGTCGCCCCGCCGCTCCGCCAGCCCGAACCGCTGCCCCGCCGACGCGCGGGCGCTGTGGTCGTAGACGCTGTACGTGCTCGGTGCGCCGGGCCGCTTGCCCGCGTCGTCCACCAGCGGGGCGTCCTCGCGCGGCTCGGTGCGCAGCCACACCGCCGACGCGCCGTGCCGCGGGCACCGCCCGGCCGGCCTGGCCTTCACGCAGCCGGTGAACCTGGGCCGGTGCTCGTCGTACGACGGCAGCACCAGCACCGACCCCGGGCCGCTTTCGTCGCCCGCGAACCCGCCCGTCAGCTCGTACGCCGGCCCGTCGTGCCCCGGCCGCTCGAACGGCTTGCCGAGCAGGTCGAAGTAGTGCGCCCAGTCCCAGTACGGGCCCGGGTCGTCGTGCATCTGCGGCAGCGTCTTCGCCGACGTGCCGGGGACGTTGTCGTGGCCCAGGACGTGTTGGCGGTCCAGCGGGATGCCGTGCCGGTCCGCCAGGTAGCGCACCAGCTTGGCCGACGCCCGGTACATCGCCTCGGTGTACCAGGTGCCGCCCTGCGCCAGGTACCCCTCGTGCTCGATGCCGATCGAACGGGTGTTGACGTCCCAGTTACCGGCATGCCAGGCGATGTCCTTGTTCCGCACGTGCTGGGCGACATGCCCGTCGCGGGAGCGGATCGTGTAGTGCCAGCTCACGTACTTCGGGTTGCGCACCAGCGAGGGGATCCCGGCGTAGGTGCCCTCGGTGTCGTGGATGACCACGTAGTCGATGCGGCGGGCGCGGTCCAGGCGGTCGTGGTTGCCGTGGTCGCCCTTGCCGGTGCGCGCGTACGCGGCGGGCATCCACTCGCAGGCCAGCGTGTGCGGGCACTCGGCGTGCCCCTTCGCCCGGCGCAGCGGCGCGGGGCCGGGCAGGCGCGGGTTCGCGGGCAGCCGCACCACCGACCCGTCGTCGGTCCTGCGCTCCACCCCCGAGCGCATCACCGACACCACCTCGTCGGCGAAGGCCCGCGACCCGGCGTACCGGGCGATGGCCTCGTACCAGGCGGCCGGATCGGCGCCGGGCCGCTGCTGGTAGGAGGCCAGCAGCGCGGCGCCGCCCCGGATGTTCGCCGCCGGATCGCTGCGCAGCCGCTCCGCGCTCACCCCGGTGAGCCGTCCCGCCTCGGCCAGCGTCGCCCCCGCGGCCGAGGCGCCTGCTTCACCGGCGTCCTCGTGGTGAACAGGCGCCTGCGCCAGCGGGCGGGCCGGGTCGCCGCGGCGGTCGGCGTGGGTGTGGCCGGGGCCGGGCCGGGCGGCGGCGGGGTCGAGGAGGTGCATGGGGCCGTAGCCGCCGGCGGTGCTGGGCGCGCCGCCGTGGGCGTCCCAGCGCGACTGCAGGTACGACACGCCGAGCAGGACGCTCTCCGGCACCCCGTACGCGCGGGCGGCGGCGGCGAAGTCCGCCTGGCGGCCGTCCGGGTGGCCGGGCGCGACCAGGACGGTGGCGGCGGCGACGACGGCGGCCCACAACAGCATGACAACCCCCACGGAATGGCACACAATGAATACTCACCGTAACCATTCCCAGATGGGGATGTGTCAGACGGGACAGTTGAGGCAGATGTGACTCATGGTGATCTCCTCCCTCATGACAGAAGATGGAGGTAAATGCTGCCCGATATCGGGCAGGAAGTTGAAGTGTCTCGTTCCAGCTGCGTAATGTCCTCGACTGTGTCCACGGCACGGCATCCCTACGAGGACCTCATCGCCCACCTCACCAGGAGCACCCCGCTGGGGCCCGGTGAGGCGGCGCGCGTGGTGGCCGACGTCCTGGCGTACTTCTCCGAGCCGGTGGAGGAGTTCGTGCGGCGGCGTCACGGCGAGCTCAAGGCTCGCGGCCTGACCAATGACGAGATCTTTCCCAGGATCGCCGCGGAGCTGCGCGGCCGCCGGGTGGCGGCCCCCGAGCTGTCGCTGCGTCAGCTGCGCCGGATCGTTTACGGATAGGAGACCTCGCATGTGCGGAATCGTCGCGTACGTGGGGCCGCAGGACGCGGCGCCCATCCTGCTCGAAGGGCTGCAGCGGCTGGAGTACCGCGGCTACGACTCGGCCGGGGTCGTGGTCTCCAACAAGGGCCTCAAGCTGCGCAAGGTCAAGGGCCGGGTGGCCGATCTGGCCAAGGTGGTGCCCGCGAGGTTCAAGGGGACGCTCGGCATCGGCCACACCCGGTGGGCCACGCACGGCGTGCCGAGCGACGTGAACGCGCATCCGCACCTGTCGTCCGACGAGCGCGTCGCGGTCGTGCACAACGGCATCATCGAGAACGCCGACGAGCTGCGCGCCAAGCTGATCGCCGACGGCGTGGGCTTCCGGTCGGAGACCGACACCGAGGTGCTGGCCCACCTGATCGCTCGCGCGGTGGACGAGAACGACACGCTGGAGGAGGCCGTGCGCAAGTCGCTCAAGAGCGTCGTGGGCACGTACGGCATCGCGGTGATCGACGCCGAGCGGCCGGGCGAGGTGGTCGTGGCCCGCAACGGCAGCCCGATCGTGCTCGGCATCGGCGAGAAGGAGATGTTCGCCGCCTCCGACGTGGCCGCCCTGGTGCGCTACACCCGGCAGGTCGTCCACCTGGAGGACGGCGAGCTGGCGGTGCTGCGCGCCGACGGCTTCCACACCTTCGCCAGCGACGCCCGAGAGACGGCCAAGGAGCCGCTGACCGTCGACTGGGACGCCGGACACTACGACACCGGCGGCTACGAGCACTACCTGCTCAAGGAGATCTCCGAGCAGCCGGAGACCGCGGCCCGCACGATGAGCGGCAGGCTCGACGAGCGCTTCCACGTCGCGCACCTGGGCGGGCTGAACATGGACGCCCGCGAGACCCGCTCGTTCCGCCGGGTGAAGATCATCGGCTGCGGGTCGGCCTACTACTCGGGCCAGATCGGCGCCCAGCTCATCGAGGAGCTGGCGCGCATCCCGGCCGACGCCGAGCCGGCCAGCGAGTTCCGCTACCGCAACCCGGTCGTCGACCAGGACACCCTCTACGTGGCGATCAGCCAGTCCGGCGAGACGTACGACACGCTGGCCGCCGTGCAGGAGCTCAAGCGCAAGGGCGGCCGGGTGATCGGCATCGTCAACGCGGTCGGCAGCGCCATCGCCCGCGAGGTCGACGGCGGCGTCTACCTGCACGCGGGGCCGGAGGTGTCGGTCGCCTCGACCAAGGCGTTCACCTCGACGGCGGTGGCCTTCGCGCTGCTCGCGCTGCATCTGGGCCGGGTGCGCGACCTGTCGCCCGCCGACGGCAGGCGCATCTGCGAGGGCCTGCGCCGGCTGCCCGACCAGATCGAGGAGATCGTCGCGCAGAGCGACAAGATCGCCGAGCTGGCCGGCAAGTACGCCAAGCACGCGAGCATGATGTTCGTCGGCCGGGTGCGCGGCTACCCGGTGGCCCGCGAGGGCGCCCAGAAGCTCAAGGAGATCTCGTACGTGCACGCCGAGGCCTATCCGGCGAGCGAGCTCAAGCACGGCCCGCTCGCGCTGATCGGCCCGGAGATGCCGACGGTGGCGATCGTGCCCGACGACGAACTGCTGGACAAGAACCTCACCACGCTCGGCGAGATCCGCGCCCGCGGCGGCCAGGTGCTCATGGTCGGCCACCGCGAGCCCGACGCCAAGCTGGCCGACGACGCGATCGTGGTGCCGAAGAACGAGATCGAGCTCGACCCGATCCTGCTGACGATCCCGCTGCAGCTCCTGGCCTACCACGCCGCGGTCGCGCTGGGCCGTGACGTGGACAAGCCGCGCAACCTCGCCAAGAGCGTCACAGTGGAGTGACCCGAGGGCAGGAAATGCTTACCGTCGGAGGGGTCACAGTGGGAATCGGCCCCCTGTGGCCCTTGACAGTGAGCGCCTAGGGTCGAACTGTGTCCCAGTTCGACCCACGCACTCCCAATCTTGCCCGGATGTACGACTACCTGCTCGGCGGCACGGACAACTACGCGGTCGACCGCGAGGCCATCGACAGGCTGTCGGACCTGATCCCGGAGGCCGTGCCGCTGGCCAGGGCCAACCGCGGCTTCCTCCAGCGCGCCGCCCGCTACGTCGCCGCCGAGGGCGTCGGCCAGTTCGTCGGCCTGGGCAGCGGCCTGCCGACCCGGGGCAACGTGCACGAGGTCGTGCCCGGCGCGAAGGTGCTCTACGTCGACCACGACCCGGTCGTCGCCGAGCACGCCCGCGAGCTGCTGGCCGACGAGCCCCGCGCGGTGTTCGCCGAGGCCGATCCGCTCGACGCCGGCGAGGTGCTGGCCAGGGCAGAGGGCTTCCTGGACCTGTCGCGGCCGGTCGCCGTGTTCCTGGTGTCGATGCCGCACGGCGGCCGCGACCCGGGGCCGGCGCTGTCCCGGCTGCGGGAGGCGGTGGCGCCCGGCAGCTATGTGGCGCTCACCCACGCCGCCTCCGGCGACCGCCGGGACGGCACCCGCAGCCCGGCGGAGATCCGCGCGTTCTTCGGCGACTTCGCGCTGGTCCCGCCGGGTCTGGTGCAGGCGGCCGAGTGGCGCCCGGACCGGCCGAGGCTGGTCGGCGGCACGCCGCTGCCGTCGTACCTGCTGGCGGGGCTCGCGATGAAGAAGTAGCAGCAAATCGGATTAACTATGCGTGATGCGTCAATAACCTGAGGTAACTGCGCTCGGGGGAGGCGGGTCATGCGGCGGAGACGCTTTCTCGCGGCGGGCCTCGGAATGGCCGCCGCCGTGGCCGGCTGCGGCACCGAGCGCTTCCCGGCGGGCGCCGGGGACGCACGCGGCGCGTACGAGATCGTCGCGGGCGGCGAGCGGTGGGAACGCGTGACCCGCGCGTTCGCCGGCGCGGCGGGCGAGGCCGGGTTCGCCGGGCGGGGGCCCGTGCGGATCACCGTCACCGGGCTGCCCGCGCTCGCCGCCGCCGAGCTGAACCACGGCGAGTCGCTGATGGACACCGCGACGCCGCTGGCCAGGCTGGCCGGCGAGGTCGTGGTCGTGGTGGTGCCCGCCACGTCCCGCTTCCGCAGCTTCGACGAGTTCGGCGCCCACCTGCTGGCCAGGCCGGGGGAGACGCCGCTGGCCGGCGGCCCCCAGGGCGAGCCCGACCACCTGCTGTTCGGGCTGATCGCCAAGGGGCTGGGCGCCGACACCCGCCAGGTCGACTACACCGGCTACCGGAGCAGCGCCGAGGCGGCCACCGCGCTGCGGGCCGGCCGGGCCGCGGCCGCCGCCGGCGCGCTCGCCGACTGGCGCGGCCCCATCCGTCGCGGCGCCGTACGGGTGCTGGCCGTCTCGTGCGCCAGGCGCTTCCCCGGCGTGGACGCGCCCAGCCTGCTGGAGAGCGGCATCCGCGTCGACTTCGCCAACTGGTGCGCCGCCGTCGGCCCCGGCGCCATGCCGGAGGACAGGCGCGCCTCGGCGGTGCGGATGTGCGAGGAGGTGACCGGATCGCCGTCCTGGCAGCGCGCCTGCGAGGCGGGCGGCTGGGTGCGCATCCCGCTGGCCGGCGACGACTTCCGCGCCTGGCTCGACTCCGAGGTGCGCAGGACCAAGGCCGTGCTCCGCGATCTCGGCCTCGTCGAGACCAGCGGCGGCACAACATGCTGGGGTAGTTGCGGAAACGGCCACTAGATGTAGGATCCTGGTCGTCGCTGGTTCGCCCCTTGGGGCGGAGTGAAAGGGAACCCGGTGCGAATCCGGGGCTGCCCCGCAGCGGTGAGCGGGAACGACCGCCGTCACACGCACTGGAGAGATCCGGGAAGCGACGGCCAGTAGGAGTGCGCGTTGCGCCCGCGAGCCCGAAGACCTGCCAGCGGTTGTCTTGTCCAGGGCCTCGAGGGAGGGCCCGGGGGCGTCGCGCGGCCGGGGATCGAGGCGAGCCGCCGTGCTCTCGCGTGCCCTCACGGGGGAAGCTCGCGAGGAGAGAGCACGTGACACAGATCGTTGAGGGTGACCGCCGCCTGGCCATCGAGGAGGCCGCCGCGCGGGTGATCACCGACCCGGCCAACTCGCGGGTCGCCGCCCGGCTGCTGGCCGAGGAGATCGCCGAGGAGGCCGCCGGGCACGGCGTGCGGTCGTTCGCCGAGTCGGTAGCCGCCACCCACGCCGCCGGGCTGATCCAGGACTCGCTCGCCGCCTTCGTCGCCGCGCACGCCGCCGAGCTGGACGCGCTGATCGACGACGGCGCCGACGAGCGCTTCGAGTACTTCGGGCTGCGCACCGTCTACGACCGCTACCTGCTGCGCCACCCCGTCACGCGGGCCGTGCTGGAGCGGCCCCAGCACTTCTTCCTGCGGGTGGCGTGCGGCCTGTCGGAGACCGTGGCCGAGGCCGCCGAGCTGTACGCGCTGATGTCGGCGCTGGCCTACCTGCCCAGCTCGCCGACGCTGTTCAACGCGGGCGCGCGCCGGCCGCAGCTCTCGTCCTGCTTCCTGCTCGACTCGCCGCGCGACGAGCTGGAGTCGATCTACGACCGCTACGGCCAGGTGGCCCGGCTGTCGAAGTACGCGGGCGGCATCGGCATCTCGTGGACCCGGGTGCGCTCGCGCGGGTCGCTGATCCGGGGCACCAACGGGCACTCCAACGGCATCGTGCCGTGGCTGCGCACGCTCGACTCCTCCGTGGCCGCGGTCAACCAGGGCGGCAGGCGCAAGGGCGCGGCCTGCGTCTACCTGGAGACCTGGCACGCCGACGTCGAGGAGTTCCTGGAGCTGCGCGACAACACCGGCGAGGACGCCCGCCGCACCCACAACCTCAACCTGGCCAACTGGGTGCCCGACGAGTTCATGCGCCGGGTGGAGGCCGACGAGGTCTGGTCGCTGTTCGACCCCAAGGAGGTCCCCGACCTGACCGACCTGTACGGGGAGGAGTTCGACCGCGCCTACCGCGCCTACGAGGCCGCCGGGCGGTTCGTCCGCCAGATCCCGGCCCGCACCCTCTACGGGCGGATGATGCGCACGCTCGCGCAGACCGGCAACGGCTGGATGACGTTCAAGGACGCCGCCAACCGCACCTCCAACCAGACCGGCCGCCCCGGCAACGTCATCCACCTGTCGAACCTGTGCACCGAGATCCTGGAGGTCACCGGCGACGCCGAGACCGCGGTGTGCAACCTGGGCTCGATCAACCTCGCCGCCCACGTACGGGACGGCGACCTCGACTGGGAGCGGCTGCGCGGCACCGTCCGCACCGCCGTGCGCTTCCTGGACCGCACGATCGACCTCGGCTTCTACCCGACGCCCGAGGCCGAGACGGCCAACAAGAAGTGGCGGCCGATCGGGCTCGGCGTGATGGGGCTGGCCGACGTGTTCTTCGCGCTGCGGCTGCCGTTCGACTCCGGCCCGGCGCTGGCGCTGTCGACCCGGATCGCCGAGGAGATCGCTCTGGCCGCCTACGACACCTCCGCCGACCTGGCCGCCGAGCGCGGCAGGCACCCCTCCTACGACGACACCCGCGCCGCCGCCGGGGTGCTGCACCCCGACCACTACGGCGCCGCCGCCACGCCGCGCTGGGACGCGCTGCGCGACAAGATCGCCGTCACCGGGCTGCGCAACTCCCTGATGGTCGCGATCGCGCCGACGGCCACGATCGCCTCCATCGCCGGCTGCTACGAGTGCATCGAGCCGCAGGTGTCCAACGTGTTCAAGCGCGAGACGCTGTCGGGCGAGTTCCTCCAGGTCAACCGCTACCTCGTGGCCGACCTCCAGGCGCGCGGGCTGTGGACGCAGCCGGTGCGCGACGCGATCAAGCGCGCCGACGGGTCCGTGCAGGACGTGCCCGGCGTCCCGGACGACCTCAAGACCCTCTACCGCACCGCGTGGGAGCTGCCGCAGAAGGCGCTCATCGACCTCGCGGCGGCGCGGCAGCCGTACATCGACCAGTCGCAGTCGCTCAACCTGTTCATGGCCAGCCCCACCATCGGCAAGCTGTCGTCGATGTACGCCTACGCGTGGAAGAGCGGCCTCAAGACCACCTACTACCTGCGCTCGCGCCCGGCCACCCGGATCGCGCAGACGACCGTCCCCGTCGCCGAGGCCGTCGCCTGCTCGCTGGAGAACCCGGAAGTCTGCGAAGCCTGCCAGTAAAGGACGGATCCCATCATGCTGCTCGACCCCGGAATGGACCTCACGCTCCGCCCGATGCGCTACCCGGACTTCTACGAACGCTACCGGGCCGCCATCCGCAACACCTGGACGGTGGAGGAGGTCGACCTGCACAACGACCTCGCCGACCTGACCAGGATGACGCCGCAGGAACGCCACCTGATCAACCGCCTGGTCGCCTTCTTCGCCACCGGCGACTCCATCGTGGCCAACAACCTCGTGCTCAACCTCTACCAGCACGTCAACGCCCCCGAAGCGCGCCTCTACCTGAGCAGGCAGCTGTACGAGGAGGCCGTGCACGTGCAGTTCTACCTGACGCTGCTCGACACCTACCTGCCCGACCCGGACGAGCGGGTCAAGGCGTTCGCCGCGATCGAGCACATCCCGTCCATCCGGGACAAGGCCGAGTTCTGCTTCCGGTGGATCGACTCGATCAACGGCATCCAGCGGCTGGAGAGCGCCGCCCAGCGGCGGCAGTTCCTGCTCAACCTCATCTGCTTCGCCGCCTGCATCGAGGGCCTGTTCTTCTACGGCGCCTTCGCCTACGTCTACTGGTTCCGCTCCCGGGGGCTGCTCGACGGGCTGGCCGCCGGGACGAACTGGGTGTTCCGCGACGAGTCCATGCACATGGAGTTCGCCTTCAGCGTCGTCGACACCGTACGCTCCGAGGAGCCCGAGCTGTTCGACGACGACCTGCGCGACCAGGTCACCCGCATGCTGGAGGAGGCGGTCGAGGCGGAGCTGGCCTTCGCCCGCGACCTGTGCGGCGACGGCATGCCGGGGATGAGCGTCGAGCAGATGCGCGCCTACCTGGAGTACGTGGCCGACCAGCGGCTGGCCAGGCTCGGCATGCCCGGCCGCTACGGCAGCGCGAACCCGTTCGCGTTCATGGAACTGCAGGACGTGCAGGAGCTGGCAAACTTCTTCGAGCGGCGCGTCTCCGCGTATCAAGTTGCGGTTGAGGGCAATGTGACCTTTGACGAGACGTTCTAGAACATTTGGGGGAGTAGCGCGTGCAGCCGACGTCCAACTGGCTGATCATGGCCGTCTCCGTCGCCGGGGCGATCCTCGGCGTGGAGCTGGCCAGACGGGTGCTGTCACGGGTGGGCCGCAAGTACGCGCTCGCCCGGCACCTGGTGGAGCACTGCACGTGGGCCACCTTCGCCATGGCGGCCGTCCTGGCCTGCAACATCGTGTTCGGGCCGTGGATGATGGGCGACACGCGGCAGGAGCGCCAGCTCGGCGAGTCGATCGACCGCGTCATCGGCCTGCTCACCATCGCCACCGTCACCTGGCTGATCATCGGCGTCACGTACGCGCTCACCGACGTCATCCTCGACCGGCTCGTGCTGGTCGAGGGCGAGCGCAACCGGCGGGCCCGGCGCATCATGACGCAGATCGCGCTGGTCCGCCGGATCGCCGCCGCCACCGTGATCGTCGTCGCGGTCGGCGCCATGCTCTTCTCCTTCCCGCAGGTGCGGGCCCTCGGCGCCGGACTGCTCGCCTCCGCGGGCATCGCCGGCGCCGTCGTCGGCATCGCCGCCCAGCCCACGATCGGCAACATGCTCGCCGGGCTCCAGCTCGCCTTCAGCGACGCGCTGCGCCTCGACGACGTGGTGGTGGTCGAGGAGGAGTGGGGCCGCATCGAGGAGCTCACGCTCACCTACGTGGTGCTGCGGCTCTGGGACGAGCGGCGGCTCGTGCTGCCCGTCTCCTACTTCACGCAGAACCCGTTCGAGAACTGGACCCGGCACGGCAGCCGCGTCCTGGCCGTCGTCTATTTGCGGGTCGACTGGTCGGTGCCGGTCGACAAACTGCGCGAGGAACTGTACGCGTTCATCCAGGAAAGCCCGCTGTGGGATCAAAAGGACTGGACGCTCCAGGTCACCGACGTGCTCCCCAACGGGCTGGTGGAGCTGCGCGGCCTGATGAGCGCCGCCGACTCGGCCTCCGCCTGGGACCTCAAGTGCGACGTACGCGAGCACCTGGTGAAGTTCGTCCGCGAGAACTACCCCGACGCGCTGCCCCGCTTCCGCGTCGAGACCCCCGAGACCCGGGCCGGGGTCCCCTGGTCGGCGGGCCGCGACACCGCCGCCAAGGGCACGCAGGGCGCGTCGGGCCGCGACGACCCCGGCGACGCCTGAGCCCTCAGCGGCGCCTCAGCCGCCAGTGCGCTCAGCGGCGCCTCAGCCGCCAGAGCGTGACCCCGGCCAGCGCCACGGCCGCCACCCCCACGAGCGCCAGGTCGGGCACCCGCACCGACGCCGCCGCCTCCTGCAGCCACGCCTCCCACTCCTCCGGGAACGGCGCCGCCAGCCCGCGCGTGCCGTCGGAGACCAGGAACAGCACGCCCAGCCCGGCGAACACCAGCCCCGACAGCAGCGACGTGGTGTGCACCCGCAGCCTGCCGACCCGCAGCCCGCGCCCCCGCAGCCACCGCCGCCCGCCGAGGTCGAAGCGCTCCCACAGGGCCGCGAGCAGCAGCAGCGGCGCCGCCATCCCGGCCGCGTACACCGCCAGCAGCACGCCGCCGCGCAGCGCGCCGCCGGAGGCCGCCGCCACCGTGAGCACCGCGCCCAGCACCGGCCCGGCGCAGAACCCGGCCAGCCCCGACACCAGCCCCAGCGCCAGCACGGCTCCCGCCGAATCGCCGCGCACGTGCGCCCGCAGCCGCTCCAGCGGCCCGATCGTCCAGCCCTGCCCGGCGACCTGCGCCACGCCCAGCGCGATCAGCAGCCACCCGGCGGCCGTCACCAGCAGGTCCTGGTGGCCGTAGAACAGCCGGCTCGCCTGCGCCGACCCCATCCCGAGCGGCACCAGCACCAGGCACAGCCCCAGGTAGAACAGCAGCGTCCGCCCGGCCAGCCGGCGCCCGCCCGGGAACGCGTAGCCGAAGAACGCCGGCAGCAGCAGCGCCCCGCACGGGCTCAGCAGCGAGAACAGCCCGCCCAGGAACGCGGCGGCGTAACCGACGCCGCTCATCCGCCCCGGCGCGCCTTCTCGATCGCCTCCCGGAACGCCGCCACCGGCTGCGCCCCGAACAGCAGCTCCCCGTTGACCAGGAACGCGGGCGTGCCCGGCAGGCCGAGCTGGTAGGCGAACGCGGTGTCGTGGTCGACGGCCTCCCGCACGGCTCTGCCCCGGCGGTCGCGGTCGAACCTGGCCACGTCCAGCCCGGCCGTTACGGCGGCGGCGCGCAGCCGCGCGGGCGTCACCCGCGTCCCGCCCGCGAACAGCGCGTCGTGGAACTGCCAGAAGCGGCCCTGCAGCGACGCGGCCCGCGCCGCGTAGGCCGCGTCGACGCTGGCCTGGCCCCTGATCGGGTAGTCGCGCCAGAAGACGCGGACGACGCCGGTGGCGATGTAGTCGCGCTGGAGCACGGGCTCGATCTCGCGGGCGTAGCGGCGGCAGTTGGGGCACTGGAAGTCGCCGAACTCGACGATCGTGACGGGCGCGTCCTGCGACCCCTTGGCCAGCTTCAGGTCCACGGGCGGCGGCGTGGGCCCCTCCCACACGGCCACACTCGGGCTCTCGGCCGGAGTGGCCTCCGCAGTGGCCGTGGGGGTCGCGGAGGCCGGGGGCGTGGAGGCCGGGGGCGCGGTGGCCGGGGGCGCGGTGGCCGTCACGGCGGCTTCGTCGTCGCGGTCGAGGGCGGCGACGCCGAGGACCGCCAGCACCGCCGTCCCGGCCACGGCGCCGAGCACCGCCCTGCGTCTCGATCCTGCGTCCATCTGCCCCATCATCCCAGCCCCGGGGCCCGGTGCGGCCTCCCGGGAGGCCGCACCGCCCGGTCACCGGGGGCCGACGGGGCTCTCCGCCGGCCCCCGGCTCCCCCGCCCCGG
>NZ_JAHKRO010000081.1 GCF_019396325.1 Nonomuraea ceibae
TGAGCCGAAAGTATTCCTCCCGCTCAGCCCGGAGCTTCTTCGCCCCCTGCGCCTTGCGCACCTTGCGGATCTCGAAGTCCATCGCATCCCCTGAAGTGGGGTGTTGCAACGAACCCTAGAACCCAAGCCTGGTGCGTACGGGGCCTTCGCGTGCCCTTGGCCGGGCCCCAGGGGGCCGCACGGTTCGGTAGGGTGTCCGGGCGGTGGCCGCAACCGAGCCACCGGACGAACATCGGCACCACCTCGCCGCCGGGCCGGCGGAGAGCTGAAACGCCTGCGGATCCGGCGCACGACCCTGACGAGAGTCCTCTCAGGAGGGCGACCGGCGGTGAAGCAGGAACCTTCACGGGCGACCGTGAGGACCCCCCTCGCTCCCGGAGGGGGAGGATGTCCATGGCCTGCTGACAACGAGGAAGAAGAATCCCGTGCGCATCGCCGTCACCGGCTCCATCGCCACAGACCACCTGATGACGTTCCCCGGCAGCTTCGGCGATCAGCTCATCGCCGAGCAACTCGACCGGGTGTCACTGTCGTTCCTGGTCGACGATCTGCAGATCCGGCGCGGAGGATGCGCCGCCAACATCGCCTTCGGCATGGCCTGTCTCGGCCTGAAGCCCTATCTCGTGGGCGCCGTCGGCAACGACTTCGCCGACTACCGGTCCTGGCTGGAGCGCCACGGCGTCGACTGCGACTCGGTGCACGTCTCCGAGACCCAGCACACCGCGCGATTCCTGTGCACCACCGACAAGCACCACAACCAGATCGCCTCCTTCTACACCGGGGCGATGGCCGAGGCGCGGCTCATCGAGCTGCAGCCGGTCGCCGACCGGGTGGGCGGGCTCGACCTGGTGCTCGTCGGCCCCAACGACCCCGACGGCATGCTGCGCCACACCGACGAGTGCCGCCACCGCGGTATCCCGTTCGCCGCCGACATCTCCCAGCAGCTCGCCCGCATGGAGGACGAGCAGATCCGCCAGCTCGTCGACGGGGCCGCCTACCTCTTCTCCAACGACTACGAGAAGGGCCTCATCGAGCAGAAGACCGGCTGGAGCGACGAGGAGATCCTCGACCGCGTCGGCGTCCGCGTCACCACGCTCGGGCCCAAGGGCGCCGTCATCGACCGCAAGGGCGAGCCGTCCATCGCCGTCGCCCCCGCCCCCGAGCGCGGAAAGGCCGACCCGACCGGCGTCGGCGACGCCTTCCGGGCCGGCTTCCTCGCGGGCCTGGCCTGGGACCTGTCCCTGGAGCGGTGCGGCCAGATCGGCAACCTGACCGCCACGCACGTGCTGGAGCGCGTCGGCGGCCAGGAGTACGAGCTGGGGCAGCGGGCGTTCATGGAGCGCTTCAGCTCCGCCTACGGCGCCGAGGCGGCCGCCGAGATCGCCCCGCACATCCGCTGCTACCACCCCTGATCCCGGGCCCGGGCAGGCCCCGCCCGGCGGCGGGGCCGCTCAGGACCGCGCGTAGACGCGGTGCACGAACTCGGCGAGCTGGTCGTCGGGCAGGTGCCTGGCCAGGTCGGCCTCGGTGATCATGCCGACGATGCGGTTGTCGTGCATCACCGGCAGCCGCTTGATCTGGTGCTCCTCCATGCGCGCCAGCGCCTCTTCCACGGTGGCGTCGGCGGCCACCCACACCAGCCCGGTCGCCAGGTCACCGGCCCGCACCTTGGCGGGGTCGTGGCCCGCCGCCACGCACTTGATGACGATGTCGCGGTCGGTGATGATGCCGCTCACGCGGTCGTCGGTGCACACCGGCAGCGCCCCGACCCCCATGTCACGCATCATCTGCGAGGCGCGGTCGAGCGTCTCGTGAGCCTGGATGCACTCCGCGCCCGGATTCATGAGGTCGCGAGCAGTCTGATCGGTCATGTCTCTTTCCCCCGGATATCGGTGCTTTCCGGGGGCCCTACCCAGTTCGGGCGTCAGTAGTTACGCCGTACGTGAATCGCCCAGCCCCCCTGCGGAAGCTCGTACGAGCCCACGTGGCGGTGCGACTTGAGCCGGCACCACGCGGGCACGTCGGTGAACGCGGCGGGGTCGTCGGCCAGCACGGCCACCACCGCGTTGAGCGGGATGTGGTTGATCTGCTCGGCGAGCATGATGATCGGGATCGGGCACTTCTTCCCGAGCGCGTCGATCGTCAATGCCGGCTGAGTGGCCTCGGTCATGAGACTCCTGCGTCGTGGCGGATCCGGCTCACCAGCTCGGGCAGCACGGCGAGGAACCTGTCGACCTCGGCCGCCGAAGCGCCCCTGGGCAGTGACACCCGGACATTCCCGTGCGTCAGCACGCCCATCGCTTCCAGGACGTGCGATGGACGAAGCGTACTAGCGGTGCACGAACTGCCGGACGACACGGCGAACCCGGCCTTGTCCAGCTCCGCCAGCAGCGCCTCGCCGTCGACGTACAGGCAGGAGAACGTGACGATGTGCGGCGCCCGCTCGACCGGGTCGCCGATCACCTCCACGTCCGGCACGACCTTGGGCACGGTCTCGCGGATCTTGTCGACCAGGGCCGACAGCCTGGAGCGCTCCCGCGACGCCTCGGCCGCCATCGCGCGCAGCGCCGCGGCGGCGGCCACGATGCCCGGCACGTTCTCGAACCCGGGCACCCGGCGGCGCTCGCGCTCGTCCTCCGGCACGAACGAGCGGAACCGGGTGCCCTTGCGCACGGCCAGCACGCCCACCCCGGGCGGCCCGCCCCACTTGTGGGCGCTGGCCGTCAGCACCGACCAGCCCGGCGGCACCGGCATCCGGCCCGCCGTCTGGGCCGCGTCGACCAGCAGCGGCACCCCGTTGCGCCGGCACGCCGCGGCGGCCTCGGCCACCGGCTGGAGCGTGCCGACCTCGTGGTTGGCCGTCTGCAGGCAGGCCAGCGCGGTGTCCGGCCTGGCCACGGCCTCGGTGAAGGCCGCCAGGTCGACCCGGCCCATCAGATCCACGCCCACCGTCTCGACCGTGCCGCCGTCGCGCTCGTGCAGCGCGGCGGCGTGCAGGACGCTGGAGTGTTCGACGGCACTGGTCACCAGATGTCGGCCGACTCGGCGTCTGCCCTGTATTGTGCCGAGCACGCCGAGATGCACGGCCTGCGTGCCGGACGAGGTGAACGACACCTCGTCGGGGCGCGCGCCCAGCGCCTCGGCCACCTCCGTGCGAGCCTGCTCCAGCAGCAGGTGGGCACGGCGGGCCTGGCCATAGAGTCTCGCGGGGTCGGCCCAGCCGACGTCGATCGCCGCCAGGAGCGCTTCGCGCGCCTGAGGGTGAAGCGGTTCGGTCGAGGCCGCGTCAAAGTACGCCACGAGACCTATCGTCCCATCCGCGGCGCGCCACCGAGGGGGCGCGCGGAAGGGCGAGGCCCTTGCACGCTAATGTGTCTGCAATCAGCTGTGCATCTGGAAATACGAGCGCTCAGGAGAAGACTCCTGGGCTTCATCTGTGGGGTAGGCGATCCGTGAGTCCGACCCGCCGTACGACGCGGCGTTCGTTGGCCCGGCGTAGAGTGCCGCGCGCCGCCGCTTTGGCGTTGCTTCTGGCCTCCGCTACGGCGTGTGCAAATGACGTTCCCGAGGCCGATTGGTCCCGTGGCCTTCTGCCGGAATCCATCACCACGCAGGGTGACGTCGTCACGAATCTGTGGAACGGGGCGTGGATCGCCGCGCTGGCCACGGGCGCCGTGGTCATCGCCCTGATCGTGTGGGCGTGCATCTTCCACACCAAGCGCAAGGCCAAGGCCGAGCTTCCGCCGCAGGTGCGTTACAACCTGCCGATCGAGATGCTCTACACCCTGGTCCCGCTCGTCATGGTGTCGGTGTTCTTCTTCTTCACCGCGCGCGACAGCGACACGCTCACCAAGGTGTCCGGCAACCCTGACGTCAAGGTCAAGGTCGAGGCGTTCCAGTGGAGCTGGCGCTTCACCACGACCGTCGACGGGAAGACCGGCAAGCCGGTGGTCGGCATGCCGGTCAGCGACTACCAGCAGGGCCCGCAGCTCGTGCTGCCGGTGAACTCCACGGTCGAGTTCGACCTGTTCACCGATGACGTCATCCACTCGTTCTGGGTGCCGAACATGATCTTCAAGCGTGACATCATCCCCGGCATCCCGGACGACAACCCCGGGCGCAAGTTCGAGATCAAGACGCTGGGGGAGACCGGTGTCTACGCCGGACGGTGCGCCGAGCTGTGCGGCGCCGACCACAGTCGCATGCTCTTCTCGGTGAAGCTCGTCAGCCAGGATGAGTTCAAGTCGTACATCGCGTCCAACCAGGCTGGGAGTGCCCAGTGACCGCCATCCATGAACCACTCGTGACGAGTGCCCCCCGGCCCGTGACGAAGGGTCAGGTGATCGCCAAGTGGCTGTCCTCCACCGATCACAAGATCATCGGACACCTCTACCTGATCACCTCGTTCGTGTTCTTCCTGATCGGCGGCATCATGGCGCTGGTCATGCGGGCCGAGCTGGCGCAGCCGGGGCTGCAGTTCACCAGTAACGAGCAGTTCAACCAGCTGTTCACCATGCACGGCACGATCATGCTGCTGATGTTCGCGACGCCGCTGTTCGCCGGCTTCGCCAACGAGCTGATGCCGCTGCAGATCGGCGCGCCCGACGTGGCGTTCCCGCGCCTCAACATGGTCAGCTACTGGCTCTACCTGTTCGGCAGCATCATCGCCGTCTCCGGCTTCTTCACCCCGGAGGGCGCGGCCGCGTTCGGCTGGTTCGCCTACACGCCACTGTCCAACGCGATCAGCTCGCCGGGCATCGGCGGTGACCTGTGGATCATGGGTCTGGCGCTGAGCGGCCTGGGCACCATCCTCGGCTCGGTCAACTTCATCACCACGATCATCTGCATGCGGGCGCCCGGCCTGACCATGTTCCGCATGCCGATCTTCACCTGGAACGTGCTGCTGACCAGCATGCTCGTGCTGATGGCCTTCCCGGTGCTGGCCGCCGCGCTGCTCGCCCTGGAGGCCGACCGCAAGTTCGGCACCCACATCTTCTCGTCGGACAACGGCGGGCCGATGCTCTGGCAGCACCTGTTCTGGTTCTTCGGCCATCCAGAGGTCTACATCATCGCCTTGCCGTTCTTCGGCATCGTGACCGAGATCCTGCCGGTCTTCAGCCGCAAGCCGATCTTCGGCTACATCAGCCTGGTGGGCGCCACGATCTCCATCGCGGGCCTCTCCATCACGGTCTGGGCGCACCACATGTTCCCGACCGGGCAGGTGCTCCTCCCGTTCTTCTCGTTCATGACGTTCCTCATCGCGGTGCCGACGGGCGTGAAGTTCTTCAACTGGGTCGGCACGATGTGGCGAGGGCATCTCAGCTTCGAGTCGCCCATGCTGTTCTCCATCGGCTTCCTGGTGACGTTCCTGCTGGGCGGCCTGACGGGCGTCATCCTGGCCTCGCCGCCGCTCGACTTCCACATCAGCGACACGTACTTCGTGGTGGCGCACTTCCACTACGTCGTGTTCGGCACCGTGGTGTTCGCGATGTTCGCCGGGTTCTTCTTCTGGTGGCCCAAGTTCACCGGCAAGATGCTCGACGACAAGCTCGGCAAGCTCCAGTTCTGGCTGCTGTTCGTCGGCTTCCACGCCACGTTCCTCATCCAGCACTGGCTCGGCGTGCTCGGCTTCCCGCGCCGCTACGCCGACTACAGCCCGGCTGACGGCTTCACCGACCTGAACATGATCTCGTCGGTCGGCGCGTTCGTGCTGGGCGCCTCGACGCTGCCGTTCTTCTACAACGTCTGGAAGACCTGGCGCACCGCGCCCAAGGTCACCGTGGACGACCCGTGGGGCTACGGCGGCTCGCTCGAATGGGCGACCTCCTGCCCGCCGCCGCGGCACAACTTCACCTCGCTGCCGCCCATCCGGTCCGAGCGCCCCGCGTTCGACCTGAAGTACCCGCACACGTCCGCGAAGCCCGCCAAGGAGGTTGAGGACTGATGAAGGTCCAGGGTTGGCTGTTCCTCCTGTGCGGCCTGTTCTTCGCCGGCGTCGACGTCGCCTACTGGTTCTGGACCAAGGCGGCCACGGGGCAGGGTGAGCCGGTCGGCACCACCGCGATGGCGATCTCGGTCGGCTTCGCGTTCATGATCGGCTACTACCTGATGTTCACGGCCAAGCGCATCGGCGCCCAGCCGGAGGACAACAAGCAGGCCGACATCAGCGACGGGGCCGGCGAGATCGGCTTCTTCAGCCCCAGCAGCTGGTGGCCGCTGTTCGTCTGCCTGGCGGCGGCCTTCGCCTTCGCCGGGTTCGTCATCGGCCTGTGGATGTTCATCATCGGCGTGTTCCTGGTCATCATGGCGATGATCGGATTCGTCTTCCAGTACTACCGGGGCCACTTCTCGCACTGAGCGACCCCGCCGGGCGGGCGCCCCTCCTTTTCGGGAGGGACGCCCGCTTTTTGGCGTTCTTTACCGGGGGGCGGATGTGGTGATTCGATCACTCAGGGTAATAAGGGAGGTGAATCTGCTCTACTCGGACGGGGGAGTACTCGTGGGGCGCGTTGCGTATCGAACAGCCGGCCTGCTGGCACTGGCGCTGCTGACGGCCTGCTCGACGAGCAGCGCCGCCGACGAGGAGAAGGCCGCCAAGGCGCCCGACGCCACCGTGACGATGTACCCGCACGACAGGGCCGCCAACGTGCCGACCGACCAGACCGTCGTCGTGGCGGCCCAGGCGGGCACGCTCAAGAGCGTCACCGTGCGCGGCAAGGACGGCGCCCTGCCGGGCACGCTCAGCGCCGACCGCACCCGCTGGCGCAGCACCGCCACCGCCCGCCCCGGCACCACGTACACGATCACCTCCGTCGTCGCCAACGCCGACGGCAAGGAGTCCGAGCAGAAGAGCACGTTCTCCACGGTCAAGGCGGTCAAGACGTTCGACATCGAGCGCATCACCCCGAACCGGGACGACACCGGCCTCACCGTCGGCGTCGGCATGCCCATCATGATCGCCTTCGACCAGCCGATCACCGACCGCGTCTCCGTCGAGCGCAACCTGCTCGTCCGCAGTTCCAAGCCCGTCGAGGGGGCCTGGCACTGGTTCGACGACCGCCACGTCGACTTCCGGCCGCGCGAGTACTGGCCCGCCCGCACCGACGTCCGCGTCGAGGCCAACCTCGCGGGCGTACGGGGCGGCAACGGCCTGTACGGCAAGCGCGACCTGGCGCTCGACTTCAGGATCGGCCGCTCCCAGATCACCAAGGGCAGCACCGACGAGCACGTCCTGCACGTCAGGCGCGACGGCAAGAAGATCCGCGAGATGCCGATGAGCGCCGGACAGGGCGGCCAGTGGAAGTACTACACGACCTCCGGCATCCACCTGGCCATGTCCCGCGAACCGGTCACCATCATGATCTCGCCCGGCATCGGGCCCGGCTCGCCCGGCTACTACCGGATGACCGTCTACAACACCGTCCGCATCTCCAACAGCGGCGAGTACGTGCACAGCGCGCCCTGGTCGGTGGGCTCCCAGGGCAACTCCAACGTCAGCCACGGCTGCGTGAACATCAGCCCGGACAACGCGGCCTGGTTCATCAAGAACACGCTGATCGGCGACCCCATCGTCATCACCGGGTCGCCGCGCAAGCTGGAGCCGACCAACGGGTGGGGGCACTGGCAGGAGAGCTGGAAGCAGTGGCTCAGGTGGAGCTCCCTGAAGGCGGGCCCCACCCTGGCCTTCTCCTGACGCCTCCGGCCGGGCCCCGGGCCCTTGCACGCCCGTACGAGCGCGCCCCGGAGCCTGAAGGGCGGCAGAGCCCCCTGAGGGCCTGGACGAGGGTCAGCGGGCGGGGAAGGCGCTGCTGACGGCGATCCAGTTGTCGAGCGTCCGGGCGGCCTGCCCGGAGTCGACGGCCTGCACGGCGCGCGAGTAGGCGTCGATCATGGCGGAGTCGAGGTCGTCGCCGGGGCCGTCGAGGGCCACGAGGGCGGCGGCGGTGTTGAGGAGGACGGCGTCGCGCACCGGCCCGGTCTTGCCGCCGACGAGGTCGTGCACCGCCTGGGCGTTGAAGGCGACGTCGCCGCCGCGCAGGGCGCCGACCTCGGCGCGCGGGATGCCGAGGACCGCCGGGTCGAACGTCGTTCGGGTGGCGGCGCCGTCGTGGACCGTCCAGACCGTCGAGGTGGTGGCGATGGTGAGCTCGTCGAGGCCGTCGTCGCCGCGGAAGACCAGGGCGGACACGCCGCGCTCGGCGAAGACGCCGGCCAGGACCGGCAGCATGTTGGCGTCGTAGACGCCGATGGCCTGCGCGGAGGGGCGGGCCGGGTTGGTGAGCGGGCCGAGGAAGTTGAAGACCGTGGGGACGCCGATCTCCTTGCGCGTCGGCCCGGCGAAGCGGAGCGCGGGGTGGTAGACGGGCGCGAAGCAGAAGGCGATGCCGGCCTCGGCGGCCACCCGGGCGGTCTGCTCGGGGGTGAGGTCGAGGCGGATGCCGAGGTGCTCCAGGACGTCGGCGGCGCCGCAGGAGGAGGAGGCGGCGCGGTTGCCGTGCTTGACGACGCGGGCGCCGGCGGCGGCGGCGACGATGGCGGCCATGGTGGACACGTTGACGGTGTGGGCGCGGTCGCCGCCGGTGCCGACGACGTCGACGACGGGGCCTTCGACGTGGAGCGGGGTGGCGAGCTCGAGCATGGTGCGGGCCAGCCCGACCACCTCGGCCACGGTCTCGCCCTTGGCGCGCAGCGCGATCACGAACCCGGCGATCTGCGAGGGCGTCGCCGAGCCGGACATGATCTCCCGCATGGCCCAGGCGGCCTCGTCGGCCGTGAGGTGCTCGCCGGACAGGAGAGCGGAGAGCAGCGCCGGCCAGGTCGTCCGCGAGTCCACGGTAGGCACCTACTTAGCGTTGAGTCGGCTGGAGGAGCGGCGGCGCATCAGGCCGGCCACGGCGTCGGCGAGCGCGATGGGCTCGAGGGGCTGCGGGACGACGGCGTCGGCCTTGGACCATTCGGCCAGCCAGCGGTCGTCGCGCCTGGCGATGATCAGGCAGATGGGAGGGCAGTCGTAGACCTCGTCCTTGGCCTGACGGGCGACGCCCATGCCGCCGGCGGGCTGGGTCTCGCCGTCGAGCACGGCCACGTCGATCTCGCCGGAGGCGAGCCACTGGTGGACCTTGGGCTCGGTGGCGCACTCCACGATCTCCACGAAGGGGACGTCAGCAGCCGGCCGCCGCCCGATGGCCTGCCGGACCTCTTCACGGGTGGCGGCGTCGTCGCTGTAGACGAGGACCCTCATCGTGTCGTCGGTGCTCACGGTCGCGCTCACTATCGGTCGTAGCGGTATGGTCACCTGGGATCGTACCGGTGGTGTGGTGTGGAAGCCCAGGCTGGCACCTCTTGTGGGTGTTTTGTGGCAATTATCCCAGCTTGGCTCCCGGTTTGTACCCGCTAACGGGGGGTCGTGCGCCGGACCGACCACCGGAGCCGCAATAATGCTGCCCGTGGCGACAGCATCCGCAATAACTTCGACGACGACAGCCCAGCCGTACCGACGACCGAACCTGGTCAGCGTCGGGACGATCGTCTGGCTGTCCTCTGAGCTCATGTTCTTCGCGGCGCTGTTCGCGATGTACTTCACCATCCGGTCGGTGAGCCTCGGCCAAGGTCTCGAGTGGGGTCCCGCGCTCCTGCAGCAGGGCGCCTCGAGCGAGCACGCGGCTCACCTGAACATCCCGTTCGCGACGGCCAACACGATCATCCTGGTTCTGTCGAGTGTGACGTGCCAGCTCGGCGTGTGGGCCGCGGAGAAGGGGCAGGTCGGCAAGCTCCGGTTCTGGTACTTCGTCAGCTTCCTCATGGGCTCCGTCTTCATCGCGGGCCAGCTGTACGAGTACATGGAGCTCGCGAGCGAGGGCGCGACCCTGTCCGCCAACGCCTACACCTCGGTGTTCTACCTCACGACAGGCTTCCACGGCCTGCACGTGACCGGTGGACTGATCGCGTTCCTGTTCATGCTGGGACGTACGTACGCCGCGAAGCGCTTCACGCATGAGCAGGCCACCAGTGCGATCGTCGTGTCCTATTACTGGCACTTCGTGGACGTCGTCTGGATCGGCCTTTTCGCGACCATCTACATCATTCAGTAAGGAACGGGATCTCTGTGACTAGGATCACCGCATGGCGGCGGCATCCGCTCGCGAGATACGCCGTCCTGATCCTGGCGTTGGCGCTGGTCGGGACGGTATATGCCACGTTTGTGCAGGTGAGCAGGCCCGCTGACGCGGCACTCGCGGCGGGCAAGGTCGACGACGTGGCGGAGGGCAAGAGCCTCTTCGAGGCCCACTGCTCCAGCTGCCACGGGCTCAACGCGCAGGGCACGGCGACAGGGCCGACGCTCATCGGCGTGGGCGCCGCGGCGGTCGACTTCCAGATGAGCACCGGCCGCATGCCGGCCTCCGACCCGGGCGCCCAGGTGCCGCGCAAGCCGCTGCCCGACTGGGTGAAGAAGAACCCGGACGCGATCCGGCAGATCTCCGCCTACGTGCAGTCGCTCGGCGGCGGCCCGCAGGTGCCGGGCAAGGAGCAGGTCGACCCCAAGCTCGGCGACGCGGCCAAGGGCGGTGAGCTGTTCCGCGCCAACTGCATCCAGTGCCACAACTGGGCGGGCGCCGGCGGCGCGCTGACGCGCGGCAAGTACGCGCCCAACCTCAACGAGGCCACCCCCGAGCAGATCTACGAGGCCATGGTGACCGGTCCCCAGGCGATGCCGGTCTTCAACGACTCGACGATCACGCCCGAAGAGAAGCGCAACATGATCGCCTACATCACCCAGGTCCGCGAGCAGAAGGATCCCGGAGGTTTCGGCCTCGGGCGCATCGGCCCGGTCACCGAAGGCCTCGTCGTGTGGATCGTGGGCATCCTGGCCCTGGTCCTCGCCTCCATCTGGATCACCGCGAAGAAGCGACAGAAGTCATGACAGACAACGAGCACGAGATCGAGCAGCCGGACGAGCGCGTCCCCAAGCGCGTCATCGGCACCCCCGCGCCGGGCACCTCGCTGCTCGGCGACCAGCCCGAGGCCGCCGCCGCCGCGACGGCCGGCGGCGAGACTCCCGGCGTCACCCTGCAGGACGAGCAGAAGGCGCGCAAGGCGGAGAGGATCGTGTCGCTCTGCTTCCTGATCACCTTCGCCGCCGGCATCGCCTTCCTCATCTTCTACGTGATCCTCCCGGTGGGCAGCCCGGAGGCGACGGGCCTGTCCAACCTGGCGCTCGGCGGCACGCTCACGCTGGCCGTGCTGGGCCTGGCGGTCGGCATCGTGGTCTGGGTCCGCCAGATCATGCCGAAGTACTCCCTGGTCCAGGACCGCCACGACATGGTCTCCGCCAAGGAGGACCGGGCCGTCGTGGCCGAGACGTTCCTCCAGGGCGCCAACGAGAGCGGCTTCGTCAAGCGCAAGATGCTGCGCCGCACGCTGCTGCTCGGCGCCGCGCCGCTCGGCCTGATCCCGCTGATCCTGCTGCGCGACCTGGACAACAACGACATGCCGGCGTCGCAGTTCCACAACGAGCTGCGCCACACGGTGTGGGGCGAGAAGACCAAGGAGGGCAAGAACCTCCGCCTGGTCGTCGAGGGCACCGGCCAGCCGATCCGCGCGGCCGACTTCAACTCGCCCGGCGGCATCCTGTCGGTGGTGCCCGAGGGCTACGAGCACGACCTGACCGTGCTCGCCAAGGCCACGCTGATCCTGATCAAGTTCCGGCCCGAGGAGATCAAGTCGGGCACCAACAAGAACTGGACGCACGACGGGATCGTGGCCTACTCGAAGATCTGCACGCACGTGGGCTGCCCGGCGGCCCTGTACGAGCAGACGACCCACCACATCCTGTGCCCGTGTCACCAGTCGACCTTCGACGCCGCCGACGGCGCCAAGGTGATCTTCGGTCCGGCCGCGCGGCCGCTGCCGCAGCTGCCGATCTCGGTCGACGACCAGGGCTACCTCATCGCGCAGGGTGACTTCGCGGTGCCGGTCGGTCCCAGCTTCTGGGAGCGTGGCGACGCCGAGGCCGCTGTCCGGGCCAAGGGAGGCCAGGCATGAGTGACGACCTGAACAAGGTGCCCAAGGCCATCGCCGGCACATCCAGCGTCCTGGACGAGCGGCTGGGCGGGGCCAACTTCCTCAAGCGCAACATGCGCAAGATCTTCCCTGACCACTGGTCGTTCCTGCTGGGGGAGATCGCCCTCTACGCGTTCATCATCCTGCTGCTCACCGGTACGTTCCTGACGTTCTGGTTCCAGCCGGGCATGGGACACGTGATCTACGAGGGTTCGTACGCCCCGCTCAAGGGCGTCATGATGTCGGAGGCCTACGCGTCGGCGCTGAACATCAGCTTCGACGTCCGGGGTGGACTGCTCATGAGGCAGATGCACCACTGGGCGGCCCTGCTCTTCGTCGCGGGCATGATGGTGCACATGCTCCGGGTGTTCTTCACCGGCGCCTACCGCAAGCCGCGCGAGATCAACTGGATCATCGGCATCCTGCTGCTGACGCTGGCCCTCGCCGAGGGCCTGACGGGCTACTCCCTGCCCGACGACCTGCTCTCCGGCGCCGGTCTGCGGATCACCCAGGGTGTGGCGATCTCGCTGCCGCTGGTCGGCACGTACATCTCGTTCTTCCTGTTCGGCGGCGAGTACCCGGGCGAGGACGTCATCGCGCGCTTCTACTCGCTGCACATCCTGCTCATCCCCGGCATCCTGCTGGCGCTCGTCACCGCCCACATGGTGCTCATGTGGGTGCAGAAGCACACGCAGATGCCCGGCAAGGGCCGCACCAACAAGAACGTGGTGGGCGCGCCGTTCTACCCGGCCTTCATGGCCAAGGCGGGCGCGTACTTCCTGTTCACGCTGGCCGTGGTCGCGGGGCTGGGCACGTTCGCGCAGATCAACCCGATCTGGATCTTCGGCCCGTACACGCCGGCCGACATCTCGGCGGGTTCGCAGCCTGACTGGTACATGGGCTTCCTCGAAGGCTCGCTGCGCCTGATGCCGGCGTGGGAGATCAACCTGTTCGGCACGGCCCAGGCGGGCACGCTGCCGCTCAGCGTGATCATCCCGGCCCTGGTGCCGCTCGGACTGGTCATGACGGGCCTGGCGCTCTATCCGTTCCTCGAACGGTGGATCACCGGCGACCACCGCGAGCACCACGTGGCCGACCGTCCGCGCAACAACCCGCACCGCACCTCGATCGGCATGTCCGCCATCGTGTTCTACGGCGTGCTGTGGCTGCTGGGCGCCAACGACGAACTGTCGGCGTTCTTCCACATCAACCTGAACATGACCACGTACGTGGGCCGGGCGCTCATCTTCGTGGGGCCGGCGCTGGCCTACATCATCACCTACCGCATCTGCCTGGGCCTGCAGCGTTCCGACGCCGCGGTGATCAGCCACGGTGTGGAGTCGGGTGTGATCAAGCGTCTGCCGCACGGCGAGTTCATCGAGGTCCACACCCCTCCGGCGGAGGACATCGCGGCGCACATGCGCGGCAAGGAAGCCGTCCCGATGCTCCCGGTGGACGAGGACACCTCGGGCATCCCGCCCAAGGGCATGCGCGGGCCGCTCGGCAAGCTGCGCGGCCGCATGTCCAAGGCGTACGGCGGGGAGAAGATCCCGCTGGACGAGGGGCACGAGCACGGCCACGAGGACGAGCACGCGGCGGTGGGCCCGGGCGAGGACAAGTCGCTCACCCACTGACACACCGCTGGACACACCGCTGACGGACAGGCCCGGACTTCGCGAGAGGTCCGGGCCTGTCCCGTTCCCGGGGGCTCGCGGAGGCTCCGGGAACGCGAAAGCCCCCGCCGCGGGCGGGGGCTCCGGTGAGGTGAGGGGCGGGACGGGTCAGTCGGCCTCGTGCAGGCCGATGGAGAACGCCGCGTCGAGGTCGTGCTTGGAGTAGGCGCGGAAGGCGATGTGGGTCTCCGTCTGGAGCACGCCGGGGACCTTGTTGAGCCGGCCCGGGACGACCTCGGCGATCTGCTCGTAGGCCGCCACGCGGACCATCGCCAGCAGGTCGTAGTCGCCGGTGATGGAGTAGACCTCGCTGACGCCGTCGATCTCGGCGATCTGCGCCGCAACCTCCGGAATCCGGTCGACCTCGGCGTTGATGTGAACGATAGCCGTGACCATGTGCCAACTGTATCGAATCACAGGCCGCGATAGGCCAGGTCGATGCGGGCCTTGTGGCGGGCGGCGCCGTGGGCGGGCAGGCTCCACTGCCCGTCGACCTCCACCAGCCGCACGCCCGGCGACTCCAGCCAGCGCAGGATGCACTCGGTCTCCTCGGCGCTGGCCGCGTGGACTGGCCCGGGGCCGGGGATGACCGCCTCGGCGGTGGCGGTGAGCGAGGCCACGAACGGCTTGGGGTGGGCGCCGCGCGGCATGACGGCGGCGGCGGCGAGCCGCCCGTAGCGCACGACGTGCATCTCCCAGCCGCCGTCGAACGCCGGGCTGGCGGCCACCAGGTGGGGGATGCTGGTGATCGAGGTGAGCCGCTGCATGCGGGCGGCGGCGCGGACGAATGCGGCCAGCCGGTCGCGGTCGACGGAGGCCTCCTCGTAGCGCTGCTCGACCGACAGGCGCTCCATGCGGGCCGAGACGGCGGAGAAGACCGGCGAGGCGTCGAGCGTCATGGCCCGGCGCGCGGTCTCGACGTGGACGGCGTAGTCGGCCTGCGACTGCTTGCCCTCGCACGGCGCGCCGCAACGGCCCATCTCGTGCAGCACGCAGGCCGAGCGCCGGGTGCGCAGGCTGATCGGCTGGGTGCACTGGCGCAGCGGCACCGCCTCGTGCAGCGCGATGCGGGCCTCGTCGGCGAGCCGGGTGCTGGAGAACGGGCCGAGGTAGGAGGCGCCGTCGTCCTTCAGGTCGCGCACGATCGACAGGCGCGGGAACGGCTCGCCGGCGAGCTTGAGCCAGACGACCTTCTCCGGGAAGCGGGAGCGGCGGTTGTAGCGCGGTTTGGCGCCGCCGATCAGGCGCAGCTCCCTGACCTCGGCCTCCAGCGCGGTGGCGCAGACGATGTGGCGGACCCGCTCGGCGATGCCGATCATCTCGCGGATGCGCGGCCTGGTCTCGCTCGCGGTGAAGTAGGAGCGCACGCGGTTGCGCAGGTTGGTGGACTTGCCGATGTAGAGGACCTCGCCGCGCTCGTCCTCGAACATGTAGACGCCGGGGGCGTGCGGCACCGACTCGGCCAGGTGACGCTTGCGCTGCTGCTCGGGCGTGGGGGCGCGGACGAACGACTTGAGCTCTTCGAGGGTGTGGACCTGGAAGGAGCCGGCCCGCTCGATGAGGCCGTGGAGCACGTCGACGGTGGCCCTGGCGTCCTGGAGGGCGCGGTGGCACGGCTCGGTGGCGCTGCGGAAGAACCGGGCCAGCGTGGACAGCTTGGCGTTGGGCGTCTCGTCGCGGGTCAGCACCCGGCGGGCCAGGTCGACGGTGTCGACCACCGGGTTGACCGGCGGGGGATAGCCGTGGGCGGCGCAGGCGGCCTTGACGAAGCGGGTGTCGAAGCTCGCGTTGTGGGCGACCAGCGTGGCGCCCTTGATGAACTCCAGGAAGCTCGGCAGCACCGACTCGATGCGCGGCGCGGCCACCACCATGGCGTCGGTGATGCCGGTCAGCACGGAGATGAACGGCGGGATCGGCCCGCCGGGATCGACCAGGGTGGAGAACTCGCCGAGCACCTCGCCCGCCCGCACCTTGACCGCCCCGATCTCGGTGATCATGTGCTCGGCCGGCGAGCCGCCGGTGGTCTCGAGGTCGAACACCACGAACGTGACGTCGCTCAGCGGGGTGCCGAGCTCGTCGAGAGTGCCTTGTACCGGGTCCACGAACCAAGACCATAGAGACGGGCACCGACAGATACGGATCCGAACGAATAACTATTGCGCTTGATCCTTAGTTAGTCTTCCCTCTATGTCCGGGGCAAGACTCGCCAACCGCTACTCCCTGCTGCGGCCGCTCGGCAGCGGCGGCATGGGCCGGGTGTGGCTGGCCAGGGACGAGATGCTCGACCGCGAGGTGGCGGTCAAGGAGCTGACGCTGCCCGAGGGGCTGTCCCCCGGCGAGCGCGCCGAGCTGGTCACCCGGGCGGTGCGCGAGGCGCAGGCCACCGCGCAGCTGCGCCATCCGGGCATCGTGGCGCTGCACGACGTCGTCGTCGAGCACGAGCGGCCGTGGCTGGTGATGGAGCTGCTGCGCGGCCGCACGCTGGGCGAGGCGGTGCGGGCGCACGGCCCCATGCCGACGGAGTACGTGGCCAGGATCGGCGCCGACATGCTCGACGCGCTGTCGGCCGCGCACGCCCGCGGGCTGCAGCACCGCGACGTCAAGCCGGGCAACGTGTTCCTCACCGACAGCGGCCGGGTGGTGCTCACCGACTTCGGCATCGCGCGGCAGGAGGGCCAGGCGACGCTCACCGAGCAGGGCCTGATGATCGGCTCGCCCGGGTTCATCGCGCCCGAGCGGCTGGAGGGCGAGCCCGGCGGCCCGGCCAGCGACGTGTGGTCGCTCGGCGCGACGCTGTTCCTCGCGGCCACCGGCAGGGCCGCCTACGACGGCACCACCGCCGACCGGATCAGGGCGACGCTGACCCAGCCGGTCCCGGTCGCGCCGCAGCCGCTCGGCCCGCTGCTGGCCGCGATGATGGCGCGCCACCCGGCGGCCCGGCCGGTGGCGCCGCTGATGGCCCAGGCGCTGCGCCGGGTCGCCGCGGGCGAGCCGGCCGCGCTGCCGCCGCAGCACGACGCCACCGTGCCCGGCCACGTCAGGAAGCGGAGCAGGGCTGTGCTGTGGATCGCGTCGGCGGCGGCGCTGGCGATCGCGGCGGCCACCACCATCGTCTTCCTGGTCCTGAAAAATCAGGACAACGGGGTGCCGGCCGCCTTCACCGTGCCGATGGACCTGTGCACGCTGCTCCCCCCGGAGGACGTCGGCCTGCTGATGCGCACCCAGCAGATCCCCAAGGGCGTGCCCGCCTCCGACGAGTACGGCCCCGAGTGCAACTGGACCAAGCCCGGCATCGGCGTATCGGTGCAGCTCCAGAAGGACTCCGACACCCGCGACCCGTGGAGCATGACCCCCGTCACGGCCCGCAGCCTCTTCGCCAACCAGCAGCGCTACTGGGCCAAGCACGGGAGCTTCGGCTGGGTGTGGAAGGAGATCGGCGTCACCAAGCCGCAGGACGTCACCCGTACCTCCGTCAGGTCCTTCGGCGGTCTGGGCCAGGAGGCGTTCGCGTTCGAGCTGCTGGGGGAGACCGGCCGGATGCACTCGGCCATCGTCTACTTCCGCCTGGCCAACCTCGTGGTCGCCGCCGAGTTCACCAGGGTCGACGACCGCACCACCGACGACCAGATCAAGGAGTCCGCCCTGAGGGCGGCCAGGACGGCCGAGCGGGAGCTTCGCGGTGCGGGGTGACGGCTACGTGCTGGCGGGCCGCTACCGGCTCGTCGAGCGGCTCGGGGAGGGCGGCGCGGGCACGGTGTGGCGGGCCCGCGACGAGATGCTCAACCGGGAGGTCGCGGTCAAGCAGGTCCGCGTCCCGGCCGAGCTGTCGCCGCGTGAGCGCGCCGAGTTCGCCGACCGGGCCATCCACGAGGCCAGGTCCGCCGGGCGGCTGCGCGACCCGGCCATCGTGCTGGTCCACGACGTGGTGCTCACCGGCGAGCAGCCGTGGATCATCCTCGACCTGGTCAGCGGCCGGTCGCTCGACCGGGTGATCAAGGAGGACGGGCCGCTCCCGCCCGAGGCCGTGGCCCGCATCGGCCTGCGCGTGCTGTCGGCGCTGACCGTCGCCCACTCCCACGGCATCGTGCACCAGGACGTCAAACCGGCCAACATCCTGCTCGACGCCGACGGCTCCGCCATGCTCACCGACTTCGGCATCGCCGTCCCGCTCGGCGGGCGCGGCGACCGCTACGGCAGCGCCGGCTCGCCCGGCTACATGGCGCCCGAGCGGCTCAACGAGCAGCCCTCCGGCCCCGCCTCCGACCTGTGGTCGCTCGGCGCCAGCCTCTACACCGCCGTGGAGGGGCGGGCGCCGTTCGAGCGGGCGATGCCCGCCGCCGTCGCCGCCGCGGTGCTGCTGCACGACCCGCCGCCGCCGGTCCGGGCCGGGCGCGAGCTCGGCGGGCTGCTGCTGGCCATGCTCGCCAAGGACCCGGCCGTCCGGCCCGGCGCGGCGCAGGTCCGCGACGGGCTCCAGCGGCTGCTCGGCACGAGCACGGGCCCCGGCGCCGTCCCGCCGCGCGCCCTTCGCCGCCGCTGGTGGCCGGCCGTGGCCGCGCTCGCCGCCGTCGCCGTGCTGGGCGCCGGCGGCTGGTACGGCGTGCGCGCGCTCACCCAGGAGGACACCGGCCGGTTCGCCGCCGCGCCCGCCGCCTGCGGCCTGCTCACCGGCGCCCAGGTGACCGAGGTGATGAAGAGCGAGGTGCGGGGGCAGCAGACCAGACCCGGCGAGTGCGAGTGGCGCCTGAGCAAGGGGCCGCGCGAGATCTCCTCGCTCACCGTCAGGGTGTGGGCCGAGCGGCCCGCCGCCGGCCGGGGCGCGCCCGAGGTGGCCGTCCAGCGCTTCGCCATCGAGCGCGCCAGCCGCGCCGGAGCCGCGGGAAAGGCGTTCAGCAACCACGTCGGCAAGGTCCGCGACGTGCCGGGCCTGGGGGAGGCCGCGTTCGTCCAGAACTCCTTCCGCTTCTACAGCAACTCCGATCAGCTCGGCACCGGCACCAGCACCGTGCTGCTGCGCACCAGCAACGTGCTCGCCGAGGTGGTCTGGCAGCGCAGGGACCTGCCGAAGGACGATCCGGCCGACGAGGAGCCCGCCCGCGCCGCCGCCGCGATGGTCTCGGCCGCGTTGCGGTCCTGAACTGGTGCAAGCATCCTGCAACCGGGCTGACTAGCATGTTTCACCGCACGTCATGGCAAACCCCAGGAGTCCCTCGTGAATCCCGGTAGCGAGCACCAGCCGCCGACCCACCCGCACCCGGTGCCCGGAGGGCAGTTCGAGCCGCCGACCCAGCCGCCGATGCCGCCTCCCGTGCCGCTGCCCCCTCGGCCGCCGCGGCGCCGCCCGTGGATCCTGCCGGTCGTCGCCGCCACCCTCGTGGTGCTCGTCGGCGCGGGCGCGGGCGCCTACCTGCTGTACGGCCAGCTCACCCGGGGCCAGGGCATCGCCGGGCCGCCCGCCACGGGCCAGCCGTCCACGGCCGGGCTGACCAAGCCCGCCGCCGTGACCGGCCCCGACGTGTGCGCCATGCTGCCCAAGGAGGAGGCCGAGCGCCTCGTGCCCGGCGCGACCGTGTCCAAGGACTCCCGCGACAGCGAATACACGGTCAACTTCTCCTGCAACTGGAACAACCAGCGCATCTCCCACGGCGAGTGGTGGCGCAGCCGCGAGGTCGACGTCAAGGTCCAGCAGCACCGCGGCGACGGCGCCAAGACCGGCCGCGCCATGGCGCAGAACTCCTACGAGGTCGACTACGGCGGCGCCAAGTACGCCGAGACCGCCAAGCCCACGCCGAAGAAGGGCGAGAAGGACTACACCTCCCCGGTCACCGACATCCAGGGCGCCGGCGACGCCGCCTTCGCCCAGTACACCTGGCGCCGCTCCGGCAGCCTGATGTGGTACTCCTACGGCAAGGCGTACGCGCGCGTCCAGGACATCACGATCGAAATCCGCTACCAGGCGAGCCAGCAGCGCAAGGACGCGCAGATCCTCAGCAACGAGACCACCCAGTCCGTCACCGAGTCGAACGCGATCCGCGAGGTCAGCGGCCTGGTCAAGCACTTCGCCAAGGGCGTGGCCGACTGGAAGGCGCAGCACCCGGACGTCCTGGCGCAGCCGTACAAGGCGGCGACCGCCTCGCCCAGCGCCGCCGCCACGCCCTCGCCGACGCCGCTGGTCGTCTTCCCGCCCGTCTGCGAGACGGTCACGCCGACGGCCGCCAAGCTCGTGCCCGGCCACACGCCCCGGGCGCGCGGCCTGGAGGTGGGCGACGACACGCAGACCGAGTGCCGCTGGCTCAACCTGGACGTGCCCGCCGGCGACAAGGTGACCAAGATCCGCAGCGTGCTCATCACCGTGCACTCCTTCACCAACCGAGCCGGCGTGGCCGACGAGACCGCCGCCCGGTCGTTCTACACGGGCCAGCTCGGCGGCGACAAGAACCTGGCGCAGTCGTCGCTCGGCGGCATCTCGTGGGGCAAGGTGCGCGACGTGCCCGGCCTGGGCGAGGAGGCGTACAGCGTCTATGTCGGGACCCGTAAGGGCGAGGTGTTCGCGGGCAGCGGCACCGTGACCGTGCGGCGGGGCGCCGTCGTGGTGGAGATCGACTACGCGGGCGCGCAGCGGCCCAAGGGCGAGCCCGCGGCCTCCGGCAACGTCGTGCTGATCCCCGAGAAGGAGGGGCTCGACGGCGCGCTGACCATGGCCAAGGCGTTCATGCAGGCGCTGTCGCAGCAGCCGGTCGGCAGCTGACCCTCACGCGGGGGTGTCGCGCAGGCGCTCCACGCGGATGCCGCGCAGCAGCGCCTCCGACACGGCGACCGCGCACAGCAGGGCGGCCAGCAGGCCGGCGCCCGTGAGCAGCGCCACGGGCGCCGCCGCCACGTCGTGCGAGAGCGGCGGCGTCACCAGCGGCTCGGCGAACTGCGGGATCCGGCCCAGCGCGGCCCCGGCCGCGAGCAGCCCGGCGACCAGCCCGGCCAGCGTGCCGGCCGCCGCGGTGATGAGCTGCTCCAGCAGCAGCGCCACGCGCAGCGCCGCCACCTTCGCGCCGGACGCCTCCAGGGCGGCCAGCTCGTAGCCGCGCCGCTTGGCCGCCGTGTGCAGCGCCAGCACGGTGCGGCCGAGCGCGAGCGAGGCGGCGGCCAGCGCGGAGATCAGCAGCAGGACCAGGGCCAGTCCCGGACCCTGCCGGACGAAGGCGGCGGCCACCTCGCTCTCGTAGCGGGTGGAGACCACGGTGAGCCCCTGCTCGCGCAGCGCCCGCTCCAGCGCCGGGACGCCCGCCGCGCGGGTCCACACCTGGTAGACGGCCTGCTCGTGCACTCCGTACGCGATCCGGTCGGCCTGTTCCAGATCCATCACGACGCCGGGCCCGGTCAGGCCGGGCGCGGCCGAGGCCGTCGCGACCGCCCGCACGCCCGTGGCGAAGGCGTGGTCCAGGCCCGGCACCAGCTTGGCGCCCACGCCGACGACCACGGCGGCCGGCCGCGGATCGTAGGTGGCGGGCCGGAGCGTCTGGTTGTTCTGGAGCGAGACGACGAAGCCGCCGTCGTCACGGCCCGGGTCGCCGTCCACCCGCCAGCGCGGGGTGGGGACGCGCTGCCAGCGGCCCTCGTCCCGGAGCTCCAGCCGCGTCACGACGACCTCCATCCGCGGGATCGTCGCCTGCTCGTCCAGCGGGGTGAACTCGGCGTGCACCCGGCGCAGCTCGCACGGCGCGTCACGGCAGGACAGCGGCAGGTTCCACGCGTACGAGCCGCCGCCGCCCGGGCGCAGGACGCCGAGCGGGATCGCGGCGGGCTTGAGCCGGTCCGGGATGCGGAACGTGGCGAACAGCCGCACCTGCCAGCCCTCGGGCGGCACGTCATGGCGGGCCGTGAGCCGGAACCGGTCGCCGCTCACCATGACCCTGGGCGTCCCGGGTCCGGGCAGCGCCGCCGCCGCCTCGGCCAGCCGCATCCCACCGGCCAGCTCCGGGTCCCAGGTCGCGACGCGGGCCAGCCGTTCCGGGTCCGTGGCGATCAGCTGGGGCGGGCCCGGAACCTTGATCACCGGGGCTGCAGTGCCGCCCGGGTCGGCGGCTTCCACCGCGTCGGCGAACGCGCGCGGCCCGACCGGCTGGACCGTGATCGCCGCCGGGGCGCCGTTGTGGAAGGCGGCGGCCCGCCGGTAGTCGGCGGACGTGGCCGTCCACGCCGACACCGCGAACGTCGCCAGCCCGAACGCCGTGCCGAGCACGATCACGCTCCCCGTGGTGACCGGCCCGCGCGCCACCTGCCGCAACGCCAGGAACGGGCCGAGGCCGCCCCGCCGCCGGGTGAGGCCGAACAGCCGCCGCGCCAGCACCGGCAGCCCGCGCGCGGCCAGCAGCGCCACGCCCAGCGCCATCAGGCCGGGCACGGCCAGCGCGCTGGAGGACTGCCCCGTCGTGTCGCTGATCACCCCGCCCGCCAGCAGCTCGACCAGGCCGAGCGCCGTCACCACCAGCACGACCGCGTCCGGCACCCAGCCGCGCGCGCTGCGGCGCGGTGTGCGCCGCCACTCCTCGGTGACCGGGCGCGTCGCCACCCGCCAGGCCGACACGACCGCCGCCATCAGGCCACCCGCCGTCGCGGCCAGCCCCGCGTACGCCGCCTGCGCCGGGAACACGGCGGGGATGCCCGGCGGGAGCAGCGCCTCCACCATCGCCCGCGCGGCCAGCAGCCCCGCCGCCAGCCCGAGCGGCACGGCCAGCGCGAGCAGCAGCAGCGGCTCGGCCAGCGCGAACCGCCACACCCGCGCCCGGCCGTGACCGCGCAGCCGGGCCAGGGCGATCTCCGCGCCGCGCGCCCGTACCAGATCGCCCACGGTCTGGAACAGCAGCAGCCAGGCCAGCCCCACGAGCTGCGCCGACACCAGCAGCGTCGGCACGCCGAGCGTCTCCGAGCTCGTCGTCATCGCCCGCAGCGTGACGGGCATCCGTGAGTAGACGATGTCGCCGGTCTCGCGGCCCGCCGTGTCGGCCGCCGCCTGCAGGGCCGTCAGCGCGCCCAGGTCGGAGCCGAGGACGCGCCCCGCGTCGACGGTGACGATGGCGTAGTCGGTCCACCCGCCACGCTGCGCCGGGTCCGCCGTCAGCGCGGCGCCCGCGACGGCCGTCTCCTCGCGCGTCTGCGGCACCGTGAACAGCGGGTCGATCCGCGACGAACCGCTCTCGCCCCCGGGCGTGGTCAGCGAGCGGCCGAACCAGAACGGGTCGCCCGCCGACTCGTGCCCGTAGACGCCGACGACCTTCAGCGGCGCGGGCCGCAGCTCCGTGGTGCCGGGCTCGCGCCTGACCAGAGCCGCCAGCCGCACCTCTGAGCCGACCGCCATCCCCGACGCCCGGCTCGCCATCACCTCGCCCGCCGCCCGGGGGCAGCGGCCCTCGACCGGGCGCAGGCGCTCGCACTGGCCGTCCTGCCACACCAGGGTGTACGAGAGCTCCCTCGACAGGTCGGCGTCGCCGCTGGAGACCTCCATCCCGTACACCGGGGCGGCCGTGAACGACGCCGTCAGCGCGGCGGCCTTCGCCTGGATGCCGCCGGTCCTCGTCGTGTAACGCCAGCCGCGCCCGTCCACCGGCGCCGCCAGCAGCGCGTCACGGACCACCGTGGTGGCGGCCGCCGCCGTGTAGATCGGGCCCACCGCCGCGCAGGCGATCGGCACGACGGCGATGAGCAGCACGACCAGCGAGAGCGTACGGCGTTCCCACAGGCCGCGCAGGATCACGAGCCGGCCCTCCTGAGCACGATGCCGTCGTCCAGCGGCTCGATGCGGGCCATCGAGCCGGGCGGGAGCAGATGGTGGAACTCCGGCGGCACCTGCACCGCGCCCTCCCGGCCGACCACCACCAGGTCCTCGCCGCGCCTGCCCTCCGAGCCGACCCGGCCGTCGCGGATCGTCACCGTACGGCTCAGCGCCTCGCTGACCGCCACGTCGTGCGTCACCACCACCGCCGTCGTGCCGTCCGCCTGCGCCGCATGCTTGATCAGCTCGATCACCCGCGCCCCCGACGCGGCGTCGAGCTGGCTCGTGGGCTCGTCGGCCAGCAGGAGCGCGGGCGCGTTCGCCAGCGCCACCGCCAGGGCCAGCCGCTGCTGCTCGCCGCCCGACATCCGGTTCGCCGGCCGGTTGCCCGCGTCGTCCAGGCCGACCCGGCGCAGCAGCTCACGCACCCTGCCGCGATCCCGCCTGACCGCCCGCTGGGCGAACGCCACGTTCTGCGCGGCCGGCAGGTAGCCGATCAGGTTGCGGGCCGGGTTCTGCAGCACGGTGCCGATCCGCCGGGCGCGCAGCCGGTCCAGGCGGCGCTGGTCGAGCCGGCCCACCTCCACGCCGTCCAGCCACAGCCGCCCGGCGCTCGGCCGCAACAGCCCCGCCAGCAGCCACAGCAGCGTCGACTTGCCCGCCCCGGACGGGCCCAGCAGCGCCACCGTCTCGCCCGCGTCGATCACCAGGTCCACGTCGCGCAGCGCGACCACCTCGACGTCGCGGGCCCGGTAGATCTGCACGACCCCGTCGCAGCGCACCATGCTCGTGGGGCTCGTGGGGCTCGTGGGCCGCTCCCCGCCGCGCCAGGGTTCGTCGATCACGGGCCGCCCACCGCCTGCCGGGCCCGGGGCGCGCGGAGCTCGACCACCCGGTCGCACCGCTCGGCCACCTCGGGGTCGTGGGTCGCGATCAGCAGCGCGACGCCGTCACCGGCCGCCGCCAGCAGCTCCTCCAGCACGACCTCCCGGTGCCCGGCGTCCTGCTCGGCCGTCGGCTCGTCGGCCAGCAGCGCCACCGGCCGCAACGCCAGCGCCCTGGCCACCGCCACCCGCTGCTGCTGGCCGCCGGACAGCTCCTCCACCAGGTGATCGGCGAACCTCTCCACCCGCAGCCGCTCCAGCGCCTCCGCCGCCAGCCGCATCGCCTCACGCGGCGACCGGCCGGCCGCGCGCAACGCCACCTCGACGTTCTCGGCCGCCGTGAGCAGGCTCAGCAGGCCGTACGACTGGAAGACGAGCGCCAGCCCGGCCCGCAGCCCCGGCTGCTCGTCCAGCGGCACGCCGCCCACCAGCACCCGGCCCGCCACCGGCGGCGCCAGCCCGGCGAGCGTCGTGAGGAGGGTCGTCTTGCCCGACCCGGACGGGCCCATGAGCGCGACCCGCTCGCCCTCGCCCAGGTCGAGCGACAGATCCTCGACGACCGTGCGGCCGCCCGCACGGCAGGTGAGAGCGCGGCACGAGATCACCGGTCCGGGCGCCACGCGGAGATCCTCCGCCAGCCGGGGGCATACGTCAACAGTTAAAGATCCTGCAACTCCCCTGCAAGCGTGACAAATACGGTTATGTCAGCAAGCAGTACGTGAGCCGCGCGAGCACGCCTGCCCAGCACAGGGGCCTGGGCAGGACCGACGGGGATTCGCGCGGCTCACGACCGGGGCGGCTCGCTGCTTCGCCGCCTGGTGACGCGGCGGGGGCCGACCCAGGTCAGGGGGAAGCATCGACTTTGGTCGCTACCGCCCGCCCGTGCCCACCGCATAACCTCGGGAAACGTGAACGGACCCGAGCACGCCCCCGAATACCGGTGGGCCCTGCCGTCCGTGCTGCTCGGCGACGGCGGCGCGGGCCGGCCCGTGCGCCGCTCGACGCGCGACTGGATCGTCGACCTCACGCTCTTCCTCGGCGCCTGCGGCCTGACCCTGATGACCCTCGCCGAGATCCGCGACGCGCCCGAGCCCGTCCAGGCCGTCGAGCAGGCGCTGGGCGTGCTGTCCTGCCTCGCCGTCTGGCTGCGCCGCCGATGGCCGGTCGCGCTCGCGCTGGTCACCTTGACCCTGTCCTCCTCGCTGCTGCTCATCGGCGGGGCGGCCGTGGTCGCCCTGTTCACCGTCGCCGTCCACCGGCCGTTCAAAATCTCCGGGCCGGTCGCGCTGCTCGGCGTCCTCACCCTGGCGCCCAACGCGATGATCTGGCCCGACGCCGAGCTCGGCTGGCTCGGCACGTTCGTCTTCGGGCTGGCGATCCTGCTGACCGTGTTCGCCTGGGGCATCGTCATACGGGCCAGGCGGCAGCTCGTCTGGTCCCTCCGGCAGCGCGCTGACGGGGCCGCCGAGGAGGCCAGACGGCTGGAGCGCGAGCGGATCGCCCGCGAGATGCACGACGTGCTCGCGCACCGCCTGTCGATGCTCAGCCTGCACGCCGGCGCGCTCGAGTTCCGTCCCGGGGCGCCGGAGGCCGAGGTCGCCCGCGCCGCCGGCGCCATCCGCCAGGGCGCCCACCAGGCGCTCCAGGACCTGCGGGAGGTCATCGGGGTGCTGCGCCACTCCGGCGCGCCCGCCGACGACCCCGTCCCCGACCGGCCCCAGCCCACCCTCGACGACCTCCCCGCGCTGGTGGCCGAATGCCGCCGCGCGGGCCTCGACGTCCGCCTCGACCTGCACGTGGACCCGCCTGCCGAGGTGTCCGCAGAAGCGCCCTCCGACGTACGCGCCGCCGCGCCTGTCGTTGTGTCCACGGACGCGCCCGTTGCCGTGCCCGCCATCGTGCCTGCCGACGTGCCCGCCGCCCTTCCCACCGGCGCGCCCCCTGTCGGACCGGCCGCTGGAGGGTTTGCGCCGTCCGAGATGCCCGCGTCGCCCGAAGGGCCCGCGCCGTACGGAGGGCAGCGGTTGCCCGAGGCGCTGGGGCGCAACGTCTACCGGATCGTGCAGGAGGCGCTCACCAACGCGCGCAAGCATGCGGGCGGGGCACCGGCCACCGTGACGGTGACGGGTGCGCCGGGGCGCGGGCTGTCGGCCGAGGTACGCAATGCGCTGGGGTCCAGGCACAACGCACTCGGGTCGCGGCATGCCGCCCGCATCCCGGGGGCCGGGGCCGGGCTCATCGGGCTGGCCGAGCGGGCTGAGCTCGCGGGCGGCCGGTTGGAGCACGGGCCGACGCCGGACGGCGAGTTCGTGGTGCGCGCCTGGCTGCCGTGGCCCTGCCCGGAGGAGAGCGCATGACGGACCCGATCCCGGACCGGGTTCCCGAACCGACCTCCCTCCCGACCCCGGGCAGACGTCCTGGCCGGCCTCCGGGCCGACCTGCCGACCGGCCTCCGGACCGGTCCCTGGAGCAACCTCCAGGTCGATCCCGGGGCGGGCCGCCGGGTCGGCCTCCGGACCGGTCCCGGAGCGATGCCGGGGCGGTCGCCGAACCGATCTCCGGACCGCCCCCACAGCGGGTTCCTGGACCGGTCGCTGGGCCACCTCCCGGGGCCATGAGCGGGGCGGAGAACGGGGTGACGACCGGGGCGGTGAGCGGGCTGACAAGGGCGACAGGCGGGGTGATGAGCGAGTCAAGGCGTGGGCTGACGGCCGGGTCGGCGGCTGGGTCGATTCGGGTGCTGATCGTTGATGATGACGCGCTGGTGCGGGCCGGGCTGGCGATGATCCTGGGCGGCGTGGACGGGATCGAGATCGTGGGCGAGGCGGGTGACGGGGCGCAGGTGCCGCCGCTGGTCGCCGAGCACCGGCCCGACGTGGTGCTGATGGACATCAGGATGCCCGGCGTCGACGGACTGGCCGCGACCGAGGCGCTGCGGGCGACCAAGGCGCCGCCGGAGGTCGTGGTGCTGACCACGTTCCACGCCGACGCGCAGGTGCTGCGGGCGCTGCGCGCGGGTGCCGCCGGATTCCTGCTCAAGGACATCCCGCCCGTCGAGCTGGTGGCCGCGATCAGGAAGGTGGCCGCGGGGGAGCCGATCCTGTCGCCCGCCGTCACCCGGCAGCTCATCACCCACGTGTCGCACGGCGGCGCTGTCGGACGGGCCGAGCGGGCGCGCGGGCTGCTGGCCCGGCTCAGCGAGCGCGAGCGTGAGGTGGCGCTGGCGGTCGGGAGGGGCAGGTCCAACGCGGAGATCGGCCGCGAGCTGTACATGAGCGTGCCCACGGTCAAGGCGCATGTTTCGCGCATCCTTACCAAACTGGCGCTGAACAACCGGGTCCAGATCGCGCTGCTGGTCTACGACGCGAGCTGACGGGGCTGGGATTCCAGCTTTCCCGGGCTCTGTCGCAGCGGAGCCGTCCAGGCAGGCCACCGGTCCGTGAGGCGTACCGGCCGGAGGCGAGGCTGGGAGCGGGGATTTGGGGGCGGGGCTGGGGCGCCGTAGCTGGGGCGTGGGTGTCGGGTCCGCGAGGGCCGTGCCGGGTCCGGAGGGTGCCCTGCCAGGCCAGGAGGGTGCCGTGCCGGGTCCGGGGGATGCTGTGCAGGGTCCCTGGGGGACTGTGCGGGGTCCCGGCAGCGCCGTGTGGGCATCGGCGGGGTCAGGCCCTGGGGTTGCCGTGTCGGCTACGCGGGGTGCCGGGCCCGGGGGTGCCGCGTCCGGTCCCTGGGAGGGGGAGGGGCCGGGTCCGACTCCGTGCGTGCTGTGGTCGGGCCTGTGCGGGCTGTGCCGGGTTCGGAGAGGGTGCTGCCGGGGCCTGTGGGGGCTGCGTGTGGGGGTGCGAGGGTTGGACGAGCGCTTGTCCCATCTTGGGTGGCCGTTACGGACAGGTAGCGGGCAGCCGTACCCTTGTCTGAAAGGGCATGTCATGAAGGGACAGTGGGATGAGTTCAGCGGGTGAAGGCCTGTCTCGCCCGCTTCCCGAGCAGGTGCGGCTCAATGTGGTCGACCTCGCGGCCCAGGTTCTCGGTTCGATGCCCGCTGTGGCGGTGCCGGCGCCGTTGCGCGGCATCGCCAAGTTCGACCCGCGTAAGCGTGCCCGGCTGGGCAGTGCGCCGATCGCCGCGCAGTTGGAGAACGACAAGAAGTTCCGCGAGGTGGTCGCCGAGTCGGTGGCCTCCGGCTGGCCGGAGCTGGTGGCCTCGCTGGCCGAGGGCAACGTGCCGCCCGCCGCCGATCCGGTGCTGGTCGCCGCCGCGGCTTATCTCACGCGGCCGCCCGGCTGGGCCGACATGGTGGAGTCGGCCCGCGCCGACCTGGAGCAGTCCGCCGCCGCGGCCGAGGGGTCGGAGCGCGAGGAGGTCGTCTCCCGGCTGCGTGAGCAGCTCGCCGCGCAGAAGAGCGCGGCCAAGGAGGAGGCCGAGCGGCTGCGTGAGCAGTTGAAGGCGGCCCGCGGCGAGAACTCCGAGCTGCGCCGCAAGCTGCACGAGGCCCGCGAGCGCGCGAAGGGCGCGGTGCGGCGGGCCGAGGAGATGGAGCAGGCCGCGGAGGAGGCCAGGCACGCCGCCACGGCCGCCGGCAGCGCGGGGGAGTCGGAGCTGCGGCGGTTGCGTGAGCGCCTGGCCGATGTGGAGAAGCAGCTCGAAGCCTCGCGCCGGGCCGCGCGTGAGGGCCGCAGCGTCGAGGACGCGCGCATCCGGGTGCTGCTCGACGCGCTGCAGGACGCCTCGGCGGGGCTGCGCAGGGAGCTGGCGCTGCCCACAATGATCAGCCGGCCGGCCGACTCGGTCGCGGCGCTCACCGGTGAGCGGCCGGGTGTGCGCGGCGTGCCCGCCCGCGCGCTGGCTGACGACGACCCGCAGCTGCTCGATCAGCTTCTGGCGCTGCCGCAGGTGCATCTGATCATCGACGGCTACAACGTGACCAAGTCCGGCTACGGCACGCTCACGCTCGCCGACCAGCGCGCCCGCCTGATGACCGGGCTCGGCGGGCTGGTCGCGCAGACGCGCGTCGAGGTGACCGTGGTGTTCGACGGCGCCGAGCTCAACTCTCCGGTGCAGGTGGTGGCGCCACGCGGGGTGCGGGTGCTGTTCAGCGCGCCGGGTGAGATCGCCGACGACCTGATCCGCCAGCTCGTCCGGGCCGAGCCGCCCGGCCGGGCGATCGCCGTGGTGTCCTCCGACCGCGAGGTGGCCGAGTCCGTCAGGCGGATGGGCGCCAGGCCCGTTCCGTCCGCGCTGCTGCTGAGGCGGCTCGGTCGCGCATAGATGACGAATATGGCGTTTAGGTGAGGATTACTCGCCACTTCTGTACTATTTCGCCCCGAGGATGATCCCCTGGGAGGCGACGCTGTGAGGTTGGGCCGGGTGCCGCTGGCCGCGGGTCTGGTGTTCGGACTGGTGATGACCCCCGTCGGAGGGGTGCTGGCCGATCCCAAGCCGACTCTCGCGCAGGCGAGAGCGAAGCTCGACAAGCTCAACGACAAGGCCGACAAGGTCGTGGACCGCTACAACACGGCCACCGAGAAGTACAAAGAGGCCAAGGCGCGCTACAGCCGGCTGAACGACACGTACAAGCGCAAGCTGGCGACCGTCGCGGATCTGCGCGGCGAGGTCGTCAACATGGCCGTCGAGACGTACAAGCTGGGGGGCGACTTCTCGACCCTGCCCACCATGATGACCAGCGACGATCCGGCCGATCTGCTGTACGGGATGGCGTTACGCGGGCAGCTCGCGCAGGAGCGCACCCAGAAGCTCGCCGCCTTCGACCGGGCGAACCGGGGGCTGAAGGCCGACCGTGACCGCGCCGAGGAGGCGCTGGCCGCGGCCGACAAGGAGCGGGACGCGGTCAAGAAGGACCGGGCGGAGATCCTGGACCTCATCAAGGACCAGAAGAAGCTCCTCGACCGGCTGGGCGCGTACAAGGCGGGCAATCCCAACAGCACCGGCCTCAAGTACACGGGTCCCGCCTCGGGCAACGCCGCGGCCGTGCTGCGCTTCGCGTACGCGCAGGTCGGCAAGCCGTACGTGTTCGGCGGCACCGGGCCGGGCGGCTACGACTGCTCGGGGCTCACGCAGGCCGCCTGGCGGGCCGGTGGCGTTTCGCTGCCGCGCACGACCTGGCAGCAGTGGTCGTGGGGCGCCAGCCGCAAGGTGTCGCTCAACGCGCTGGAGCCCGGCGACCTGATCTTCAGCGAGGGCCTCGGGCACGTGAGCATCTATGCGGGCGGCGGCAAGATCGTGCATGCGCCGCAGACGGGTGACGTGGTGAAGGTGGTCACACTCTCGTCGTACGGGCGCCGTCTCGTGGGCGCCGTACGCCCCTGACAAGACGGGGTCGGCCCAAGTGTGAGGAGGGTCACACTTGGGTAACGAAACCCGCTGCTCCGGCGGGGGATGAGGACCTGACTCCCGGCGTGTCTGATCTTTACTCGCTTACTCAGGCTTTGCCATTACGTGACTTTTCGGCGTAACTTCTGGCGTCGCGGCGTTCCAGCCAGGACGCCCGCCGGTCACCATCGGGTCCCCCGATGTTCGACAGAGAGAACCATCCGCCGGTCACCGCGGCCAGCGCCCCCGAGGCGCGAAGACGCGGCGGTGGCCTGCCGAGTCCGTGCAGCCAGGAGGCACGGAGCCGGGGACCCAACGATCCCGTACGCGGTGATCAGGGGTGAATCGGCGCGTTCAGCGCCGTAGGGCGACTTCCAGGCCCGAATCCGTCAGCTAACCCGGTAGGCGTTCGTGGAAGCCCCTAGGAGCAATCCTGTCTACCCTCTCGCACAACCCCCGTCTGTCCCGTCTCGCCCTGAGTGGCGTAGCGCTGATCACCGTGACGGCCGGAGGTCTGGTCGTCCACGCCCCGACGGCGCAGGCGGCGACGACGAATGAGTTCGCCACCACTGCGGTGACCAAGACGGAGAAGTCCGTCAAGTCGTCGACGGTGGCCAAGGTCGCTCGGCAGAAGGCCAAGGCCCGCAAGGCCGTGGCCGTGGCCAAGAAGCAGATCGGCGACCCGTACCGTTACGGCGCCACCGGCCCCGGGTCGTTCGACTGCTCGGGCCTCGTCCAGTACGCCTGGAAGAAGGCCGGGGTGAAGATCCCGCGCGTGACGAACAGCCAGTTCGCGCGCATCAGGAAGAAGGTCTCCTACAAGCACCTGCAGCCGGGTGACCTGATGTTCTTCCGCGGGCTCGGGCACGTGGGCATGTACGTCGGCGACGGCAAGATGGTCCACTCGCCGAGAACGGGCCAGCGCGTGCGTGTCGAGAAGCTTCGCGGCTGGCGCAAGGCGTCGTTCGCGGGCGCGGTGCGTCCCGGTCTGTGACCTGCGCCGAAGGCCCCGTCCCCGACCCGGGACGGGGCCTTCGGCCTTCCCGGGCTCCGGACCGGGCTGACGCTCAGGATCGGCGGCTACGATCGGGCAGCGTGTCCGACAGGGGGTCCGGCAGCGGGCCTGGAAATGGGCCCGGCAGCACGTCCGGCAAGGGGCTCGGCAGCACGTCCGGCGGCGCGCCCGGCAGGGTGTCCGCGTGGATGCGTCGGCGGGTCGTGCCGGTGGTGCTGCTGGTTGTCGCGGCGTTCCTGGCCGGGGGGCCCGGCCCGGTCCCGGCGCCGGGAGGCGCCGCCATCGAGGCGGGGGTGCTCGCCGGCGTGCGGGCGCGCTGGGGCGACGGGCTCGACGTCGTACGCGGTGAGCGGTCGCTCGTCGCCGGGCAGGACGCGCCCCCCGGGCTGCTGGCGGACCTGGCGCGCCGGGCCGACACCGCGGGGCGGCGGGTCGGCGGAGTGCTGGGCGGCGACGTCCGGGCCGTGGTCCTGGTGCCCGCCTCGGCGCGGGAGGCCGCCGCGCTGGCCGGCGTCGCGTCGGTCGACGGGCTGGCGGCGGTGGCCGACCGGGGACGCGTGATCGTGGTGCCCGAGCACTTCGCCCGGCTCACCCCGGTCGGGCGTGACGTCGTGCTGGCGCACGAGCTGACCCACGTGGCCGCCGGGACCGACGGGCTGCCCGTCTGGCTGTACGAGGGCTTCGCCGACTACGTGGCCTACCGGGACGCCGGGCTGCCCGTCGAGGTGGCCGCCGCCGAGCTGGCCGCCGAGGTGCGGGCCGGGCGGACGCCGTCCGATCTGCCGGACGCGGCCGACTTCGTCCCCGGGGCCGACGCGGGCCGGCTCGCCCGCGCGTACCAGGAAGCCTGGCTGGTGTGTCGCTTCGTCGCCGCGCGCTGGGGTGAGAAGAGCCTGGTGAGGCTCTACCGTGATGCCCAGACGTACGGCGCCGGCCGGGCGCTGGCCTCGCTGGGGCTCTCGGCGGGCACGCTGACCCGGCTGTGGCGCGCGTACGTCCGGGACCGACTGGCGTGAGGGGACGCGACATGGACGACCGGCAGGAACGGCGCGAGACGACCGAACAGGACGTCGGCCCGCCCGCCACCCGCGCCCTCCAGAGGGCGGACGTCGCCGAGCCGTCGCCCGAGACGGGGGACGAGGACGTGGCCGGGGACGGGGACGGGCACGTGACAGGCGACGGGGGCGGGCGTGAGGCGAGGCTGCGGCGGGAGGCCGGGGCCGGGCTGGCCGTGCTGGGGGCGGTGATCGCCGGGGTGGTGGCGTTCACGACGCCGTGGACGGCGCTGCCCGCCGGGGCGCCCGAGGTGACGCCCGACCCGGCGCGTGACTTCGGCGCCGCCGAGATCGCCCGCTCGCAGGCGTTCGACGCGGCCACCAGCGTGCCGAGCTACCTGTCGCTGGGCGTCACGCTGGTGTTCGCCGGGCTGCTCGTGGCCACGCCGCTCGGCGCGAGGCTGCTGGGATGGCTGCGGGGCCCGTGGTGGGCGCGGGTGCTGCTGGGCGTCCTCGTGCTCACGGTGATCGAGGAGGCCGTACGGTGGCCGCTCGGCATGTGGTTCGAGGGCACGCTGCGCGACTTCGGGCTGTCCACGCAGGACTGGGCGGCCTGGACGGGCGACCGGCTCAAGAGCGTCGGCATCAACGCGGCCCTGCTGGCCGTCATGGTGCTGGCCGTGGTGGCGCTGGCGCGGCGGATCCGGCGCTGGTGGATCCCGGCCGCCGCCGGGGCGTTCGCGCTGACCGTGGGGGCGTCGTTCGTCTACCCGGTGGTGTTCGAGCCGGTGTTCAACGACTTCCACGCCATGCCGGACTCGCCGCTGCGCGCCAACCTGATGGCGATGGCCGAGCGTGACGGGGTGCCGGTGGAGGACGTGCTGGTGGCCGACGCCTCGCGCCGGACGACCGCGCTGAACGCCTACGTCTCGGGGTTCGGCGCGACCCGCCGGATCGTCGTCTACGACACGCTGCTCAAGGCGCCGCCGCGTGAGGTGGAGCTGGTGGTGGCGCACGAGCTCGGCCACGCGAAGAACCGCGACGTCCTGCACGGCACGCTCGTCGGGGCGCTCGGCGCGGCGCTGGGGGCGGTCCTGCTGTTCCTGGTGTTCGGAGCGGCACGGCGGCGTACGGGTGGTGCGCCGATCACCGATCCCCGGGCGGTGGGCGTGGTGCTGGGGCTGATGACGCTGGCGACGTTTCTGTCCGGCCCGGCGCAGAACGTGATCAGCCGCCACATCGAGGCCAGGGCCGACGCGCACGCCCTGGACCTGACGGGCGACCCGGCCACGTTCGTCGCGATGCAGAAACGCCTGGCAACAGCCAATATTTCCGACTTGTCGCCAGATGCGGTGGAATATGTGCTCTATGCCTCCCATCCCACGGCTGCCCAGCGGATCGCCATGGCCCGCTCCTGGGCCGAGCTGAACGGCCGCCCCCAGCCGTGAGCGCACCTCGCCGGGTGGTCGTCGTCACCAACGACTTCCCGCCGCGCCCCGGCGGCATCCAGTCGTTCGTGCACGGCCTGGCCCTGCGCACCCCCGGCGTGGCCGTCTACGCCCCGGCCTGGCCCGGCTGCGCCGAGTTCGACCGGCGGCAGCCGTACCGGGTCGTCCGGCACCCGGGCCGGCTGATGCTGCCGACGCCCGCCGTCGCCCGGCGGGCGGCGCGGCTGGTGGCCGAGCACGGCGCCGACACCGTCGTGTTCGGCGCGGCGGCGCCGCTCGGCCTGCTCGCGCCGCGCCTGCGCGCGGCGGGCGCGCGGCGGATCGTCATGCTCACGCACGGCCACGAGGCGTCCTGGGCGGGCGCGCCGGGGTTCCGCTCGGTGCTGCGCCGCATCGCCGGCCACGCCGACGTGGTCACCTACCTCGGCCCCTACACCCGCGCCCGGCTGGCGCCGGTCGTCCCCGAGGACAAGCTGGTACGGCTGGCCCCCGGCGTGGACGTGACGCAGTTCCGGCCCGACGTGGAGCCCCGGTGGCCCGGCGGCGGGCCGGTGGTGGTGTGCGTGTCCCGGCTGGTGCCGCGCAAAGGGCAGGACCAGCTCATCAGAGCCTGGCCGACGGTCCTGCGCGAGGTGCCGGGCGCGGTGCTGCTGCTGGTCGGCGGCGGCCCGCACCGGCGCAGGCTGGAGCGGCTGGCCGCGGGCAGCCCGTCGATCGTGTTCACCGGCAGCGTCCCGGCCGCCGACCTGCCCGGCTACTACGCGGCCGGCGACGTGTTCGCGATGCCGTGCCGTACCCGGTGGGGCGGGGTCGACGTGGAAGGGCTCGGGATCGTGTTCCTGGAGGCGTCGGCGACGGGGCTGCCGGTGGTGGCGGGCGCGTCCGGAGGCGCGCCCGAGGCGGTGCGGCACGGCGAGACCGGCCTGGTCGTCGACGGCCGCGACACCGGGGAGGTGGCCGCGGCCCTGATCGAGCTGCTGAGCGCGCCCGAGCGGGCGCGGAAGCTGGGCGAGGCCGGCCGCGACTGGATCGCCGCCGAATGGTCGTGGGACCGGGTCGCCGACCGCTTCCGCGCCCTGCTGTGATCCTCCCTGCCTGATCACCCCTTCGTGGACCCGAGCGTGAGCCCGGCGACGAACTGCTTGTGCAGGAGCTGGAAGACGATCAGCGTCGGCAGCGCGACCAGCACCGACCCGGCCGCCAGCAGGTTGTAGTCGGTGAAGAACTGGCCGCGCAGGTTGTTCAGCGCCGAGGTGACGGGCAGCTTGTCACCCGACGACATGAGCACCAGCGCCCACAGGAAGTCGTTGTACATCCAGGTGAACTGCAACGTCGCCAGCGCCGCCAGCACCGGGCGGCACAGCGGCAGCGTCAGCTTCCAGTAGCGCCGCCACACGCTCGCCCCGTCCACCAGCGCCGCCTCGGTGATCTCCTCCGGGATCGTGCGCATGAAGTTCGCCATGACGAACACGCAGAACCCGAACTGGAACGCCACATGGATGAGGATGAGCCCCAGGTAGGAGTCGTACAGCGCCTGGGAGTCCGACAGCCACAGCGGCAGCGGGACCAGCGTGTAGAGCGTGTAGAGCGGGGTGATGAGCACCTGCGGCGGCAGCAGGTTGCCCGCGGTGAAGACGATGAGCAGGGTCCGGCGCCCGGGGATCCTGGCCCGGGCGATGGCGAAGGCGGCGAACGAGGCCAGGAAGAGCGTCAGCAGCAGGGCCGGGATTACGATGATCAGCGTGTTGAGGTAGTAGCGGGGCAGCTCGGCCTGGCTCCACGCCTGCCCGTAGTAGTCCAGCGTGAGACTTTCGGGCAGCGAGAAGTAGCCGAGCCTGGCCGTCTCCTCGTACGGGCGCAGCGAGGCGTACACGGCCAGCGCCAGCGGCAGCAGCCAGCCCAGCGCCACCAGCGCGAGGAAGGCGTGCAGCAGGACGCGCAGCGGCCTGGCCCGCCGCCGGGCCGGGGCGAGGGCCGTCATCGTTCCTCCCTGAACAGCTGCGACAGGTACGTCACGATGAACCCCAGCGAGATCACCAGCAGCACCACCGCGATCGCCGAGCCGAACCCGATCCGGCTGGCCTCGCCCACGATGTTCTCCGTGACCAGCACCGACAGCAGTTCGAGCCCGTTGCGGCCCTTGTTGATCGCGTAGACGATGTCGAACGCGCGCAGCGCCTCGATCACCGTGATCACCAGCACGATCACGTTGACCGGCCGCAGCGTCGGGAACACCACCCGGAAGAACGTCTGCGCCTCATTGGCTCCGTCGATGGCCGCGGCCTCCTTCAGCGCCGGGTCGACGGCCTTCAGCCCCGCCAGGTAGATGATCATCACGTAGCCGACGTGCCGCCAGGCCGCCGCGACCATGACCACCCAGATGTTGACCGACCGGTCGCCCAGCCAGTCGACCGACAGCCCGGTGACCGCGTTCAGCACGCCGTAGTCGGTGGAGTAGACGAGCTGCGCGATGAACCCGACCACGGCCAGCGACAGCACCACCGGCAGGTAGAGCGCGCTCTGGTAGAACCGCGACAGCCGCAGCCGCCGGTCCAGCAGCACCGCGCAGAACAGGCCGAACGGGGTCGCGACCAGCCCGAGGAAGCCCAGCCACAGGACGTTGTTGCGCACGGCCGACCAGAACGGCGGATACTCGCCGGCCAGGTCGCCGTAGTTGCGCCCGCCGACCCACTCGATCGGCCCGAAGCCGTTCCAGTCGGTCGCGGACAGCACCACGGAGGCGAGCGTGGGCCCCCAGACGAGGCCCACGCTGGCGATGACGGCCACCCCCAGCCCGATGACCAGCACGGTCACGTCGCGGGCGGAGTAGCGACGGGTCTTGACGGCCATCAACGGAAGATGTTGGCCTTCTGCTTCTCGATGGACACGAGTAAGGAGTCGATCTCGGCAGGTTTGTCGATGAACGACTGCAGCGACGGGATCATCACGGTGGAGGCGAAGTCGGGCCGGGTGTCACGGTCGAGGAACTGGGCGATGTGCGACGCCTGCGAGACCAGCTCGGCGCCGCGCTTCTGCAGCGCGCTGTAGCCGCTGGTGTCGGCCTTGGAGCTGGCCGCCAGCGTGCCGGGGTCGGCCTCGGTGGCCACGTTCTGCGCGGCCGCCTGGGCGAAGTGCTTGATCAGCGCCTTGGCGCCGTCCACGTTCCTGGCCTTGGCGGAGACCATGTAGCCGTCGATGGGCGCGTCGATCGAGTCGGTGCCGTAGGCCGGGTTGATCTCGGGGAACGTGAAGAAGTCCAGGTCGTCCCGGTCCGCCTCGGGGAACTGCTGGGCGACGAACATGCCGAGCAGGTACATGCCGGTCTTCTTCTCCGCCAGCGACTGCGCCGCCTCCTGCCAGGTGCGGCCCAGCGCGGCCGGCTGGTGGTGCTCCAGCAGCCCGCGCCACGTCTCGAACACCTGCTTCACCCGGGGATCCGTCCACGACTCCTTCCCCGCCATGAGCGCGATGTGGAAGTCGTAGCCGTTCGTGCGCATGTTGATGATGTCGAACGTGCCCATCGCCGGCCAGCCGTCCTTGTCGGCGAACGCGATCGGGACCAGCCCGTCGGCCTTCATCCGCCGCGACAGCGCCGTCAGCTCGTCCAGCGTCTTCGGAGGCTCGTACCCCTTCTCCTCCCACACGCTCTTGCGGTAGAAGACCGCCCACGGATAGTACGTGAACGGCACGAAATACTGCTTGCCGTCGGTGCCCGTCGACGCCGCCTTGAAAGCCGGGGTGTAGTCGGCCCCGATCTCCCGCCACACGTCCGAGATGTCCGTCGCCAGGCCCTGCTCGGCGAAGAACTGCATCCGGTATCCCGCGAACCAGGTGAACACGTCGTCCGGGGTGCCGCGCAGGTAGCGGTTGATGTTCTCCTGGAAGGTGTTGTGGTCCACCGTGTTGACCTTCACCTGGCCGGAGGTGAAGCCTTTCAGCACGGTCTCCAGTGACTTCTTCGGCACCTCGTCCGAGGCGTTGGACCCCAGCGTCACGGCGCCGGCGGCCGTGTTGCCGGTCGTGCTGCCGCCGGGCGCGGGCGCGCCGGAGCCGCACCCGGTCAGGACGGCGGGCACGCCGAACGCTGCGGCGGCCCCTATCAGGAGATTGCGGCGGGAGAGTGGCGGACGTTGGTCCATGATGGTTCCTCCTTGCCGGACCCTCAAGTTCCCCCGAGTTCACTCACCCTTCATCGAAAACGCACCATTTCAAACTGTCAACGTGTGCGTTTCCGCCCCACGAACGCCGAAGAGGCCGCCGGACCCGCTCCCGCGGGCCGACGGCCTCTCAGTTGACCGGCTAGTTACAGGCGCTCGGGTCGCTCAGCCTGCGCTGGATGTCGACCAGGATGCCCATCATGTCGTTCTGCGTCTTCTGCATGGTCTCGAACCGGCGGTCGACCGCTTCGAACCTGCGCTCCACGGCCTGGAAGCCCGCGTCGACCTTCTCCTCCAGGCGGTCGACCTTGACCTCCAGACGCTCGACCCTGACTTCCAGGCGGTCGACCTTGACCTCCAGGCGCTCGACGCGCTTGTCGAGCAGGGTGACCTTTCCGTCGAGGGTCTTGACCCGGGCGGCGACGCCGTTGATCCTCTCCGTCAGATCCTGCGCGAGTTCCTTGTTGTCCGCTCGGATGTGAATCACCTCATCGTGGATTGCCTGCGCGAATCGAACGCCTGTCTCCTTGATACTCACGGTGGAACTCCCTACCTTCGAAGGCAGGGACCGGGGATGTTGGCGATCTCCGGTCCCGATGTCATCCAAAGGCTACTCCGCGTGTGCAGACGACTCCATACGGTTTCTTGGCAATGCTGGAGCCCCAGCATTACCCGTACAGGGCCTCGATCTCGGGGTTGAAGTCGCGCATGACGAGGTTGCGCTTGACCTTGAGGGTGGGGGTCAGGTGGCCGCTCTCCTCGGTGAGGTCGGCGGCCAGGATCGTGAACTTCTTGATCTGCTCGGCCTTCGACACCATGGCGTTGGCCCGGTCGACCGCGCCCTGCACCTCGGCCAGGATGCGCGGGTCGGTGCGCGGGTCGGCGGGGCGGCCGTTGCCGGACGACCACTGCTCCAGCGCCTCGGGGTCGAGCGTGACGAGCGCGCCGACGAACGGCCGGCCGTCGCCGACGAGCATGGCCTGCGAGATGAGCGGGTGGGCGCGCAGGGAGTCCTCGAGCGGCCCGGGGGCGACGTTCTTGCCCGCGGCCGTCACCAGGATCTCCTTCTTGCGCCCGGTGATGCGCAGGTAGCCGTCGGCGTCGAGCTCGCCGACGTCGCCGGTGTGGTACCAGCCGGCCTCGTCGATCGCCTCGGCGGTGGCCTCGTCGTTGTTCCAGTAGCCGGCGAACACGTTGCGGCCCCGGGCCAGGATCTCGCCGTCGTCGCCGATGCGCAGCGTCACGCCGGGCAGCGGCTTGCCGACCGTGCCGATCTTGTTGGCGCCCGGCATGTTGACCGAGCAGGGGGCCGAGGTCTCGGTGAGCCCGTAGCCCTCGTACACCTCGATGCCGACGCCGCGGAAGAAGTGGCCGAGCCGGTCGCCGAGCGCCGATCCGCCCGACACCGCCGCGGTGAGCCTGCCGCCCGTGGCCGCGCGCAGCTTGCCGTACACGAGCTTGTCGAACAGCGCCCGCCGCAGCCGCAGGCCGAGGGGGGCGCCGCCGGAGCTCTCGGCCTTGCTCCAGGCCACGGCCACGTCGACGGCGCGGGCGAAGATCTTGCCCTTGCCGCCCGCGATGGCCTTCTGCTCGGCGGCGTTGTAGACCTTCTCGAAGACGCGCGGCACGCCGAGCAGGAACGTGGGCTTGAAGTCCTGGAGGTCGGGGGCGACGTTCTTCATGTTCGGGGTGTGCGCCATGATCGCGCCCGCCTCGACGAGCACCACCTGGATCATCCGCGCGAAGATGTGCGCCAGCGGCAGGAACAGCAGCGCCGCCGGGTCCTTGGCGGCGAACAGCGGCTCCAGCGGCCCGCGCAGCACGTTGACGGCGGTGAACAGCAGGTTGTCGTGGGTGATCCGGCAGCCCTTGGGCCGGCCGGTGGTGCCCGAGGTGTAGACGATCGTGGCCAGGTCGGCGGCGCACACCAGGGAGCGCCGCTCGTGCACGGCGGCCTCCTCCACGTCGGCGCCCTCGGGGCCGGCGTCGACCCGCCACACGAGCTTGAGGTCGGGCGCGGCCTCGCGCACGGTCTCCTCGTGCGTGTCGAGCTCGACGAAGACGGCCTTGGCGCCGCTGTCGGCGAGGATCCAGCGGACCTGCTCGGCCGAGGAGGTCTCGTACACCGGCACGGTCACCGCGCCGATCGACCAGATCGCGTAGTCGATGAGCGTCCACTCGTAGCGGGTGCGCGACATCAGCGCCACCCGGTCGCCGTGCTCGATGCCGGCCGCGACGAGGCCGCGGGCCAGCGCCACCACCTGGTCGCGGAACTCGCCCGCCGTGACGACCGGCCAGGCGTCGTCCTGCTTGCGGCGCATGACGACCCGGCCGGGCTCCTGCTCGCCCCGCCGGAACACGGTGTCGGGCAGGCAGGCGGCGGCAGGCACATCCACCAGCACCGGGACGCTGTACTCGCGCACGGATCCACTCCTAGTCGGGTGCACGCTTCTGGTATGCGCTGGACGTTACCGCGACAAGTTACGCGCCGGTAGGTTCGTCATCCAGACGTGATGAAGGGCATTCATCACGCTAGCAGCCGTTGTTCATAGGATCGGCCCATGAGGGTCCACGTGGTCAGTGACGTGCACGGCAGGGCGGACGCGCTGGCGCGGGCGGGCGACGGCGCCGACGCGCTCATCTGTCTCGGCGACCTGATCCTGTTCATCGACTACGACGACCACGCGCAGGGCATCTTCGCCGACCTGTTCGGCGCCGAGCAGGCCGCCCGGTTCATCGCGCTGCGCACGGCCAAGCGGTTCGACGAGGCCAGGGCCATGTCGGCGGCGCTGTGGGCGAGCCTCGACGGCGACCCGCGCGAGCACATCGAGCGCAACGTGCGCGCCCAGTACCGCGACCTGTTCGCCGCCATGCCCGCGCCCGCCTACCTCACCTACGGCAACGTCGACATCCCGCGCCTGTGGGCCGACTACCTGCGCCCCGGCCACCGGGTGCTCGACGGGGAGACGGCGGAGATCGGCGGGCTGCGCTTCGGGTTCGTCGGCGGCGGGCTCAAGACCCCCTACCGCACCCCGTACGAGATCAGCGACGAGGCGTACGCCGCCAAGGTCGAGGCGCTCGGCGAGGTCGACGTGCTGTGCTGCCACATCCCGCCCGCCGTGCCCGAGCTGCTCTACGACGTGGTCGCCCGGCGCTTCGAGCGGGGGAGCGAGGCCACGCTGGAGCTGATCAGGCGGACCCAGCCGCGCTACGCCCTGTTCGGCCACGTCCACCAGCCGCTCTACCCGCGCCTGCGCATCGGCCGCACCGAATGCGTGAACGTGGGCCATTTCCGGGGAAAGGGCGTTCCGTACATCCTCGAATGGTGAGCGGCCCAGTATCTTGGTCGCATGGCTGATCGCACCAGTTCGAGCATCGTCATCGACGCCGATCGCGCCGGCGTCATGGCGGTCATCGCCGACCTGCCCGCCTACCCCGAGTGGGCCGGCCAGGTGAAGAGCGCCGAGGTCCTGTCCACCGGCGCCGACGGCAGGCCCGAGTCCGTGCGGTTCGTCCTCGACGCCGGCATGATCAGCGACACCTACACCCTCGCCTACACCTGGAACGACGACCAGAGCGTGAGCTGGCGGGTGTCGGAGCCCGGCAAGATGGTCTCCCGCCTCGACGGCAGTTATCTGCTCGCCGACACGGGCAGGGGGATCGAGGTGACGTACGAGCTCGCGGTCGACCTCGCCGTCCCGATGATCGGCATGATCAAGCGCAAGGCGGAGAAGGTGATCGTGGACACCGCGCTCAAGGGCCTCAAGAAGCGCGTCGAAGGCCGCTGAGGTGAGCCCCCGCGTCCTGCTGTTCACCGGGAAGGGCGGCGTCGGCAAGACGACGGCCGCCGCGGCCACCGCCACGCTCGCCGCCCGGCGCGGGCTCAAGACGCTGATCGTCTCCACCGACACCGCCCACTCGCTGGCCGACGCGCTCGCCGTCGAGCCCGGCGAGGTCGCGCCCGGCCTGCACCTGCACCAGGTCGACACGCAGCGCTCGCTGGAGCGCCACTGGGGCGAGCTGCGCGACTACGCCCGCGGCCTGCTCGCCGAGCTGGGCCTGGACGAGATCACCTCCGAGGAGCTGACCGTGCTGCCCGGCGCGGAGGAGCTCATCGCCCTCATGGAGCTGCGCGAGCACGCCCGCGAGGGCCGCTGGGACGTCATCGTCGTCGACTGCGCGCCCACCGCCGAGACGCTGCGCCTGCTCGCGCTGCCCGAGGCGCTCGACTGGCACGTCAACCGGCTGATGCCGCTCGGCCGCCGGCTGCTGCGGGTCGCCGCGCCGTTCGTGCGCGGCGTCGCCCGCGTCAGCGCGCCCGGTGACGAGGTGGTCGGCGCCGCCGAACGCTTCCACCGCGGCCTGATGGAGGTGCGCGACCTGCTCACCGGCGGCCACGCCTCCGTCCGCCTCGTGCTCACGCCCGAGTCGGTGGTGCTCGCCGAGGCCCGGCGCACCCTCACGTCGCTCAACCTGTACGGCTACCGCGTCGACGCCGTCGTCGCCAACCGGGTCTTCCCCGCCGGTGACGCCGACCCGTGGCGCGCCCAGTGGGTGGAGGCCCAGAGCAGGCTGCTGGCCGAGGCCGAGGAGTCGTTCGCGCCGCTGCCCGTGCACGTCGTCCCCTACCTGCCCGCCGAGCCGGTCGGCAGGGAGGCGCTGGCCAGGCTCGGCGAGGCGCTCTACGGCGAGGCCGACCCGTTCGCCCCGCCCGCCGCGCCGCCGCCGCTGCGGCTGTCGGCCGACGAGCTCACGCTGGCGCTGCCGGGCGCCCGCCACGGCGACGTCGACCTGGCCCGCAAGGGCGACGAACTGATCATCACCGCCGGGCCCTACCGGCGCATCCTGGCGCTGCCCGCCGCCCTCGCCCGCAGGAAGATCAGCTCGGCGGTGCTCCGCGACGGCGCGCTCCGGGTACGGTTCACCTCGGAGGCGAAATCCGACGAAGCGCACGCGACGGGATGAGCGCCGCATCAGCCGGGAGGGCCACATGACCGACAACAACGACAGAGATCCCATCGGGACCGTCGCCGAAGAGGCGCGCAAGCTCTTCGACGCGATCCAGGGCCGGGCCACCCGCCAGGTCGGCAAGACCGTGTTCAACTCGTTCACGGGCGGTGGCGGCGGGCGGGAGCAGAAGGACGTCTGGGGCGAGGCCGTGTCCGAGCCCGAAGGCGAGTACGTCTGCAAGGCGTGCCCCTTCTGCCGCGCGATCGCGGCACAGCGCGAAGGCGCCACGAACCGGGCAGGCGAGGCGGCGGGTGACGTCGCCGGGCACATCATGGCCGCCGGCGGCGAGCTGTTCGCCGCCTTCCGCGAGGCGTTCGACGCGCTGAGCAGGCCCGCCCCCCGCCGGCCGCGCGACGAGCGCGACCGCGACAATGTCGAGCACATAGACCTGGGATAAAAAGGGGAAGGCGGGCAATGTTCACGATCGGTGTGGACATCGGCGGCACCAAGGTCGCCGCCGGTGTGGTCGACGACGACGGACAGATCGTCCAGCACGCGCTCAGGCCCACCGCCGCCGACCGGCCCGACCTGGTCGCCGAGACGGTCGCGGACGTGGTGCGCGAGCTCGCGGGCGACCGCGAGATCGAGGCCGTCGGCGTCGGCGCGGCAGGGTTCGTCGACGAGACCCGGTCGATCGTACGTTTCGCCCCCAACCTCGCCTGGCGTGAGGAGCCCCTGCAGAAGAAGATCAGCGGGCTCGTCGGCCTGCCCGTGGTGATCGAGAACGACGCCAACGCCATGGCCTGGGGCGAGACCAGGTTCGGGGCCGGGCGCGGGCAGTCCCACGTGGTCTGCCTGACGATCGGCACCGGCATCGGCGGCGGCATCGTCTTCGACGGCCACCTCTACCGCGGCCACTGGGGCATGGGCGCCGAACTCGGCCACATGCAGGTGGTGCCCGACGGGCGGCTGTGCGGCTGCGGCCGCCACGGCTGCTGGGAGCAGTACGCCAGCGGCAACGCGCTCGTCGCCGAGGCCAGGGAGACCGCCGCCCTGCACCCCGAGCGCGCCCGGACGCTGCTCGGGCTGGCCGGCGGCCGGATCGAGGGCGAGGAGGTGACCGAGGCGGCCCGGATGGGCGACGAGGCCTCGCTCGCCGCCTTCGCCAGCGTCGCCGACTGGCTCGGCCAGGGCATGGCCGACCTCGCCGCCGTCCTCGACCCCGGGTGCTTCATCCTCGGCGGCGGCGTGTCCAGGGCCGCCGACCTGTTCCTCGACCGGGCCCGCGCGGCCTTCGAGGAGCGGCTCACCGGTCGGGGCCACCGGCCCGTCGCCGAGGTGCGGATGGCCGAGCTGGGCGCCTCGGCCGGCGTCGTGGGCGCCGCCGACCTCGCCCGCCGCCGCTGACCGCCGACGCCCCCGGCGGCGCCGCCGGGCCTGGGTCTG
>NZ_JAHKRO010000082.1 GCF_019396325.1 Nonomuraea ceibae
CGCCCCCCGGCGCCGCGCCCCCCGACTGGCCCCAGCCCACCCCGCCGGACGGGCGCACGCCCCTCCAGAGCCCTTCGCCCTCCCTCCAGGAAGGCGCACCCCCGTACGGCAGCGGGGCCGTCCCCAACGGGCGGGACCCCGCGCAGGGAACTGGCGCACCCCCGTACGGCGGGGTGGCCGTACCGCCGGGAGCCGCCCCGCCCGGGTGGGCCGGCAGCCGCGCCCCCGGGGAAGCCGCGTCCCAGGCGCCCCCGGCCTCCCTCCGGGAAGGCGCGCCCGCGGGGCGGGGTGACGGGCATACCCCAACCCAGGGGGCGCCCCCGTACGGCGGGTTTCAGGGCAGTGTGTACGCGCCGCCGGAGGGGGTGGTGAGTGCCGCGGGGGACCTGTGGTCGCTCGGGGCGGTGCTGTTCGCGGCCGTGGAGGGGCGGCCGCCGGTGCCGGGGGCGGCGCTCGCCAGGGCGGGGGTGATGGCGCCGGTCCTGGTGGGTTTGCTGTCCGGGGACCCGGCGCGGCGCCCGGCGCACGGGGTGCTGCGGCGGGAGTTGCTGGCCGCGCTGGCGCACGCCGGTTGAGATAGGTCGCGAATTGGAACCACGCCGGTGGCTCCAATCGTTGGACGGGCGACGCACAATGTGGGAGAGGCGGGGCGTGGGCCCCGCGTTCGGAGGAAGCTGAGGATGTCGCCAATCACGAAGTACGCCATCGGCGCAGGCGCCGCCGTCTTGCTCTCGCTGTGGTTCTTCGGCCCCGGGTTCATCACCCTGCTCGTCATCCTCGGCGTGGTCGCGGCCCCGGTGGTCGGCTACATGATGCTGGACCCGTCGCAGCGTGAGCGGTTGAAGCGGGCGCGCAGGCGCGGCATCGGCCGTTGACGGGGCGCGGCGGGCGGCGGGGGCGTCAGGCCTCCGCCGTCCGGCCGTCCACCTGCCCGGCGACGCGCACGGTGACGCGGCGCTCGACGTAGAACGACAGGAACGGCACGGTGCCGCCGAGCATCACGCCCAGCATGTACGGCCAGGACCAGCGGGCTTTCATGCCCAGGTTCATCACGGCGACGAGGTAGAGCATGTAGAGGCCGCCGTGGATGGGCGCGATGACCTTCGACAGCCCGTCGACGCCGAAGCCGTAGCGCATCACCATGGCGACGCAGAGGATCAGGAGCATGACGCCGACAATGTAGGCGAGCACCCGGAAGGGCTTGAGAGCCGATTCCACCGTTAACCTTCCAGAACCATCTCGGGGGACCCGGCTGCCCGGTCCCGGTCACTCCGTACGGCGTCGCGTACGAAGTGGAACCACATGAACACGGCGAATCCGGCGAAGATCCACCAGTTGGCGGCGTAAGCCAGGTTACGCCACGTGAGCGTGCCTCCGACCACGGGCGGTGACACCTCGACGGGGGTGAGGGCGGCGCCGGCGGCGGGCTGGGCGACGACGAAGCCGTTGCGCACCTTCTGCCCGCTCCACAGGTTGATCAGCTCGCCGGTCGACACGGTCTGCACCTGGCCCGCGGGCACGCCTTCGGGGCGGCGCTGGACGCTGTCGGTGCCCTGCGGGGGGCGCAGCCTGCCCTCGACGGTGGCACGTCCGGCGGGCACGGCGGTGCCGGGGTCGCCGGCCTGGGCGACCCAGCCCCGGACGACGGGCATGAGGGTGCCGTCGTCGAGCCGGAGCGGTGTGAGGACCCAGTAGCCCTCGCCGCGTGAGACGTTGCCGCCGGGCGCGTCGACGTGCGGCGGCCGGTCGGCGACGAGGAGCTGCCGGTCGGCGTCGTAGACGCCTTCGGCGGTGACCCTGCGCCCGACCGCTGCGGTGAGCATGTGGCCGCCGACGTCGGAGAGCGTGGTGACGCTCACCGGCGCGGGGTCGGTGGTGGCCTGCGGCTTGCCCGAGTCCTGGAACACGCCGAGTTGCCAGCGCCCGAGCAGGATGAACGCGGTGACGACCGCGATCGTGAGCAGGTGCAACCCCATGACGCGCAGCGAGAACAGGGTCTTGAGCATGGTTCCAAGCTATCCGCCCGGGGGGCCGGTCTCGTAACCAACCCACCCGTGGATCACGCGAAAAGGCGCAAAAGCGGCAGGCGATCCCGCTAGGCTGCTGCGCATGTCTGACCAGCATATCGACCCTGCGGGCAACACTCAGCAGTTCCGCGCGTTCGCGCAGCGGTCCGAGCAGGAGTCCAAGACGGTGAAGAAGTCGCCGGTCCTGCCGATCGTCGCCGTCGTCGTGGTGGTCGCCGCCATCGGCGTCGCCGCGTTCCTGCTCCTGCGCTAGCGCCCCGGGGCCGGACCCTCCCCGCCACGCGCCGTGGCGGGTTCTCGTCGTGCCCCGGGGCCGCGCCGCTCAGCGGTGTGAGCCGGCCACCATCGCGCTGCCGCCGCCGCGCCTGACCGGCTCGGCGACCGCCTGGATCCGGCCTCGGCCGAGGAACTCCAGCGCCGTGGCCGCCCCGATCTCCGGGTTCAGCACCAGGTCGTGCCCTCTCGCCTCCAGTTCGGTCTCGTACGCGTCGAGGAACGCCTGCTCGGCCTGCGTCTGGGCGGTGTTGCGCTGGGTGGCGCGCGGCGCGGCGAGCGCTTCCGGCAGCCGCATGCCGAACTCGTACCGGTTGACCAGGATCTGCAGCACGGTCGTGATGATCGTGGAGCCGCCGGGCGAGCCGAGCGCCATCACGGGCCTGCCGTCGTCGAACACGAGGGTGGGCGCCATCGACGAGCGGGGCCGCTTGCCGGGGGCGGGCAGGTTCGGGTCGCCGGGGGCGGGGCCGAAGGTGAAGTCGGTCAGCTCGTTGTTGAGCAGGAAGCCCCGGCCGGGGACGACGATGCCGTTGCCGCCGGTGGACTCGATGGTGAGGTTGTAGGCGACGACGTTGCCCCACCGGTCGGCGACGACGAGGTGGGTGGTCTCGGGGCCTTCGGCGGCGGTGGGGGTGGCGGGTGCGGTGTCCGAAGGCGGGGCGCAGGGCCCGTAGTCGCCGTCGGGGGCGCCGGGTCGGGCCGGGTGCGCGATGGCGCGCTCGCCGATCAGGCAGGCGCGTTCCTTGGCGAAGCCGTCCGACAGGAGCTCGCGCAGCGGGACGCCGGGGAGGTCGCCGACGTAGGCGTTGCGGTCGGCGAAGGCGAGCCGGGACGCCTCCAGGTATTCGTGCACGCCGACGCGGGGCAGCGCGTCGAGGATGTTGAGCGCCTCCCCCACGGTCGAGCCGCCGGACGACGGGGGCGCCATGCCGTAGACGGTCAGGCCGCGGTAGCCGACGCGCGTGGGCTCCCGCATGAGGGCCCGGTAGGCGCGCAGGTCGCCGAGCTCCATCAGGCCGGGCCGGACGTTGCGCGTCGAGCCGGGGGTCACGGGGGGCCGTTTGACCGTTTCCACGATCTCGCTGCCGAGCCGCCCGCCGTACAGCCAGCCGGGGCCGCGCCGGGCCAGCTCGCGGTAGGTGGCGGCGAGGTCGGGGTTGCGGAAGACGGAGCCGACCGCCGGGGGCGCGCCGCCGGGCAGGTAGAGGGCGGCGGTGGAGGTGAAGTCCTTGAACCGGGCGGCGTTCTGGGCGGTCTGGTCGTGGAAGGTCTGGTCGACGACGAAGCCCTTGGACGCGACCTCGATCGCGGGCTGGAGCGCCTGGCGCAGCGAGAGCGTGCCGAATCGGCGCAGGGCGAGGTCCCACTGGGCGACGGCGCCGGGGACGCCCGCCGACAGGCCGCTGGTGACGGCCTCCTCGAACGGGATGCCTTCGAGGCTGGTCGAGGTCATGGCGCGCGGGGCGGTCTCGCGGCCGTCGATGGTGTGGACCTGGCGTCTCCTGGCGTCGTAGTAGACCATGAAGCCGCCGCCGGCCAGCCCGGCGGAGTAGGGCTCGGTGACGCCGAGCACGGCGCCGGCGGCGACGGCGGCGTCCATGGCGTTGCCGCCGCGCCTGAGCACGGCGACGGCCGCCCGGCTGGCGTCGAGGTCGACGGTGGCGACGGCGCCGCCGTGGCCTTCGGCGACGGGGACCTTCTGCGGGGGCGGGTGGTGCGCGGCCACGGCCGGGGCGGCGGGGGCCAGTGAGACGAGGACTGCTGCTGCGGGAACGATCACTCGGCGCATGGTGTCCACGATGACCCAGCTACGCCTGTCGTGGTAGGGCCCCCTGCCACAACCGGAGGATGCGATGGTCATGCGCGGGGCCTAGCGTGGGGGTGTGGGCAAGAAGTCCGGGTTCGATCCCTACCTCGCTTTGATCATGGCGGTCGCCCAGGTCGTGCTGTCCCAGGGGGCGGCCTGGGGGCAGCGGGAGTTCAGGCGGCCGCTCGACGCGGTGGCGTACGTGCTGCTGCTGATCGGCCCGGCGGCGATCGTGTTCCGCCGCAAGTTCCCGGTCGCCTCGTCGGTCGTGGCGCTGCTCGCCACGTACGCCTACACCTGGCTCGACTACCCGCTCGGGCCCGTCTACTTCGCCCCGGCGATCCTGCTGTTCTGCCTGATCACCCAGGGGCGGCGGCTGGCCGGCTGGATCATGGCGGGGATCACGCTCGCGGTCTTCGTCGCGTACGGCTACATCGGCAGCGAGCTGTCGCTCGGGCTCTTCCACGACCTGGCCGTCACCGCGTTCATCCTGCTCATCATGGTGGTCGCGGAGCTCACCCGGATCTGGCGCGAGCGCCGCGCCCAGCAGCAGCGGGCCGCCGAGGAGGAGACCAGGCGCCAGGCCAGCGAGGAGCGGCTGACGATGGCGCAGGAGCTGCACGACGTGCTGGCGCACAACATCTCGCTCATCCACGTGCAGGCGTCGACCGCGCTGCACCTGATCGACGACCAGCCCGAGCAGGCCCGCACCGCGCTGACCACGATCAAGGCCGCCTCCAAGGAGGTGCTGGGCGAGATGCGCTCGGTGCTGAACGTGCTGCGCGAGGGCGCCCCGCGCGCCCCCACGGCGGGGCTCGACCGGCTGGACGACCTGGCCGAGCGCAGCGGCCTGGACGTGACGATCAAGCGGGTGGGCTCGCGCCCGCTGCCGCTGCCGGTGGAGCGGGCCGCCTACCGAATCGTCCAGGAGTCGCTGACGAACGCCGCCCGCCACGCGCCCGGCTCGCGGGTGACGGTGCGGCTGGAGTACGGCGCGGACGAGCTGGCCGTCCGGGTGACCGACTCCGGCGCGACGGCGCCGGGCGCGCTGTCCGAGGAGGGCAGCGGCAACGGCATCCCCGGCATGCGTGAGCGGGCCTCGGCCCTGGGCGGCACGCTGGTGGCCGGCCCGTCGGGCGACGGCTTCCAGGTCTCGGCCCGGCTGCCCCTACCCCAGGAGGATTGATGATCAAGCTGTTGCTGGCCGACGACCAGGCGCTCGTGCGGGCCGGGTTCAAGGCGCTGCTGGACGCCCAGCCGGACATGTCGGTGGTGGCCGAGGCGGCCGACGGGGCCGAGGCGGTCCGCCTGGCCGCCGAGCACCACCCCGACGTGGTGCTGATGGACATCCGGATGCCGGGCACCGACGGCCTCACCGCGACCCGGCAGATGCCGGAGGGGCCGCGCATCGTCATCCTGACGACGTTCGAGCTGGACGAGTACGTGTTCGAGGCGCTGCGCGGCGGCGCGAGCGGCTTCCTGGTCAAGGACACCGAGCCGGCCGAGCTGATCCAGGCCGTGCGGGTGGTGGCGGCCGGGGAGGCGCTGCTGTCGCCCAGCGTGACCCGCCGCCTGATCGCAGAGTACGCCTCCCGCGCCAAGGAGCCGCTGGCCGCCGAGGGCCTGGACCAGCTCACCGACCGCGAGCGGGAGGTGCTGACGCTGGTCGGCTCCGGCATGACGAACGACGAGATCGCCGCCCGGCTGTTCATGTCGCCGGCGACGGCCAAGACGCACGTGAGCCGGGCGATGATGAAGCTGCACGCCCGCGATCGGGCCCAGCTCGTCGTGATCGCCTACGAGTCCGGCCTGGTCAAGCCCGGCTGGCTCTGAGCGCCGGCCAGCGCCGCCGCCGGCGGGCCGGCGCGTCCGGGGGCGTGTACGGGCCGGTCGAGCCGTGCAGCAGCGCGGCCAGGTGGCGGGCGGGTCCCGGGTGGGCGAACACCTCGCCGAGCAGGTCGCGCAGGGCCGCGCCCTCCTCGCCGGACAGCCGTTCCAGCGCCCGCTGGGCGCGGGTGTGCGCGAGCGTCCGCTCGGCCTGCGGGCGGCGCTCGGCCTCGTACGCGTCGAGCACCCGGGCGGAGGCGCCGGCCAGGTGGGCAGCGAGCCTGGCGGCGAGCTCGGCGGCGTCGACGAGGCCGACGTTCAGCGCCGATCCGCCCGCCGGGAACAGGTGGGCGGCGTCGCCCGCGAGGAACACCCGCCCGGCCCGGTAGCGCTCGGCGAGCCGGGCCTGGGCGACGGTGGCGGTCAGCCAGATCGGCTCGCCCAGCGGCAGGTCGCGGCCGGTGACCCGGCGCAGGGCGGCCCGCAGGTCGCCGACGGTGACGGCCCCGCCCTTCTCCCCCGGGCCGCCCTTCTCGCGTACGGCGACGATGTGGACGCCGGGCCGCAGCGAGGTCAGCAGGACGCGGCCGCCGGGGAACTCGTTCCAGCCCCGCGCCAGCCCGCCGAGCTTCGGCCTGCCCCGGAAGTGGCCGAGCCGCAGCACCTCGTCGTCGGTGGTGCCGGGGAAGCCGATCCCCGCCTGCTCGCGGACCAGGCTGCGGCCGCCGTCGCAGCCGACGGCGAACCCGGCCCGCACCGGCCGCTCGCCCGCGACGTGCAGCGTCACGCCCTGCTCGTCCTGGGTGAGCGAGCGCACCTCCCGGCCGCGCCGGATCTCCGCCCCCAGCTCGGCGGCGCGCCCGGCCAGCAGTCTCTCCAGGCGCGGCTGCTGGATGACCACCGTCCGGAGCGGCACGTCCAGCCGGGCCAGCGGCAGCGGCACCGGCCCGAACGGGAAGCGCGGCGGCCTGCGGGCCCCCTTCAGCAGTCCCCGCTGTTCGAGCAGGTCGACGGCCTGCCCGATGACGCCGTTGGCGCGCGGCAGCTCGCTCGGCTCCGGCCTCTTGTCCAGCACGAGCGGCCGCACTCCGGCCAACGCCAGCTCACCCGCCAGCATCAGCCCGACGGGCCCGGCTCCCACGATCACGACATCGTCCATGCCTGTCAGGCTAGATTGACAAATCTCCGGCTGTCAATCTAGCCTGACAGCGTGGACATGGGAGAACTGTCTGAACGCATCAAGTCCCACGACCCCGCCGTGGGCCTGCGCGCTGTCGGCGCACTCCACCGGCTCGCCGAGCAGGTCGAGGCCGTCTCGGTCGGGCTCGCCCGCGAGCAGGGCTGGACGTGGGAGCAGATCGGCGACGCCCTCGGGATGTCGCGCCAGTCGGTGCACGCCAAGTACGGAAAGTGAGGCCCGCCATGTTCGGCATGGACAAGAGCCCGTTCGGTCAGGCGATCAAGGCCGCCCAGGACGAGGCCCGGCAGCGCGGCGACCGCCGCCTGGGCACCGAGCACCTGCTGCTCGGCCTGCTCCGCGACCCGTCCGGCGCCCCGGCGCGGACGCTGGGCGTCGACGCCGCGACGGCCCGGGGCGCGCTCGACACCCTCGACCGGGCCGCCCTGCGCGCGATCGGCATCGACGTCGGCGACGCCCCGGCGGCCAGGCCGCGCAAGCACCCGCCGCTCCCCGGCACCGCGCTGTCCTCCAGCGCCCGCGCCGCCATCGTCCAGGCGGCCAAGGCCACCACCAGGAAGAACCGCGACCAGGAAGGTCCGGGCCGGCTCCTGCTGGCCCTGCTCGACCAGCGCCACCCCGACCCGGTGGCCGAGCTCATCGACGCCCTCGGCGTCGACCGCGCCGCCGCCCGCGCCCGCCTCTCCCCCTGAGGCGTACGGACACCGGGCAGCGCGTACTCCCCCGGGCGGACCCCAGGACACGCCCGCCGTCCGATTCGCCGCGACCCTCCGGCGGCGACCCTGGAGGTACGCCGAAGGAGGAGAACATGAACACGTTCGCGCACGCGGGCTTCTGGCCCGTCATCCCGATGATCTGGGGCCTGTTCTGGATCGCCGTCGTCGCGCTCGCCGCCTGGACCTGGCGCCGGGGCGTCTGGGGCCGGCGGGGACGCCCCGCGGAGACCAGGCCCACCGCGCCCGCCGAGCAGATCCTCGCCGAGAGGTACGCCCGCGGCGAGATGAGCGACGACGAATACCTCGAAAGGATGTCCGTGCTCAGAGGCGGGGCCTGATAAACGGTACGCAGGGTGAAACAACTGTCACTGGCCGCATTCGGCACGCAAGGTTACTTTCCCTACAGGACCTCTTCCAGAAGTGGGGATGAGATGCGGTCAATCGCCAGGTTCTGCGGCCAGTGCAGCTGCGGCTGCCCGGAGCTGTTCGTCGACCCGACGGCGCCTGAGGATCGCCAGGTGGTCATCACGGACGACTTCGGCCAGCGGGTGGAGATGAGCCACGACCAGTTCGCCTCGATCGTGGAGGCGGCCAAGGCCGGATCGCTGGACGAGCTGGCGCTGGTCCACTGAGCACCACGGCACAGGCGCTCACGCTGCTCGGCAGCGGCCTGGCCGCCGGGCTGCTGGCGGGCACCGCCTCGTGCACCGCTGTGCACGGCGGCCTGATGGTCGGGCTGGCCGAGGGGCGCGGCCGGGCGGTGGCCTGGTTCCTGGCCGGCCGGCTCGCCTCCTACTCGGCGGCCGGCGCGCTGCTCGGGCTGATCGGCGCCGCCGTCAAACCGCCGCCCGCCGCCCGGGCGGTCCTGCTGGTCGCCGCGGGCGTGCTGGTGATCGTCTTCGCCGTGCGGGCGCTGCGCCGCACCGGCTGCGCGCCGGGCGGGCGGGAGCTGCCCCCGATGGCCGCGCCGCTGCTCGGGGCCGCCACGATCCTGGTGCCGTGCGGGGTGACGATCGGCATGGAGCTGGTCGCGGTCTCCAGCGGCTCGCCGCTGCCGGGCGCGGCGGTGATGGCCGGGTTCGTGCTCGGCAGCTCGCCCGCGCTGGCGCTCCTGGGTTACGTGCTGCGGCGCGTGTCCCGTACCCGGCTGTCCAAGGTGACGGCGGTGCTGGCCGTCGCGGCGGGGCTGTGGACGATCGGGGCGGGCGTCAACCTGGGCGGCTGGCTGCCCGCGGGCGCGAGCGCCGGGCCGGACCGGCCGCTGAGCAGGACCGTCACCATCTACGCCACCCACGACGGCTACCGGCCCGCGGCCGTGGAGGCGCCGGCCGGGGTGCCCGTCGAGGTGGTGTTCAAGCTGGTCGACCGGGGATGCGCGCAGACCGTGGCGTTCGCCGGGCGCGACCTGGCCGTGCCGGCGACGGTGAAGCTGCCGCCGCAGCCGCCGGGAGAGCTGCGTTACGCCTGCGGGATGGGCATGTTCACAGGCTTCATCAAGTTCTCCTGACAGGCTCGGCGATTACCGTTCGCGATCGGGCGATCACGTGCCACCCTGTGGGCCATGGCGTGGAGGCAAGGTGACGTGGCGCTGCCGGCCGTGCCGGCGCCACGGGTGGGGGACGAGGCCGAGCTGCTGATGGCGGCGCAGGCGGGCGACGCGCAGGCCGCGCACCGGCTGGGCAGGCTCTACGCGCAGCGCGGCGACCGCCTGTCGGCCAGGCAGTGGTGGGAGCGCGCCGCCGCGGGCGGCAACATCGACAGCGCCTACAACCTCGGCATCTGGCACGAGAAGCACGGCAGCCTCGACGAGGCCGTCACCTGGTACGAGCTGGCCGCCGGCACCGGCGACGCGGAGGCCGCCGTCAACCTGGCCACGCTGCTGCTGGAGCAGCGCGGCGACTACGCGATGGCGCGGAGCTGGTACGAGAACGCCGCGCGGGCCGGGTCGCGGGCCGCGGCGCGCCGGCTGGCGCTGATGTGCGAGGACGCGGGCGAGATCCAGGCGGCGCGGGAGTGGCACCGGCACGCCGCCGCCGCCGGTGACGCGCCCTCCGCGCACGACGCCGGGTTCCTCGCCTACTCGGGCGGCGACGAGGAGGAGACCGTGCGCTGGTGGGAGACCGCCTCCCGGGCCGGGCACGCCGAGTCGGCCTACTGCCTGGGCCTGTTCCTCCAGGCCAGCCGCGACCCCGAGGGCGCGGAGGGCTACTACCGGCTGGCCGCCAAGAGCGAGCACCCGGGCGCCGCCTCGCAGCTCGGCGCCATCGCGCTGTCGCGCCGCGACCTGCGCACCGCGCGCGGCTGGTACGAGCAGGCCGCCGGGGCGGGGCGGCTGGAGGACCAGCGGATGGCCGGGTTCGTCTGCGTGGAGCTGAACGACGCGCAGGGCGCCAGCCACTGGTTCGGCAGGGGCGCGGCGGGCGGCGACGCCGAGTCGGCGTTCAACTTCGCGCTGCTGCTCATCGCCGAGTTCGGCGACCTGGGCGGCGGCCAGCACTGGTTCCGCCAGGCGGCGCTGGCCGGGCACCACCGGGCGGCCGTGGAGCTGGGCGGCCTGCTGACGGCGGCGGGCAAGACGGCCGAAGCCGAGGAGTGGCTGGCCGACCCGCCGCCGCCCATCTGGGACCGGCCCGCCGAGCCGGAGCTGGTGGCCCGCGCCGAGCTGGCCGCCGCCGCCACCGGCCGCCGGGGCGGCCACGGGCTGTCGGTGACGGAGCTGACGGAGATCCTCGGCACCTGGGACCTGATGACCAGGCCGCTGCTCGACCACGCCGACGTGATCGGCTGGCTGGTGAGCCGCAGCGGGCTGCACGCCAGCGCGGTCGAGCACCTGGCCTCGGTGCGCGGCACGCTGCTGCGGCCCGGCAGCGGGCCGTGGCCGAGCCCGGGCGAGATCGAGCACGTGCTGGCCACGGCCCGCGAGCTGCGCCGCCGCCTCGGGACGGCCGGCGCCGCCCGCGACGGAGGCGGCTCGCCGCGCCGCCGGTGAACAACCGCCGACCGGCCCCGCGGCTCGGTCAGGCGGCCAGCACCTCGGCCACCGGCGTGTACGGAAGCTGGAGCGCCTGGGCGACCGGCTCGTTGGTGAGCGTGCCGGCGTGCGTGTTGAGGCCGCCCGCCAGGGTCGCGTCCGCGGCGAGCGCCTCCTGCCAGCCCAGGTCCGCCAGCTTGACCGCGTACGGGAGGGTGGCGTTGGTCAGCGCGTTCGTGGAGGTGTTGGGCACCGAGCCCGGCATGTTGCCCACGCAGTAGAAGACCGAGCCGTGCACCGTGTAGGTGGGGTTGGCGTGGGTGGTCGGCCGGGAGTCCTCGAAGCAGCCGCCCTGGTCGATCGCGATGTCGACGAGCACCGAGCCGGGCTTCATCCGCGAGACCAGCTCGTTGCTGACCAGCGTGGGAGCCTTCGCGCCGGGGATGAGGACCGCGCCGATCACCAGGTCGGCCCGCAGCACCTCCTGCTCGATCGCGTACGCCGTCGACACCAGCGTGCGCAGCCGGCCCTGGTAGACGGCGTCGATGAAGCGCAGCCGGTCGACGTTCGTGTCGAGGACGGTGACCTCGGCGCCCATGCCGACGGCGATCTGGGCCGCGTTCAGCCCCGAGACGCCGCCGCCGATCACCACGACCTTGGCCGGAGCCACGCCGGGCACGCCGCCCGGCAGCACGCCGCGCCCGCCGTTGGAGCGCATCAGGTTGTACGCGCCGACCTGCGGCGCCAGCCTGCCCGCGACCTCCGACATGGGGGCGAGCAGCGGCAGCGCCCGGCCCTCCTGGACCGTCTCGTACGCGATCGCGGTGGTGCGCGCCGCCAGCAGCGCGTCGGTGCACGGCCGCGACGCCGCCAGATGGAGGTAGGTGAACAGCACCTGGCCCTCGCGCAGGCGGTGGTACTCCTCCGCGATCGGTTCCTTGACCTTGAGGACGAGGTCGGCCTCTTCCCAGACCGCGTCGGCGCCCTCGCGGATCTTCGCGCCCGCCGACAGGTACTCCTCGTCCGTGATGTGCGAGCCGAGCCCCGCGCCGCGCTGGACCGTCACGCTGTGGCCGTGGCTGACCAGCTCGTGGACGCCAGCAGGGGTGACCGCGACGCGGTATTCGTGGTTCTTGACCTCGGTCGGCACGCCGATCTTCATGGGCGATGCTCCTTTCGGGAACAAAAAATCCGGTACGGCGAGCCGTACCGGATGGGGGGTTTCTACAATCGCGCCCACGCTTCCGTGAGCACCGAGCGGAGTATCGACCCGATCTCGTCGAACTCCTTCGGTCCTGCGATCAGCGGTGGCGCGAGCTGGATGACCGGGTCGCCGCGATCGTCGGCCCGGCAGTAGAGGCCGGCGTCGTACAGCGCGTGCGACAGGTAGCCGCGCAGCAGCCGCTCCGACTCGTCGGCGTCGAACGTCTCCTTGGTGGCCTTGTCCTTGACCAGCTCGATGCCCCAGAAGTAGCCGGAGCCGCGCACGTCGCCGACGATCGGCAGGTCCTTCAGGCCGTCGAGCGTGGCCTGGAACACGGGCTCGTTCCTGGTGACGTGGCCGAGCAGGTCCTCGCGCTCGAAGATGTCCAGGTTGGCCAGCGCGACGGCGGCGGAGACGGGGTGGCCGCCGAAGGTGTAGCCGTGGGCGAACATCTGGTCGCCGTTCTTGAACGGCTCGAACAGCCGCTCGTGCGCGATCATGGCGCCGATCGGCGAGTAGCCGCTGGTCATGCCCTTGGCGCAGGTGATGATGTCGGGCACGTAGTCGAACTTCTCGCCGCCGAACATGGTGCCGAGCCGGCCGAAGGCGCAGATGACCTCGTCGGAGACGAGCAGGACGTCGTACTCGTCGCAGATCTCGCGCAGCCGCTGGAAGTAGCCGGGAGGCGGCGGGAAGCAGCCGCCGGCGTTCTGCACGGGCTCGGCGAACACGGCGGCCACCGTGTCGGGGCCCTCCATCTCGATCGCCCTGGCCACCCGGTCGGCCGCCCAGATCCCGTACTGCTCGGGCGTCATGCCCGGCACGCCGGTGATCTCGTCGGCGCGGTAGTGGTTGGTGTTGGGCACCCGCACCGAGCCGGGCACCAGCGGCTCGAACATCTGCTTGAACGCCGGGATGCCGGTGATCGACAGCGCGCCCTGCGGGGTGCCGTGGTAGGCGATCTGGCGGCTGATGACCTTGTGCTTGAGCGGCTTGCCGACGAGCTTGTAATACTGCTTGGCCAGCTTCCACGCGGTCTCGACGGCCTCGCCGCCGCCTGTGGTGAAGAACACGCGGTTGAGGTCGCCCGGCGTCATCGCCGCCAGGCGCTGGGCCAGCTCGGCGGCCTTCGGGTGCGCGTAGGACCACAGGGGGAAGAACGCCAGCTCCTGGGCCTGCTTGGCGGCGGCCTCGGCCAGCTCGCCGCGCCCGTGGCCGACCTGGACCACGAAGAGTCCCGCCAGCCCGTCGAGGTAGCGTTTGCCGTTGATGTCGTAGATGTAGGAGCCCTCACCGCGGACGATGGTCGGGACCTCGGACTGCTGGTAGGCGCTGTGCCTCGTGAAGTGCAACCACAGGTTGTCCTGAGCGGCCTTCAGGACGTCGTTTTCCGGCTGCGTCATAGCTATCTTCCCTTGTGTCTGACCTCCCCACAGTCTGCATCTTCACCTGCGCTTTGCCAAGCGAATGCGTCGCGACACTCTGCAAGAAAACCGAGATCCGCAGAACCGGTATGTAACAACTACGAAATCCGCAGGTAGATTAGCCGATGCAGCATCCGGTTTCACGCACAGTGAAGCCTTGTGTGATGCAATGAGACGTTAACTATCGAGAACGACCCCGGGGGACCCACCCGTGACTCCTGACCAGATCGAGAGCGCCGTCGCGGCAGCCATGCCCCAGTCCGTCGAGGAACTGAGGCGCCTGGCCGCCATCCCCTCCGTGGCCTTCCCGGGGCACCCCGAGGAGCCCGTGCTGGCGGCGGCAGCGGCGGTGGAGGAGCTGCTGCGCAGCACCGGCCTGGCCCGCGTGCAGCAGATCCCCGTCGAGGGCAGCTTCCCCGCCGTCTACGGCGAATCGCCGGCCCCGCCCGGCATGCCCACGGTCCTGCTGTACGCCCACTACGACGTGCAGCCCGCCGGCGACCCGGCCGCCTGGCGCACCCCGCCCTTCGAGCCCACCCTCATCGACGGGCAGCTCTTCGGCCGGGGCGTGGCCGACGACAAGTCCGGCATCATCTCCCACGTCACCGCCCTGCGCGCCTTCCAGGGCCGCTTCCCCGTCGGCATCAAGGTCATCATCGAGGGCCAGGAGGAGTACGCCGGCGAGCGGCTGGAGGCGTTCGTCGAGCGCAACCCCGACCTGCTGCGCGCCGACGCCATCGTGGTCGCCGACACCGGCAACCCGCGCGTCGGCGACCCCGCGGTGACCACGTCGCTGCGCGGCATGGCGGCCTTCACGATGGAGGTGCGCACCCTGCGCGAGCCCGTGCACAGCGGCTCGTTCGGCGGCGCCGCCCCCGACGCGCTCGCCGCCCTGATGCGCATGGTGAGCGCGCTCCACGACGAGAACGGCGACATCCGCGTGCCCGGCCTGCCGCGCGGCAGCTTCCTCGGCCAGGGCCCCTCCGAAGAGGAGTTCCGCAAGACGGCCGGCGTCGTCGACGGCGTCTCGCTGGTCGGCTCCGGCTCGCTCGCCGACCGCCTCTGGGCCTCCTACGCGATCACCGTGACCGGCCTCGACGTGCCCAGCGTCTCGGGCGCGGTCAACGCCGTCCAGCCGGTCGCGCGGGCCCGCGTCACCGTCCGCGTCCCCCCGGCGGGCGACCCCAAGACCACGGTCAACGCGGTCGTGGAGTTCCTGCGCCAGGTGGCGCCGTGGGGCGTCAAGGTGTCGTTCGGCGACTTCACCGTGGGCTCCGGCTTCCAGGCCGACTCCGGCGGCAAGGCCCGCTCGGCGCTCAACCGCGCCATGGAGCGCGCCTTCGGCCGCCCGCCGCGCGACGTCGGCGCCGGCGGCTCCATCCCGCTGGTCAACACGCTGCTCAAGCAGTTCCCGGCGGCGGAGATCCTGCTGTTCGGCGCCGAGGACGAGGACGCGGCCATCCACGCGCCCAACGAGCGGCTCGACCTGGAGGAGCTGCGCCGGGTGGCCACCACCGAGGCGCTGTTCCTGCGCGAGCTCAGCCTCCCCTCGGCGCTCGGCGTCTAGGGAAAGCCAAGGGGTCAGGGGCGCCAGCGGGTCTGGGCGTAGTCGCCCTTGCGGAAGCCGAGCACCTTGTCCGGGGCGACCTCGAAGACCAGCGCCCGGCCGCCCTCCTCGCTGTGGAAGGCGCCGTCGCGCACCTCGAAGCGCCACTCCTCGCCGTACTTGGCCACGTAGGCGGCGGCGAGCGCGTGGAGCAGGCCGGGGCCGGACACCTGGGCGGCGACGCCCTCGACGACCAGGTCGAGGCCCTCGCGCAGGGTGCTGGCGCCGGTCGTGAGCGCGCACCGCTGGTTGGTCTCCAGGTTGCGGGCCTTCTGCTCGCCGGGGCCGGTGCAGAAGTAGAGCGCGCGCTCGTGCCAGACGGCGATCAGCGGCGTGACGTGCGGGCGGCCGTCCGCCCGCACGGTCGACAGCCAGTACGTCTGCGCGCGGGCCAGCTCGTCGCGGGCCTGCTCCCACGGCGTGGCGGTGGCGCCCGGCGCGCTGAAGCGCTCGTCGAGATGGGTCTCCATGGCGGGGTCCTTCCCGTGTCGGTTCGGGGGATTGGACTCCGGCGGGGTCAGGAACTCGTCGCCGGGCGCGGGAAGAGCCGGACGAACCGCTCGGCGACCTGCTTGTCCCCCTCGACGGCCATCCTGTCGCAGGGCTCGCCCATGAACACGACGGCGCGCAGCGTGCCGGGGTCGGTGTCGAGGACGGCCTGGGCCGGGGCCTGCCCGTCGGCCGCCCGGGTCAGCGTGAGCCGACCGCCGTCCACCGCGGCCAGGAAGCTCTGCTCGCCGAGGCGCAGCTCGACGCTGCCGGTGAAGCCTTCGGCGGCCCGGGGGTCGAAGGTGGACTTCAGGGCGTACATGAGCGCGTCGGGGCTGAGCGGCCGGTCGGAGCGCAGCGGCGTGCGGCTGCCCCAGCGGGCCAGCGCGAGCACGACGGGCTCCAGGTCGCGGCCGAGGCCGGTCAGCTCGTAGACCTGGCTCGCGGCGGGCGGCGGCAGCTTGCGGCGGCGCACCACCTCCGACTCCTCCAGCTCGCGCAGACGCAGGGAGAGCACGTTCTGGCTCGCGCCGGGCAGGCCCGCGCGCAGGTCGGTGAAGCGCTTGGGGCCGAGCAGCAGCTCGCGGACGATCAGCAGCGCCCACCGCTCGCCGACGTGGTCGAGGGCGCGGGCGATGCCACAGGGGTCGTCGTACGTTCTCATCAGGCTCCTTGCCAACTCGCACCAGCTAGTCCTAGTTTAGGACTATGGAGACCGACCTGAACACACTGCCGCAGGGCGACCTCAGGCTGCTGGAGCACGAGGTGGCCCGCAGGCTGCTCGTCTCGACGGAGCTGGCCAGGGTCGCCTACGTCGCCTCCGACGGCACGCCCCGCGTCTACCCGACGATGTTCCACTGGAACGGCGAGGAGCTGGTCATGGCCACGTTCGCCGGCGCGGCCAAGATCACCGCGCTGCGTGCCAGGCCCGACGTCGCCATCACCATCGACGCCAACACCATGCCGCCCGACGTGCTGCTCATCCGGGGCCGGGCCGAGGTGACCGACTGGGAGGGCATCGTCCCGGAGTACGCCCTGGCCCACCACCGCTACGCCGGCCCGGAGCAGGGCGCCAGGAACGTGGCCGAGGCGAACCGGCCCGGCGTGCGCATGGCCCGCATCACGGTCCGGCCCGCCTGGGTCGGGGTGCTGGACTTCCAGAGCCGCCTGCCCGCGCCGATCGCCGGCCGGGAGTGAGCGTGACGACGTTCGCACTGATCCACGGCGGCGGCTGCAGCGCCTGGTACTGGCATCTGCTGGAGGACGAGCTGCGCCGGCGCGGCCACACCACGGTGGCCGTCGACCTGCCCATCGAGGACCCGGACGCCGGGCTCGGCGACTACGCGGACACCGTGGCCGAAGCGGTCCGGCGAGCGGCCCCGAAGGCCGGCGGGGAGGGCACAGGGGAGAGCACCGGGCGGCTGGCCGTGGTGGCGCACTCGTGGAGCGGCTTCGTCGGCCCGCTGGTGTGCGACCGGGCCGGGGCCGACCTGCTGGTGATGCTGGCCGCGATGGTGCCCGTGCCCGGGGAGGCGCCCGGCGACTGGTGGGCCAACACCGGCTTCGGCGACAAGGACATCGACGACGAGGTGGCGCTGTTCATGCACGACGTGCCGCCCGAGCTGGCCGCCGAGGCGTCGCGGCACAACCGGGCGCACGCGGACAAGGCGCTCGTCGAGCCGTGGCCGCTGGAGCGGTGGCCGGACGTGCCGACCCGCTTCCTGCTCTGCCGGGACGACCGCTGGTTCCCGGCGCCGTTCATGCGGGAGATGGCCCGGGCGCGGCTCGGGGTGACGGCCGACGAGATCGACGGCAGCCACAGCGTCATGCTGTCGCGGCCCGCCGCGCTGGCCGACCGGCTCGAAGCCTACGACCGGGAGGCCGCCGAGGACGCGCGGACCGGCAGGTCGTAGACGCGACGGACGCTGCTGCCCAGCCTGCTCACGTCGGCCCCGTACACGTGGATCGACACCCCGACCTCGGCGCTGGTGTTGCGCACCTTGTGGATGTCGCCGGGCGGCGCGAAGCCGCTGACCTCGCCGGGCCGGTTGTCGGCGCGCCCGATCTCCAGCAGGTGGTCGCCCATGTCCCGGTAGAGGGTCTCGTGCTCGACGCCGCTGAGGACGCCGAACGCGCACCACGAGACGTGGTCGTGGATGACGGTGTCCTGGCCGGGCCGCCAGACGACCGCCACGACCGAGAACGCGTCCTGCGCGTGCAGCACGCGGGACACGTACCTGTCGGGTGAGCCGGCGCGCTCCTCCTCGGTGAGGATGTCCAGCGGGGGGAGCCCGTCGCGCAGCAGGTCGGCGACCGCGAACGCGGTCTCGCGGCGGCCGAGGCCGCGGTCGGTGATCGCGCGGATGCCCGGCACCAGCTCGCCGAGCCCGGGACGCAGGGTCGTCTTCATGGCTTGCCTCCTTTCCTCCACGGTCCTACGGCGGCATCGATAGGTCCAACAGAAGTAATGAGGCTCATTCATAGGTACGGTTGATGGATGCTTGATGTCGTGCGGCTTCGCGTCCTGCTGGCGGTCGCCCGGAAGGGATCGCTCACGGCCGCGGCCAAGGAGCTGCACTACGCCCAGCCGTCCGTCAGCCATCACCTGGCCAGGCTGGAGGCGGAGACCGGGGCCAAGCTGATCCAGCGGGCCGGGCGCGGCATCCGGCTGACCGAGGCGGGGCGGCTGCTGGCCGAGCGCGCCGCCGACATCGTGAGCCGGCTCGACGCCGCCGAGGACGACCTGGCCGCGCACGTCGGGCTGCGGTCGGGGCGGGTGCGGCTGGCGGCGTTCCCGTCGGCGCTCGGCACGTTCGTCCCCGTGGCGGCCGGGCTGCTCGGGCGCGAGCACCCGGGGCTGCGGCTGCACCTGACCGAGACCGAGCCGCCCGAGGCGCTCAGGCTGCTGCGGGCCGGGCGGGTCGACGTCGCGGTCATCTTCCGCTACGACGACACCGCGCCGGAGGACAACGGCATCCAGATGGTCCACCTGCTCGACGACCCGAGCTACCTGGTCTCGCCCGGCCCGGACCGGACGCTGGAAGAGCATGCCGGATCGACGTGGATCGCCGGGTGCGACCGGTGCCGCAGCCATCTGCTCGACCTGTGCGACAAGGTGGGATTCGCCCCGGACATCACGTTCACCAGCGACGACATCGTGGCCGTGCAGGCGCTGGTGGCCGCCGGGATGGGCGTCACCGTCCTGCCGGGGCTGGCGCTGCGCGCGCACCGCCACCCGGAGGTGTCGGCGACCCCGATCCCGGGCTCGACCAGGCACGTCTACGCCGCCGTCTACGGCGAGCCGCCGCACCCGCCGGCCACCGAGGCACTGCTGGCGGCACTGCGGTCGGCACTGGGGGCGGCACCACGGTCGGCGCTGGGGTCTGCACTGCGGGAAACCCTTTGACGCGCCCTCCTACGATGGCCGCATGCCGGATCTGACGACACTCGCCCTCTTCTGCGCGGCCACGCTCGCGCTGCTGCTGGTCCCCGGGCCCGCGGTGCTCTTCATCGTCACGCGCAGCGTCGCCCAGGGCAGGTCCGCGGGGCTCGTCTCCGTCCTGGGCGTGCACGCCGGGTCCGTGGTGCACGTCGTCGCCGCCACGCTCGGGGTCAGCGCCCTGCTGGCGGCCTCGGCGACGGCCTTCACCGTCGTCAAGTACGCGGGCGTCGCCTACCTGGTCTGGCTCGGGCTGCGCAAGCTGGTGCGCCGGGGCGGCGGCGAGGAGGCCGTGGCGGTGCCGGAGCAGTCCAGGCGGCGGATGTTCTGGGAGGGGTTCGTGGTCAACGTGCTCAACCCGAAGACGGCCATCTTCTTCCTGGCGTTCCTGCCGCAGTTCACCGACCCGTCCGCCGGGCCGGTCGCGCCGCAGATGCTGGTGCTGGGGCTGATCTGGATGGTGCTCGGCATGGCCAGTGACGGCACGTACGCGCTGCTGTCGTCGGCCCTGGCGGGTTACGTGCGCGGCTCGGCCCGGGCGCGGCGGCGGCTCGACGTGGGCAGCGGGCTGGTCTACCTGGGGCTGGCGGCCTGGCTCACCGGCGAGAAGGCGTAGCGGATGTAGCCGCCGGGTGACATGCCTCTTCCCGAATGATCGCCAGGCGGCGAAGAAGAGCGACAAGCCGGAAATTTCGTGTCTCTAGTGCCATAGTGAGCGGGTGGCGGGGGCTCAGGCGTTTCTGCGCGGCACCCGCCATCGGCGAACCCCATGTCACCCCGCCACCGCCTTCGCAGCGGCCGGAAAGGGTGACACCCTCGTCATGGACGACACTTCGGACGGCATGTAGCGAAGAGGCGGGCCCCATGCACAGGCCACCGCACAGCCTCGGGCTCCAGCGGGTCGTCGAGGTCTACTCCGGTCACGACGACCTCGTCGGCGCGACCGGATCCGGGTACGTGATCGGCCCCGACCTCGTGCTGACCTCGGCGCGCGACCCCGAGTCCCCCTGCCAGGTGCGCTCCTCGCGCTGGCCCTGGTGGGCCGAGGCCGAGCAGGTATGGCGCGGGCGCGGCAGCACCGACGCCGCCCTCCTCCGCGTCCCCGACGCGCCCTGGCGGAACGTGCCAGGCATCGACCACGTCCGCTGGGCCGCCACCCGGCAGGCCGGCCTGCCCTGCGTCGCGTACGGCTACGCCCTCGCCCACAGCCGCGACGACCACCCGCGCGCCCACCCCAACGGCGACCACCCCACCCACCCGAACGGCCACCGCCCCATGATCACGGCAACCGGCCACCTCGACGGCATCCCCGGCTGGGGCCCGCCCACCGCCACCGTGACCGGCTGGACCGTGCCCCCCGCCGTGCCCTCCGCCGTGCCCCCCGCCGAGGCGCCCGGCGGCGCGGACGTGGCGCTGCCGGACTGGCTCGGGCTCTCGGGAGCCGCGCTCGTCGGCGCTCACGGCCGGCAGGTGCTCGGCGTCGTGCGCGCCGGCCGCTCCGGGCACGCCCACCGCCGGCTGGACATCGTGCCCGTCGCCGCGCTGCTCGCCGACGCCGGGTTCCGCGAGCTGGCAGGCGTACGGCCCGAGCAGGTCGAGGAGCTGACCGGCGAGCCCGGCCTCCTCCTGCCCGACCTGCTGCTGTCCGCCCTCGACGAGCTGCCGCCCGGCTCCCCCGACTGGGCGCTGCTCGCCCCGCGCCACGCCGTCGTCCCGTTCCTCGGCCGTACCCACGAGCTGGCCACGCTGCGCAGCTGGGCCGCGAGCCCCGACCGCCTCTCGATCGCGGTCCTGACCGGCGCGGGCGGCACCGGCAAGACCCGCCTGGCCGCCGAGCTCTGCGACGAGCTCGGCTCCATCGGCTGGGACACCGGATTCCTCCGCCTCCCGCCCCTGTCCGGCCCGGCCGTCCCGCTGGACGCCCTGGGCCCGACGCTCCTGGTCGTCGACCTCCCGGAGCCGTCGGCCGCCCTGCCCGGCGAGCTGATCCGGCGGCTGGCCGCCCACCCGCACAACCCTCGCGTACGCGTCCTCCTCGTGGCACGGGCCCACGCCGGGCCCGACTGGTGGCAGCGCTTCGACGCGGCGGCCGGCGGGCTGCTCAAGCACCTCACCCGCACCGCCATCCACCTCGACGCCCGGCCGCTCAGCCCGGTCGAACGCACCGCCCATGCCACCGCCGCCACCCACGCCTTCACCCTGCACTCCGCCCAGGTGAGCTCCCCGCCCGCGCCCCGGCAGGACCAGCCCGCCCCGGGCCGGTTCTTCGTCGTGGGCGACGAGCGGCCCGCCCACCGGCACCCGCAGGCGCGCGAGGACGAGCCGGACCGGCCGCTCCAGGTGCACGTCGCCGCGCTGATGCGCGTACGGGGACTGGCCCCCGAGCCCGGCGGCGACCCCGTCGAGCGGCTCCTCGAACACGAGCAGGCCAGGCACGGCGACCCGGCCTGGCGTCAGGCGGCGGCGGTCGTCACGCTGACCGCACCGGCCCCCGGCGAGCGGCGGGCGCTGCTGTCCGTGGTGCCGGGCGCGGCGGGGTTCGACGACGACGGGCCCGCCTCGGCGGTCGTGGCCGAACGGCTGCTCGGCGGCGTCGACGAGCTCACCGACCTGGTGCTCGCCCTGCACGACCACCCGACGCGCACGGCCGGGCACCTGGCGCGGATGCTCGCGGTGCTGCGGGCGGCGTGCGGCGACGCGCGGGTCCGGGAAGCGCTGCTGGCCCTGCTGACCGGCCGGCTCGACCGGATGGCGGTCGAGGCGGCCACCGGTCCCGGGGAGCAGCTCGGCGACCTGCTGGACGCGGCCGTGCGGGCGTTACGCGACGAGCCCGCGCTGGCCCGGGCGGCGATGGCGGTGCCGCCGGGCCCGCCCGGGCAGCTCGGGCTCCGGGCGCTGGAGGCCACGCTGGCGGAGCTGCGCGCCGAGTCGCTGCGCGCCGGCGGCGACCCCGCCGAGCTGGCCGCCGCCCTGTCGGACCTGTCCGTCCGGCTGGCGGCCCTGGGCAGGCTCCCGGAGGCGACCGCCGCCGCGGCAGAGGCCGTCGAGACCTTCGCCACCACACCCCCGGACACCCACCCGGCCGCCCAGGCCCTCTTCAACCACGCCGCCTGCCTCCTCCTGACCACCCCACCCGGGGAGACGCCGTCACGCGAGCCCGCACCACACGGACGAGCACGAGAGACGGCCACCGGGCACCCACCGGCCGCACCCCGGGAGAGGCCGCCGCACGAGCGAGCGCCCGAGGCAACGGACGCGCCGCCCCCGGAGCCCGCAGCGCGGGAAACGGTGGGCGCCCCTACCCCGGTGGATGTGGCGCGGGAGGCGGCGGGGCGGTTTCGGCGGCTGGCCGAGGTGGAGGCCGGGTATGCCGGGCAGGCCGCCGGGGCGCAGTACAACCTGGCGTGTGCGCTGCTCGGGGCGGGTCGGCTCGGGGAGGCGGTGGCGGCGTTCGCGGCTGCGGGCGGGGACGTGGAGCTGGCCGGGGCCGTCGGGGACGTGCTGCTCGCAGGCACCGGCGCGGGCCGGGCCGGGGACATGACGGGCGGGCCGATGCCGATGGGGCCCGGGATGGCGCTGGACGAGGGCAGGCTGAGGGAGCTCGGGACGGCGCTGGCGGCCGCCGCCACGCGGGCCCTGCCGGAGGCGGCGGACGAGGGTGTGTGGCGGGCGTTGCGGCGGGTGGCCGGGCGGCTGGGGAAGGCGGACGGGGCGCTGGTCCCGGCGGCCGAGGCGGTGGCGAGGCTGCGCGGGGCGGCCGCGCGGGAGCCGGGCCTGGGTGCGGAGCTGGCGTCGGCGGCCGGGGAGCTGGCCGGGCTGTACGCGGACCGGGGCCGCTACGGCGAGGCGGCCGTGAGCGCGGCCGAGGCCGTGGCGTGCCTGCGGGCGCTGGTGGTGACGGAGCCGGACGGGCATCGGCCCGAGCTCGTACGGCGGCTGCTCGACCTGGGCGAGTGCCTGCTGGGTGACGGGCGCGCGGAGGAGGCGCTGGAGCCGTTGCGCGAGGCGGCGACCGGCGGCGGCCTGTCGGCGAGGGGGGCGCGGCTGCTCGGCATGTGCCTGCTGGAGCTGGGCCGCAACGTCGACGGCACGGCGTACCTGGAGCGGGCCGCGGAGCTGTACCGGGAGCGGGGCGAGCGGCGGGTGGACGTGCTCGCCGCCGTGGAGCGGGGCCGGGAGGCGGAGGCGGCGCCGCCTCCGCCGGCGCTGATCAACCTGGTGTCGAGCGTGCGCCCCGAGGAGGACGTGACCAAGGCCGAACGGGAGCTGGCCGACCACCGGCGCGGCGACGGCGACGTGCGCGAGCATGTCGCGGTGCAGGCCAGGCTCGCCTGGACGTGGGCGGCGACGGGCCGCCCGGCGGACGGCGTGGTGCTGGCGGAGCAGGCCGCCGAGCTGCTCGACCGGTACGTCCCTGCGGAGGCGCGTACGGGACTGGCCGGGGGCGTGGCGGCGGCGCTGGGCCGGTCGCTGGTGGCGCTGGGCCGGGACGAGGAGGCGGTGCCGCACCTGACGGCGGCGGTGGCGGCGTGCGGGCCGGAGGTGCGGCTGGAGCTGGTGGAGCGCCTGGTGCTGGCGGCCACGGCGCTGTCCAGGACGCGCCGCGACGCGGAGGCGGAGGCTGCCGCGGACCGACTGGTCGAGCTGCTGCGCGCCCAGGTGGAGCAGCCGTCGCGGGAGTCGAGGCAGTGGGGGGTGCCCGCCGGGGTGGGGGTGGCGGCGCTGGCCGGGGCGTTGCGGTTGCGCGGCGGGATCCGGCTGGCCAGGGGCGATCTGGAGGGGGCGCTGGAGGCGGCCGGTGCGGCGCTGGCGGTGCTGCCGCCGGTGGGCCGTGAGGTGCTGGCCGGTACGTGTCTGCAGCTCAGCGGCCTGTGCCGGAGCCTGCTCGGCGACGGTGAGCGGGCGGCGGTGGAGCTGGTGCGCGGGACGACCCTGCTGTCGGGGCTGTTCGACGAGCAGGTCCCGGTGGCTCCCGAGGTCGCGGCGACGCACCGGCTGGCGTTGCTGCGGCTGGGCGGGCGGTACGTGGACCAGGGCGAGCCGGCCGAGGCGGCGGCGTTCTACGGGCGGGCGCTGGAGGGTCCGGCGGGCGGCCTGGAGGTGCTGGGCGAGCTGGCCGGTTATCTCGGGGTGGCGTTCGAGGCCGCCTCGCGCGGCGGCCCCGGGGAGCGGGCGCGGCTGGCGGAGGCGATGGCCGAGCTGCTGCCGCCGTTGACGGACCACGCCGCCGCGCTGGAGCGTGACGTCCCGGTGCGGGCGGGCGCGGAGGCGTACGAGCTGCTGGGGCGCTGCCTGGAGACGTACGCGGCGGTAACGGAGGTCGTCGGCGATCCGGAGACGGCGGCGGACGGGGCGGAGCTGGCGGTGCGGGTGCTGGAGTGCCTGGCCGCGTGCGATCCGGCCCGTTACGGGGCGGAGCTGGGCGCGGCGCTGGGGCGGCTGGGCGGGCTGCTGCACGAGCTGGGCCGGCCGGATCTGACGGTGCTGGCGCGGGCGGCGGACGTGCCGGGCGGCGGCCGGGCGGCGGCGCTGTACGGGATCGCGCTGCTGGAGGCGGGCCGGACGGCGGAGGCGGTGGCGCTGCTGGAGCGGGCGGCCGACCTGTGCGACGAGCCTGACGACCCGGCGACGTCGGCGCTGACGTACGCGTATCTGGCGGCGGGGCTGGTGGCGCTCGACCGGCCGGGGGCGGCGCTGGACGCGGCGGGCTGGTCGCTGGCGGAGCAGGAGCGGGTGCCCCCGGAGCAGGCGGACCGCGTGGCACCGCTGCGTGCCATGGCCGCCGGGGTGCGCGAGACGGTGCTGCGCGCTACCGATGCCCAGTGATCACCCTCCGGTGAGCACCTGCTTGGCCCACCGGTAGTCGGCCTTGCCGGCCGGGGAGCGGATCATCTCGGCGACGAACGCCCACGCGCGCGGCACCTTGTAGCCGGCCAGCAGCCGCCGGCAGTGGGCGTCGAGCTCGGCCTCGGTGACGTGCAGGCCGGGCCGGGGCTCGATCACGGCGGCGACCCTGCTGCCCCACCGCTCGTCGGGCACGCCGGTGACGACGGCGTCGAAGACGGCGGGATGCCCCTTGAGCACGGCCTCCACCTCCTCGGGGAAGACCTTCTCGCCCCCGGTGTTGACGCACTGCGACCCGCGGCCGAACACGTTGACGGTGCCGTCCGGCTCGACGCTGGCCAGGTCGCCGGTCAGCAGCCAGCGGGTGCCCGCGGAGTCGGTGACGAAGGTGCGGGCGGTCTTGCCGGGGTCGTTGTAGTAGCCGAACGCGATCCGCCCGGCCTTGGCCACGGTGCCGAGCTCGCCGGAGCCGGGCGTGACGGGGCGCAGCTTGTCGTCGAGCACCGCCAGCCCGGCGGTGGCGTTCGGCCGGTAGCGCAGCCCGGTCTCGGGCGAGGAGCCGGCGATGCCGGAGGCGGTGTAGCCGGACTCGGTGGAGCCGAAGTTGTCGAGGATGATCACGTTGGGCAGCAGTTCCTGGAGCCGGTCGCGCACCGCCCCGCTGAGGATGGCGCCGGTGGAGCTGACGACGCACAGCGAGGACACGTCGTACGAGCCGGCCTCCAGGGCTTCGGCGAGCGGCCTGGCCATGGCGTCGCCGGTGATGTTGAGGGTGAAGACGCGCTCGCGTTCGACGGTCCGCCACACCTCGGCGGCGTGGAACTTGCGCACGTACACCATGGTGGAGCCCATCCACCAGGTGATGAACGTGGCCATCTGGGCGGCGCCGTGCATGAGGGGCGGCGCCGCCATCATGATCATCGGGGCGGTCCTGGTGGCCTCCTCCACCACCTCGCGGGGCGTGGCCCGCGGCTCGCCGTACGGGTTGCCGCCGCCGAAGGCCATGAACAGGTCCTCGACGTGCCACATGGCGCCCTTGGGCAGGCCGGTGGTGCCGCCGGTGTAGATGATGTACACGTCCTGCCCGGAGCGCGGCCCGAACCCGCGCTCGGGCCGCCCGGCGCGTAACGCCTCCTCGTACGGGACCGCGTACGGGACGGCCGACGACCCGCCGACGGCGATCAGGTGCTCCAGCCGGGGCGCGTCGCCGGCGACGGCGGCCACCCGGGCGTCGAACTCCACGTCGTAGAGCAGCGCCCGGATGTCGGAGTCGCGGTAGAGGTAGAGCAGCTCGGCCTCGACGTAGCGGTAGTTGACGTTGACGGGCACCGCCCGGATCTTGAGGGCGGCCAGCAGCCCGGCGACGTACTCGACGCCGTTGCACAGGTGGATGCCGACGTGCTCGCCGGGCCGGACGCCGAGGTCCTTCAGGTGGTGGGCGAGCCGGTTGGCCTCGGCGTCGAGTTCGGCGTAGGTGCGGCGTTCGGCGCCGCAGACCACGGCGACCCGGTCCCCGATCGCGTCCGCGAGCCCTTCGTACAGGTCAGCGTGGTTGAACTCCATCAGGGCTTCTCCCGTCCGACGATCCACATCGCGAAGAACTGGGCTCCTCCGCCGTAGGCGTGCCCGAGCGCCAGCCGGGCGCCGTCCACCTGGTGCTCCCCCGCCGCGCCGCGCACCTGGAGCGCCGCCTCGGCGAACCTGATCAGCCCGGACGCGCCGATCGGGTTGCTGGACAGGACGCCGCCCGAGGGGTTCCACGGGGTGTCGCCGTCGAGCGCGGTGGCGCCCGACTCGGTCAGCTTCCAGCCCTCGCCCTCGGCGGCGAATCCCAGGTTCTCCAGCCACATCGGCTCGTACCAGGAGAAGGGCACGTACACCTCGGCGACGTCGATCTGCCGCCGGGGGTCGGTGACGCCGGCCTGCCGGTAGACGTCGGCGGCGCAGTCCTTGCCCGCCTGCGGGCTGACGGTGTCGCGCCCGGCACGGAAGATCGGCTCGGAGCGCATGGCGCCGCCGTGCACCCAGGCGGGGGTGCCGGTGGCGGCGCGTTCGGACGACAGCACGAGCGCGCAGGCGCCGTCGCTGGACGGGCAGGTCTCCAGGTAGCGGATCGGCTCCCACAGCATGGGGGTGGACTCGACCATCGCCCGGTCGATGCCGGGGATCTTCAGGTGCGCGTACGGGTTGCGCAGCGCGTTGAGCCGGTCCTTGACGGCCACGAGCGTGCCGATGTGGCCGGGGGCTCCGGTGCGGCGCATGTACTCGCGGATGTGCGGGGCGAAGTAGCCGCCCGCGCCGACGACGAGGGAGGAGCTGAACGGCAGGTGCGTGGACAGCGCCCAGGTGGCGTTGGACTCGGACTGCTTCTCGTAGGCGACGACGAGCACCCGCTCGTGCACGCCGCCCTGGACGAGCCCGGCGCCGACGAGGGCGGTGGAGCCGCCGACGCTGCCGGCGGTGTGCACGCGCATCATCGGCTTGCCGGCGGCGCCGAGCGCGTCGGCCAGGTACGCCTCGGGCATCATGACGCCCTCGAACAGGTCGGGGGCCTTGCCGATGACGACCGCGTCGATGTCCTTGAACGTCAGCCCGGCGTCCTCCAGCGCGCGCAGCGCGGCCTCGCGCACCAGCCCGGCCATGGACACGTCCCGGCGCTTGGTCGTGTAGTGCGTCTGCCCGACGCCGATCACCGCGCAGCGCTGCGCCATCATGCCTCCAGGACGGTGACGAGGTTGTGCTGCAGGCAGGGCCCGCCGGCGGCGTGGCCGACGACGCGCCGGGCGGTGCCGTCGTGGACGCGGCGGGCGGCCTCGCCGATGCGGATCAGGCCGGTGGCCATGACGGGGTTGGCGGCGAGCGGGCCGCCCGACGGGTTGATCACCGTGTCGTCCGGCAGTTCCAGGGCGCGGCGCAGGATGGGCTCCTCGTGCGCGAACTGCGCGTGCAGTTCGGCCACCTCGACGGGCCCCTTGCCGACCCCGGCGGCCCGCGCGGCGTCGGCGGCGGACGCGGACCTGGACAGGTCGCGCAGGCCGAGGTAGTGCGGCTCGATGCGGTGCGCGATGCCGGTCACGTACGCGGGCCGCTCGCACAGCTCGGCGGCCAGGTCGCCGGCGGCGAGCACGACCGCGGCCGCGCCGTCGGTCACGGGAGCCACGTCGCAGGCCAGCACCGGCCCCGCGACGGGGTCGGCGGCCAGTTCGTCGGGCAGGTCGAGCGCGTACGGGTTGCGCCGCCCGTCGGCCCGGCTGCGCCGGACGATCGCGTCCAGCTCCGCGCGCGGCACGCCCGCCGCCGACGCCTGCAGCGCCGCGTAGGACACCTGGTCGAGCCCGAGCGGCGCCAGGTAGTACGGGTCGAGCTGCAGGGTCATGAGCGTGCGCGGATCGCCGGGCGTGGACTTGCCGAAGCCGTACACCAGCGCGCTGTCCACGTCCCCGTGCTGGAGCCGCACCCACGCCTCGTACAGCGCCCAGGCGCCGTCCATCTCGACGTGGCTCTCGGAGATGGGCGGCCAGGCGCCGAGCGCGTCGAGGGCCGAGACGAACGAGAACGGCGCGCCCGCCAGGTAGTCGCAGCTCCCGGAGCAGGTGAAGCCGAACCGGCTGAGCCCGGTGGCCGCCTTGACCGCGTCGATCACGGGCAGGATCAGCTCCGGCTCGGCCAGCCCGGTGTCGTGGTCGGTGTGCTCGCTCTGGGCGAAGGCGACGATCGCCACCCTTCTCATGACAGCTCCACATCCGGCTCGCCGGTGGGGGCGAACCACCGCACACTGGCCATCGACGGCTTCCGCTCGTCCTCGGGGACCCATACGGCGCGCACCCGCATGCCGTGGCGCACCTCGTGCGCGGGCACCCCGCCGACGAGCGCGATCATCGGCACGTCCGCGCCGTCGAGCAGGATGTACGCGGACACGAACGGCACCTCGGGGGCGCGCGGGTCGGGCAGGTTGTTGATCGCGAAGGTGGTGACGGTGCCGGTGCCGGGCAGCTCGGTCCGCTCGGCGATCCGCAGGCCGCACTCCGGGCACGACAGCCGGTACGGGACGTACACCTTGCCGCAGCCGCCGCATCGCCCGCCGACGAACACGCCGCGCCCGATGCCCTCCAGGAACACGCCGAGCGCCCCGCCCGCCCTGAGCGTGTACGCGCTCCGCACCGGTGAGACGATCTTCGTCACCTCCGGCGCGAAGCAGGAGATGTCGGTGATGTGACCGGTGCGTTCGCCGCGCCACACCGGCCACACCCGGGTCCCGGCGGCGACGGCCTTGGGGTTGCCCGCGTCCACGGCGTGCACGAGCGCCGTGTCGGCCCCGTCCAGCTTGATCAGCGCCCAGGCGAACGGCCGGTCCAGCGGGTGGCCGTCCAGCGGCTCGGGCACCCAGGCGCAGGCCGTGACGGTCCCGGCGGGCCCGACCTCGACGTACTCGCCGGTGACCGGTTCGCCGGTCGCGGGGTCGTACTCCAGCGGCGGCACCAGCACCCGGCCCTCGGCGGTGCGCACGCCGACGAGCCGCCCGGCGCGCAGCTCGGTCAGGAACCGGCCGATCACCGGCCCGGTGGTGCGCGTGTAGCCGCCGGGGAACTCCAGCACGTGCTCGGCCGTCAGCGGCTCGTCAGATGGCACGCTCGTGTCCCTCCCAGTAGGGCGCCCGGAGCTTGCGTTTGAGCAGCTTGCCGTTGGGCTCGCGGGGCATCTCGGCGATGAAGTCGACGGTCCTGGGCCACTTCATCCGCGACAGCCGGCCCTCCAGCGAGGCCAGGATCTCCCGGGCCAGCTCGGGCCCGGGTTCGGCGCCGGGGGCGGGCTCGACGACGGCCTTGATCTGCTCGCCCCATTCCTCGTCCGGGATGCCGAAGACGGCCACGTCGGCGACCTTGGGGTGGACGACGATCTCGTTCTCGATCTCGGCGGGGTAGATGTTGGTCCCGCCCGAAATGATCATGTCGGCCTTGCGGTCGCACAGGAACAGGAAGCCGTCCTCGTCCAGGTAGCCGATGTCGCCGACGGTGAAGTAGTCCTTGAGCCGGTTCGCCTCGGTCTTGGCCGGGTCGCCCTTGTACTCGAAGGAGGCGCCCATCATCTTCATGTAGATGGTCCCGGGGGTGCCGGTGGGCACCGGGTCGCCCGCGTCGTCGACGACGAGCAGCTCGCTGATCGGCCAGGCCCGCCCGACGGTGCCGGGGTGCGCCTTCCAGTCGGCGGGGGTGGCCAGGGTGCCGCCGCCCTCGGTGGCCGCGTAGTACTCGTAGACGCAGTCGCCCCACCAGTCCAGCATCGCCCGCTTGACCGGCACCGGGCAGGGCGCGGCGGCGTGGATCATCCACCTCAGCGACGACAGGTCGTAGCGGTCCCGGGTCTCCGCGGGCAGCGACAGCAGGCGTTTGAAGTGCGTGGGGACCATGTGCGAGTTCGTCACCCGGTGGCGCTCGCAGAGCCTCAGCATCTCCTCGGCGTCCCACCGGTCCATGTACACGAGGGTGTGGCCCATGTGCAGGGCGGTGCCGCCGAACTGGGTGACGGCCGTGTGATAGCCGGGCGAGGTGACCAGGTGGGCGTTGGGGCGGCCGGGCGTGATGCCGAACAGGCCGGGCAGGAACGTCATCAGCTCGGCCGCGTCGTCGGGGTCGAGGCCGCTGAGCGGGCGGCGCACGCCCTTGGGCCGGCCGGTGGTGCCGGAGGTGTAGTGCATGGTGGCGCCGGCCGTCCGGTCGCCGGGCAGGGTGTCCGGCCTGCCGTCGGTCAGGTCGCTCAGCGGGCGGAAGCCGGGGAGCTCCGGGACGCCGAAGCACCTGCCGGGGTCGACGGCCTCGGCGGCGCGGGCGGCCTCGGCCGCGTAGCGCGGGTGCGCGAAGAACGCGCGGGCCTCGCTGTCGGCCAGGATGTAGGCGATCTCCGGGCCGGTCAGGTGCCAGTTGATCGGCGTGTAGTACCAGCCCGCCTGTAACGCGGCCAGGTAGAGCACCAGGCCGTCGGCCCCGTTGGGCACCAGCCCGCAGAAGCCGTCGCCGGGTCGCAGCCCGAGCTCGCGCAGGCCGTGCACCAGCCGGTTCGCCCTGGCCAGCAGGTCACCGGCGCGATGTTCCGTGCCGTCGGGGTCCACGGCGGCGACCCAGCCGGGGTCCGCCTGCGCCAGTCTCCAGAAACCGAGCGTGCCCATCGGAACTCCTCACCCGGGCGCAGACAAACGAGAACCTGTTCTCGTTTCTTTCCGGGAGCGTAACCCGCCGCTAATGTGGGAGCAAGCGCTTGATTTCAGGAGGTGTCCGTGGAATCGCTGCCGATCAGCACCCCCCACTGCCGCGTCGAACGGGACGGCCACGTGGTCGTCGTCACCATGGACCGCCCCGAGGCCCGCAACGCGCTGTCGTCGGACATGCTGATCGGCCTGGCGAGCGCATGGGCGTACGTGTCGGCCGAGCCGTCCGTCCGCGTCGCCGTCCTGACCGGCGCGCAGGGCACGTTCTGCGCGGGCGCCGACCTCAAGGCCATGGGCCGGCCGCCGCAGGACCCCGAGGTCCAGGCGCGCGGCGCGAAGATCGCCGACTACCACTGGAAGGGCCTGCTGCGCGCCGACCTGCCCACCAAGCCGATCATCAGCGCCGTCGAGGGCCACGCCGTGGCCGGGGGCACCGAGCTGCTGGTCGGCACCGACCTGCGCATCGTCGCCGAGTCGGCCACGCTCGGCCTGTTCGAGGCCAGGCGCGCGCTGTTCCCGATGGGCGGCAGCGCGATCCGGCTGCCCCGGCAGATCCCGTACTGCCACGCCATGGACCTCCTGCTGACCGGGCGGGCCGTCACCGCCGCCGAGGCCCTGTCGATGGGGCTGGTCAACCGCGTCGTCCCCGACGGGCAGGCGCTGCCCGAGGCGCTGAAGCTGGCCGCCGACGTCGCGGCCAGCGGCCCGCTGGCCGTCCAGGCCATCCTGCGCGCCTACCGCGACACGCTCGGCCTGCCGGAGCCCGAGGCGCTCAAGGTCTCCGACGAGCTCGGCTGGCCGGTCATCGGCTCCGAGGACGCCAAGGAGGGCACGCTCGCCTTCCGCGAGAAGCGCCTGCCCGTCTACCGGGGCCGCTGACGCGCCGCTCAGTCGCGGGTGATGCGCTCCAGCCGCTCCAGGGCGTCGGCGTACTCCTCGACGAGGGAGAAGACGACGTCCTTGGTGGCGCGGACCTGGTTGGTGATGCCGATGATCTGGCCCGCCGGGAACGTGGCCAGCTCGGCGGCATCGGAGCGGCCGATGCGCCGCAGCGCGTCCGACACCAGCATGAACTGCAGCGGCATCGGCAGCGTGCCCGGCGACCCGGCCGACTCCCAGGCGTCGGTCCACTCGTTCCTGAGCAGGCGGGCGGGCTTGCCCGTCCAGCTCCGGGAGCGGACCGTGTCGCGGGAGGTGGCCTCCAGGATGCGCCGCTTGGCCATCTCCGGCGTGTCGGCCTCCTCGACCGTGAGCCAGAGCGAGCCGGTCCACACGCCTTCCGCGCCGAGCGCCAGCCCGGCGGCCATCTGGCGGCCGTTGCCGATCCCGCCCGCCGCCAGCACGGGCACGTCGACCGCGTCGACCACCTGCGGGATGAGGACCATGGTGGAGATCTCGCCGGTGTGGCCGCCGGCCTCGGTGCCCTGCGCGACGACCACGTCCACGCCGACCTCGACCTGCTTGAGCGCGTGGCGGGGCGTGGAGGCCAGCGCGGCGACCTTGACGCCGTGCGCGTGGGCCAGCTCGACGATGTCGGCGGGCGGCGGGCCGAGCGCGTTGGCCAGCAGCGCGATCGGGTGCCGCAGCGCGACCTCGACCTGCGGGCGGGCGGTGGCGTCTGTCCAGCCGAGCAGCACCCGGCCGGCGTCGGCGTCCTCGCCGAGCGGCGGCACGCCGTGGGCGGCCAGCAGGCCGTCGACGAACTCCCGGTGCCCCTGCGGGATCATCCCCTGGAGGCGGCCGACGAGCTCCTCGGGCGCGAAGTCGGCGCCCTCGTAGGAGGCGGGCATGACCACGTCGACGCCGTACGGCTTGCCGTCCACGTGGTCGTCGATCCACTTGAGCTCCCGTTCGAGCTCTTCCGGGGTGAAGTAGAGCGCGCCGAGCACGCCCATCCCTCCGGCGCGGCTGACGGCCGCCACCACGTCCCGGCAGTGGCTGAAAGCGAAGATCGGGAGGTCGATTCCGAACATGTCCGTGACCCGGGTCCGCATGGCTCGACGATAAGCCGCGACCCCGCCAACTGCAACGTGTTCTACTCCGCGGTTCGGCTACACCGGGTTCTGTGGAACGGGTTCTAACGCGGCATCCGGCGCCAGAGCGCGCGGGGCAGCAGCCGCATCAGGCCGAACGCCGGCCCGAGCGCCGGAGGCACCCACACGCTCGCTCGGCCCTCACGCAGCGCCCGCACCGTGGCCAGCGCCACCTGCCGGGGCGTCGACGACAGCGGCGCCGGCGTCAGCCCCTCGGTCATCCGCCCGATCACGAACCCCGGCCGCACGATCAGCACCCGGGCCCCGGTGCCGTGCAGCGCGTCGCCGAGCCCCTGCGCGAACCCGTCGAGCCCGGCCTTGGCCGACCCGTACACGAAGTTGGCCCGGCGCACCCGCGCGCCCGCCACCGACGACAGCACCACGAGCGTGCCGTGGCCCTGGCGGCGCAGCACCCGGGCCGCGTGCAGGCCCGCCGACACGTGCGCGCCGTAGTTGACGGCCACGTCGGTCATGGCCGCCGCCGGGTCGGCGTCGTAGGCGTCCTGGCCGCCCAGCACGCCGAACGCGGAGATCACCACGTCGAGGTCGCCGACCAGCTCCACCGCCTTGTCGAAGACCTCGCCGTGGGAGGCCGCGTCGAGCGCGTCGAACGGCAGCACGTGCACCTCGGGCGGCGCCGCCCCGGCGGGCCGCTCGACGTTCGGCGTCACGGCGGGCGGCGGGCCGCCGGGCTCGCGCATCGCCAGTACGATCCGGCTCGCGCCCAGCCCCACCAGCAGCCGGACGATCTCCAGCCCGATCTCGCTGCGTCCGCCGAGCAGCAGCACGGTGTCGACCGCGCCCAGAGCGTTCTTCACAGGCCGAGCCTCCTGGCCAGGTCGGAGCGGAACAGCCCGGCGGGGTCGGCCTCGTCCCTGATCCGCCGCCACCGGTCCAGCCCGGGATACATGCGGGCCATCATGTCAGCTCGCAGCCGCGAGTCCTTGGCCAGGTAGACGCGCCCGCCCGCCTCGGCGACCCGCTCGTCGAAGCCGCGCAGCAGCCGGCCCAGCCCGCGCTGCCCGGCCGGGATGTCGAGGGCCAGCGTCCAGCCCGGCATCGGGAACGACAGCAGCCCGCTGGACCCGGCTCCGAACCGCTTGAGCACGGTCAGGAACGACACGGTCCCGGTCGACGACAGCCGTCCGACGATCTCCCGCAGCGTCTTCTCGGCTCCGAACGGCACCACGAACTGGTATTGGACGAAGCCCCGCGGGCCGTAGACGCGGTTCCAGCCCTCGACGGCGTCGAGCGGGTGGAAGAACGGCGCGATCCCCTGCACGACGCTCGCCCGCCGGGGCGCCCTGCGATACCACGCCTCGTTGAAGGCCCGCACGCTCACGCCGTTGAGCAGCCCGCCGGGGGCCCGGCGGGGGGCGCGCAGCAGGGTGCGGGGTGCGAAGTCGCGGGCGCCACGCTCGGCGTGGTCGCCGCTGGTCAGCACGCCGCGCCCCATCCGGCGCCCGCGCGCCAGCAGGTCGATCCAGGCGACCGTGTAGCGGTGGCGGTCGTCGTCGTCGGCCATGGCGGCCAGCGTCTCGTCCAGGTCGCCGGTGCGCCGCACGTCCACCCGCATGAGGGAGCTCGCCACGGGCACGCAGCCGAACGTCGCCTCGCACACCACGCCGGTCAGCCCCATGCCGCCCACGGTGGCGTGGAACAGCGGCTCGTCCGGGGTGAGCGTGCGCACCGCGCCGTCGGCCGTGACCAGCGTGAGCGAGCGCAGGTGGGCGCCGAAGGAGGAGTCGCGGTGGTGGTTCTTGCCGTGCACGTCGGCCGCGACGGCGCCGCCGACGGTGACGTGACGGGTGCCGGGGCTGACGGGCACGAACCAGCCGCGCGGCACCAGGGCCGTCATCAGCTCGTGCAGGCTCACCCCGGCCGAGGCGGTCACCAGCCCGGTCGCCTCGTCGAAGCTCCAGCCGCCCAGCCCGGTGCAGTCGAGGACCAGGCCGCCGGAGTTCTGGGCGGCGTCGCCGTACGCCCTGCCGAGGCCGCGGGCCAGGAGGCCGCGGCCGGGGGCGGCGCCGACCAGCGCGGCCACCTCGGCGGCGTCGCGCGGCCTGACCACGGTCGCCGGGGAGGGTGACGTGCGGCCCCACCCGGTCAGGAACGTCGTCATGTGTAGATCCCCAGCCCTGCCAGCGCGATCAGCAGCGCGGCGAAGATCCTGATCTGCGGGTCGCGCACGGCAAGCTCCTCGGGCTCTTCTCCGATCCCCCGGTCCACCAGGAGATTGTGCCGCAGGACGAGCAGCACGAAGGGCACGATGCTGAGCCCGTAGAACAGGTTCGCGTGCGCGTTGAGCGCCCACAGGCAGTAGGTCACGATCATCGCGCCCGAGCACATGACGCGGACCTGGGACAGGTAGGCGGGCGTGTAGGCGGCCAGCGTGGCGCGGGTGCCGCTCACGCCCTGGGCGCGCAGCTCGGTCTCCCGCTTGCCCGCGACGAGCTGCAGCGCGGCCAGCGACACCACGACGAGGAACCAGCCGGTCACCGGCACGTCCACGGCGACGGCCCCGGCGTAGGCGCGGACCACGTGGCAGCCGGCGACCGCGATCAGGTCCACGACCTCGACGTGCTTGAGCCACAGCGTGTACGCGAGGGTCAGGGCCAGGTAGCCGGCCACGACGGCGGCCGGACGCCAGTCGCCGGTGAGCGCGGCGACGCCGGGGGCGAGCACCATGAGCGCCACGCCGGTCCAGCGCGCCACCGGCACCGGCACCACGCCGGAGGCGACCGCCCGCTTGCTCTTGCGCGGGTGCAGCCGGTCGGCGGCCACGTCGGCGGCGTCGTTGAGCAGGTAGGACCCGCTGGCGGCCAGGCAGAACGCGGCGAACACGAGCATCGCCGCCAGCAGGCTGCGCGGCTCGCCGATCACTCCGGCGGCCATGGGCGCGGCCAGCACCAGCACGTTCTTCAGCCACTGGCGCGGCCGGGCCGCCCTGATCAGCCCGAGGACGGGCGCGGCGACGGGCCGCGCCACCACCCCGTCCTGGCTCATGCGCGCTTGCGGCTCACCGCGAAGATCCCCACGGCCAGCAGCACGACGCCGACGATCGCCAGCACGAGCGGGATCGTGGTCCTGATCAGCGTGATCTGGCTCTTGCTGTCGGCGGCGCTGTCGACGAGCTTCTTGACCGTCTCGTCCGTCATCTTGGCGTGGGCGACGAACGCCTTGGACCGCTCGACGCCGTCCTGGCTGCGCAGCACCTCGTTGCGCTGCTGCTCCTGCTTGACGGGCGCGCCGGTGACCGGCTCGATCCAGTAGGTGTTGACGCCGGAGTAGACGCGGTCGAGCTGGACGTCACCCGACTCGCCCATGCCGAACCAGGCGGCGGGGGCGGTCCTGGTCTCCGTCTTGGTCTCCGGGACCGTCTGCTCGAACTTGTACACGGTCAGGCCGTTGACCTGCTCCTCGGCGACGAACTTGGCCTCGAACGCCTTGCCGGCCGTGGAGTTGAAGACCTGGTAGCTCTTCTTCTCCACGTCGAAGGGGAACTTGTAGATCTGGCCCTGGAGCTGGACGGGCTCCTTGTCGATGCTGACGCCGCAGCAGTTGAGGCCGACGCCGGAGCGCTTGTCGAAGGCGCTGCGCCGCTCGGTGTAGTCGATCGGCTTGCTGTGGGTGACGTCGTTGACGTAGGTGAACTCGTCCCAGACGACCGTGTCGCCCTCGGCTCCCTTGACGTCGCCCCGGGTGGTGACGGTGATGTCGAGGTCGGCGGTCAGCACCTTGCCGTCGGCGGCGCTGAAGTACTGTGCGCCCGTGGCCCGGAGGTTGCTGATCCCGTACTGGTCGGCCTTGGCGGCGATCAGCGCCGAGGCCACCTGGAAGTGCGTCAGGGGGGACAGCACGACGAGAAAGGCACCGATGGCGATCAGAACGCTTCCAACGACCCGGTTCATGGAACCTCCATGGGACAGGTGCACGGATGCCGGTTTTGGGCGATTACGTACTGAAAACGAGTTCTACTTGCCGGTATGTTATTGCCGCCAGTGAGCGACGTCACCAGGGATGCGGAAACGTGACCGAAACAGGTTCTACATCGGCGGGCAGACCCGTGGTGTCCGGCCGCCAGCCCGCGCTCGACGGCATCCGCGCCGTCGCCGCCCTCGCGGTCCTGCTCTTCCACGTCTCCATGGAGGCGGGCACGGCGCTCCAGCCCGGCTTCCTCGGCGGGCTGCTGTCGCGCGGCGAGATCGGCGTGCCGATCTTCTTCACGCTCTCCGGCCTGCTGCTCTACCGGCCGTGGGCGGCCGCCCTGCTGACCGGCGACCCCGAGCCCGCCGCCGGCCGCTACCTGTGGCGGCGCTTCTTCCGGATCGTCCCCGCGTACTGGCTGGTCGTCGCCGTCGCGCTGCTGCTGTGGGGCGGCGCGCACCGCGGCGACGTGTGGACGTGGGCGAAGATGCTGTTCCTGGTGCACATCTACGACCTCGACCCGTGGTGGTTCGGCCTCGGGCCCAAGGGGCTCGGCCAGATGTGGAGCCTCGCGGTCGAGGCGGCCTTCTACCTCACGCTGCCGCTCATGGCCGCCGCCCTGCGCGCCTTCGCGCTGCGGGCCGGGCCCGGCGTCGCCGCCCGCGCCAAGCGCCTGCTGATCGGCCTGGCCGTCTTCGGCGCGCTCTCGTACGTGTACACGATCTTCGAGTACTTCCCCGAGTACCGGCCGTGGATGAACGTGTGGCTGCCGCGCTCGTGGACGTTCTTCGTGCCCGGCATGGCCCTGGCGGTGCTGACCGTCTGGGCCAGGGCAGAGGACGGCCCGGCACGGCGGCTGGGCGCGGCCCTGGCGGCCTCGTGGGGCACGCTGTGGGTCATCGCCGGCCTGGCGTACGCCATCGCGGCCACGCCGCTCACCGGGCCGCGCTTCGTCGGCCTGGGCGGCATCTGGACCGCGTTCTCCGAGCAGCTCCTCTACACGGTCATCGCCTTCTGCCTGGTGGCGCCCGCCGCGCTGGAGCCCGAGGGGGTCACGCGGGTGCGGCGGGTGATCGGCGGGCGGGTGATGAGCCGGCTGGGCGAGATCTCCTACGGCGTGTTCCTGTGGCAGTTCGTGGTGATCTATCTCTGGTACGACTTCACCGGGCAGCAGCCGTGGAGCGGCAACCTGCTGGTCAACCTGGTCGCGATCGGTGCGATCACGGTCGGGCTGTCGGCGCTCACCTACCGCTGGGTCGAGGAGCCGGCCAGGGCGCTGATCCGGTTCGTGCCTCACAGGGCGGGCCCCGGCTCGCCGAACGCGACCGCCCTGAGACAGAAGTCCTGAGCCCCGGCGCCCGCCACGGTGACGCGCAGCCCGGCGCCCGCGCCGTCGTGCGGGACGTAGAACAGGCCGCCGTCGGCGGGCGTGGCGGGCAGGCTCGCCGCCCGTTCCGTGCCGCCCAGGTCGGCCACCACCCGCACCGGCACCTCGCTGGTGTAGGCCAGGGCGACCACCATGCCGGGCCCGCCCATCGACTCGACGGGGAACACCGCGCCCGCCGGATAGCACTCGGCCCCGGCCACCTCGTCGAAGAACGGCACCACCCGGCCCACCGGCACCAGCTTCCCGGCGTCGTCGAACACGTACGGCCTGGCCGACGGGCGCGGGTCGCGCATCCGCCGCCGCGTCTCCGGGTCGGCCAGCGGGCCCAGCACGTTCGAGGTGAGCCGCCGGGAGCCGTTCCACGGCAGCACGATGTGCGGCGGCACCGGCCGGTCGTACACGTCGAGGTCCGGGGCCTCGGCCAGCGACTGCCGGGCGGCGTCCAGATAGGTCCTGACGCGGTCGCCGGTGAGGGTGTCGGCGTAGGCGTTGGTGGAGACCAGCGCCGCGACCACGAAGGCGGCCGTGAGCGTGCCCGCCGCGGCGGGCAGGCCGCCGGGCGTCCGCCGCCGCACGGCGTCCTCCTCCCCGGCGACCGGCAGCGCGGCCAGGGCCAGGCAGAGGGCGAACAGCACGGCGGCGTCGGCGACGTAGCGCGTCTCGGCCCCCACCATGTCCCACAGCGTGGCGCGGGCGATCACCGTGGGGACCGCGTCGGCCACCACGACGTAGGCGGCCAGGATCGCCCACGCCCGCCAGGCCCGCCGCCGGTACACGCAGGTGAGCGCCACCAGCAGCGCGATCAGCGCCCACGAGGCCACCACCGTGACCGCCTCCGGGTCCGCGAGGCCCCCGGTGGCGGTGACGCCGCCCCAGCGCAGCGGCCCGCCCACGGCGCCTGTCGGGAACGTCTCGCCCAGCAGCCGGCGCACCACCCCCGGCACCAGCTCGGCCTTCGGCCCGGTCAGCGCGTCGGACCCGGCGCTGTCGCGGCGCAGCAGGTAGAGCACCGCGTAACCGGCCAGCAGCGCCCCCTGCGCCCACCAGCCCGGCCGGCGCAGCTCCGCCAGGATCGAGCGGGCCCACAGCCCCCTGCCGAGGAACGCGCTGGACACCCCGAGGATCACGAAGGGGATGAACACCCCCTTGGTGGAGAAGGCCATGCCGGCGGCCGTCCAGATCAGCGCGTGCCACCTGCCCTGCCCGGTCCTGGCGTACCGGACGTGCGCGGCCAGCGCCCCCGCCAGCGCGAGCTGGAGCGGGACCGCGTTGAGCGCCGCCGACCACCAGCTCATCGCGGGCACGGTCAGCGGCGCGAACACGTACACGGCCAGCGGCGCGAGCACCCAGGGCCGGTCGCCGAACAGCCGCCGCAGCAGCACCAGGAACATGACCGACGCCGCCGCCTGGAGCGCGATCGTCACGAACGAGACCAGCGCCCAGCTGTAGGGCGCGACCGCCGAGAGCACCCACACCAGCGCGAGCGCGCCCGGCATGAAGTGCCCCTTGTGCACCCGGGTCAGATAGTCCCAGGTCAGGCCGCTGTCACCGGCCGCGGCGACGAACAGGAAGTCGTCCTCGACGAAGTACGCCCGGCCCAGCACGCTCGCCCTGAAGGCCAGCGAGATCGCGACGAGCAGCAGACCGGCGCCGACGACCGGACCGGTGCCGAGGGAGGGCAGGGTGATCTGGAAGCCGGCGGGGCGTTCGTCCTGGACCGTCAACGCGTTCCCTCCTCTGGAGTATGCTCCGCGCCGTGGACACCCCTGCACCGTTCCGGGCGGATCTGGCGAGGTCCGTCCGGCTGCTGCGCGCCTTCCGCCTCGAACAGAGCGATCCCGACTTCTTCTACGGCACGCTGGCCGCCGACACGGTGGCGCAGCTCGGCACGTACACGGATCTCGACGGCGCGACGGTGGCCGACGTGGGCGGCGGGCCCGGCTACTTCGCCGACGCGCTGCGCGCGGCGGGGGCGCGCCCGGTGTGCGTCGACTGCGACGCCGGCGAGATGCGGCTGCGCGACGGCGCGCCCCCGCGCGACGCGGTGCTGGGCAGCGCGCTGGACCTGCCGCTGGCCACCGGCTCGGTCGACGTGTGCTTCTCGTCCAATGTGCTGGAGCACGTGCCGGACCCGCGACGCATGGCCGACGAGATGGTCCGCGTCACCCGGCCGGGCGGCGTCGTCTACCTGTCCTACACGATCTGGCTGTCGCCCTGGGGCGGCCACGAGACCTCGCCGTGGCACTACCTCGGCGGCCACCGGGCCGCCCGCCGCTACGAGCGCACGCACGGCAGGCCGCCCAAGAACGTCTACGGGGAGAGCATGTTCGCCGTCGGCGTGGCGGGGCCGCTGGCGTGGGCGCGCCGCCACCGCGACGTGGACGTGCTCGACGCGATCCCCCGCTACCACCCGCGCTGGGCCCGGCATGTCGTCCACCTACCTGGCGTCCGCGAGCTCGTCACCTGGAACCTGCTGCTGGTCCTGCGCCGCAGGTGAGCGCCGCCGCGCCAGCCACAGCGCGGCGGCCACGCAGCCCGCGCCGAGCAGCCCGCCGCCGACCGGCGCGACCGTCCCGGCGATCAGCTCCCAGCGCCGGTAGAAGGCCGCCGTCTCCAGCGCCGCCCGCACGTCGCCCGCCGCCGTGGTGAAGTCGGCGTCCAGCGCCACCAGCCTGCCGCTCCCGTCGGCCGTGACGAGCGTCTCCGTCACCCGGTCCGCGGTCTTCACGGGCAGCCCGCTGACCGGTTCGACCCAGAAGGTCCGGCGGATCTCCGCGTAGCGGGCCACGCCCACGTCGCCCGCGCCCTTGAGCCCGAGCAGCCGGCGCGGCACCGGCGGCTGCTCCCCCGGCACGAGCTGCCTCGGCGTGCGCTGCGCGTAGCGGTGCGTCTCGACGCCGCGCACCCGCTCGACCCCTTCGTACGTGACCGGCACCGCCCGCCGCAGCCGCAGGTCGAACAGCGTGTAGTCGCGCGGCTCCGCCCCGAACGGCCACCGGTACGCCTGGCCCGACTGCTTGATCCGGGCGTCCTCGTCCAGATACTCGCCGCAGCAGTTGACGATCACGCCGGTCCGCCGGTCGAAGGCCAGCCGCCGCTCGTGGTAGTCGAGCCGCCGGTCGTCGCGGGTGGCCAGCGAGACCGACTCGGTCCACACCGCCCGCCGCTCGTCCCCGGCCAGCACGTCGCCGATCAGCCAGCGGGTCAGCACCAGCGGGCCCCGCTGCGGCTTCATCGTGGCCGGGTCCAGGTAGGTCGCGGACTCGGCCACCGACCTGGTCATCGTCTGCTGCTCCAGCGGCGCCACGAACACCCGCGCGGAGACGTGCCAGCGCATCAGCGGGACCATCGTCAGCAGGAACGCCCCGGTCGCGGCCAGGACCAGCGCGAGGGTCGTGCGGCTCACGGTCACGGGACGGGCACCGCCTGACCGGGGGTGACCGCGCCGACGCACACGCCGGGCGGCAGGTCGGGCAGCACGATGCGGTCCGCCCCCGGCTCGGCGACCATGAACACCTTGCCGAGCCCGGCGCGCAGCTTCACGTCGACGGGCCGGTCGGCCATCCACAGCGTGACCTCGGTGTCGGCGCGGGCGGAGTAGCCGAGCCGGATCAGCGTGCCCTCGACGCGCGGCGGCGAGGCGGCCAGCGGCACCTGCACGGTCCCTCCCGTCGCGGGCCAGCAGCCGTCGGGCGTGCGCGGCGCGAGCTCGGTCCCGGCGACCTCCACCGGCCGCAGCCGGCCAAGGTCGTCGAAGACCAGGCCGTCCAGCGCCGCAGGCGGGTCCTGCATGCGGGCCCGGAGCTGCGGCGACGCCATCGCGCCCAGCACCCTGGAGGTGAGACTGTAGGTGCGGTAGCCGCCCGGCACCACGTCGGCGGGCACCAGCCGGTCGTAGACGACAGCGCCGGGCGCGGCCTTCGCCAGCTCGGCGCGGGCGGTCTCGATGTAGCCGTGCCGCCGGTCCGCGCCCAGGTAGCCGGCGAAGATCGTCACCGAGACGAGCGACGCGCCCGCGAACACGCCGAGGGCCGTGCCGCACAGCCCGCTCACCCGTTCCCTGGCGGGCAGCGGCCTGCGGTACGGCTCGGCCTCACCGGGCAGCGGCAGCAGCACGAGCCCGACGACGAGCGCGAGCAGCGGCGCGGCGTCGGCCACGTAGCGGGTGTCCGTACCGGCGAACGAGCCGAGCAGGTGCACCCGCCCCCACAGGACGGGCAGCGCGTCGGCCACGACGGCGTAGCCGAGCAGCAGCCCCCAGGCCAGGTACGCCCGCCGCCGGTAGTAGCCGGTCACCACGACCAGCAGCGCGAGGACCAGCAGCGAGAGCACCACCAGCGGGGTGGGCGGCGCGGCGACGCCCCAGTCGTTCCCGGCGAACCACTTCCACGGCCCGCCCAGCACGGTCGTCGCGAACGTCCTGCCGAGCAGCTCCCACAGGAAGCTCGCGGCCTGGTCGAAGAGGGGCAGGCCGCCGGTGTTCGGCGCGGCCAGCGACCGCTGCGCGTACAGGGCGCCGAACGCGGCCAGCACGCCCGCGTACATCAGCCAGGCGGCCAGGCGCCTGCGCAGCCCGCCGAAGTAGATCGCCGTCAGCGCGAGCAGCACCAGCGGCACGGCGAAGCCCTTGACGAAGCCGAGCAGCCCGACCAGCACCCAAGCCGCCGCCGCCACCGCGTGGCGCAGCCGCCCGGTGCGCACGTGATGCCAGTGCGAGGCCACCGCCATCGGCAGCGCGAGCTGCAGGAACACCGTGTTGAGCGCCGCCGCCCACCAGGCGAGCGCCGGGAACGTGATCGGCGCCAGCAGGAACACGAGCAGCGGCGCCAGGATCGCCGGCCGCGCGCCGAACACGACCCGCAGCATGCGCAGCACGGCGAGCCCGGCGGCCGCGTGCAGCACGAGCACGCCGCCCGCCGCCACCCCCCATCCGTACGGCTCCAGCCGGGCCGAGAGCCAGGCCAGCAGGAACCCGCCGGGCATGAACTGGCCGAAGTGGATCCGGGTCAGGTAGTCGAAGGAGAGCCCGCTCTCGACCGCCCTGGCCACGAACTCGTAGTCGTCCTCCTTGAAGTAGGCGTGCTGGAGGAGCACCGCCTTCCACGCCAGCGCGGCGGCGACCATCACGACCCCGGTCAGCACCACGCCGTGCCGGCGCACCGCCCTGACCAGCGGCCCGGGTACCGCGATCACGATCCGGCCGGGCTGCTCCGTCGTCGTCATGGCACGCTCGTCATGGTCGGGCCGCCCGCGGCGACGGGGACGGGGGCTCGGGTCCTGGGCGCGGGCCGTGTCCTGGCGGCGGCCTCGACGCAGAGCTGCGCCAGCAGCGGCACGCACAGGAGCTGCGTCCACAGCCCGCCCACGCCGGCCGCGACCCCGGCGGCGGCGACCAGATACAGCGCGATGCCCGCGTACGGGCCGGACAGCGGGCGCAGCAGCCGGGCCCGCGGTCCCGCGCGCAGGTGCTCGGCGTCGCGCAGCGGGCGCAGCCACAGGCCCGGCAGGAACGTGAGCGCCGCGACCGCCGCGCCCGCCGGCCCGCCCACCCAGTAGCCGACCGCGACGGCCACGGGCAGCATCAGGCCCCCGCGCGGCGCGGCGGGCCGGCACGGCGGCAGCCGCCGCAGCCGCCCCCGGCCGGGCGTCAGCGCCAGCGCCAC
>NZ_JAHKRO010000083.1 GCF_019396325.1 Nonomuraea ceibae
GTGGGGGGTGTGGGGTGGTGGGCCAGCCGGTCGGCTGCCCAGGAGGGGAGGGTGGGGGTCGCGGGGGCGTGGCCGGCGGACCAGAGGAGGAGGAGCCCGAGCACGTGCTTACAGGGGAGCTTGCGGCTGGGGCAGGTGCAGCGGTAGGCGGGCTCGGCAAGGTCGACGCGCGCCTCGTAGGGTGTGGGGTCGCTGCCCTCGCAGGCCCCGAACAGCACGTCGCCCGCCACGCCGCAGGACGTCCACGAGCCGGGTGCGGCGACCTCTTGGGCGGCCTTGCGGGAGGGCGCGTCGGGGGCGAGGGCGAGCACCTGATCACGGCTCCACCGTTCGATCACCTGAAGCACACTAGCCACTCGCACCGACATTTCCGCCCCGGTCGGGGACGTGATCCACTCCGGTGGTGAGGGTGGTCCCGGGCGGCCGGCAGAGCGGGGTACGTAAGATCGGGCGGGTGGAATTGAAGATCTATCCCGATGGCCCGGTCGTCGAGGTCGCCGACGAGGCCGAGGCGCTGGCAAGCGGCCTGGACGGGCAGCTGGTGCTCGACGGTGAGCGGTTCCTGCGGCGTGACGTCACCGGCGCGCCCGTGGGGTTCGTGGCGCGCCCGCCGATCGCCCGGGCGCTCGACCTGCTGCCGCATCCCGAGGGTGGCTGGTTCCGTGAGACGTGGCGGTCGGGGGTGGAGTTCCGGCCGGAGGGCTACGGCGGGACGCGGGCCAGCGCGACCGGCATCTACTTCCTGCTGCAGCCGGGCGAGGAGTCGGTGCCGCACCGGGTGCGCTCGGACGAGGTGTGGCTGTGGCATCGGGGCGGCCCGCTGGAGCTGACGATCGGCGACGCGACCGTGGTGCTGGGCCCGCTGGTGGAGGAGGGGCAGGTGCCCCAGGCGGTCGTGCCGGGCGGGGTGTGGCAGTCGGCGCGTCCTGCCGGGGATCGGGAGGTGCTGGTGAGTTGCGTCGTCTCGCCGGGGTTCGACTTCGCCGACTTCACCGCCTGATCGGAGCCGCCCCGCCGGGAGCGGGCCCACCGTAGAAACGGGAGCTGGCCCGCCGTAGAGGGAAGCGGCCCGGCCCGGATGCCCGTCGCAAATGACCGAAATGCGCGGTTTGTTGAAGTGGGGGCCGGGTTGCGCGTGTGATGGACGGTGTGGTCTCTCTCGGACGAGTCGCTCATGGCCGCCATCGCCGCCGGCGAGGCCGAGGCGACGGTCGCGTTCGTACGGCGCTACCAGGCGAGGGTGTACGGCCTGGCGCTCAGCGTGGTGGGTGACCCGGGGCTGGCCGAGGAGGTGGCGCAGGACGCCTTCGTCCGGGCCTGGCGCCACGCCGCCCGCTACGATCCCGGGCGCGGCAGGGTCTCGAGCTGGCTGCTGACGATCACCCGCAACCTGGCCGTGGACGCGCTGCGGCTGCGCCGTGACCAGCCGGTGGACCCCGCCTGGCTGCCGAGCCCGCGCGACGGCCGGGGCGACGGCGGGGACGACGGCCGGGAGGCGCTGGGCGAGGTGGAGCGGGTCCGCGACGAGCTGCGGGTGCTGCCCGCCGAGCTGAGCCGGCCGATCCTGCTGTCGGTCTGCTACGGGCTGACGGCCGCGGAGATCGCCAGCCGGGAGGGCCTGCCGCTGGGCACGGTCAAGACGCGGATCCGGCGCGGCCTGGCCCGGCTGCGGCAGGCCGCCGCCGTCCCATAGCCGAGGTCAGCCCACGATCAGGACTCCGCCACCCGGGCCGCCACCCGCGCCCAGAACCTGGCCGGGTCGTTCAGGTGCGGGTACGGCTCCTCCGGCTCCGGCACCCCCAGGAAGGCGCAGAGCGGCCCCCATCCGGCGCCCGGCTCGACGACGAGGAGCCTGTCGGTCGGGACCTCGCGGCGGACGGCGTCGTTGTGCTCCCGGTAGACGGCGATGGCGTGGTCGCGGTCGGCGAAGCGCCCGCCGAAGAAGCCGTCCCAGATCATCTGCCGGTGGAAGGCGGTGAACACGTCCAGCCCGGGCACGATCCGCCGCGCCTCGGCCACCCGGGGCTCGGCGGGCCCGTCGCCGAACATGCGGTAGACGGTGGCGCGCACGCTCTCGTACCAGGAATCGGGGTCGCGGACGGTGAGGATCACCCGGGCGGACGGGAAGGCGGCGAGCAGGTCGCGCCAGAAGGCCGCGCCGGGCCAGTCGACGCTGGCGGCGTAGCCGTCGAAGACGGTCTCCCAGGGGACGGGCCGCCCGGCGGCGGCGTCGCGCCACAGCGGCAGCCGGTCGGGGTGGTCGAGCACGTGGCGGCCGTGGAAGCACGGCCCGTAGCCGAGCCGTTCGAGCGCGGCCTTGAGCGACAGCGTGCCGGTGCGGCCGACGCCCGCTCCGATGACCTTCACGCGACCACCAGTTCCCTGGTCAGCTCGCCGGGCCCGGCGACGCCGCACAGGGTGAGCGCGTTGAGCAGCTCGGTGCGCAGCAGCGTCAGCACCTTGGCGACGCCTTCGGCCCCGGCCACGGACAGGCCCCACATGACGGGCCGGCCGATCGCCACCGCCCGCGCGCCGAGCGCCAGGGCTTTGATCACGTCGGTGCCGCGCCGTACACCGCCGTCGAGCAGCAGCGGCACCCTGCCGTCGACGGCGTCGGCGATCAGCGGGAGGCGGTCGATGCTGGCCGGGCTGGTGTCGAGCTGGCGGCCGCCGTGGTTGGACACGATGATCGCGGCGGCGCCGTGCTCGACGGCGAGCACGGCGTCGGCGGGGTGCAGGATGCCCTTGAGGACGATCGGCAGCGAGGTGATCGACCGTAACCAGTCGACGTGCTTCCAGGAGATCTCGGGGGACAGCACGACCTGGCGGACGTTGCCGTCGCCGCGCAGGTTCGCGCAGTGGAGGCCGGGCGGCAGGTCGTGGAAGTTGTTGCGGTCGCCGCGCTCGCCCCTGCCCAGCGCGGGCGAGTCGACGGTGACGACGATGGCCTTGCACCCGGCCGCCTCGGCCCGGCGCACGAGCGAGGCGGTGAACCCCAGGTCGGGCTGGATGTAGAGCTGGAACCAGAGCGTGGCCCCGGTGGCGGCGACCTCCTCGACGGGCACGGTGGACAGCATGGCCGCCATCATGATCACGCCGGCCTGGGCGGCGGCCCGCCCGGTCTCGGCCTCCCCGGCGGGGTGCGCCAGCCGGTGGAAGGCGGTGGGGGCGAGCAGCACGGGCATGGAGGCGGGCTGGCCGAGCAGGTTCACCTCGAGCGTGGGCCGTTCGACGCCCCGCAGCACCCGGGGCACCAGGCAGAGCCGCCGGAAGGCCGCCTCGTTGGCGCGGACGGTGACCTCGTCCTGGGCGCCGCCGGCGAAGTAGTCGTAGTAGACCGGGTCGAGCTTCTCCCTGGCCACGTCCTCGAAGTCACGCACGTTGAAGAGGTTCACGACGTCTCCCCGGGCTGTCGGCGGGCGGGCAACGATCACGAGGTCGTACGAACCGAATCTCTCTCATGGATTCCGGTGAATCCAGAGGTGTGTTCAATTTCGTACAACCGTCATGACTGTCCTGTTGCTGGTGCTGGTGCTCTCGCTGCCGTTCTGGCTGCCCCGGGCGGTGACGGGGCTGCGGATGTGGCTGTTCGCGCGGATCAACGGCGCGGAGGGCGTCGCGGTGCCGGGCGAGCTGGTCGGCGTCCCCGAGTTCCTGGAGGTGTACGGGCATCCGGCGGCCGACGGGCGCAGCCGGGGCGCGGCGCTGTCGGACCTGTTCTGGTACTGGCTGTCCCCCGGCCCGGAGCTGCACCAGGAGCATCTGGAGCCGGGGCCGCTCTACACGGAGGTGGCCCGGTGCACCCGGCGCGTGCTGACGACGAGCACGCGGGAGGCGGAGCGGCTGGCGGTGGAGAGCCTGCGTGACGCGCTGCCGGCCGGGCGGGGGCTGGTGCGGCTGCGCGATCTGGTGATGCCGGTGTGGGCGGAGTTCTACCACCGGCTGGTGTTCGGGACGCCGTGCCCGCCGGGGGTGCGGGAGCTGATCGTGGCCAGCGCCGACGACGTGGTGACGGCGCTGAAGTGCTGCGGGCTGCGGCACCTGGACCGGCGGCTGCGGCTGACCGCGTACCTGGAGAGCGTGCAGGACCGGGTGGCGCATCCGCTGCCGGAGTCGCTGGGGCCGCGGGAGCGGGCGCTCTATCTTCAGGGGGCGTTCTTCAACACGGCGATCGTGCAGAGCTCGGAGGCGACCGCGCACGTGCTCATGGCGCTCGCCGAGGGCGCGCGGGGGCCGCTGGACGAGGTGATCGCGGAGACGTTGCGCCGCTATCCGCTGTTCGGGATCGCGCACCGGATCACCTCCGGCGAGATCGAGCTGCGGAGCGGGGCGACGATCCCGGCGGGGTCGGTGCTCTGCTTCAGCTATCCGGAATTCCACCGGTCCGGGGGGCGGATCCCGTTCGGGGTGGCCGCGAACCGGCCGTGCCCGGCCTGGCGGCTGGCCCCGGTCACCATCCGGGCCGTGGTCGGGGAGCTGGACGCGGGCTACACGTTCCGCACCTCTGCCGGGCACGAGCGGGCGCTGCCGAACCGGGGCCCCTGCCTGATGACGCCGCGCGGGCGCGAGCCGCGCCTGCCGGGGGCGGTGCTGGCGTTCCTGCGGGTGCGGGACCTGTGGGAGGACGTGTGGCGCAGCCTGGTGCAGCTCGTGCTCGGCACCTACATGGTGTGGCAGGCCCGCCGCCTGCGCCTGTGCGAGAACCACTTCAACCGGGCTTGAGCCGGGACTTGTCCGGTTTGCCGGCCTCGTTGACCGGCGCCTCGGCCAGCGTGGTGACCGTCCTGGGGACGGCCGCCTCGCCCAGCGCGTCACGTACGAGCGCGGCCAGGTCGTCGCGGGAGACCCGGGCGCGCCCGGCGGGGACGACGTAGGCGTGCACGGCCTCGCCGGTCACCAGGTCGGGCGCGCCGACGACGAACGCCTGCTCGACGGCCGGATGCCCGGCGAGCACGGCCTCCACGGCCCCGGCGTAGCAGACCTCGGCGTTGACGATGATCACGTCCCGGGTGCGGCCGGTCAGGTGCAGCATCCCGTCGCCGTCCAGCCGGCCCAGGTCGCGGGTGCGCAGCCAGCCGTCGTCGCGCAGCACCTCGCGGGTGCCTTCGGGGTCGCGCCAGTAGCCGGCCATCCGGTGCGGGCTGCGTACCCACACCTCGCCGACCTCGCCCGGGCCCACGGGGCGCTCGTCGCGGTCGCGCAGGCTGAGCCGGACGCCCGGCAGCGGCCTGCCGACGGACGTCAGCCGCCCGGCGGCCACGTCGGCGGGCGTGAGCATGGTGATCACGCCCGCCTCGGCCTGGCCGTACCCCTGCCAGATCACCGGGCCGAGGCGTTCCGCGGCGGCGGCGAGCAGGCTCGGGCCCGCCGGGGCGCCGCCGAGAACGAGCGCCCGCAGCCCGGGCGGCCCGCCATCGGCCAGGGCGGAGAGCAGGGCGCCCAGCCGGGGCGGCGGCATCATGGCCGCGGTGACGGCGTGGCGGCCGAGCGCGGCGGCCAGGTCCTCGCCGGGCCCCGGCACGACGACGGTGCCGCCCGCCACCAGGCAGCGGCCCGCGTACGTCATCATCACCGGGCTGGCCAGGGTCCCGTGCACGAGGCAGCGTTCGAAGCGGGTCATCAGCTCGGCTAGGACCGGCGGCCAGTCCTGGTAGGCGAGGCTGTGGGCGCGGTAGGTCTGCGCGCACGCCTTCGGCAGGCCGGTGCTGCCGCTGGTGAAGGTGAGCCTGGCGACGTCGTCCGGCCGGGCCAGCACCTCGGGCGGCGCGGCGGGGCCGGGGCGCAGCAGGTCGGCCGCGCCGGGCAGCGGCCCGAGCGACAGCAGCCGGACGCCCGCCCCGGCGAGCTCGGGCGTCATCGTCGCGGCGTCGGCGATCAGCGCGTCCACGGGCTCGCGCAGCACGTGCGCGAGCTGGGCGGCGCTCCAGCCGGGCCGCAGCGCCGCCACCCGGCAGCCGAGCGCGTGCGCGGCGAGGTGGGCGGCGTACGTCTCGGGCGAGGTGGCTGCGGCGACGGCCACGCCGCTGCCGGGGCCGAGCCCGGCCTCGCGCAGGCGCCGCTCGACGCGGCCGGTGAGGCCGAGCAGCTCGTCCGCGCTGACGGCCCGCGTGCCGTGCTGGATGGCGGTCCGGCCGGGGTCGGCGGCCAGGGCGTCGAGCACCGGCCGGGGGAACAGGTTCACGACAGTAGTACGGGTGCCGCGCGGTGGAGAGATTCGCGGAACTCGGCGCATGTATCAGCTGATTGCTGGGTACTGCACCAGTTCATTGCACTATGCAATGATGGTCATAGGTGAAATGGCACACTTTCACCGCTGGAGGGCGGAAACGTGCAGGCGGGCTTCTCCTGGATCATCACCCCGCACAACGGCGCAGCGGTCCTCAGCCTGTCCGGCGAGCTCGACATCGCCGTGGCGGCCGAGCTGCGGCAGTGCATGGCGGAGGCGATCGCGAGCGCGGAGCCGCCCCGGGTGGTGGTCGACCTCAAGGGCGTGAACTTCTGCGACTCCTCGGGGCTGAGCGTCCTGCTGTCCGGGCTGAGCGAGGCCGAGGCGGCGGGCGGTGTGCTCGTGCTCTGCGAGCTGCACCAGCGGCTCAAGCGGGTGCTCAACGTCACCGGGCTGCACCGGCGCTTCCAGACCTACGACACGGTGACCGAGGCGGTGGCGGCGCTGCCCCGCACGGTGGCCTCCTGACGGTCAGGCCCCGGGCCAGCCGAGCGGGTGCGCGGCGTGCTCCGGCGGCGGCTCGCCGCCCGCCTCGGTGAAGGCGGTCATCGCCTCGACCAGCGCGTGACGCTGCGCCGGCGACAGCCGCTCGACGATCGCGCCGATCTCCGCGCGGCGGCGCGCGGAGACCTCCTCGACGATCCGGCGTCCCTCGCCGGTCAGGCGGATCAGGCTCTCCCTGCGGTTGTGCGGGTTGACCTCGCGCACGATCAGCTCCGCCGCCGCCAGCCGGTCGGCCATCCGCAGCGCGGTGGAGGAGTTGACGCCGAGCATCACGGCCAGCGTGACGAGCTTGGTCTCGCCGTGCCCGGCCAGCGCCACGAGCATCCGGAACTGCGGCAGCGTCACCCGGTCCTTGACCGAGCCCAGGGAGCGGGCCGCGATGCCGGCGAGCAGCCGCGTCCCGGTCAGCACGGCCGAGACGGCCGCCGAGAGATCGTCGTGGCACTCTGACATACACGACCCGGTTTCCGAGAAAGCCTCACGTCAGTGTACGGAGCCGGTGCGCGCGCCGGAAGGTGTGCCGCCTGCCGCCCGCGCCGAAGCCCGCCGAGGCGGTGACCGGACCCCGGCCCCCGACCGTGAACACCTCGGAGACCTCCTCGCCCGGCAGCAGCGTCACCTCCCGCCGCCCGGCCATCCGCCTGCCCCCGGCCGTCGTCAGCGCCAGCGTGACCCGCCGCCACGGCACCTTCGAGCCGTTCACCAGCGCCACCGTGACCTGCTCGCCCGCGCTCCGCACGCGCAGCCCGTACGGGGTGCGCGGGTCGGGGCCGATCGACTGGTCGAGCAGCTCCATCAGCTCGGCCGCCAGCTCCGGCCTGCGTGACGCCAGGTCGCGGGTCTCCCCGAGGTCCGTGGCCAGGTCGTACAGTTCGACGCGCCCTTCGGGGCCCGCGCCCGCGATGCCGGGCTCGAACCTGATGGCCTTCCAGCGGCCCCGGCGGATCGCCTGCGCCTTGCGCGGCCGGTTCCAGACCAGGTGGCTGTGGCCCTCGCGGCGGCCGCCGTTGAGCAGCTTCCTGAACGACTTGCCGTCGAGCGCGGCCGGCGCGGGCACCTCGGCCAGGTCGGCCAGCGTCGGCAGCACGTCGTAGAGCGTGACCGGCTCGCGCACCACCCGGCCGCGCATCTTCGGCGACCAGGCGATCAGCGGCACCCGGATGCCACCCTCGTACAGGTCGCGCTTGTCGGCCCGGTAGGGGCCGTTGGAGTCGAACAGCCAGGGCGTCACGCCCTTCTCCCGGTGCGGCCCGTTGTCGCTGGTGAACAGCACCACCGTGTCGTCGGCCACACCCGCCTCGCGCAGCGCGCGCAGCAGCGTGGCCACGTGCGCGTCCAGCCGCCCGACCTGCGCGGCGTGCCGCCGGTTCGCCCTGGTCCAGGGCTTGTCCTCGTAGCGGCCGGCGTCGCCCGGGACGACGCTGGGGGCGTGCGGCAGGTTCGTGGCGAAGTACAGCAGGAACGGGTCGTCCGACGGCTGCCGGACGAAGTCGACGGCCCGCCGCAGGAGCAGGTCGGGCGCGTACGCCTTGCGGCCGAGCGCCACCCGGCCGCCGTTGTGCCACAGATACTCCGGGTAGTACTGGTGGGCGTGGCGGTGGCCGATGTAGCCGAAGAACTCGCCGAACCCGCGCTCGTTCGGGTGCGACGGCTGACCGGCCTGCTCGGGGCCGAACCCCCACTTGCCGATGCACGCCGTGCGATAGCCCGCGAGCTGGAGTAACTCGCCGAAGGTCAGGTCGGCCTCGCTCAGCGACCGCTGCGGCCCGCCCTCCGGGTTCTCCCGTACGGTGCCGTGCCCCGCGTGCATGCCGGTCAGCAGCGAGCACCTCGACGGGGCGCACAGCGGCGCCCCCGAGTAGGCGGTCTCGAACCGCACCCCCTCACGCGCCATCCGGTCCAGGTGCGGTGTCGCGATCAGCCGCTGCCCCTGGCTGCCGATCTCCCCCCAGCCCAGGTCGTCGGCCAGGATGACGACGAAGTTGGGCCGCCGGGGGAACGCGGCCCGCGCCGGGGACGCCGAGGCGGAGACGGTCAAGCTGGCCAGGGCACCCGTGAGCAGGGTGCGGCGCGACGGCGCGGCGATCATGCAGGACACCTTCAAGGCAACGAAAGATCGGCAGGAGAACCACCGGAGAACGGCAGGCGAACTCTGCCGGAGCCTTGGTTCGCAAGCGCCGAGCTCAGCAGTAGTCCCACAGCCCGCAGATCTCCCTGAGCTCGGGCGGCAGCTCGTCGTCTGTCGGCAACGGGCGGCCAGCGACGACCGTACCGCTACGGATCTTGTCGCGCCAGTCGCCGACGCCTTTCACGAAACCGCCGTGGTCGCGCTCGCCGTAGTTCAGCATCGACGGCTCCCACTCCACCCCGAGGAAGGCGCACACCCGCCGCAGCTCGGCCTCCGGATCGGCGACCACGTCCTCGTAGCGGACGGTCAGCCCCTCCAGGTGGGTGCGGGCCTCCTGGAGGTAGGTCATGTAGCTGAGCGTGCGCGGCACCGCCTCCTCCATGGGCCGCTTGACCGGGTCGGCCTCGTGCCAGGACTGCACGATCGACATCGGGTGCCGTAGCAGGAACAGGAACCGCGCGTCCGGCCAGCACGCCGCGATCCGCCGCCAGGCGAACACGTTGGAGGGCGTCTTCTCCACCAGGACCGGCTTGCCGCTGCGGGCCAGCTCGCGGTGGAGCATCCGGTCCCACACGATGTGCTCGATGTCGCTGTGGGTGTGGCCGAGCAGCTCCATCGCCTGCCGGACCGGCTCGGTCGTCAGCCCGACGGTGATCCGCCGGAAGTGCGTCTCGATGGGCGAGTGCACCTGGGAGTGGCTGTTGAGCATGACGCGCATGAGCGTCGAGCCGGAGCGCACCGAGGAGAGCAAGAAGACCGGGGCCCGCAGCAGCCGGTCGTGCGCCGGGTCGGCCGGCGGGCGCACCTCGTCGCCGGGCAGCCGCTGCAGTTCGAGCGGCGGCTTGGGGACGGGCTTCGGCGCGGGCGCCGGCCTGACCGCGCGGGCCCGGGTCAGCGTGTAGCCGGTGAGTCCTTCGAGCGTCGCGTTGACCGTGTACTTCCAGCTCATGGCCCGTCAACGTAGACACCACCGGTGAACCCACGGTTAACCGGCCCTGTGAAATAACCCGGCGGTCCCGGTGGTTACACCACGTGCTCCCGGATCTTTCACAGCGAAAGGCATGTTCTCCATGGCTCTCCCGCTCTCCATACTCGATCTGGCGCACATCGGCGAAGGGGAGACGGCCGCCGACAGCCTGGCCGCCAGCGTCACGATGGCCCAGCGCGCCGAGGAGTGGGGTTACCGGCGTATCTGGTACGCCGAGCACCACAACATGCCCACGATCGCCTCGTCCGCCACGAGCGTGCTGATCGCCCACGTGGCCGCGCACACCCGCACGATCCGCCTCGGCGCGGGCGGCGTCATGCTGCCCAACCACGCCCCGCTGACGATTGCCGAGCAGTACGGCACGCTGGCCACGCTCCACCCGGGCCGCATCGACCTGGGGCTGGGCCGGGCGCCGGGCAGCGACCAGCAGACGATGCGGGCGATGCGCCGCAACCCGGCCGCCGCCGACGAGTTCCCGCAGGACGTGCTGGAGCTGCAGGGCTATCTGACCGGCGAGTCGCGCATCCCCGGCGTGGAGGCGACGCCGGGCAAGGGCACCGACGTGCCGCTGTACATCCTCGGCTCGTCCCTGTTCGGCGCTCAGCTCGCCGCCATGCTCGGGCTGCCGTACGCGTTCGCCTCCCACTTCGCGCCGGCCGCGCTGGAGGAGGCGGTCGAGCTCTACCGGCGTGACTTCCGGCCGTCGGCCCAGCTCGCGGAGCCGTACGTGATCGCGGGGGTGAACGTGATCGCCGCCGACACGGCCGAGGAGGCGCAGGCGCAGTTCCTGTCGGCCAAGCGCAAGCGGGTGAGCCTGCTGCTCGGCCGGGGCCGCGCGTTCACGCCGGAGGAGGCCGACGCGGTCCTCGAATCCCCCGCCGGGCAGCAGATCCTGCAGATGACGCGCTACTCGGCCGTCGGCACGCCGGGAGACGTCGCCGCCGAGCTCGACAGGTTCGCCGGGCACGCCCGCGCCGACGAGCTGATCGTGGTGTCTGCGGCGCCGGAGCGGGCGGCCTGGCTGCGCTCGCTGGAGCTGCTGGCCCAGGTGAGCGGCCTGGTCACGGCCTGATCGACAGGGCGTGGCCGAAGACGCCGCGCGGGTCCCAGCGCGCCTTGACCCGCTGCAGGCGCGCGTAGTTGTCCCCGTAGTAGAGCGCCGGCCAGGGCACCCCGGAGGTGTTCCAGGCCGGGTCGGCGTGGTCGGTGTCGGGGTAGTTGATGTAGGCGCCGCCGAGGTTGCCGCCCGGCACCGGCACGCCCCCGGTCGCCGCGAACGTCCTGCGGTGCAGGTCGCGCACCCAGGCCAGCTCGGCCGCGCCGTCGCCGGCCGGGTCCCAGGTGGCCAGGTGGAGCACCTTGAGGATCGACCGGCGCTCGACGGTGGCGGTCGCCTCCGGCGCGACCGTGTTGACGCGGCCCCCGTACGACAGCAGCCACAGCACGCCGGTCCGCGCGGGGCCGCCCGCGGTCAGGCTGTCGTAGGCGATGCCCGCCTGCTCGTCGGTGAAGCGGCTGCGCAGGTAGGCGGACTTGCCCTTGTAGTGGCCCGCCTCGGTCGCCTCGCCGAGCGAGAGCGACCGCACGGCCTGGAACCACGGCTGGCGCAGGAACGGCGGCACCGTCGCCGGCGGCGTGACGCCCTCGCCGACGGCGGCGAGGAAGCCGGCCAGCAGCTTCTCGGCGCCGGGCACGCCCGCGTCGATCTGCGCCGGCAGGATCATGTCGCCCGGCGCGTCGTCGCCCTGGCGGCCGGGGATCAGCAGCGACCCCCACAGCGAGGCGTACGGGGTGCCGGGCTCGCTGTTGCGCTCGTGCCACTCGCCGTGGTTGCGCAGCAGCCGCTGGAACGACTCGCGCGTCATGTCCTTCCACGACCAGATCGCGATGCCCGACACGACGGAGGCGGGCGGCCTGGGCAGCAGGGTGCCGGGGTCGTCGCCGCGCGCCCGCGGATCGCGCATCCAGTAGCGGGTGACGACGCCGAAGTTGCCGCCGCCGCCTCCGGTGTGGGCCCACCACAGGTCGTGGTTGGGATCGCGCGGGTCACGGGTGGCCACGACGGCGCGGGCGCGGCCGTGCCGGTCGACGACCACGACCTCGACGGCGTGCAGGTGGTCGACGGTCAGGCCGTCGCGCCGTGACAGCGGCCCGTAGCCGCCGCCCGCGATGTGCCCTCCGGCGGCCACGCCCCCGCACTGGCCGCCGGGGATCGTGACGCCCCAGCCGAGGTAGAGCCGCCGGTAGGCCTGCATGAGCGTGGCCCCCGCCTCGATCGCGAACGCGCGGCGCTCCTCGTCGAAGTAGACCTCCGACATCTCGCACAGGTCGAGCACCACCTCGGCGCCTTCGCCGACGAAGTTCTCGTAGCAGTGGCCGCCGCTGCGCACGGTCAGCCGCCGGTTCTCGCGCACCGCCCGGCCGACGGCCTGGACCACCTGCTCGGTCGTCCCGGCCAGGTAGAAGTAGTCGGGCTCGGCGCGGAAGCGCTGGTTGGTGCGCCGGACCGCCAGGTCCTCGTAGCGGGGGTCGGACGGGCGCACCACGACCGGCCCGAGCGGCGGGGCGCCGGGCCCGGCGGGCTCGCCGGGTAATCCGCCGCCCGCGGCGAGCCCGCCGCCGAGCGCCGCCGTGCCGCCGATGAAGCCCCTGCGCGTGACCTCGCTCATGATCGTCCTCTCGTCGGATGGCCTGCGCGTTGCTCTGCGGCTCCGACGCTACGGGCGGGGGCGGGAGGCGGACAGGAGGCCAGCTGCACAGCCGGGGTGGAGGAAGATGCACCGCCTGCATCCCCTTGCCCCCACCTTTTCGGTCGCGTACAGTGTGCGGGTCCTGCCGCCGACATCCGAGGTGATCTGTTGAAGCTCTGAGGCCGAGACGCCGCGCCCACGTCCGTGGTGTGCGCCCGCCCGACCTCAGGTGATCCTTCGACGCCTCTGTTCCGCGTTTCCGGGCGGCCTTTCCGCGGTGTCTCCACGTGTCCCGAAATTTCCTGACACGGTGAGGAGCCACCCCTTATGTCATTCTCCATCGTCTGTGACGGCCTCTCCTACGAGCACGCCGACGGCACCCCCGTCCTCGACGGCCTCGACGTCGCCTTCGGCGCCGGGCGCACCGGGCTCATGGGCGTCAACGGCTCCGGCAAGTCCACGCTGCTCAAGCTCGTCGCCGGTGAGCTGCGGCCGACGGCCGGCTCGGTCAGCGTCGCCGGCGACGTCGGCTACCTGCCGCAGGACCTGCCCCTGGCCACCGGCGCCACCGTCGCCGGGCTGCTCGGCATCGAACGGCAGCGGGCCGCGCTGCACGCCATCGAGGGCGGCGACGCCTCCCCCGAGCACTTCACGGCCATCGGCGACGACTGGGACGTCGAGGAGCGGGCGCACGCCGAGCTGGACCGGCTCGGCCTCGGCCACCTCGGCCTGGACCGGCCCGCCGGCACCCTGTCCGGCGGCGAGGTCGTGATGACCGGCCTGGCGGCGCTGCTCATGCGCAGGCCCGGCGTGCTGCTGCTCGACGAGCCCACCAACAACCTCGACCTGGACGCCCGCCGCCGCCTGTACGCGGCCGTGCGCTCCTGGACGGGGGTGCTGGTGGTGGTCAGCCACGACCGCGTCCTGCTCGACCTGGTGGACCAGATCGCCGACCTGCGCGACGGGGCGGTGCGCGTGTTCGGCGGCAACCTGACGGCCTACGAGCAGGCGCTCGCGGCCGAGCGGGAGGCGGCCGAGCGCATGGTCCGGGTCGCCGAGGGCGACCTCAGGAAGCAGAAGCAGGAGCTGGCCGACGCCCTGGTCAAGCTGAGCCGCCGGACCCGTTACGGAGACAAGATGTACGCGACCAAGCGCGAGCCGAAGATCATCATGAACGCGCGCAAACGGCAGGCCCAGGTGGCGGCGGGCAAGCACCGCACCATGCACGCCGAGAAGCTGGAGCAGGCCCGCGACCGCCTCACCGAGGCCGAGCAGGCCGTCCGCGAGGACGCCGAGATCCGCGTGTCGCTGCCGCGCACCGAGGTCCCGGCCGGGCGCACGGTCCTGACGCTGACGGGCGTGCCGGGGCTGAGCGAGCTGCGCGGCGGCCCCGACGCCGGCGGCGAGCCCGTGACGGAGCTGGTGCTGCGCGGCCCCGAGCGGGTCGCGCTGACCGGTCCCAACGGGTCGGGCAAGACGACGCTGCTGCGCGCGATCGTCTCAGGCGCTCCCGGAGCCTGCCCCGGGGTGCCCGTGCGCTACCTGCCGCAGCGGCTCGACCTGCTGGACGGCTCGCTCAGCGTGCTCGACAACGTCCGGCGGTTCGCCCCGGCCGTCCCCGTGGGCGAGCTGCGGGCGCGGCTGGCCCGCTTCCTGTTCCGGGGGGCGCGGGCCGAGCAGCCTGCCGCGACGCTGTCGGGCGGCGAGCGGTTCCGCGCCGTCCTGGCCGCCCTGCTCTCCGCCGAGCCGCCGCCCCAGCTGCTGCTCCTGGACGAGCCGACGAACAACCTGGACATGGCCAGCGTCCGCCGGCTGTCCGAGGCGCTGTCGGCCTACCGGGGCGCGCTGCTCGTGGTCAGCCACGACCTGCCGTTCCTGGAGACGCTCGGCATCACCCGCTGGCTGGCCAAGCATCCGGAGGGATGATTGTGTGTCCGGAGAACCTGTGAGGAGGGCACCTGTGAGCCGCAAGATTTCCTCCGTCGTCGGAGGCAAGGACGCCGCCGCGATCGAGACGTACGCATCGACGAACCCCGCCCGCACCGCCGAGGTCGTCGCCGAGGTGGGGCTGGCCGACGCCGAGACCTTCGCCGTCGCCGCGGCGACGGCGAAGGAGGCGCAGCGGGAGTGGGCCAGGGTGCCCGCTCCCGTGCGGGGACGGGTGATCGCCTCCATCGGGCGGCTCGTCGAGGCCAACACCGAGACGCTGGCCAGGATCGTCACCCAGGAGATCGGCAAGCCCTACGGTGAGGCGCTGGGCGAGGTGCGGGAGATCGTCGACACGTGCGACTTCTTCCTCGGCGAGGGCCGCAGGCTCTACGGGCAGACGGTGCCGTCGGAGATGCCCGACAAGAACCTGTTCACCTTCCGCAACCCGGTCGGCGTCGCGGCGGTGATCACCGCGGGCAACTTCCCGGTGGCCGTCCCGTCCTGGTACCTGGTGCCGGCGCTGCTGTGCGGCAACGCGGTCGTGTGGAAGCCCGCCGAGTACGCCGCCGCCTCCGCGCACGCCCTCTACCGGCTGTTCGCGGCGGCGGGGCTGCCCGACGGCGTGCTCAACATCGTCTTCGCCGACGGCGAGCAGACGTTCGCCGGGCTGGAGCGCGCCCTGGACGCCGGGAACGTCGACAAGGTCGGCTTCACCGGCTCCAGCGAGGTCGGCCGGAAGATCGGCGAGCTGGCCGGCCGGCATCTGCAGTCGGCCTGCCTGGAGCTCGGCGGCAAGAACCCGATGGTCATCATGCCGGACGCCGACCTGGACCTGGCAGTGGAGGGCGCGCTGTTCTCCGGGTTCGGCACCGCCGGGCAGCGCTGCACCAGCCTGGGCACGGTCATCGTGCACGAGTCGATCCACCGCGAGTTCACCGACCGCTTCGCCCGCGCCGTACGGGAGGCCAGGATCGGCGACCCCGAGCAGGACGTGCTGGCCGGGCCGCTGCTGGACCGCAAGTTCGCCGACCGCTACGAGGAATACCTGACCTGGATCCAGCCCCACCACCGGGTCGTCACCGGCGCGACCGGCCGCATCACCGCCGAGAGCCCGCACGGCGGCTTCACCGGCGAGGGCGGCCTCTACTACCATCCGGTCGTCGTCGACGGCGTGCGGCCGGACGACCGGCTGTTCCTGGAGGAGACGTTCGGGCCGATCGTCGGCGTCACCTCGTTCGCCACGCTGGAGGAGGCCGTCGAGCTCGCCAACCGGCCCGGCTACGGGCTGTCCAGCTCCATCTACACCACTGACGCCAAGCACGCCTTCCGCTTCCGCGAGGGCGTCTCGGCGGGCATGGTCAGCGTCAACAACTCCACCTCGGGGGCCGAGGCGCACCTGCCGTTCGGCGGCAACGGCAAGTCGGGCAACGGCAGCCGGCAGTCGGGGATGTGGGTGCTCGACCAGTTCACCCGCTGGCAGGCGATGAACTGGGACCACTCCGGACGGCTGCAGAAGGCCCAGATGGACGTCGCCGACATCACGCCGGACCGCGACTTCCGGCTCTGAGCGCACGGCGGCGGGACGCGGCGTCCGCGTCCCGCCGTCCGCCGGGTCAGACCTGGCCGGCCTTCTCCAGCGCGGCGCAGCAGGTGTTCACGAGCAGGCGGGTGACCACGTACGGGTCGACGTTGGCGTTGGGGCGCCGGTCCTCGATGTAGCCCTTCTTGTCCACCTCGACCTGCCACGGGATGCGCACGGAGGCGCCGCGGTCGGAGACGCCGTAGGTGTAGCGGTTCCACGGGGCGGTCTCGTGCGCGCCGGTCAGGCGGCTCTCGATGTCGGCGCCGTACTGGGAGACGTGCTCCATCGGCTTGTCGCCCTCGCCGAGCGCCTCGCAGGCGGTGATGATGGCGTCGTAGCCCTCGCGCATGGCCTTGGTGGAGAAGTTCGTGTGCGCGCCGGCGCCGTTCCAGTCGCCACGGGCGGGCTTGGCGTCGAGCGTCGCCTCCACGCCGAACTCCTCGGCGGTGCGGTAGAGCAGCCAGCGGGCGATCCACAGGTGGTCGGCGACCTCGAGGGGGCCCGCTGGGCCTACCTGGAACTCCCACTGGCCGGGCATGACCTCGGCGTTGATGCCGGAGATGGCCAGGCCGGCGGCCAGGCAGCGGTCCAGGTGCAGCTCGACGATCTCGCGGCCGAACACGGCCTCGGCGCCCACGCCGCAGTAGTAGTGGCCCTGCGGGGCGGGGAAGCCGCCCTCGGGGAAGCCGAGCGGGCGGCTGCCCTTGAAGAACGTGTACTCCTGCTCGATGCCGAACCACGACTCCTGAGCCGCGTAACGCTCGGCGATCGGGCGCAGCAGCGCACGGGTGTTGCTCTTGTGCGAGGTGCCGTCGGTCTCCTCCACCTCGCACAGGACCAGCACGCTGTCGCCGCCGCGGATCGGGTCCGGGCAGGTGAACACGGGGCGGAGCACGCGGTCCGACGAGTGGCCTTCGGCCTGGTTGGTGCTGGAACCGTCGAAGCCCCACAGCGGCGGCTCTGCCCCGTCGGCGAGGATCCTGGTCTTGGAGCGCATCAGCGCCGTGGGCTCGGTGCCGTCGATCCAGATGTACTCAGCCTTGTAGCTCACGGCGGTCCTTTCACGGTTTCTCTCAGCCACGCCGAGTCTTAAGGACAGCCGTTTCCACGTTTTTGCCCGAATGTGAACGGCGTGTTAAGCCGGTGCCGGATCAGGCGCCCTCCCGCCTGGCCTGTCCGTCGTAGCCGAGCAGGCGCATGGCGGTGTCCGGGTCGAGCGCCGCGGCCAGGAGCTGGGCGCGGGCATGCGCCTGGTCGCGTTCGCGTTCGGCCTTGGCCTGGGCGGCGCGCAGGCCCCTGACCGCGACGGCGGCCAGCCCGGCGCCCACGACGGCGGCGACCACGACGAGGAACAACACCGCCAGCAGGCCCGGCGAGACGATCCCGCCGCCGGGCTCCGCCCCGGCCGAGCCGGCGAGCGCGCCGCTCACGGCCAGCCCGCAGACGACGGCCACCGTCACCAGCGCGAGCAGGCTCCCCCCGGCCAGCCACCAGCGCCGCCCCACACCAGACGCGGGGACGGGAGCGGAGAAGGGCGCGGCGCCACGCGCGGGGACCGGCTCGTACGCCGGCGCCGGCTCGGCGGCCCACGGCACGAACTCCGGCCGGGACCCCTGCGCCCCGGCCACGGCCACCACCCCGGGCCCGTCGTCCGGCGGGACCGCCGCCGCCGGTGGGACGATCGTGCGGGGCTCGATCACCTCCTCGGGAGGGGCGCTCGCGCCGGGCAGGTCGCGCCCGATGCGGCCGTGCTCGCGGTGGGCGCGGACCGCCTCCCGGTGGTAGTCCTCCAGCTCCCGGTAGAAGTCGTCCGAGGCGTACACGGCGCCGTCGACCAGCGGCCCCGCGGCCCGTTCGATGACCGCGACCACGTCGTCCCCGTTGAGCGTGCGGTGCGCCTCCAGGGCGTGCGCCAGCGACAGCACGTCCCTGCGGCGCTCCTCCAGCAGCCGCTCGGTCTTCTCCAGCAGCCGCACGAGGTGGTCCTCGATCCGCTCCCCCAGCACGTCCGGCGCCGGTCCGGGCCGCGCCCGGGCGGAGCGGCGCGACCCGCGGCGGTGCGCCTTGCCGCCCGTGATCTCCAGCTCCCGCAGCGCGGGCAGCGAGGTGACGCCGGAGCCCATCCCCCAGTGCGACTCCATGAGCGCCGCCAGGAAGGTCGCCGCGTGCAGGTCGCCGGCGACGCCGGAAGAGCTGTCCTCGCCGAAGAACATCCGCTCCCCGGCCAGCGAGGCGAGCGCGACCATGATGTCCGCCTCGTACTCCGACTTCCACCGGGTGAACTGGTCGCCCGGCTCGATGGAGGCCACCAGCCCGAGGTGGTCGGCCCCCTTCTCGATGGTGGCGACGTCGATCTCCAGGTGGAAGCGGGCCACGTACGCGACGACCGCGTGGCAGGCCTCGTGCACGGCCACGGCGTGCCGCTCCCGGCCGGCGTACTCGGCGCCGCCGGGCGGGCCGAGCTGCTTGAGCCGCTTGGCGTGCAGCACGTCCGCCCAGGTGATGACGTCGCGCCCGGCTCGGACGGCGGCGATGAGCGACTCGTTGACCAGGTCCTTGATGGTGGCGCCGGTCGCGTACGGGGTGAGGGTGGCGAGCCTGTCGATCTGCTCAGCGGTGAGCCGGTGCGCGACCTTGCCGAAGTAGCCCTGGTAGGTGGCCACCCGTCCGGCCCTGGTCGGGTGGCCGACCTTGTAGACGCGGTCGATGCGGCCGGGCCGCAGCAGCGCCTCGTCGACGGCGTCGGGGCGGCTGGTGGCCATCATGACGAGGACGCGGTAGCCGGGCGGCGGTTTGGGCCGCATGCCGAGCGCCCGCCGGACCAGCCGGTTGAACAGGCCGCGCGGCTTCTTCAGCCCGGACAGCTCGGCGAGCAGGGCCTGGAGGGTGCCAGGTTCGCCGTGGGCCGCGCGGCCCGTGGCGAGCAGCCCGTTGCCGGGGTCGCGGAAGGCCAGGGCCATCCGGCTCTCCTCGGACAGGTACGTCATGCCGTGGCAGGGGGCCGGGCCGCCCGCGCCCTGGTGGGCGGGCCTGCCGCGCCTGCCGAGCGCGTCGGCCTCGTCGAAGTGGACGACCACCCCGCCGTGGCGGAGCGCGAGCCTGCGCAGCCTCCGGAAGAGCGCCTTCATCTTGAGGACGCCGACGCCCGGGAGCAGGTTCGCGAACGCGCCCGGCTCGACGAGCACGTACGGCTTGCCGGTCTCCCCCGCGACGGCCTCGGCCAGCAGCGTCTTGCCGGTGCCCGGCGGCCCCCACAGCAGCAGGCCGCCGGGCACGTAGCCGCCGCGCTCCTCGATCTCGCCGGGCCGCTCCAGGAAGACGACGGCCTCGCGGACCCGCTCGACGACGTGGTCCTGCCCCCACACGTCGGCCAGGCGCGTCTCGACGTCGCCCGGGAAGTACGTCTCCACGCCGCCCCTGGACAGCAGCCAGAGCGCCCCCGCGACCGGCACGACGACCGCGCAGGCCACCAGCACGGCCCGCAGCACCGACGGCAGCGCCGCGAGGACCAGCGCCGCCGCCTGGAACACCGCCAGGAACGGGCTGGTGCCGAGCACCGCGCCCAGCACCAGCGCCGCCAGCGCGACCCAGAACGCCGCCATCAGCAGCCGGGCGAACCGGAACCGGGCCCAGTCGTCGAAGCGCCGGTGCGACCACCGCTCGACCCCGCCGGACACCCGCCCGGCCCAGAACCGGTGATAGCCCGGCGACACCTCGCTGACCAGGAAGTGCGCCTGCCGGACCGCCTCAGCGCCGAGCAGCCAGAAGATCCACTGATGCTGCCGCGCGATCACCAGCATGGCCTCGCCGTACGGGACGATGCCGGGGAAGTCGGCCATCACCTTCCATGTCAGGACGGCGTACGCGACCGCGAGGCCGAGCAGGAGCCTGCTGCGGTCCCACAGGCGCATCCTCGGCCGCGTGGCGGTGGCGGGCACGGCGGGCCCGCTGCCGGGCGCGCGCAGCCCTGCCTGGCGTGTGCTCTTCACAGGGTGCTCCCTCATCCGGGCAGCCGCAGCAGCTTGAACGAACGCGCGATCTCGTCGAACTCCGCCCGGCGGGCCACGTGGCAGTCCGGCCGGCAGGCGATGAGCATGACCGAGACGGTGGAGCCGGAGCCGTCGAGGATGGCGGTCTGGTCGAAGGTCTGGTGTCCGGCGCCGATCCGGTAGCTGTAGCGGACCCGTACGCCCCGGGCGCCGTCGTCCAGCCGGACGGGCTCGTCGCTAAGGCGCTCGAACCCGCTGAACAGCGGCGGCCGCCCCGACTCCAGCACCCGGCCCAGGTAGGCGGTGCGCGACTCCTCGGTCACCGGCAGGACGAAGTCGCGCAGCCGGTCGAGCGACACCACGTCGCGCTGCGGCCCGGTCAGCCGGTGCACGGCCGCGTACACGAACGGCTCCCGCGAGCCGAACAGGTGGTCCACGTCCGGCTCCCGCGCCTGGTCGAAGGCCGCCGACCAGACCCGCCGCCTGCGCTCCAGCGCCGCCTGCGAGCCCGGCCTGTCGCCGCTGAACACGAGCTCCAGCGGGTAGGCGTCGATCCTGGCGAACGAGGCGGGCACCTTGAAGTAGGTGGTGCCGTCCCTGTCGCGCACGTAGGTGAACTCCGGCTGCCCGCACGCAACCGGCAACAGGATCGCGGCCGTCAGCGCGACCCACGCCCGTGTCTTCCTCACCGGATCTTCACTGGGGTCCTACCTCCAATGACGAGGCACCGACGTTGTTGTGCCCGTTTTCGGATCCGGTGAGCCCGATGCACGATGAGAAATCTTGACCAAATCTTGGCCGTACACCGGCCTTACTTGTTACAGATCAACAGGAAACCGCGGCTTTGGCGCGCCTGCATTGGTGCGCGGCGAGAAGTAGCCGAAGATGGAGGTTCCCCTCACGCACGACCGGAGCCAGCCATGACAGAACCGGCCGTCGACTCCTACGGCATGGCCGCCGAGCGCGCCTTCGCCGAGGTGTGGTCGCGCGACGCGCTCTCCGACCGGGAGCGCCGCCTCGTCCTGCTCGGGCTCCTCGTCGGGCAGGGCCTCGACGACCAGGTGGCCGAACAGCTCGACGCCGCCCTGCGCACCGGCGACCTGAACGAGAGCGAACTGCGCGAGGTCGTCGTCCTGCTCACCCACTACGCCGGCTGGTCACGCGGCGCCCGGCTCAACGGCCAGGTCGAGGACCTGATCGACCGGGTCAGGCGGGATCGATCCGATAGACCGGGCCCTGGAGGCTGAGCGCGTACAGCTCGCCGTCGTGGCCCTGGCCGAACGACGACAGCTGATCCACCCGCCCGATCTCCTCACCCTCGCCCGGCCTGTCCGCCGGGGTCGCCCTGATCCAGCCCGCGCAGAAGTCGCCGTACAGGAACCGGCCGCGCAACCAGTCGATCTTCGAGCCGCGGTAGACGAAGCCGGCGATGACCGAACAGGCGCCGCCCTCGCCCAGCGGGTAGACGATCACCGGGTCGACCAGGTCCTTCGCCTGCCCGCCCGCGCCGAACCCGGCCTTGCCCTCGCGCAGGTTCCAGCCGTAGTTCTCGCCGCCGCCCGAGCCGGCCGGCTGGCGGTCGACCTCCTCCCAGGCGTTCTGGCCCACGTCGCCGATCCACAGATCGCCGCTCTCCCGGTCGAACCCGAACCGCCACGGATTACGCAGCCCGTACGCCCAGATCTCCGGCCGCGCCCCCTCCCGGTCCGCGAACGGGTTGCCTTCGGGGATCTTGTACGGGTTGCCGCGCGGGTCGATGCGCAGGATCTTGCCGAGCAGGGTGCCGAGATCCTGGCCGTTGCCCTCCGGGTCGCCGCCGCTGCCGCCGTCGCCCAGCGCGACGTAGAGGTGGCCGTCGGGGCCGAAGGCGAGCTGGCCGCCATTGTGATTGGCGTACGGCTGCTTCTGCGTCAGCACGTCGCGCCGGGCCGTGGCCTTGGTGCCGTCGTAGGCCCACTCGGTCACGTGCGTGGTGCCGTCGGCGTCGGTCCAGTCGAGGTAGAGCCAGCGGCCCGACGGATGGAACGCCACGCCCAGCAGGCCCTGCTCGTTGCCGTCGCTCACCTCGCCCGACAGGTCCACGACCGTCGCGCCGTCGGTGGTGCGCAGCTTCCCGCCCTGCTCGGCCACGTACAGCCGGTCGTCCCCTTCGCGCACGGCGAAGGCCACGGGCCGCTCCAGCTCGGCGACCCGCGTCAGCCGCACCTTCCCCGCCGCCGCCTCACCGCCGGTGCCGGACGGCCCGGCCTCCGCCGTCGTCACGGCCTTCTCGGGCGTACGCTCCGGCACACCCGCCGAACAAGCGACCAGAACGACGCCCAGTAAGGCGACCGGCACAGCCCGCACAAGACCCACCCCGCCATCCTGCCACGCCCACCCCCACCCCGCCCCACCCCCAGGGAGCAGGCGGCCCCCTTTTCGGAACGAACCCCCGCACACGGGTGCGAGGGCGAGGGCTGGGGCGGACACGCACACCGCACCCGTTCCCTCCGGAGAGCACCGCACCACGCGGGCGGCGGCCCCCTCCCGAAGCGGGCGCCCGCCCCGGCACGCGGCGGGCCTTTCCGGTGGGGCCGGGGGTTCGCGGAGGGGTGGGGTGGGGGCGTTAGGGTTCTGGCATGCCTACCGCACTGATCACGGGCGCCACCGCCGGCATCGGCGCCGCTTTCGCACGGCGGCTGGCCGCCGACGGTTTCTCGCTGGTCCTGGTGGCGCGCGACGAGGGCCGCCTGGCCGAGGAGGCGGGGCGGCTGCGCCTGCGCTATGGCGTCCCGGTGGAGGTGCTGTCCGCCGACCTGGCGACCGAGGAGGGCCTGGCGCGTGCCGAGGCCCGCTGCCGGGAGGGCATCGACCTGCTGGTGAACAACGCCGGGTTCGGCCACAAGGGCGCTTTCCTGCAGACGCCGGTGGAGGACGAGCTGGTGATGCTCAAGGTCCACTGTGAGGCGGTGCTGCGGCTGACGCTGGCGGCGCTGCCGGGGATGCGGGAGCGCGACCGGGGCGGCGTGATCAACGTGGCGTCGGTGGCGGCGTTCTTCACCCGGGGCACCTACAGCGCGAGCAAGGCGTGGGTGGTCAACTTCAGTGAGTCGGTGGCGGCCGAGGCGGGCAGCGCGCGGGTCCGGGTGATGGCGTTGTGCCCGGGGTTCGTGCGGACGGAGTTCCACCAGCGGGCCTCGATGGACATGTCGGGAATGCCCGACATCCTGTGGCTGAAGGCCGACGACGTGGCCCGTACGGCGATGCGCGACCTGGCGCTGGGCAAGCGGGTCTCGGTGCCGTCGCTGCGCTACAAGGTCATCCTCAACGCCGGCCGGCTCGTCCCCCACGGCATCGCGGCCCGGATCTCCGCCCGCATCGGCCGCTGACGGCGCGGCACGACACCGCACGACGCTCCAGGCACGGCACACCGCGACGCGGCAGCCCGTACCCCGGAAAAGAGGTGGGCCCTCGCCGCGGGAGGGGGTCGCGGTGAGGGCCCGGGACGGCCGCGAGCGGGCTCGCGGCCGGGAATCGGCGGTCGGTGACTAGCGGCCGACGTTGGCCGGGTGCCCGATCGCCAGGCCGGAGTTGGTGTCGAAGAAGTGCAGGTTGTGCGTGTCGAGGACCAGGTCGATGTTCTGGCCGGGGCGCGCGTGGCTGCGGGCGTTGACGCGGGCGGTCCACAGCGACTTGTCGCCGGCCAGCGGCAGCGTGGCCTCTTCCTCGTCGCCCTTGTCGGCGGCGGCGACGGTGTCCTTGTGCTCGACGGGCGGGGCGTCGATGAGGAACAGGACGTTGATCTCGGAGCCGAGCTCCTCGGTGACCTCCGCCTTGACGGGCAGCGTGGCCCAGCCGTTGGCGTGGTTGCCGGCGGAGGCGGCGTCCTCGAAGTCCGACGGGCGGATGCCGAGGATGATCTTCTTGCCGATGTACTGGTCGAGGCCCGGCTTCTCGGTGAAGGTGGAGTCGGGGATCGGCAGCTTGATGCCGGCGAAGGTGACGGCGGCGCCGCCGTCACGGACCAGCTCGGCGGTGACGAAGTTCATCGACGGCGAGCCCATGAACCCGGCGACGAACAGGTTGACCGGCTTGTCGAACAGGTTCTGCGGCGTGTCGACCTGCTGGAGAAGGCCGTCGCGGAGCACGCAGACGCGGTCGCCGAGGGTCATGGCCTCGACCTGGTCGTGCGTGACGTAGACGGTGGTGACGCCGAGGCGCTCGTGCATCTGGTTGAGCGAGGCGCGCATGGAGACGCGGAGCTTGGCGTCCAGGTTGGACAGCGGCTCGTCCATGAGGAAGGCCTGCGGCTCGCGGACGATGGCGCGGCCCATGGCGACACGCTGGCGCTGACCACCGGACAGGGCGGCCGGCTTGCGCTTGAGGTAGGTCTCCAGGCCCAGCATCTTGGCGGCGTCGTTGACGCGCTGCTGGATCTCGGCCTTGGGCATCTTGCGGAGCTTGAGGCCGAAGGCGAGGTTCTCCTCGACCGTCATGTGGGGGTAGAGCGCGTAGTTCTGGAACACCATCGCGATGTCGCGGTCCTTCGGCGGCAGGTGGTTGACCACCTTGTCGCCGATGGCGATCTCGCCGCCGCTGATGTCCTCGAGGCCGGCGATCATCCGGAGCGCGGTCGACTTGCCGCAACCGGAGGGGCCGACCAGCACCATGAACTCGCCATCCTTGATCTCAAGGTTGAGCCCGTTCACGGCCTTCACGCCACCGGCGTAGATCTTGTCGACGTTGGTCAGAACGATGGATGCCATGACTGTCCTTCGCGCTCCAGGGCTTGACCCCGATGTTGTGCGGAGTTTCCACTTTCGTGGATACGTTTTCAAGCATCTCACCCGAAACGGACATCGGTGTCAAGGGTTTGGGCGTGACCAGCCCTGCTGTTCCTGGGGGACTTCCCGGATTCCGGAAAGCATGATGGAATCGTTTCCATGGAAAAGCGGGCGACCATCAAGGACGTGGCCGAGGCGGCCGGCGTGGGCGTGGCCACCGTGTCGAGGGTGCTGTCCGGCGGCTCGGCCAGCCCGCGCACCCGTGAGCGGGTGCTCGCCGTCGCCGCCCAGCTCGACTACCGGCCCAGCGCGCTGGGCCGCAACCTGCGCCAGCGCCGCACCGGCGGCATGGGGCTGCTCGTGCCCGACCTCACCGACCCGTTCTTCGGCCGGCTGGCCGAGGGCGTGCTCGCCTGCGGCCGCTCGGCGGGCGAACCGGTCGTGCTCGCCTCCACCGCCGACGACCCCGAGCAGGAGGCCGAGATGATCGGCATGCTGCTGGAGCAGGGCGTCGACCGGGTGATCGCGGTGCCGTCGGGCGGCGCCGACACCTGGCGGCCGGCGATCCGCGCGGGCATGGCGGTCGTGTTCGCCGACCGGCTGCCGGCCGACGCCGCCGAGCAGGCCGGCTCCTCCGCCGTCAGCGACCTCATGCTCCTGGACGGCGTGCCCGCCCCGGCCGCGCCGCCCGCCCGCCCCGTCGACGTGCCCGCCGTCCTGGCCGACGACCGGTCCGGCATCCGTACGGCGGTCCGCTACCTGCGCGGGCTGGGCCACCGGCGCATCGCCTTCCTCGGCGGCCCGGGGCACGACCGGCGGGTGGCCGCCTTCCGCGAGGCGGTCGGCGACCCGGTGGACGAGGAGCTGGTCGTCTTCGCCACGGGCAGCCGCGACGCCGCCTACGCCGCCGCCTCCGGGCTGTTCCAGAGTCGCCCGGACCTGTCGGCGGTGGTCGCGGCGGGCAACGTGCTGGGCGAGGCGGCCGTGCTGGCCGCCCGCGAGCTCGACCTGCGGGTGCCCCGCGACGTGTCGCTGGTCATGTACGACGACGTGCCGTGGGCCGAGCTGTGCGCGCCGCCGCTGACCGTGATCGCCCAGCCCGGCCGCGACATCGGCTATCGCGCGGCCGAGCTGGTCCTGCGCACCGGCGCCGCCCGGCGCCCGCGCACGGTCGTGCTGCCGACCGAGCTCATCGTCCGGGGCAGCTGCGGTCCGCACCGCTGAGGCCGGCTTCCCGCGGCCCTACAGCACCTTCTCGATGGCCGCGGCGATCGCCGGGTCGTCCGGCGCGGTGCCGGGACGGAAACGCGCCGCCACCGTGCCGTCGCGGGCCACGAGGAACTTCTCGAAGTTCCACTGCACGTCGCCGGCCTCGCCGTCGGCGTCCGGGACGCCCGTCAGGCTCTCGTACAGCGGGTGCCTGCCGGGGCCGTTGACCTCGGCCTTCTCCAGCAGCGGGAAGTCGACGCCGTAGGTGGCCGAGCAGAACTCCTGGATCTCCTCGGCGCTGCCCGGCTCCTGCCCCATGAACTGGTTGCACGGCACGCCGACCACGCTGAACCCGCGCGGCCCGTACTGCTTGTGCAGCTCGACGAGGCCGGCGTACTGCGGGGTCAGCCCGCAGCGGGAGGCCACGTTCACGATGAGGAGGGCGGCGTCGCCCGCCAGGTCCGCAAGGGTGGTGGGCACGTCCGCCAGGGTGCGGACCGGGATCTCTCGAACACTCATGCGCCCGACCCTACTCGCCATCCCACCTTCGAGAGCGGTTCAAACCCCAGGTGCGCGCCCGTTTCGCGGCAAGGGCGGGCCATCCGCGCCCCGGGCCGCGCCAACCCGGCCCAACGGGAGCGCCGATTGTCGGCCACCGTCCGGCAAACACCTGTCCGGGGCGTGTCCCAGGTCCCGGAGCCCGGTCGGGCCGCGTACTACAACCGGCTAAGAGGACATGTCGTGGCGCCCTCCGGGCCGTCCAGCGTGATCGGACGGAACCAAGGATCCCGGAGGGCCGCGCGGACCCTCCGCGTGCGAGCCACGGACGCGGACCTGCAGGGGCGCCGGGGAAGCGAGAGCGCCCGTCCGCACGCGACCCGACCGCGAGGACTGAATTGGACAGCAAGCGCACGCTACAGATCACTCTCGCCGCCGTCGCCGGCCTCACCGCGTTCAGCGGTACGCCGACGGTCGCCTGGGCCGAGACCGGGGACGCCCCGGTCGTCAGGACCGGGGTCTGGCGGACCTCCGCCGAGCCGAAGGTCGTCGCCGGGAACGCGAAGAGCAGGAGCAAGGGTTTCGCCCTGAACCAGGTGGTGCAGCGGTCGTGGCCGCTGCGCGAGTTCCACTGCCTGGACAACCTGTGGACCAGGGAGAGCAACTGGAACCACCGCGCATACAACAGATCGTCAGGCGCCTACGGCATCCCGCAGGCGCTCCCCGGAGGAAAGATGCGGGGAGCGGGCAGGGACTGGCGTCACAATCCGGAGACGCAGATCCGGTGGGGCCTGGCCTACATCAAGGGGAGGTACGGCAAGCCGTGCGGCGCCTGGGGGCACTTCCGGTCGCACAACTGGTATTGACGTCAGGTGTCGACGTCGGCTTTCCCGAGGGCATCCGCGGCTGTGCGGGTGCCCTCCCGCCGTGCCGGGTGCACGGCGATCGCCCGGATCATCAGCTCGACGCCGAACTCGAAGTCGCCCTCGTGGTCGCAGCCGTCCAGCAGCGCCGACAGCGCGTGCACCTCGGGGAACAGCGCCGGGTCGACCACGCCGGGATCGGCCGCGTCCTCACGCGGCGGCGCGAACGCGGGCGTCACCCCGACCTCCCGCAGCAGCGACCCGACGACGAACGCGATGAACACCCGCAGCACCCGCACCGCGTCGGCCCCGTCGAACCCCGCGCTGCGCAGCGTCGCCAGCGCCCGCTCCACCGGCAGCATCCCGGCCGGCGAGTGGACCTGCCGGCTGACGACGAGCATCGTGCAGCGGGGATAGTGGTGGGCGATCTGCCGGAAGGCGCGGGCCTGCACGCGCACCCGGTCGGTCCAGTCGGCGCCCGGGTCGTCGGTGAACTCGATCTCGCTCAGCACGGCCTCGGCCACGCCGCTGAGCAGCGCGTCCTTGTTGGGCACGTGGTTGTAGAGGGACATCACGCCGACGCCCAGCTCGGCCGCGATGCGCCGCATGGAGACCGCGTCGGCGCCCTCCCGCTCGATCAGCTCGATGGCCGCGGCCACGATGCGCGCCCTCGACAGGGGCTCGGTGCTCATAGCTCATTCTATTGACGTACGTACACCGTACGTGCAAGCTCCGATTACGGACGTACGGTGTACGTGGCCCCCCGGAGGTCCCCATGTCGACCCACGATCTCTACACCATCCCCGCCGGGCTCTCCACGTGGAACGTGGACATGGCCGGAACCAGCAAGTTCACCTGGGAGTACGACGACGGCCGGGACAGGATGCTGGCCCTCTACCAGAAGGGCAAGGACAAGCAGTGGGACTCCGTCAAGCGCATCGACTGGGGCCTGGAAGTGGACCCGTACGACGTGCTCGGCATCCCCGACCACACCATCGCCATCCACGGCACCCCGCTGTGGGACCGGATGGACGAACGCCAGCGGCAGGAGGTCAGGCTGCACGGCGCCGCCTGGCAGTTCTCCCAGTTCCTGCACGGTGAGCAGGGCGCGATGATCTGCTCGGCGCGGATCGTCGAATCGGTGCCCGACCTCGACTCCAAGTTCTACGCCGCCACCCAGACGATGGACGAGGCCCGCCACGCCGAGACCTACGCCCGCTTCCTCCAGGAGAAGGTCGGCCTCGCCTACCCGATCAACGAACACCTCAAGGAGCTGCTCGACAGCACGCTGACCGACTCCCGCTGGGACATGCCGTACCTGGGCATGCAGGTGCTCATCGAGGGCCTGGCGCTGGCGGCGTTCGGCGTCATGCGCGACATCACCACCAAGCCGCTGCCCAAGCAGATCCTCGCCTACGTCATGCAGGACGAGGCCCGGCACGTCGCCTTCGGCCGGATGGCGCTGCGCGACTACTACCGCCAGCTCTCGGAGCCGGAGCTGCGCGAGCGCGAGGACTTCGTCATCGAGGGCTGCTACCTCATGCGCGACCGGCTGCGCGGACGCGAGACGTGGGAGAACCTCGGCCTGACGAAGGCCGAGGTGGACGAGGCCATGCGGGCGGTCGACGAGTCGGAGTACCTGCGGCTGTTCCGCTCACTGCTGTTCAGCCGCATCGTGCCGTGCGTCAAGGACATCGGCCTGTGGAGCCCCCGGCTGCAGCAGGCGTACGCGGACATGGGCGTGCTGGAGATGGCCGGCCAGTCGCTGGAGGCGCTGATGCGGCAGGACGAGGAGATCGCCGAGAAGCTGGACGCGGCCCGCTTCGCCGAGGAGGAGGCCGAACGCCACGCCGAGGTCGCCGACACCATCACCCTCGGCTCTCACGACTGAGCGAAGGGATACGCCCGTGGGCCGGGGCGTCGTTCAGCGCCCGGCCTCCCGGGGGGAAAGGCTTCTCCTGAACGTGGGCACCACCGTGAACAGGCCGGCGAGGGTGAGCATGCCGCCGGCGAGGATCGCCAGGACGACGGCCGGCTCGACGTGCATGAGGAGAAGGCTGCCCAGGACCGGCCCGAGCACGACGGCGCCGTAGCTGCCCAGCCGGGAGGCGGCGGTCACGCGGGCGGGCTCCCGGCTGAGCGCGGTCCGCACGGTGACGTTGCTGAGCCCGCCCGCCAGTCCGACGACGACCAGCGCTCCGGCGAAGGAGAGGAAGCTCTGCCGGAACACGAGGGTGAGCAGGACCCCGGCCGCGCACGCCCAGACGAGCAGCAGCATCGTGGACCGGCCGTCCCCCAGCAGCCCGGCCCGGGCGAACAGCCGCGACATGCGGCCCTCGCCCGTCCACGCGCCGATGCACTGCGAGATGGCGTGCCGCCTCGGCGCCATGAACGCGCCGACGATGCCGCCGAGCCCCGGGCAGGCGAGGACCGCGCCGACGTACAGCGGAGGAAGGCGCTCTCTCGACGCGGTGATCAGGAGCACCACGATCAGGCACTGGACCATGAGGTTCGTGCAGGCGGTCACGAGGGTCGCCGACCTCAGGAACCGGTTCCGCCAGAGCTCGGCCAGCCCGGCGCCGAGCTGCGCCGGGGACTTCCGCGTGCGCTCATGGTGCCGGTCGGGCAGCCGATGGAGCATGATCGCGGCCACGGCGAACATGGCGGCGTTCGCCAGGAAGGGCACCAGGACGCCGATGCCGTGCAGCAGTCCGCCGAGCGGCCGCCCCAGCAGAACGGTGGCATGCGTCATGGCCTCGTGCGTGGACAGCGCGGTGTCCACCCGGTCCAAGCTCACCGTGGTGGGGACCAGCGTCGTCTCGGCCACATTGGAGATGACGCACAGCACGCCTTCGACCAGGGCGACGACCACGAGATGCCACAGTCCGAGCACGCCGGAGGCCATGGCGACGCACAGGCAGCCGATGAGGATGGCGCGGGCCGTCTCACTCCACGCCAGCACCCTGCGGGCGCCCAGCCGGTCGACGAGCGCGCCCGCCGGGATGTAGCAGAGCAGCCCGGGCACCGTCGAGGCGAACATGACCCACCCGATCCACGCCGGGGAGTCGGTCAGCGCGACGGCCAGCAGCGGATAGGTGACGTTCAGCGTGCGCGTGCTGAGGAGAGAGCTGCCCGACGCCCATAAAACACCCTTAAATCCAGGCGAATCTGCCAAAAACGGCATGATGTGAACAAACTTAAGCACGCTTCCGCCCAGCTTCCTTGAATGGAAATGTCGCGATCGATGCCCGGCTCTCCACACTGAGGAGAACGACACGACGGGAGATTAGAGCATCTCTGAGGCGTATGACATCAGTCGCGACACATTCTCCGGAGATCAGCAAGACAACACGCCACACAGCGACAATGCGCTCATACTCGGTCAAATCACGTCAAACGAGAGACCTTTTCGGCAGGCAACAATGCCGCGCCTGTCGCATCATAGAGGGTATACGCCAGCCCACAGGATAGGACGGCAATTCACGCGACTCCGGATTTAATCCGATAAAGCCCGATTTCGAGCAAATGCGATGTCATCGCACATCCGTGCGCCCGGCATCGCCAGCTGGGCGGAACAGGCGCACGCCCACGTACGCTCACCGCGGAACGTACGTGGCCGTCATCTCGTCATGGTGCGCGGTCGCCGCGGGACCGTCTCACGCCACGCCGGTCGGTCCTGATGTTCACAGCGCCGACGAGAAGCCGGCCACCGTCCCGCCTTCCTGGCCCGCGCACCTGCGCCACGCCCGGTCCAGGGCGGGTATCGCCAAGCTCTTGAGATCTTCCAGGTCGATGTCGCTGACATCGATGAGCCCGGACCCGTTCGCATCCTCCATACGGCCCTCCCTGAGCCTGGTTACGGCCGCCCGCAAATGCGGTGAATTGCACCCTGAGCGCACCCCTGGTTTCCTCTATGTGATTCTGTGACCGCTTCTCGCCAGAATCAATCTCAGGAGCGAAAATAAGGGGAAGACGAGAGGGGCTGAGGCGCCGTGGACGAGCAGGTCAGCACGCCGGAACCGGCACGGATGCCCGCAATCTGGGGCAAGAAGATCCCGGGTCGCAACAAGAATTTCACCGGGCGCGAAAGCCTGCTCGCCCAGTTGCGGGAGAGCATCACCACCTCCACCAAGGCCGCCGTCGTCCCGCTCCCCCAGGCCCTGCAAGGGCTCGGCGGCGTGGGCAAGACCCAGCTCGCCATCGAGTACGCCTGGCGCTACCGCGGCCACTACGACCTCGTGTGGTGGGTGCCGGCCGACCAGCCGATGCTGGTCCCCAGCACGCTGGCGGCGCTCACCGACGATCTCAAGCTGCGCTCCCCCAGCAGCGTCGGCATCGACGAGGCCGCCGCGTCCGTGCGCGACGCCCTCCAGCGCGGCGACCCGGTCGACAAGTGGCTCCTGATCTTCGACAACGCCGACGACCCCGAGGGCATCAGGGACCTGATCCCCGAGGGCGGGCCCGGCCACGTGCTGATCACCTCGCGCAACAGCCGCTGGAGCGGGGTCGCCGAGACGGTGCCCGTCGACGTCTTCACCAAGGGCGAGAGCGTCGACTTCCTGCGCAAGCGCCTCCAGCGCGCCATCGAGCAGGACGAGGCCGAGCACCTGGCCACCGAGCTGGGCGACCTTCCGCTGGCGCTGGAGCAGGCGGCGGCCCTGCAGGTCATGACCGGCATGACCACCGACGAGTACATCGAGCAGCTCGCCCGCCAGACCCGGGCCGTGCTCGGGCTCGGCAAGTCCACCGAGTATCCGCTCTCCATGACCGCGGCCTGGCAGCTGTCGGTCCAGGAGATCGAGGCCCGGCTGCCCGAGGCGGCCGAGGTGCTGCGCTGCCTGGCCTTCTTCGGCCCCGATCCGATCCCGCGCGACATCTTCCGGCGGGCCAACAAGACCGGCACCCCGCGGATGGGCCCCATCCTGGCCAACCCGCTCATGCTCAGCCAAGCTCTGGCCGAGCTCAACCGCTTCGCCCTGGTGAAGATCGAGCAGGAGGCCGGCACCGTCCAGGTCCACCGGCTCGTCCAGGCGCTCCTGCGCGACTCGCTCGCCGAGGACGAGCGCGAGGCCATCCGGCACGAGGTGCACCAGCTGCTGGCCGGCGGGGCGCCGACGAACCCCGAGGACACCACGCAGTGGCCGGCCTTCTACGACCTGGTGCCGCACCTGAGGCCGGTCGGCATCGCCACGAGCACGCACGAGGCCGTGCAGGACTTCGCGATCAACATCGTCCGCTACCTCTACCGGGTGGCCAGCTACAACTCGGCGCAGGCGTTCGCCGAGGAGTTCCTCGAAAGCTGGTCGCGGCGGGGCGGCCCGCGAGACCACAACGTGCTGCGCATCCGCAGGCAGCTGGGCAACGTGCTGTGGCAGATCGGCCGCTACGACGAGTCCCGCAGACTGAACGAGGAGACGCTCGAGCTGATGCGGGAGGAGTTCGGCCCGGAGCATCCGGAGACGCTCGGCGTCGCCCTCACCTTCGGCGCCAACCTGCGCGCGCAGGGCAAGTTCCGTGAGGCGTTCCAGCAGGACACCGCCACGCTGGACGCCTACGAGAGGGTGTTCGGCGCCACCGATCCGGCCACCCTGCGCGTGATCAACAATCTCGCGCTCGACCACGCCCTGCTCAGCGAGTACGAGACCGCCCGCAGGCTCCAGCAGCTGGCCTTCCTGGAGCTGTCGAGCACGCGCGCGGACGTGAGCAAGTGGGACGTGCAGATGTACTGGAACGGCCTGGCCCGGGTGGTGCGGGCCTGCGGCGACCACGCGCAGGCGTGCGACTTCGGCGAGGAGGCCTACGCACACGGCTGCCGCGAGCTGCAGGTCGAGCACCAGCTCACGCTCATGACGGCCCGTGACCTGTCCATCGCCCGCCGGCGGATCGGCGACGTCGCCGGGGCGCTGGAGCTGATCGAGGAGACGCACGCGCGGCTGGTCAAGCTCTTCGGCTCCCAGCATCCCGAGACGATGGCCGCGATGGTCGCCCTGAGCAACACGCTGCGCCAGAGCGGGCGCGAGGAGGAGGCGATGGCGCTGGCCCGGACGGTGCTCCCCCGCTACCAGGAGGTCTTCGGCCCGCAGCACCCCTTCACCTACGGCTGCCAGATCAACCTGGCCCTGCTCTACCGTCTGCGCGGCGACGTCCGACGGGCCGGCGAGCTCGACCGCGAGGCGCGCGACGGGCTGCGGGAGGTGCTCGGCGAGCGCCACCGCTACACGTTCGCGGGCTCCGTCAACCTGGCCAGTGACCTGGCCGCCCTCGGCGACGTCGCCGGGGCGCGCGAGCTGGGCAGGCGGACCTACCAGCAGGTGCACGACTTCTTCGGCGACCGGCATCCGCTGACGCTCTCGGCGGCCGTCAACCTGGCCATGGACCTGCGCGCCTCGGGCAGCGTCGCCGAGGCCGAAGACCTGTACGAGACCACCCTGGCGCGCTACAGGGAGTTCCCGAAGGACCATCCCGAACGGCTCCACGCCACGACCGGTGAGCGCTTCAACTGGGACTTCGACCCGCTCACGCTGTGATGCGCCCGTTCCTGGCGATCCAGGCCTCGCGGTGCCCGCCGGCCTCCGCCCTGGCCGCGGCCAGGGCCTCGGCGGGCACCGGCTCGGTGAGCCAGGCCGACAGAGTGGTGCGCATGGCGGTGACGAACTGCTTGCCGGCCGCGTTGAGCCGTCCGCTGTCGAGCAGGGTCCCCGTCACCTCGTGCGCCGACTCGCGCCACCGGCCGAACTCGATGTGCGGGCGCAGGTCGGTCTCGTGTGCCCGCTGCCGCCGCCAGAACCCCGCCACGCCCAGATACGCGTACGCGCCCTGGATCAGGCCGGACAGCGGGCGCGGGTCGGGCCGCCAGGGGGCGTAGTAGCGGCGGCCGTCGTCCGGTTCCAGCAGGTCCATGACGTCCAGGACGGCGCCGAGCTTGGCATGCTGCACCTCGTGGGCGAAGGTGGAGGCCAGCCAGCGGCCGTCGGGCGGGGTGGACATCGCGATCGCGCCGAACCGGCCGGCCGCCGAGGCGCTGTTCATGCCCTGGGCCGGGGGCCGGATCGGGGTGAGCACGGTGATGATCGCGCCCAGCTCCTGGGCGATGGTCCAGTGGTGCCGCAGGAGCATCCGCCATGACGCGTCCAGGCACGCCTGCCAGGCACGGAGCTCGGCTGCGGGCAGGCGGCCGTCGACGACCGTCTCGCTGGTCCACCGGTGCGGGTCGAGGTCGTCGACGAGCAGGCTGAGTCCCTCGTCGCCGGTCCGGATCCGGGCCAGCGGCTCCCAGCCGGGCTGCTCCCGTTCTCCGGCCAGGACGCGCCTCCCGCCGGCCTCGACCACGCCGTCGGCGTGCACGCGCAGCTCGACCAGGTCGGCGGCGCCGGGGAGGACGAGCTGTCCGAGGGAGGGCAATGTGACCCGGCCCCGCGGCGCGGGCGCCTCCGTCCGGCACGCGACCCCGGCCCGCACGGCCGCCGCCGCGGCCACCGCTCCGAGCTGCGCGGCCCCGCCGTACGGGCCGGACGCGGGATCGTCCGGCGGTGCCCCGTCCCCACGGGTCAGGGCTTGTACGGTGTGCGCGGCCCAGCCGCCGACGGCGGGGTGGCCGAGCACGGCGTCGACCGCGTCCGGGCGCTTCTTCTCGATGCCCGCGAGCACGTCGTACGCGTGCTCCACCTCCTTCGCCCCGGCCAGCCGCGCGACGCCGAGCACCAGCAGGCGGTGCTTGCTGCGCTCGGCCGCGACGAGGTGGCGCATGGCCGCGGCCCCGCCCCCGCCGGCCGCCAGCCGGGACAGCACCTCGCCGGGCAAGCGGTGGGAGCGTGGTTCCATGGAGTTCCCTTCACGTGGAGGATCGCCGCAGGTCTCTGACGAGACGCGAGTGGATGTGCCCGATCAGCCGGTAGAGGTCGTAGCAGTAGACCGAGGGATTGCGGAACCCGGTGCCCGGCCGGTAGCGGTGCGGGTAGAGGCCGGCGCCGCACACCCTGCCGAACCGGCACGATTTGCAGGTGTCGCTCAGCGCCTCCCAGCCGAGTTGCCTGGCGACCATGCCGGGATGCTCCAGGGCCAGGTCGAAGGGATGGTCGACGATGTTGAGGCCGGTGGCGGGCGCGCCGTGCTGCACCACCTTGAGCGCGTCGGTCTGCTCGATCGTGCCGTCGGTCTCGATCACCACGAGGCTCGTCGGGGTCAGGCCCACCGATTCGCTGGCGGACTTGCCGCCCAGGAGCATGTGGATGATCTCCTCGAAGAGGCGGACGACGGTCTCGCCGCTGGAGCCGTACCAGCGGTCGAAGACGGCGACGAGCCAGTCACCGTAGGGCGTCTTCTTGGGGTCGGGAGAGCGGCCGGGCGGCGGTGACTCCCAGGTGCCGTGCGGCAGCAGGAAGTCGATCATCGGCGGCCTGAACTCCAGGAGCGCCTCGTAGGTCTCGACGGGGTGGTTGGCCAGGTCGACCGTGCACAGCAGGCCGCTGTAGAGGTGCTCGAAGGGCGGGCTCGTCAGCAGGCGGAGCGCCTTGGCGACCGGCTCGTAGCTGCCGCGGCCGTCGGAGAAGCGGCGGTTGCGGTCGTTGCCGCGCGGGCTGCCGTCGAGGCTCACGCCGACCTTGACGTCGAGGTCGGCGAAGCAGCGCAGCGCGTCGTCGTCGAGGAGGACGCCGTTGGTCTGCACCGCCGCGTCGACGCGCAGGCCAGGACCGGCGTGGGCTCTGATGGTCTCCACGGCGTCGCGCAGGTAGGCGTGGCCGACCAGGAGCGGCTCGCCGCCGTGCAGGATGAGCCGGACGGAGTCGACCTGGTGGCGTTCGGCGTGCTCGGTGATGCGGGCGGCGGCGGTGGTGATGAGCTCGGGCGCCATGATCTTGGGGCGTGATCGCCAGCTCTGGTCGGCCAGGGTGTAGACGTAGCAGTAGTCGCACGCCAGATTGCACCGGCTGTGCACTTTCAGGAGAAATTGCCGGAAGGGCCGGGGCTCCCAGCCGTCCTGCAGCATTTGGGGCACATCGAGGGTGGCGGGCCACTCTCGTGCTGGTTCTTGGAATGTCACCGCGCAACACCCCGTGCCTGCCCCGGGAACTTGTGTAATCCGCAATGCTAGCCGAGTCCCGGCCGATTGAGGAGACCAGCCTTAACGCCCATAAAAGCGCGGCCATTAATCACGGTGGATCGTCGCGGAATTCCATGAAATCGATGAGCACGAGGGCCAGGCCGTGCCGGGCGAGCGAGGTGTCGGGGTGGTCGGCGCCCAGCACCCGTTCCCGGTGGGCCAGCACCCGCTCGTACGCCTCCTTCGCGTCCTCGAACCGGCCCCTCTTGTGCAGGGTGGTGGCGAGGTCGTACAGGGTGAGCAGCGTGTCGGGGTGCTCCTCGCCGAGGACCCGCTTACGATCGGCCAGCACCTGCCGCAGGTCCGTCTCCGCCTCCTGGTACAGCTCCAGGTCGGCCAGGACGGTGGCCAGGTTGTGCCGCGTGTTCAGGGTCTGCGGGTGGTCCGGGCCGAGGACGCGCCGCTGGTTGTCCAGCGTGTCCCGATACGACTCCGCCGCCTTGCGGAACTCCTCGCGCGACTGCAGCGCCCGGCCGAGGTGGTGCCCGGTGAGCAGCGTGTCCGGATGGTCGGCGCCGAGGACGCGCCTGCGGTCGTCCAGGACCTCGCGGTAGTACTTCTCCGCCTCGCGGAGATTGCCCTGCCGGTGCAGGTTGGCGGCCAGGTTGTGCCGCGTGAGCAGCGTGTCGGGATGGTCGGGGCCGAGCACCCGCTCCCGGTCGGCCAGCACCTTGCGCAGCTCGTCCTCCGCCTGCCGGAAGCTGCCCCGTTTGTGCAGCAGGATGGCCAGGCTGTGCCGGAGCTGGAGCAGGGCCGGGTCACGGGCCGACAGCGTCCCGGTGACGCGGACGGCCTCGTCGGCGAGCTGCGAGGCGTCGGGATAGGAGCCGTACTCGCGCAGCACGTCGATGACGGTCGACGTGCTTGAGGCCAGCCCGCGCAGGAGGTCGCGCGGAGGGTTGCCGGGGCAGCGGCCGATGAGGGCGCGCAGATGGGCTTCCAGCAGGACCCCCATCGGCCAGTCGTACGGCTGCGCGGGGTCGAGCTCGCCCAGTTCGGCGTGCAGCAGGTGCAGGGCGATCGCCCAGGCCCGCTGCTGGACATCGCTGCGCTGGGGCGGGATGCGCAGCCGCGGCGGCCTGGCCACCCGCAGCGTCTCGGCCACCAGCGGGTGCAGCCGGAAGCCGGGGATGTCGCCGTCGGAGGTCGGGTCGGTGAGACCGACCCTGGCCAGGGCCTCGATCGCGACGGCGACCTGGTTGGAGGTGGCTCCGATGAGCGCGCCGAGCCGGCCCGGGTGCAGCAGGCCGGAGGGGATGGTGTGCGCGTCGGCGAGCTGGGCCATCACCAGGGCGATGGTGGAGGCCTCCTTCACCTGCTGGTCCCGGAGCGTGCGCAACGACAGCTGCCAGGTCCTGGCCACCACCTGCCGGTCCGGCGGCGGCTGGGAGGTGTCGGGGCGCAGGTCCAGGATGCCCACCATGTCCCCTTCGAGAGCCTGCTGGTAGGCGGCGAAGGTGCGGAAGGCGCTGTGCGGCCACGCGATGAGGGTTCCGGCCAGGTGCAGCGCCAGGGGCAGGCACTGCAGCCTGCGGGCGAGCTCGGCGGCGCGGTCCGTGTCGGGCGCTTCGGGGGCCAGGTCGCGCAGCATCTGCGCCGCGGCCCCCTCGTCGATCGGCTCGATCGCGTGCACCTCGCACAGCGGCCCCCACGTCCGGGGGTCACGGTCGCGGGAGGTCACCACGGTCACGCACATCCGGCTGGTGCGGATCCACCCGTTGCCCTCGCCGGCGGCGCCTCCGGGCGGGGCCAGCACGGCGTGCGGGTCGTCGGCGTTGTCGAGGATCAGCGCGAACCCGCCGACCTTGCCGGTGCGCCGGACCGCGCCCCAGAAGACGTCGGCGGCGTTGCGCCGGCCGGCCAGCGCGTCCTGGACGTTCTCCGGCGGGACCCCGAGGTCGTCCTGCGCCACCTGCAGGAGCAGCGTCTCCACCTGGCCGCGGCTGGTGGCCTCGACCCACCAGACCACCCGCTGCTGCTGGCGGAACTCCTCGGCGAGCTTGAGCGCGATCGTCGTCTTGCCCAGGCCGCCCATGCCGCCGAGGACCTGCACCGGCGCGCCCGGCGCCGCGGCCGCCTGCCGTAGCCGCCGCATCAGGTCCTCGCGGCCGCGGACGGAGCCCGGCAGGCGGCCGATGGGCGCCTCGACCGAGCCGATCACGCCCGGGACGTCGGGGGCGTCGGCCCGCACGGTGGGGCGGTGACCGGAAACTCCCCTGGCCAGGGTGGCGCGCCTGCGGCGCCGGTCCCGCCACAGGCCCGCCATCGGCGGCACCGCGATCAGCGCCGCGGGCACCGCGAGCAGAGCAGCGATCACACCGGCGATCGTCGCCACCAACTCCATGTCTCTACGCTATGAGGACATTAACCATAAAGAGGAAATTCACCGAGGATGGCAGGCGCGTAACCGTATCCTCACCGCGCGGATATCATCCGGCGCGCTCGCGGATAATTGACACTCCCCCATTCCCCGTCCGGACATTTCGAACTTCCCGCTCCGATTACTGCAAACTGTCCGGTCAAGTCAGGCCGTGGAAGCGGCGGTGGAGGGTGCGGATCTGGGCGGCCAGGTCCGGGGCCGGGCCGTCCACCACCGCGTCCGGGACGACCTCCCGGATGCCGAGCGGCCGGACCGGCGGCCCGGCGACGCCCATCTCGGCGAGCCACTGCCCGAGCTGCTCCGACGAGGACGCGTACACGATCCGGCCCAGGCCCACCCAGCCGTGCGCGGCCGCGCACATCGGGCAGTGCTCGCCGGAGGTGTAGACGGTGGCGGCGGCGCGTTCGGCGGGGGTGAGGTGGGCGGCCGCCCAGCGGGCGATCTCGAACTCGGGGTGGCGGGTGTGGTCGCCGGTGGCCACCACGTGGTTGTGGTCCTCCAGCAGGACGACGCCGTCGGCCGAGACGAGCAGGGAGCCGAACGGCTCGTCGCCGGCGGCCAGCGCCTCGGCGGCGAGCTCGGCGCATCGGCGCAGGTGACGAAGGTCTGTCTCGTTCATGGAACCACCCTGCCACGCCACCCTGCCATGCCCGCCACGACCTCCTCACCGCCCGAAAATGGGTTGATCGGCCGTACTAGCCTTGGAGGAATGCCTCCAGATACGAGCTCCCCTGGCCGTCCCCTGCTCGAATCCATCTCCCTCTGGCGGATGAGGCACTATCTCCGCCCCTACGTCGGCAAGCTGATCTTCATCTGGCTGACCGCGATCGCCGGCATCGGCGTCAGCATCACGCTCCCCCTCGTCGGCGAGCGGGTCGTCGACGGACCCGTGCGCACCGGTGACTCCGGCGCGCTGCTCACGCTCGGGCTGATCGCGCTCGGGCTCGGCGTCGTCGAAGCGCTTCTCACGTTCCTGCGCCGGTGGACGCAGACCGGGCCGGTGCTCGGCCTGGAGACGAGCATCCGCGACGACGTGTACGCGCACCTGCAGCGGCTGCCGATGAGCTTCCACGGCGAGTGGCAGTCGGGTCAGCTGCTGTCACGGGTGACCACGGACCTGTCGACGATCCGCCGCTTCCTCGGCTTCGGCATGCTGTTCCTGGTCATGAACATCCTGCAGCTCGTGACCGTGACCGTGCTGCTGCTCAACCTCTACTGGCCGCTGGGGCTGCTCGTGGCCGGCTCGGCGGTGCCGATCGTGCTGCTGTCGCTGCGGTTCGAGAAGCGCTACATCAAGATCTCCCGGCAGGTGCAGGACGAGCAGGGCGATCTGGCCACGTTCGTCGAGGAGGCGGCGATCGGCGTCCGGACGATCAAGGCGTTCGGCCGCCGCCACCACGTGTACGAGACGTTCGACGAGTCCGCGCGCAAGCTGCACGCCACCTCGATGGGCAAGGTGCGGCTGTCGGCGCGGTTCTTCACGTTCCTGGAGATGATCCCGAACTTCACGCTGGCGCTGGTCCTGCTGCTGGGCGCGCTGGCGGTCGGCCAGGGCGCGCTGACGCTGGGCGCGCTGCTCGCGTTCACCACGCTGGTGCTGCAGCTCGTGTGGCCGATCGCGAGCCTCGGCTTCATCCTGGCGATGGCGCAGGAGTCGATGACCGCCGCCGACCGCGTGCTGGAGGTCATGGACACCGTCCCGGACATCGTGGGCGGGCAGGCGGCGATCGAACGGCCGCGCGGCCACCTGCGGCTGGAGGGCGTGGAGTTCCGCTTCCCCGGCGCGGACCGGCCGGTGCTGCGGGACGTCTGGCTGGACGTGCGGCCCGGCGAGACCGTCGCGATCGTGGGCGCGACCGGGTCGGGCAAGACGACGCTGACGGCGCTCGTGCCGCGGCTGCTCGACGTCACGGCCGGGCGGGTCACCATCGACGGCCGCGACGTGCGCGAGCTGGCGCTGCCCGAGCTGCGCTCGATCGTCGCCACGGCGTTCGAGGAGCCGACGCTGTTCTCGATGAGCGTGCGCGAGAACCTGACGCTCGGCCGCCACGACGCCACCGAGGAGGAGCTCGCCGCCGCGATCCGCACCGCGCAGGCGATGTTCGTGTACGACCTGCCGTGGGGCCTCGACACGCGGATCGGCGAGCAGGGCCTGTCGCTGTCCGGCGGGCAGCGGCAGCGGCTGGCCCTGGCGCGGGCCGTGCTGAGCAGGCCGCGCATCCTGGTGCTGGACGACACGCTGTCCGCGCTCGACGTGGAGACCGAGGCGCTGGTGGAGGAGGCGCTGCGGGAGGTGCTGCGCGAGGCGACCGGCATCGTGGTCGCGCACCGGGCCTCCACGGTGCTGCTGGCCGACAAGGTCGCGCTGCTGTCCGGCGGCACGATCACGCACGTGGGCCGTCACCAGGACCTGCTCAACGAGGTCCCGGCCTACCGCGAGCTGCTGGCCCAGGACGCCGACCTCGACCCGTCCGAAGGAGCGCTGCGATGACCGCGACGACGACCTGGCGCGGGGTCGCCTCGGAGGACCAGGACGAGCTGACGGACAAGGTCAGCGGGCTGCTGCGGGCACGCTCCCGCAAGCTCCTCGGTGACCTGCTGAAACCCCACCACAAGGCGATCGCGCTGCTCACCGCGGTGATCGTCGTCTCGAACGCGGCGGGGCTGGCGATCCCGTACCTGGTGAAGGTCGGCATCGACGCTGGCATCCCGCCGATGCTGCGCGGCACCGGGCCGGGCACGCTGCTGACCGTCGTCGGCGTGATCCTGGCGGCGGCGGCCACGCAGGCGGTGACCCGGCAGTGGTTCCTCAAGCTGTCGGGCCGCATCGGCCAGGACATCCTGCTGGAGCTGCGCCGCCGGGTGTTCGACCACTTCCAGCGGCTGTCGCTGAGCTTCCACGAGAAGTACACCTCGGGGCGGGTCATCTCCCGGCTCACCTCCGACATCGAGGCCATCGCCGAGCTGCTGCAGTCGGGCTTCGACGGGCTGGTGACGGCGGTGCTGACGATGTTCGGCACGGCGGCGCTGCTGCTGGTCCTGGACGTGCACCTCGGGCTGGTGGCGCTGGTGCCGCTGCCGCTGCTGCTGCTGTTCACGCGCTGGTTCCGGCGGCAGTCGGCGCTCGTCTACCGGCGCACCCGCGAGACGGTAGCGCTGGTCATCGTGCACTTCGTGGAGTCGATGACCGGCATCCGCGCCGTGCAGGCGTTCCGCCGCGAGCCGCGCAACCAGGAGATCTTCCAGCAGCTCAACGACGACTACCGGCAGGCCAACGTCCGGGCCATGAAGCTCATCGCGATCTTCATGCCGGGGATCAAGCTGATCGGCAACGTGACCGTGGCGGTGGTGCTGTTCTACGGCGGCTACCTGGCCTTCCACGGCGAGGTGACGGTCGGCGTGCTCACCGCGTTCCTGCTCTACCTGCGCGGCTTCTACGAGCCGATGCAGGAGATCAGCCAGTTCTACAACACGCTGCAGTCGGCCAGCGCGGCGCTGGAGAAGCTGTCCGGCGTGCTGGAGGAGGAGCCCGCGGTGCCCGAGCCGCGCGAGCCGCACGCGCTGGCCGAGGCGCGGGGCGCGGTGCGGTTCGAGGGGGTCCGGTTCGCGTACGTGGAGGAGATGCCGATCCTGCCGGGGCTCGACCTGACGATCCCCGCCGGGCAGAGCGTGGCGCTGGTCGGCTCGACCGGGGCCGGCAAGACCACGCTGGCCAAGCTGATCTCCCGCTTCTACGACCCGACGGCCGGGCGGGTGCTGCTCGACGGCGTCGACCTGCGCACGCTGGACGAGGCCACGCTGCGCAGGGCCGTGGTCATGGTGACGCAGGAGAACTTTCTGTTCAGCGGCACGGTGATGGAGAACATCAGGTTCGGCAGGCCGGACGCGTCCGACCGCGAGGCGCGCGAGGCCGCCATGGCGATCGGGGCGCACGAGTTCATCTCGGCGCTGCCCGACGGGTACGAGACCGAGGTCGGCAAGCGCGGCGGGCGCATGTCGGCCGGGCAGCGGCAGCTCGTCGCGTTCGCGCGGGCGTTCCTGGCCGATCCGGCCGTGCTGATCCTGGACGAGGCGACGTCCAGCCTGGACGTGCCGAGCGAGCGGCTCGTCCAGCGGGCGCTGCGCACGATCCTGGCCGACCGCACGGCGCTGATCATCGCGCACCGGCTGTCGACGGTGGAGATCGCCGACCGGGTCCTGGTCATGGAGCGGGGCGAGATCGTCGAGGACGGCGCGCCCGGCCAGCTCGTGGCCGCCTCCGGCCGGTTCGCGAGCCTGCACCGCGCCTGGCTCGACAGCCTCAGCTGAGCATCGCGCGGCCTCTCCGTTCCGCCGGGCCGCCTCTTCGTTCCGCCGGGCCGCCTCTCCGTTGAGGCGGCCCGCCCCTCCCGGCAGGCGTACGCCGGCCGGCCGCGCACCGGCCGGCCG
>NZ_JAHKRO010000084.1 GCF_019396325.1 Nonomuraea ceibae
AAGCGGTTCGATCACCGCCCACAGTTCGTCGCTGACCTCCCACGGCTTCAGCCTGGCCACCGTGCTCCTCTCGCTCGGCTACAGCGAGAGATCAAAGCACAACAACGATCATTCTGTTAGGCGCTCTTAGGCCGGATGCGAGGCCGAGCGGGTGAACCTCGACAAGATCGCCTCGGTGGAGGCGGTGCCGGTCCGGATCACTGTGGCGTACTTGATCGCCTGGTCGTAGTTCTTGGCGATCAGGTCCCAGCGCACAGCCAGGCGCCGCTCGGCTACCTCATTCGCTGCCGGGCAGGCGGGGCGGACACCTCAGAGGGCCCACCGGAGCTTAAACAGCTGGGACCACACCTCACACCCTACGGTGACGCTATCGAGTCGAAATGCAGGACATGCCTGATCTCACGCTGCGCCTGCTGGTGTGGACCGCCGCCGCTGCATGAGTGATCCGATGACTACCGACGAGCTTTCCCAACCTGGCTGGTAGGCATCCGAGCAGAGGGAGATATAGCGATGTCCTGCACCCAGCTGCAATGGTGACGAGGTGGGAAGGGCTCCCGGGCAGCGGGCTGAGGTTCACAACCTGGGATCCCTCCATCGTCCAGGCGAGACGGGCCGACCGCAGACGACAAACAGCCGAATACCCACGCCATCTGGTGCCATCCGGGGGCTTGCCATGTCTTTGCACGCCACGCCAGGAGCGCCACCTATGAGGGATGCGTGAGCTGTGTGACAACGAGCTTCGACACTCGGAGCTTTCGCGACCAGCTCAGCAGACCCTTTTGGGGGATCGCTCTGCCCGGCTTGCGGCACCAGCAGCGGATGCCCCGGGACTACTCCCACCGCGACCTTGTCAGGCGGTGGTGTCACGCCCCCGCCCGAGCGCGCACAGTAGACCGGGCGGGGGCATCGCCATGTCCTGCTTCAGGTGGGTTCCAACGCTTCCGCCACGACCACGTCGTAGTCGTCACGTACGTCCTCGGCAGTGATGACTCGGTTCGGCACAGACTTCATCCGGGCCACTATGGCAAGCCTCACCGACAACCAGGGGCCACGACCGGCTCGCCCAGGCCTCTTGAGGTGCGGGGTCTGCACGCTGGGTTCGCTGGGATGGCGCCCGTCTTCTTGACCCCTGAGAGGCCAAACCGACATCCCGATTGAGGAGTTTTGACCCTTTTATGGCGATTTGCTACGTTAGTGGGCTACGGCAACGACGTGCCTCATGCCGTCGTTGCGATTCTTTGCCCGGACCGCGCCATCGCGCGGCCGCCTAATCCGCCGTCGAGCGGAGCCGGGGACCCACTCTCTTCTCGGGGTGAATCGGCGCCGACCTGAGCGCCGTAGGGCACTTCCACGCCCGAACCCGTCAGCTAACCCGGCAGGCGGAATGGAAGCTAGGAGCAATCCTTCATGCGTCTCGCCAATCGGCTCAGCCATGCCCTGCTCGGACTCGCCGTCACCGCCGGCGCCATGACCGCCGGGGCCGGCGCCGCCCAGGCCACCTCAGTGGCCACCACGGACGCCGCCACCCAGAGTCAGCACTCCGTCACCGACGCCCCCGCCGTGCCGAGCCGTGCCGCCTACCTGATGGACGCGCAGAGCGGCGAGGTGCACTTCAGCAAGGAAGCCGACTCGCGCAGGCCGGTCGCCAGCATCACCAAGGCGATGACCGCCTACACCGTGCTCAAGCAGGCCAAGCCGACCGACAAGGTCAAGGTCACCGCTGAGGACGTGGAGTATGCCGCCCAGGGTGGTGCGTCGGTGGCCGGTCTGCGTGCCGGCGACACGCTCACCGTCGAGGACCTGCTGTACGGGCTGATGCTCCCCTCCGGGGCCGACGCCGCGCACACACTCGCCCGCGCCTACGGGCCGAGCGTGCCGAAGTTCGTCGCCGAGATGAATGCCACGGCGCGTGAGCTCGGCATGAAGAACACCCACTACGTCAACGCGGACGGCATGCCCTATCGCGGCGGCGGCTACTCCACCGCCCGCGACCAGGCACTTCTCGCCAAGGCCGTGCTGAACGACAAGACGCTCAAGGAGGTCACCTCGACCCGCTACCACTCCGTCGACGCGACGTCGCAGCACGGTTCGTACGCCTGGAAGAACACCAACCGCCTGCTCGCCAACCCCGGCACCCTCGGCGTCAAGACCGGCTACACCCGGGCCGCGGGCTACACGCTGGCCTTCGGAGCCGAGCACGACGGCGAGCGCCTGGTCGGCGTAATCCTCGGCGCACCCAACTCCGGCCTCCGGTTCGACGCCGCGCAGACCCTCCTGGACTGGGCCGCCGCTCAGGGCCGGTGAGCCGCGACGGTCACGCTCCAGCCGCGGTCAGGAACGGACCAGCCGGGGACAGCGCCGGCCATACCGGCGCTCCTCGGACCAGCCCGGGCGTTGCGGGCCACGCCAGGGGCGTCCACCTGCGAGCGATTCGTAGGCCGGGTGCCACAATGAGTGCGGCGCTCACAGCTTGGCGACCGGCCCGGCAGAGCCTTTCGGGGGGATCGCTCTGCTCGGCTGTGGCACCAGCGGCGAACACTCTGGGACTCCCACCGCGACCTTGCCAGGCGGTGGCCGCCACGCCCCCGCCCGGCTACGCGCAATGGGCGGGGGCCCAGCATGCCCCCGCTGGCGTGATGGTGATCCTGGTCGTCTACTGCCTGCACGGCCTGCCGGTGACCGAGGTCCGCGCCGTGGCCCCCCTCACCGCCCTGGCCGTCACCGTCGGCCTGCACCTGTGGCGTCGCAACGCGCTGCTGAGCATCCTCGGCGGCACCGCCACCCACGTGATCCTGGCCAGTACGATCTTCGCCCCCTGAGCTGGGTATCGTCGGCCCCGACCAGAAGGACAAATGGTCGGCCATGACCTTCAATTCCACCTAAGGCTGTCTCGGTGCGCGCGTGACGCCTCCCGGCAAGGGCATGGACGACTCCGGAAGTTCGCCGGCAGACGTATGCGTGATTTGGGAGAGTCACGTGGCCGAATCCAATCCCATCAAGTCCGCGGCGGAGAAGGTGGTCGACGCCGTGACCGGCCACGGACACCGGCGAAGCCGGAGATCCCGGGCGTGCCCAACAGCGAGCCGCCTTCGCTGGAGGAACCCACCGAGCCGAGGGTGCCGCTGCCGCCGAAGCCGGACCAGAGCGGGCCGGACACGCTCTCCCTCACCGGTCGGCCCACCGGCCTCCCCAGGGCAAGGTCGCGCAGAGCGGCGCCTTCCTGACGACCGCGCAGGGCGTACGGCCGGTGTTCCGGTGGGGATCCCTGCATGGAGCACCACCCGAGGTCATTGCAGGCGCCAACGGCCGTCATTTCAGGTGAGGGAGGTGTCGCCGAGCGACTGCAGCAGGGTGCGCAGCGTGTTGGCCAGGCCGTCCGCTTGGTCGCGGTCGAGGGCCTGGAGCAGGCGCGTCTCGTTGGCGATGTGCAGGGCGAACAGGTCGTCAATGGTCTGCCGGCCGTGGAGGGTGAGCCGGATCCGCACCGTGCGGCGGTCGACGGCGTCGGGGACCCGTTCGACGAGGTTCTTGGCCACCATGCGGTCGATGCGCTTGGTGATGGCGCCCGAGGTGACCATGGACGCCTTGACGAGCCGGCCGGGGGTCAGCTCGTAGGGTTCGCCGGAACGGCGGAGGGTGGTCAGGACGTCGGCCTCGCTGTTGTCCAGGCCGTAGCGGCGGAAGAAGTCCTGGATCTCGGCCTCCAGCAGCCGGGCGAGCCGTTGGATGCGGCCCACCACTCCGACCGGCCAGATGTCGACGTCGGGGCGTTCCCGGCGCCAAGCGTCCATGACCGCGTCCACGGCGTCACCCATCCCGCACTCCTCTTGCTAGTCTCTTATCGGTATCTTACCAAGAAGAGGAATGAAGGAAGGTGTCTGTCCATGTCCCGCAACATGGAGGCGGTCCGGGCCGCCTACCAGGCGTTCACCGACGGCGATCTCGACCGGTTCATCGAGTCACTCGACCCCGGCTTCGTCTCCCGGCAGTCGACGGCGGTCCCGTGGCGCGGCACGTACCGGGGACATGAGGGCGTACGGGAGATGTTCGGCAAGCTGGCCGAACGCGCCGATGCCACGTACGAGCCGGCCCAGTTCATCGAGAGCGACGAGCACATCGTCGTCGTCGGCGACGCCCGCATCGCCCCCCGCGGCACCGGCGCGGCGACCCCCGTCCGGGAACTGCACGTCTGGCAGGTCGCCGACGGACGGCTGCTCGGCCTGCAGGTCTTCCTCAACGCCCCCGCACCTCTCCTGGCCGCACTCGAGGCTTCAGCAGCAGGTTCTTGACCACCGCACGATCGATCCCGGACACAAGGAGATCACGCTGTCCTGGCTGAACAGCGACTATCCACCCCCGCGTTATCACGCAGACCACGGTGAGGTAAGCGCACGTTTCCGCCCCGCCGATACCCCGGCCGACCTCATCACCTCGTCCGGCGGGCGGACCGACTCGCCACCAAGATATCGACCGGTGGAGAGTTCGGCCTCTACCGAGTCCGGATAACCCCCAGGCCGCCGGGACTAGCACCCACTTCCACAAGACGACGACCAAGTCGTTCTACATCGTGGCCGGCACCCTGCGGGTCTACGACGGCCGACGATGGCAAGCTTGCAGCGCGCCGTAACAACAATCCGGTCCTGAGGCGGGGCGAAAGCTGCTGACATCGAGAAACCGGATCCGGTGCTCGGAGCACAATCCTCTGTTGCGCTGGATTCGGCCCCGCCTTCCCCTACCGGGGCCTCCAAGACTCCAAACCGCGTCCTCCGGCCGCACCCTCACCACCGTCAAATCGGTTCCGATCCTCCAAGTGCTGCCAGCCGAGCAGGTCACCGGCATCGACGCCTGCGCGGCCGCCGGGCCCGTCCCAGCACCATGGGCTGCCTCTACTGTGGATCACGCCGATGCTCGACAGCTTGCGGCTGGCCGGCGACAGCTCGGTGAGCCCGGCCAGGTAGACGTGGACCGGTGCGGCGGTCAGCTCGGCTAGTTCTTCGCCGTGGTGGGCGGCGAAGGCGATCAGGTCGCCGCGGTAGGCGCGCCGGGTGTGTGCCGACTTCTCGGCGTTGGCCAGGTCGGTGAGGAAGTCGTCCAGATGGCGGGCGAGCGGGTGGGTACGGCCGAGCTGCTCGGCGATGACCAGATCCACCGTGCCGACCTCCACCGTTCGCGAAGTTGCCAGATAACCGGGAAACGAAGCGTGCGCGACGGACGGCGGCGGCCCAGCTCGCGCTCTACCGGTGATCGCTATCTTGCCAGATAGATGAGCTTATCTAAGACGGAGTTCTACGACATCGGCTACGACGCCATCGCCCAGCTCCACCGGTCCAGCCCCACGATCACGCGCCAGATCATTTTCACGGACAAGCTGCTCGCGAGCTGACCTGACCCTCGGCCGCTACGGCCGGGAATGGTTCTTCCTGGCCGCAGCATGGGCCATTTACCGGATAAACGCTAAAAAGAAGATCTGCTCTATTAATCGGCCCGTGATCGAAAATTAATTTCCCTATGCTATGATGTCCACATAAAAGCTGAAATTGCGTTTAGCATCGGCGTTCCCGGATCAACGAAAGGAACGGCCGCTCATGCATGAAGCGCAGCCCAGCCAGACCGCGGTTATGGCCGCCGCCGCCCGCGCGGCGCACCTCATCGTCGACCACGAGCCTTTCATCTTCCGCGACACCGTCGCCGCGACCCTGCTCGGCGAGCACACCGAGGAGCTGCTCGGCTACCACCGGATGCACGGCGACCACCTCGTGCTGTCCGGCACGCGCGGCCAGGTCACCGTCCGCAGCCACTACGCCGAGCGCCGCCTGGCCGAGCTCGCCCGCGACGGCCTCGAACAGTACGTGGTGCTGGGTGCCGGGCTCGACACCTTCGCCTACCGCTCGGAGCCGATCGGCCCGCGCGTCTTCGAGGTGGACCACCCCGCCACGCAGCAGTGGAAGCGTGAACTGGCGGACGCGGCCGGCCTCGTCCGGCCGGACGGCCTGACCTTCGCGCCGGTGGACTTCGAGTCCGGCGACCTGATGGACGGGCTGCGCGCGGCGGGATTCGATCCGGGCAGGCGCACCCTGGTGAGCTGGCTCGGCGTGGCCATGTACCTCACGCCGGAGGCGATCGCCGCCACGTTCGCCGTCGTCGGGCACTTCGCCCCGGGCAGCGAGCTGATCATGGAGTACGCCCTCCCACCCGGCCTGCGCGACGAGCGGGGCAGCGCCTACGCCGAGTTCGCCCAGCCCGCCGCCGCCGAGCGCGGCGAGCCCTGGCTGTCCTTCTTCACCCCCGACGAGCTGTCGGCCCTGCTCAAGCAGCACGGACTGGAGGCGGTCGAGCACGTGCGGCAGGCCGATTGCGTCGATCCGGGGCTGTGGGAGCGCTCCGACACTCTGCGGCCGGCCGACCTGTGCCGCCTGACCCGGGCCACCGTCACGAGCGCGGGCTGAAGCCTTCGGCCCGGCCCCCGGGGAGGCGGAGGCTGTCGAGTGTCAGCGTGAGCAGACGCTCGGCGCGGCCGGCGTCGGCGGCCCCTCGGCGATTGTTCAACCAGCCGTGGCTGACCTGGTGCCAGACCAAGAAGCACTGGGCCGCCCCATCGGTCCCGGCTGAGGCCGAACGCCGCAAAGAGAACGCCGATGAGACCCGCGCGGTCGCCAAGACCGCTATCCACCGGCTGCTGTCCCGCCGCGACATCCCGCTCCGGGAGAAGACGCTGTGGCGGATGCTCTATGAAACGGCGGCCAGAGCCTCGGAGATCTTGGCGCTGAACGTCGAGGACCTCGACCTGGAGCACCGCCGCGCCCCTGTCCGGTTCAAGGGCGGCGCGATCGAGTGGGTGTACTGGGACAGCGGCACTGCTCACCTGCTGCCCCGGCTCCTTCGCCTCCCCGACGGCACGTGTCGTACCCGAGGCCCGCTTTTCCTGTCCGAACGCCGCCCCGTCCCCGCCCGTCGCCCGCCCGCCGCCGACATCTGCCCGTACACCGGCCGCGCCCGCCTCGGCTACGACCGCGCCCGCGTCCTGCTCGACAAGTACGCCGGCCTCGACCTGCACCAGCTGCGCCACAGCGCCGCCACGCACCTCGGCGAGGCCGAAGTCCCGCTGCAGCTCATCATGGGCAAGACCCGGCACAAGAACCCCCGCACCGCCATGCGTTACGTCAAACCCGGAGCTGAGGCCATCGCGTCCACCCCGGCGCCGACACTGATCCGGGCTGTTCCGACAAGCTGTTGCCTGGACGCCTTATAGCGCCAGATTCGGTCCGATCTTCCGGACGCCCCAATCCGGAACGGAATGTCACGCCAAGCCACTTCCACCCGGTCCGCTAACGCGACTTTCCGTTCGTATGCTGCTCAACCCCCCGCTCCGGTAGGCGGCAGAGTTTTCGCCACGCGACCACAAAGGTCTCGCTGGCGATGTCCTTGGCCGTCTCCTGATCGGCTCGCAGCAGCACGTAGCTGAGCACGCTGCGGTAATGCTCCTCATACAACGCGGTGAGTCGCGCTTGTGAATCGTCCACGCCTGGCAATGACCTCAACAGCCCCTTGATTACCTGTCCGGAGAAAATGATCTCTAGGATCTCCTCCCAACGTTCTTGATATGTGTGATCTCAGCGTGAAACCGGGGTCAGGCACACGTCCCCAGACACCTGATACGCCCCATGGTCACAGTGGTGATCACGGGGGCCATTTCCGTCTTATCTACTTCGCCACCAGGGACGGTGGGTGGGCAGGGTCGAAGCACCGATGGTGAACTGCCGGCCGCGCATGATCATCGGCTTGGGTCGTGCACGCCGCCGGAGGAGATCACCGCCGACAGCGCGTTCAGGGGGTTGGCTATGGTGGCCACCGCTGCGGCGGTGGCCGACAGCCGCCGCCGCGACGACCCCACCGACATCGCCTCCTACTCAGGCCGCCGCCGCAACCGCGGCACTGCTGCGCGCCGAGGCCGGCCGCGAGCCCCACGACCGGGCCCTGCGCGAACTCATCGGTGAGCTGTCCACCAACTGGAGCTGACCGGCCAGTCCCTCGACTTGCCCCTGTCCGGCCGCACGGTGTACGACTTGACCAACTACACCGCCGAACCGGGCACCCCATCCGAAGACCACCTTAAACTTTGCGCCAGCCTGGCCGCCATCACGCAAAACCAGGCGACTCACGCAGGGCGGACCCGGCCTCGCTTCGCGCTCCCTACCGAGGCTAAGGCTCGTTCGATGACGGAAGAGGACAGTGGGCCACGACGCCCATGTCTCTAGGGTCTGATGCGTCTGCTGGCCGGGTCGGGGCCCTTCTGCCAGCGGGCCAGCGAGGCGACGGAGGCCGTGAGGGTGAGCCTGCTGAACGATGCCGCCGGTGTCGAGTCCTCGGGGTGTGTCCCGGTTCCGGAACGACGTCTACGCCTGCCTCAAAGCGCGGGCCGATGCATTGCTCAAGCTGATCGACGCGCTGTTGTGCGCCGAGGCCGGTGTGCTCACCGGTCGATCTGACCTTGTCGCCGGAGTATCGGCGTGGGCACGGCGCCTTGTATGGCGGGCTCAACCACGGCCGTCTGGACGTGAACCGGCTGCGCGAGGTGCTGGCCGGGCTGTTGCCGCGCTGGCCGGACGGGCGCATCGTCCTGGCGGTAGCTGTGTCGCCGTAGCTGTGTTCGGACGCCGCCTGCTCGGCCGAGCGGTTGTTCTGCCACGTCCACGGCCGGCCCCAGAGCGACGCTCTTCTGCGGCCGGGCTGGGTGGTGACGCGGTTGACGAGTGGGCGCTTGCCCACTATGAATGGGCAAGCGGTCACTTCAGCGCCGCCATGAAGGGAGAGCCTGTCCATGGACACTTCGGAAATGATGGATGTCGTCATCGTCGGCGCGGGGCCGGTAGGACTCACGCTGGCCTGCGAACTTGCCCGTCGCGACGTGCGTGTGCGGATCATCGATCGTGCCGACACCTACCCGGCCGGAACGCGGGCCCGCGGCGTCCGGGCCCGTACGCAGGAGGTATTCGAGGACATCGGCGTGCTCGGCCGCCTGATCGAACGGGCCGAGCCGCCTCGCCCCACCCGCTTCTACGACGCGCAGGGCGCCGTGGTGCGCGAGGCGGTGATGTACGACGCGCCCGCGGTGCCCGGCGCGCCCTACCCGGGCAGCCTCATGGTGGGGCAGCAGTTCACCGAAGCGGCCCTGCGCGAGCTGCTGGCGTCGCTCGGCGCCCGGGTGGAGCTCGGCGGCGAACTGGTCGGGCTCGCACAGGATCGCGACCACGTCACGGCATCGGTCCGGTTCGACAGGCAGCGCCATCACATCCGGTCGCGCTACCTCGTCGGATGCGACGGAGGCGGCAGCACCGTACGCAAGCAGGCCGGGATCGACTTCCTCGGGGAGACGCTGGAGCGGCAGCGGATGCTGTTCGGCAATCTCAGCGTCGACGGACTGGACGACTCGGTCGCGCACATGTGGGCCACCGGCCCGGGCGGCATGCTGACCCTGGCCCCGATGCCCCGCAGCGGGACCTGGTTCTTCACCGCGCCGCTGCCGCCGGACGGCCAGGAGCCGTCCTCGGTCTCGCTGGAGACCTTCGCCGACATCTTCGCGCAGCGGGTCGGGCTGCCCGGCGTGCGCTTCCGCGACGCGGTCTACCTCTCGGTGTACCAGGTCAACATCCGCATGGTGGACCGGTATCGGGAGGGCCGCGTCTTCCTGGCGGGAGACGCTGCCCACGTGCACACACCCGCCGGCGGCCAGGGCATGAACACCGGCGTTCAGGACGCCTACAACCTCGGCTGGAAGCTCGCGCACGTCCTGCGCGGAGCGCCCGAACCGCTGCTCGACACCTACGAGGAGGAGCGTCTGCCGATCGCCGCGCACGTCCTGGCCTCGACCACCGCCCGGGGCAGGTTCTGGGCCGGCGGCGACGCCGGACGCGTGTCGGAGCGCATCGTTGGCGCGTTCCAGGGCCAGGACCCGTTCAGCGACGTCAGCCAGCTGAGCATCACCTACCGGGGCGGCAGCCTGGCCCGCGACCTGGACGAGGCGATCGGCATCCGCGCCGGCGATCGCGCCCCGGACGCCCACTGCGCCAAGCCCGCGACCGGCGAGCGGGTGAGGCTGTTCGGCCTGTTCCGCGGCACGCACTTCACGCTGCTCGTCTTCGGCCCCAAGCCCGCCCCCCGGGTGGGACGCGCCGATGTGCACACGTATCGCATCGTCCGCCCGGGCCTCCCTCACGGCGACGGCGAACGCGTGCTCCTCGACCCGGAGGGACAGGCCCACGACCTCTACGGGGTCGACGGCGACGGCCTCGTGCTGATCCGCCCTGACGGCTATGTCACCCTCGCAGGAGGCGACTGGGACGGCCGATCAGTGTCCGGCCACCTCGAACGCACGATGGCGTCTCCGGCCTGATCACGCAGGTCAGCAGGGTCCGCTCCACTCGCTGACGCGTCGCAGCAGGGTTGCCGCGACGGGGAACGCGGTCGCGTGGAAGGCATGGGCATACCGTCATGGATGTCGAGCCGGCAGCTCGCTCCCGCGGCCGACGCGGCCCGTGCGAGTAGCTGCGCGTCGTCGAGGACGATCTCGTGCGAGCCGACGGCGAGCAGGAGCGGCGGCAGTTCCCGCAGGTCACTGTGCAGAGGTGGCTGAGGTGATCGGCCGGGATCGGCTCCGGCCAGGTAGTCGGCGCGGATCCGGTGGAGCATGGCGCGGTCGAGGATGTCCATACCTTCGTTGGCGGTGATCGACGGGCTGGTCAGAGTGAGGTCAGCGATCGGGGACACTGCCACCGCCGGGGAGTGGGGTGCCGGCCTGCTTGAGCGCCAGGAGCGCCGACAGCAGCAGTGTCGCGCCGGCGGATTCTCCGGCCAGGATGATCTGGGTGGCGGGTACGCCCTGGTCGAGCAGGTTTCGATAGGCGCCGATCACGTCGAGGATCGCCGCCGGGCAGGGGCGGGCGGGAGCCAGGCGATAGTCCACCGCGAAGGCGGGGCGGCGGGTGGCCGGGGAGAGCCGGAAACAGGACGCGCTCCAGCGGGGGGTTCCTGCGCGAGAACCCGCCCCCTTGCACGTAGAGCGTCACATTGGCCTCAGTGGCGGGCAGGCGTACGGGCTGCGGCGCGGTGACCCAGCCTCCAGGGGATTCCGCCCGAATGCGGCAGAACCGGGGTCAGGTGGGCCGCGGGATCCAGCCGGGGCGGACGCGAGTGCGAGGCCGCCGCCGAGCACAGGAACGCCACCACCGAGGCGACCTCACCCGGCCGCCCGAGGCGCCCGGCCGGGATGCGGGCCAGGACCTGCGCCGTGGCCCGGGGGTCGTCGAGGACGCCCCTGGCCAGCGGGGTGATCACGAAGCCGGGGGCGACGGCGTTGACCCTGATGCCGTCGGAGGCGTACTCGGCCGCCAGCGACCTGGTGAGCTGGGAGACCCCGCCCTTGCTCGCGCTGTAGGCGGGCCGGTCCCGGCTGCCGAAGAAGGCGAACATGGACGAGACGTTCACGATGGCGCCGCCGCTCCCGGCCAGGGACGGGCGGGCGGCCTCGCAGGCGACCATGGTGGCGGTGAGGTTGATCTCGATGACCCGCTGCCAGCGGGCCAGGTCGTACTCCTCGCGGTCGTGGCTGACGCCCGCGCAGTTCACCAGGACGTCCAGCGGCCCGCCCGTGGACAGCAGCCCGCTCAGCCCGGCGCGGTCCAGCACGTCGTGCTCCACGACGCGGACGCGCGGGTGGCCGGGCAGGTCGGCGCTGATGCCGCCCGTCATCCCGTGAGCATTACCACCTGAGAGTGCTTGCAGTTCGCCCCACAGGTCTGCCAGCTTGTCGGTGACTGAAGACCAACGACTTTTAATCCGAGCTCGAACTCGGCCACTGCCTGCACCCCGCCGAAGGCCCCTGCGAATGCGACCTCTACCTACGCTACCGAAGTTCTTCACCACCAGTGAGTACGCCCCCGACTACGGGATCGGCTGGTCCTCGAACAACAGCTCATCCAGGACGCCATCGAACGCGGCTGGCTCCGCGAAGCTGAACGCCACACAGCAATCTCAGGCCGCATCTGCGAACTGCTCACCGATCTCGGCGAGTCAACTGAGAACGGCCCGGCACCGAGAACTGTCGCTGACGTCGGATCGAACCCTCGTCATGACTTAAACCGACATGAGGCCTGGACAAGTATGGCGACTGCTTCGAGACGGGACCCCAATCGGGGAGATCCACATCACCGATGCAGACTTCCCCTGGCTCAACGGGCGGTTCTTCGCCGGAGACGGCTTCGAGGACGTCCGCCACCTTTTGAGGCAGAGTTCGCCCTCATCGACCACGAGGGCGAACTCGACGTGGAGGCATGGGAATCGGCCTACGAGCAGATCACTGACAGGCTCATCCTGGTCAAAGGTGACGGCACGCCAGTCGCTCCACATCAAGGACACCGAACCTGGTTCCGCTGGAGCGACGAACCCCTTCGACACCCATGAGTGACCAGGCACCCAGGACAGGACCCTAACGACTCGGCAACATGTCCAGCTAAAAGTTGATGTGGTCGTACTGGATTGGTGACAGCCCCGCGCACATCTCATCGGTGACCGGGGAATCCCTGCTTGCGCAGATACTTGACGGCAGCATCCAGATACAGGTTGTTCCACCAGATGACCGCATTCAACGCCAGGCCCAGACTTCCCAGCTGGTCCCCAGACCCTCGCGGTAGCGCTGACACTGCTGGCCCCGGTTGCCGAAGGCGATCTTCCGCGCCACCCGGTGGCGGGCCTCCTGCGCGTTCAGCTGTGTGCCGATTATCCGCCGATAGCCTTCGTCGGCGATGAACTGCAGCAGCCACGGATGGGCGCGGCAGGTGGCCAGGTCGCAGTGGGCCACCTCGGACAGCCGGCGCGCCATCCCACTGCGGCGTCGGTAAGGGCCGGGTTCCGGCGGCGTGCTCGGCCATCAGCTCGGGGCAGTTCGGTCTTTCCCGGCACGTACGTGTACAGCGACGTGATCGCGATGCCGAGCGCCTGGGCCAGCCTGCGCATCGACAGGGCGAAGGGACCGGCGCGGTCGGCCAGAGCGATGGCTTGCGCGCTGAATCGCTCATTCCCTGTCTGCCATGCTGCTGTCTCGACGACGTCCTGCCGTTCTACACGGCGCTCGGGTTCGACGTGACCTACCGGAAGGAGCGCCCCAATCCGTACGCCGCCGTCCGTCGCGGCGGCATCGAGCTGCACTCCTTCGGCGTCCCAGAGTTCGATCCAGCCGAGTCGATGGGGAACGTGATCGTTCAGGTGAACGGCACCGAGGTGCTGCACTAGTCCTTCGCCGCGGGGCTCATGCCGGTGAAGAGGGCATCGAGGACGCGATCGACGTAGTCACGGGTCATGGGCTCCTGACTGATCAGAAATCTGTAGTACAGAGGTCCGGACAGTATTGTCATGACCAGATCGAGATCGAAACGGGACGCGACCTGCCCCGCGTCCTGGGCCGCCTTGAACCTGGCGATGGTCTTGTCCGTCTGTGGGCGGATGAAGCGTTCGTTGAGGCCCGCAGCCACCGCGGGGTTGTGCTGTGCCTCACCGACCAAGGCCCGGTAGAGCGGACCGTACGGTGGAGTGGCCAGCAGGTCCACAGCCGCATAGATTTGCTGGCGCAGGTCGGCCAGGACATCACCGGTGCCGGGATAGTCGAGGACGGGCCCGTCCAGCGACAGCAGCGAATCCAGGAACAGCGCGCCCTTCGAGGGCCATCGGCGGTAGATCGTGTGCTTGCTGACACCGGCGCGCGCCGCGACCGCCTCGATGGTCAGCTTGGCGTAGCCGGTCTCCTGAGCCAGGGCAAGCGTGGCTTGCATGATCACTATGGTACGGGTGGCGGCGCGCTCCGGCTGGATACTGATCATCCCATCCACTTTAGCGGCACGGCACGTGCCGTATTGACAAGTATGGCTAGGCGCATCCAGACTGGCCACGTTCTCAGAACGGCACGGCACGTGCCGTACTGCGGAGTTCCAGAATCAAGCCCCCCAGGAGGAACCAGCCATGAGCGACCCCGCAAGCAACACATACGAGGGATTCACGGCCGAGGAACGGGCTGCGATGAAGGAGCACGCCCAGGATCAGAAGAAGGCGGCGCGTCGCAGCTCACGCGCGGACAGGGAGGCGCAGGACCTGCGTGACGTACTGGCGAAGATCGCCGAAATGCCGAAATCGGACCGGATCATGGCCGAATGTGTCCATGCCATCATCACCGCCAGCGCTCCGGTTCTCGCGCCGAAGCTGTGGTACGGCATGCCCGCCTACGCACTGGACGGCAAGATCGTCTGCCACTTCCAAAGCGCAGCGAAGTTCAAGACCCGCTACGCCACGCTTGGGTTCAGCGACCAGGCGACGCTGGACGAGGGCACGATGTGGCCGGTCGGATTCGCCCTGACCGAAGTGACGGCCGAGGTTGAGGCACGGATCGCCGTGCTCGTAAAGCACGCGGTGAGCTGACGCGCGCTCGTCCGGGCAGCAGGCGTCGTCAGAGAAGGGCCCGCCCATGAAACTCCGGGGGTACGAGGTGACCAGGCAAGAGCCGGTCTGCCCTGCTCTCCACCTCTGCGGTCTGATCAGTCTGACTTCGTCCACCTCAACAACAGTGCCCACGCACAGACGATGGCCAGGGCGGCCTCATATCCCTAGGTCCACCAAGCTCTCCCCCGCCAACCCCGACAAGAAAGGAAACGACAAGACATGAACCAGCATGGCAGCGAGAACCTGCTCAACGTCACGGATGTGGAGCAGCGACGCGGACGGAGGTTCACGCTGCACGGCGCACTCTGGGCACTCCAACTGCTGTTCGGCTTCTTCTTCGCCGGCAGCGGTTTCGGCAAGGTGCTGATGTACGACGCAGCTCTGTATGCGGCAGCGCCCCAGGCCGTGGCCTGGTACGCGGCGGTCCCGCAGCCCCTGATCGTCTTCATCGGGGTCTGCGAGGTACTGGGCGGCGTCGGCCTGATCCTGCCGGCGATGACGAGAGTCCAACCGATGCTGACGCCGCTCGCCGCCGTTGGCCTGACGCTGACGATGATCCTCGCGACCGGTTTTCACATCCTGCGCGGCGAATACGAATTGGTGCCTGCGAATCTCTTGTTGGGCGGCGCCGCGGCGTACATCGCGGTCGGACGATGGAGGCTCAGGGTCATCGCGCCTGCGGTCATCACCAGCTCACGCGTACTCCAGTCCTTGGCGGTCCTCGTAGTGTTGGCCCTGGCGGCTTTCGCTCCGACCTGGTACACGATGACCAACGCCTGATTCTGATCACTTCTGGGGTAGGCTTGTAGCGCTAACGCAATGAGGTGAGGCGTCGCCAGCAGACGAGGGCGCAGGCCAGTTTGAGGAAGGCTCCGTGGATGTCCGCGCGGACTTCCCAGCGGATGCGCAGGCGGCGAAGGCGTGCAGGGAGCGAAGGTCTGCTGGACGACCCAGCGTTGTTTGACCAGGCCGGAGCCGTGTGCGATGCCGCGGCGGCCGATCAGCGGGCGGATCTGCAGTTCTCGGACCAGGCGGCGGTACTTGTCGTGGTCGTAGCCGCGGTCGGCGAGCACCACGTTCGGGCGCCGGCGGGGTCGGTCGCGCTTGCCACGCACCTCGGGGATAGCGTCCCAGCAGCGGGCGGAGCTGGGTGACGTCGCCCGCGGTTGGCGCCCGTCAGGATGACGGCGAGTGGGATGCCAGTGGCGTCGGCGATCAGGTGATGTTTGCTGCCGGTCCGGTCTCGATCGACCGGGGACGGGCCGGTCTGCGGCCCCCTTTCAGCGCCCTGATCTGCGTGGAGTCCACCGCAGCGCGGGAGAAGTCGAGGACGTCGGCGGCCCGCAGCCGGTCCAGCAGGACCTTGTGCGGCCGCTGCCACACGCCGGAGGCGTTCCACTCGGCCAGCCGCCTCCAGCACGTCGAGCGCCGGTTGTGGCGGCCCTCGCGCACCCGCTTCACATACCCGTCCTGGTGAACGCTGCACGGACCGTTCTAGGTCTCAACCCGCCGCTGCCGCAGTGGCGAGCGGTAGGGACCGGAGCCGGATCATGACCAGGACCACGGCGGCAGCGGGACCGATCCCCCAGGCCACAGGCGCGACGGCCCCCATAATCGCGGTGGAGTCAAGGAAGAGCCCGAGCGCGCCGCCCAGGCTGAACACGCCGGTGACCGTGAAGATGGCGCCGATGCCACGACCTTGGAAGGCCGGCGCCATGAAGAGGCAGGCGAGGGAGAAGAACACGCCCCAGCCGAGCAGCTCGAGGGTGAACGTCAGCGACGGCCAGCCGTAGGGCTGGAACCAGTCCAGACCTGCCGTCCGGCCCAGGCCGGGGCTCTGCCTGACCATGGTCAGCGCCACGAACCGGTTGGCGCAGGTGCATACGGCGCACAGGACGACGAACGTCAGCGAGATGAGCGTGTACACCTGCCTGTCGGCCGGGGCGGCCAGATGGATGGCGGCCCACAGCGGCACCATGGTCAGCCCCGCGAGCAGCATGATCACGTGAAACGTCGTGAGGAAGGGCTCGTGAGGCGGGAACGGCAGCCCGCGTGCCGTCATCACCGCGAGCGCCGCCATGTAGGCCACGAGCAGGGCGACGAACCCGCCGCCCGCCCAGATCCCTACGGACACTGCCGTTGTTCTCTTCCTCATGAGCCTGCCTCTCATCGATAGTGGCGTATCTCGTACACCATAATGGTTAATTATCTACGCCACTATAGGGTTGCTCCGGAACGCCTGCAGCACAAGGGGGACGGACGCGATGGGTGAGCAGCACAGGAGACCCAGACCAGCGGGCATCGAGCTGGCCTGGCACGTCTCCCGCGTCCGGGATACTCAGGACACGCACAGACCGGGCCCGCGGCCGGGCCTCACCCTGGAACGGATCGTCGCGACCGCAATCGACCTCGCCGACCGCGAAGGGCTCGGCGCCGTGTCGCTGGCGCGCGTGGCCACCGCGCTTGGCACCGCGACGACCTCGCTGTACCGGCACGTCCGCTCCAAGGACGACCTCATCGTGGTGATGCGCGACGCCGCCGCCGCACCGCCGCCCAACCTGCCGGACCCCGACCCCGGACGCTGGCAGGAATCCCTCGCCGGCATCGCCGGGCAGATCTACGACCTCTTCCGCCGGCACCCGTGGGTGCTGCAGGTGCCCGCCTTCGGCCCGCCGAACACGCCGAACGACCTGCTGTGGGGCGAGCACATGCTCAAGGCCCTGTCACAGACCCGGCTGAGCCCGCACAACCAGCTCCGCGCCGTCACCCTGATCTTCGGCTACGTCCGCGAACAGGCCCGCCTCACCCTCGATCCGATCATCGCCGACGGCGGCGACGCCGCGGCCGGCGACTACTTCCGCTTCCTCGCAAGGGTCATGACGCCGGATCGATACCCCATGTTCTGCCGCCTCTTCGCCGACCAGGCGAACACCGAATCCATCGGCTACAGCGCCGAGGACTTCCGGTTCGGCCTGAACCGCATCCTGGCCGGACTGACCGAACTCGACCGGGAAGGCGACTGACCAGTCCCGCTTCCGACGCGGCATCCACCTGGAGAGGTCCATGCGGCACTCAAGCATCGGCCCCCGAGAGCCGGGAGAACTCACTGACTTCGTCGGATGCGATCATCAGACGCTTGAGCGCTTTGTTACGCCAGGCGAGTACCACCAGTTCACGCATACGCTCTGCCGTCACCTTTGCCAGGACGACGCGGAGACCGACGAAGATCCGGCCGTGCGGTCCACCCGCGCGCCACACCTCTTCGTAGATCTCCGGCTCTTCGGTGACCGCTGTCTGCGCGTCCGCCTGAGTTACGGACACGATGGCGGTGGTCTCGCCCTTCTCCACTCCGGCGAATGGCTTCCCCGCGACCTTGAACGACGGAAGCCTGAAGTGCGTCGCCTCCTCGACTTCAGGAAGCACCATGGCACACTGACGGATGTCCTCAATCCCGATCATGAGACGCAGTCTAGGGAACACGCAGAGCACTCTCACCGATCTGCACCCAGCCAAGAACGAAGAACTTGCCGCAGTCCACTAACTGCTCACCAGGGCAAGATCCACGCCTCCGGAACAGGCACTCAACGCTCTGGCCCTGTCGCTACGGCGCAGTGCCGGACGATATTGGCGGCGGGTTCTGGCCGCAGGTGCGTTCCAGAAGGCCTGCGCCACCCGAACTACATCAAACCGGCGGGTGCCATCTGTCACGCGGTATCCGGCGGCTCGACGCGCAAGGCAAGACAGCGGGCAAGCACTCGCCAAGATCGCTTTCTAACGCTGTGTCGACCCTGCCTACGCATCTTCCGCGTCTTCTCATGGTGTCAAGGCGCGCCTCGGCCCCCGATGCCGTGGCTTTGTTGCAGCATTTGACGGCGAGGTGCGCCCCTACCACCCGAGACGCGTCTGGAGAGGCCCCAGGTGATCAGGCTAGGCGAGCCGAACAGCGACGGCATGGTCGATGTCATCTTCACCCTGCCCGCGGAGATTCCCGGGCACGTGTCGGTCGTGGGTGACTTCAACCACTGGGACCCCCGCGCCCACCCCATGACCCGTACCCAGCATGGCACCCACACCGCCACAGTGACGCTGCCTCCGGGCACCAGCATCTGCTTCCGCTACCTGGCCGAGGGCGGCCGCTGGCTGGATGACCTGGACGTCGACGCTCGCGACGAACGCGGTGGCATCGTGCATGTTTCGGCCTCTGTCACCGGGCACGAGAAGGCCGGGCAGGGGCGCGCCGCCTGGTTGACGGGCTGACTCCTGCCCGCAGACGTCACCCCCAAGGAGGATCTCGACGTGGGCGAGCAACAAGACGAGCAGCAGGACGTCATCACCGTGCTGGTCACTGACCACCGCGAAGTCGAGCAGATGTTCTCCCAGCTCGAACAGATGGCTGGCGACGCCAGCGAGCAGGCCAAGACGCTGGCCGAGAAGGTGGTGATCGAGCTGGTCCGCCACTCGGTCGCCGAGGAGGAATACCTTTACCCGGCCGTACGCGAGCACATGCCGGGCGGGCCCGAACTGGCCGACCATGAGATCGCTGAGCATGCCGAGGCCGAGGAGACGATGAAGCGGCTGGAGGCGCTGGAGCCGGCCGACGACGAATTCTGGCCTACGCTGCGCTCGCTGATGCAGCAGATCCGTCACCACGTCGACGAAGAGGAGAACGACCTGTTCCCTCGCCTGCGGCTGGCCTGCTCCGGCGAGCAGCTCATCGAGCTGGGCGGCAAGGTGACCCGGGCCAAGAAGATGGCGCCCACCCGGCCGCACCCGTCCGCCCCCGACACCCCGCCCGGTAACAAACTGCTGGCGCCTGGCACCGGCTTGGTCGACCGCATGCGCGACGCCCTCTCTGGCCGGGGACGATGAGTAAGGAATCCTTTCGATTCCATGGCCTGCGGCGAGGGTAGGGGCCTGTTTCTGGCCAGGTGTTACGGATCTTCTCCCGGTCCTGGCGAATGAGGGCGGGGCACGGTTGTCCTGGCTGTCAACCGTGCCCCGCTCGACCGTGCCCCGCTCGACGCAGTGGTGCCGTCAGGTGGAAAGCTGTTTGCGTTGCTGTGTCAGGACAGCGCGCACAATGCGGGAGACGTGTATCTGGGAGATGCCGAGCTCGGCGGCAATCTCGGCCTGGGTCATGTTGCCGTAGAAGCGCATCAGCAGAATCTTCTTCTCCCGGTGCGGCAGCGCGTCGATGAGTGGCTTGACGGCGTGCGGGTCGATCAACATGGTCAATGATTCGTCGTGTTCGGGCAGGAGGTCGCCGAGGCTGGCCGATTCGTCGCTCTTGGCCGGTGCGTCGAGAGACAGGGTGCGGTTAGCGGTGGAGGCTTCAAGGGCGAGCGGCACCTCTTCCGCGGTGATGCTCCTTTTGTCCGCCAGTTTCGGCGACGGTCGGCGATCGTCCGAACACTTGAGTGAGGTCGGAGATGCTCTGGTTGAGCTCCGAGCGGCGTTCCTGGTAGATGCGCGGCACCCGGACGGCCCAAGTGCGGTTGCGGAAATGCCGCTTCACCCGCCCAGCATGGTAACGGCCGCGTAGCCGCGAAAGTCATGGCCGAGGCTGGCGTCGAAGCCATTGATCGCCTTCATCAGGCCGACGTAGGCGGCCTGCAACAGGTCTTCGAGCGGTTCGCCGCTGTAGGCGTAGCGGCGGGCGGTCTCGCGCACCATCCCGCTGTGCATCTCCACCAGGCGTTCGCGTAACCGCAGCCGGTGGGTGTCGGAGGTTTCCGGGTCGACCGTCTGAAGGAGGAGTTCCTCGGCGCTCATGTGGTTGAGCGCTACTTCCGTGGCCGTCCTCTGTCCTGCTCTCTGTACCGGGCAGGCTGCTCTGTCACAGGAAGAATGCCCAGACAGAAGCGCCGCCTCGTGCAACGAGCCGAGACGAAGCCCTCTGCTGGACTTCGTGCCAAGTCTTGCCGGGGTGACGGCGTCCATACTTCCTCTTTGGTGATAATGGGTTGATACCGGCTGTGGCTGCTCAATTGGGGTAGGTCGGCCTGGCAGGGGACGTCACCTGTGCCACTGGCCGGGTGGTGTCGTTGCACAGCTCAAGGAGTTTGGTTGAGAGAGGCGAGCACCACGCAGCTCCAGCACAGCATGTCCCTACAACGTGTCCCCGGGTCCATGAGGCAGGTTGGATGAGCGGGCAGAACGTGGCACCGCTTGACGTCGCGGGTGAGCAGGCGCGCCTGGCGGCGGTGCGCCGCTACGACATCTTGGACACTCCTGCCGATGGGGCTTTCGACCGGGTGGCGGCGCTGGCGGCACGCCTGTTCGACACGCCGATCGCCACGGTGACGATCGTGGACGAAGACCGGATCTGGTTCAAGGCCCAGCAGGGGCTGCCCGAAGGTGTGACCGAGATCGGGCGGGATCCCGGCCTGTGCGCCTCAGCGATCTTGCAAGGTGAGCCGTACGTCGTCACCGACGCCCTTGCCGACCCGCGCACGCTGAACAATCCACTCGTGCACGGGGACCTGGGCGTGCAGTTTTATGCGGCTGCGCCGATCACCACCGTCGACGGGTATCGGCTGGGCACCGTCAACGTGCTCGACATCCGTCCCCGCGCCTTCAGCGACCAGGAGGCCGCCGTCTTAGCAGAGCTGGCCGGGATGGTGGCCGACTCGCTGGAACTGCGACTGTCAGCCATGGCCGCGGTCCGGCTCGAAGCCGAGCGGGCCGCCCAAGCCGAGCGGGAACGCCGGCAAACGAAGAAGCTGGCGGCCACCCTGCGGCGCGCCCTGCTGCCTCCCGTCCTGCCCAAGCTACCCGGCGTCCACGCCGCAGCGGCCTATCACACCGCTTCCGCCGACGACGTGGGCGGCGACTTCTATGACCTGTTCCCGCTCGACGATGGCCGGTGGGCGTTTTTCATCGGCGATGTGTGCGGCAAAGGCTCCGAAGCAGCCGCTATGACCGCCCTGGCGCGCTACAGCCTGCGCGTCTCTGTCCAACTGGACACCGATCCTGTGATCGTGCTGCAACAGCTCAACACCGCGATGTTGCACGAGTACACCGACGGCGATCCCTGCTACTGCACGGTGCTGTTCGGCCTGCTGACCCCCTCTCCGCTCGGCATCGCCGTAGGTGGCGTCCAGGTGGAGCTGGCAGCTGGCGGTCATCCTCCCGCGCTCCACCTGCAATCCACCGGACAGGTGCAGCCGGTGAGCCTGATCGGCGGCATGGTCACCGGCCTGATGGAGGATGCCGGCTTCACCACCACCAAGGTGCACTTGCAGCCGGGCGATGCGCTGTTGATGTATACCGACGGTCTCACCGAGGCCCGCGTCGCCGACGGTCATCTCTTTGGTGAAGACCGCCTGATCACTCTGGTTGGCAGCTTCACCGGCGCCTCCGCCCCGGAATTGGTCGCCGCCCTCGAAAGCGTGTTGGACGGGTTCGGGCCCGGCCTCGCCGACGACACCGCCATACTCGCCTTGAGCATCCCACCGACCGCCAGCCCTACGAAGGCCATCTCGTGAGCGACACCCACACCGACACTGACGCCGTCCGCTTCGTCCCTGCCACTGACAGCGGTCGCACTGACCTGTGTGTGCTCGCCGTCGTGGGAAACCTGGAGTATGCCAGCGCCGAACAGGTGCGAGCCGACCTCCAGCAGTTGGTCCAGTCCGACCACCGCCACCTGATCTTGGACCTGACCCGCCTGGACTTTCTCGACTCCACCGGGATTAGCATCCTGCTCGCGGCGCGCAGCCGCATCGTGAAGGGCGACGGCGTGTTCGCCCTCTGTGGCGTGAACGAAAGAGCCGCTCGTATCTTCAAGATCACCGCTCTCGATCAGATAATCCCCCTCCATCCCACCCTGGACCAAGCCCTACAGAGCCTGCCAGCGCCATCTCCCTAGGGGTCCATGTGCGGAGGAATCTGTCCAGAGCGGGTGGCGACCGAGCGCGGACTAACTCACATCGCTCCTCGATGTGATTCAGGCCCAAGCCGGTTTGAGCTCGCGGTCATCGCGCTCGGTCCTCCAGCGGACCCTGATCAGGCGGACCACAGGTCGAGGAACGCGGGGACAACCATGAGCGGTGCGGGCCGTCCGAGCAGGTCAGCAGGTACAGAGCTGGCAGCGTCGAGCAGCTTCGGCCGAACAGGGCGCAGGCCGTGCCGACCATGTGTTCTATGGCCAGGTCGTCACTTGTCGCAGGCAAGTCGAGGGGGAACTGCGGGCAGCTCTGGTCGCCGGCACTGACCGAGTAACCATGACGCGCCCCTTTCACCTCCCGCTGTTCACGCCGGCGGCGGCCTGTGTCTTGGCAGGAGGGCTGCACTGTCGGTGATCCGATCCCGCAGGGGCTCACAACGGGCCCTTCCAACTGCTCCGAGTCGCCAGTGCGCCCCTCCGGCCGATCGATCGGCCTCGACCTGCTGAATGCCCGTGTGCGAAGACCCATCCGGTACGCGGTCGGCTCCGAAACTCCGATGGCCGGTGCTGTGCCGGCATGGGCAGGAGGGTCTGCATGGGAGCGCGTGACCGGTCGCCGGTGGACGAGGATCGCCCGGGAGGTGGTCCACCGGGGTTGGAGGAGTTGCTGCAGGCGGTTGGCAGGGGTGACCGTACGGCGTTCGAGCGGTTGTACGAGGCGCTGGCGCCGAGGGTGTTCGGGCTGGTGCTACGGGTGCTGCGGGATCGGGCGCACAGTGAAGAGGTGGCCCAGGAGGTGTTGGTGGAGGTGTGGCGCGGCGCCGCCCGCTACGAGCCGGGCAAGGGATCGGTGATGGCGTGGGTGATGACCATCGCACACCGGCGGGCGATCGACCGGGTACGTTCGGCGCAGTCGGGACTGGACCGGGAGGAGCGTGCGGCCCGGCTGGAGCCGCATCGGCCCTTCGACGAGGTGCCGGAACTGGTGGTGGGCAGGCTGGAACGCGAACGGCTGCGCCGTTGCCTGGACGGGTTGACCGGCCTGCAGCGTGAGTCGGTCACCTTCGCCTACTACGGCGGCTACTCCTACCGGGAGGTGTCCGAGCTGGTGCAAGCACCGCTGGGAACGGTGAAGACTCGGATGCGCGACGGGCTGATCCGGCTGCGCGACTGCCTGGGAGTGGACCGATGAGGGCGCGTACCGAAGGGGTCGACCCGCACACCCTGGCGGGCGCCTATGCGCTGGACGCCGTCGACGACGTGGCGGAGCGGCGGCGGTTCGAGCGGCATCTGGCCGCGTGCGGCGAGTGTGAGCAGGAGATCGCGACGCTGACCGAGACGGTCGCGCTCCTCGGCGCGGCGGTCGCCACCGACCCTCCGACCGGCCTGCGGGCGCGGGTGCTGGCCGAGATCGAGCAGGTACGGCAGCTTCCCCCGTCAGTGGTTGCGGTGGCGCATGCTCGCCGGGCATGGCGGGTCGCGTGGCGGCCATGGCTGGCGGCTGTGGGCGCGGCGGCGGCGCTGGCCGTTACGGCAGTACTCGGGGCGGCCACGATCGAGGCCCGGCACGAGCTGGACCAGGCCAGACACGCCGAGCAGCGCATCACTGCGGTGCTGACGGCCGGTGATGCGCGGACGGTCACTGCCCCGGCCGCCGGCCGGGACGGGCGCGGCACGGTGGTGGTGTCACGTTCGCAGGGCGCGATGGTGTTCTGGGCGGCCGGCTTGGGTGAGCCACCCCAGGGGCGGGTCTACCAGTTGTGGCGGATCGCGCCGGGGCGGATCACCTCGGCCGGCCTGCTGGCCTCCAGCGGCTCCGGCGGCACCGTGCCGGTGCTGGCCGCCACCGGGGCCGAGGTGGGCCGGGTCGGGGTCACCGTGGAGCCGGCCGGTGGTTCGCGGCAGCCGACCACCACGCCGTTGCTGGTGGTGGAGGTGCCCGCAGCCTGATCCCGGACACTGGGGGAAGCCGGCACCCATCCGTTTCGCAGGTGGCTCCGAAGCACTGATGTGACTGGTGAGAACCGAACCCGCGTCGTGGCGGCCTCCTTCGGCGTGGCGGCCGCGGCCCTGGCCCTCGGCATGGCGGAGCTGACCGCCGCGCTGATCGAGCGGCCTGCGGCCGGTCCGCTGCCCGCCGCGGGAGCGGTGTTCGTCGACCTGAGCCCGGCGTGGCTGCAGGACTTCGCCATCCGCACCTTCGGCGCCCAGGACAAGCTCGTCCTGTTCCTGGGATTGACGGTGGTAGTCGTGGCTGGGGCCTCAGCCATCGGGGCAGCCGCGCCCCGGCGACCGCGCCTGGCCATCGGAGCCCTTGTCGGGCTCGCAGCGCTCGCCGGGGCCGCCGCACTGTCACGGCCGGGCTCCCTCCGGGTGGACGTCCTGCCTGCCGCGGTGGGGGCGATGGGCGGGACGCTCGCCCTGCTGTACGCCCGCAGAACACCCCCCGGAAACCGGGCCACGCTGGGCGACCTCGTCCGCCACGACAGCCCCGCCCTCGCCGGCGGGGCCGATCGGCGGGCCCTGCTTACACGGGGAGCCGCGATGCTCGGTGTGGCCGTCCTAGCCGGCGGCGCGGGCCGGGCGATCACCTCCGCCCGCCAAGGCGCCGCCGACGGCCGCGCTCTGGTGCTGCCCGGCCCGGCCGACCCGGCCAGGCCACTGCCCGCCGGGGCGGATCTGAACGTGCCGGGGCTCGGCCCGTTCACCACTCCCGGCGACGCCTTCTACCGGGTCGACACCGCGCTGGTCATCCCGCGCGTACCGCACCACGAGTGGACTCTGCGAGTACACGGCATGGTCGATCGCCCGGCCGAACTCACTTTCGCCGACCTGCTCACAAGACCGCTCACCGAGCGTGACATCACGCTGACCTGCGTATCCAACGAGGTCGGTGGCCCCTACGCCGGGCACGCCCGCTGGCTCGGTATCGATCTGGCGACCCTGCTGCGCGAGGCCGGCGTCCAGGCCGGCGCGGATCAGATCCTGTCGCGCTCGGCGGACGGCTGGACCGCCTCCACCGCACTGGAGACCGTGCTGGACGGGCGCGACGCGCTGCTGGCCGTCGCGATGAACGGCCGGCCGCTGCCTCCCGTGCACGGCTTTCCGGCACGGATGATCGTGCCCGGCCTGTACGGGTACGTCTCGGCCACCAAATGGGTCACCGAGCTCAAGCTGACCCGGTTCACCGACGAGCGCGCGTACTGGACCCGGCGCGGCTGGGCCGAACAGGCGCCGATCAAGACCGCCTCCCGCATCGAGGTGCCCAAGCCGTTCGCCGAGGTGCCCGCCGGGCCCGTCACCATCGCCGGCACGGCGTGGGCCCAACACCGCGGCATCGCCGCCGTCGAGCTCCGCGTCGACGGCGGCGCCTGGTGGCAGGCCGGCCTGGCCGCCTCCGCAGGCCCCGACACCTGGCGGCAGTGGCGGACGACCTGGCAGGCCACGCCCGGCCAGCACCGGCTCGAAGTCCGCGCCACCGACGCCACCGGTCACACCCAGCCGGCCGAACGCGTGCCGCCGCACCCCGACGGCGCCACCGGCTGGCACTCGGTCCTGGTGACCGTCCCCTGATCTCCCCTCAACGTCCATCCGCACCACCTCACAGGAGAAACATGAACATCCGTCACGCCGTCACCGGGCTGCCCGTCCTCGCCCTGGCCCTCACCATCACCGCGATCAGCTCCGGCGCCCACGCCACAGCAGAGCCCACCACGGAGCCCGCCGGGGCGACCGCCGTGAGCGCGCCGAGCGCGAAGCAGGCGACGGCCGCCCGGCGCCCGTTCGGCCCGGCCTGCTCGGCCGTGCCCAAGACGGGCAAAGGCAGCTTCACCGAGATGGCCGCCGACCCGGTGGCCACCGCAGCCTCCAACAACCCCGCGCTGTCCACGCTGGTCACCGCGGTGAAGAAGGCGGGCCTGGTCGACACGCTCAACGGCGCCGCCGGCATCACCGTCTTCGCACCCACCAACCAGGCCTTCGCCAAGATTCCCAAGAAGACGCTGAACAAGGTCCTGGCCAACAAGAAGAAGCTCACCAGCATCCTCACCTACCACGTGGTCCAGGGCCGCAAGACACCCGCCGACCTGCGACGCGGCAGCTTCACCACGCTGCAGGGCGGCAAAATCACCACCAGCGGCACCGGATCCACGTACCAGGTCAACGGCGCGCGGGTCGTGTGCGGCAATGTGCCCACCCGCAACGCCACCGTCTACATCATCGACACCGTTCTCATGCCCAAGAAGTAGCCATCCGGCGGGCCCGCCGGATGGCGGGCCCGCTCGTTCCCCCACATCACGCCGACAAGGACCCAGAACCGAAATGATCACGAACAAGCGCGCCACTGCCACCCTGCCCCTGATCGCCCTGGCCGTGTCCATGACGATGTCGCTGAGCGCCTGCGGCCAGACCGACGCGGGCGCGGCTCCCTCCGCCTCCCCGACCAGCAGCGCACCGTCCGCCTCTCCATCTGTCTCACCGTCCGCATCTCCGTCGGCCGCCGCGGCTCCGTTCGGCCCGGCCTGCTCGGCCGTCCCCGCCTCCGGCGAGGGCAGCTTCACCGGCATGGCCGACGACCCGGTGGCCACCGCCGCCTCCAACAACCCGGTGCTGTCCACCCTCGTCACCGCAGTACAGAAGGCAGGGCTGGCCGACACGCTGAACGCCGCCGACGGCGTCACCGTCTTCGCCCCGACCGACGACGCCTTCGCCAAGATCCCTAAGAAGACGCTGGACAAGGTGCTGGCCGACAAGGAAGCACTGACCGGCATCCTCACCTACCACGTCGTCCAAGGCCGCCAGACGCCCGCCGACCTGGCGAACGGGACGTTCACCACGCTGCAGGGCGGCAAGGTCACCACCAGCGGTTCAGGCGAGGACTACCGGGTCGGCGACGCCAAGGTCGTCTGCGGCGACGTCCCCACCCGCAACGCCACCGTCTACATCATCGACACCGTTCTCATGCCCGCCAAATGACGATCAGGCGGGCTGTCGGTGCGGCCGGCGGCCTATCGGGTGCTGGCCACGCCCCCCGGAACGTGTCGGACAGGCTCTGAGATCAGCCCGCTGTCCGCCGCAGAGCCACGTCAGTGTTCGGGTCACTTTCCCTGACGGATGAGGAAGACGCTGCCCAGGGTGCGCTGGCCGGTGGCGTCGGATGGGCGGTTGATGATGCCGGATCGGGCGGTGGCCATGACGCTTGAGCCGCCGCCGTCGAGGTTCAGGGCCTGCACCGCGCCGAGGCGCTTCATCAGGTCGGCCGTCTGAGTGATGCTGAGGCCCTCGCTGTAGCCGTCCTGGCGGCCGTCGACGACGGCGAGGAGCAAGCGGCCGCGGCGGTCGATGCCGATCATCGAGCGCGGGTTAGCGCGCACGGTCCAGTTGTAGGTGAACGTCTGGTCGGCGTCGTCGCGCACGATGCCGTCGGCGGCGGCGTTGACCGAGATCCGCCCGTCGCGGACGAGTGTGGGGCCGACCTGGACGATCGTGGTGTCGTCGGTGAGCGGGACGTGGCGGCCGCGGCCGTCCTCGACCCGCTCGGTGACAGTCAGCCTGCGGCCCGGCCTGGCGTTCGCCAGGAGCCAGGCGGCGCTGTCGCCGATCGCCTGGATGGTCGACCCGCCGGGCGGCACGGCGGCGCCGCGCGTGGAGTTGACCGCGAGGACCATGCCGCGGGCGTCCAGCACGGCTTCGGCCCCCTCGCCCGACGGCGGGGTGTTCCACTCCGGGGTGAAGCGGATGAGCTCGCTGTCATCGGTGCATTTGAAGTCGTGCCGGGCCTTCTCGGTGGGCTGGTCGCCGCCCACGCCGCCACAGTTCCAGATCTCTCCCGGGAGCCGGTTGACGCCATCGAGCTCGACGGTTTCGCGACCGGCGCGGAGCGTCAAGTGGGCGGTGTAGGAGTCGACCTCCACCCGGCGGCCACCGTGTGTGAGCTTGATGCCGCCGCGTCCCTGGGTGGCGGTGCCGATGAGCTTGCCGTTCTTGACGTACAGGCCGGTGGGTGAGCTGTTGAGGAACCACTGGGCGTTGATGCCCGCCACCGCGCCGGTCGAGGAGAGCAGGTCGGTGAGGGTCTCCATCTCGTTCAGGGTGGGTCCGAAGTCGGTGTCGACCGTGCCGCGGAATTCGCGGAAGTCGACGCGGAGCACGTGGACCTTCTGCGGCGCCTGCGCGTCGGTGCCGTCCTGCGCTGTGTAGCGCGTGCCTCCGGTGAAACCGGCCGCCTTGACCTTCGCCAGGCCCGCGGCGGCCTCGGCGGCGGTGTCGTACCGGCCGATGCGGACGATCCAACCGAGCGCGCCGCCTGGATGGTCGGCGAAGGCGGGCAGCACGACCTGCTCGAGGCGCGGTTCGAAGCCCTTCGCGATCAGCGCCGCATTGACCCGGTCTGCGATCTCCCTGGAGCCCAGCCCCGTCCCGGCCCGGTCCAGCGGGCCGTCGATCGTGGCCGGCAGGTACACGTGGACGGTCCAGAAGTCGCCGGAGTCCTTCGCACCCAGCATGAGCTGCGTGAGTGTCACGCCAGGTGCCAGCCTGACGGGTTCGGGTGACGACGCTTGCGCGGCGGTGCCCGGGACCAGAAGCGTCGCGGCCGCCAGGAGAGGGAGGAAGGTCTTGTTCTTCATTCGTGTCACTCCTATGGGGGGTGGGCTACTTCAGTGCGCCCTGGGTGAGTCCTGCCTGGATCTGCCGCTGGAAGATCACGTACACGACCAGCATCGGAAGGATCGTGATGCTCAGAGCGGCGAACAGCGCGCCCCAGTCGGCCTGGTTGCCGGCGGCGGTGGAGATGCTGGCGATGCCCTGGGTGAGCACCCACTTGTCCTCGGCGTCGCCGGGCAGGAGCACCAGCGGGAGCAGATACTGGTTCCACTGGCCCAGGATGTTGAAGATGGTCACGCTCACCACGGCCGGCCTGGCCATGGGGAGCATCACCTGAAAGAAGGTCCGGGCGTGCGAGCAGCCGTCCATGAACGCCGCCTCTGCCACGCTGGTCGGCAGCGTCTTGAAGAAGGCGGCCAGAAAGAAGATCGTGAACGGCAGCGAGTAGGCGATGTGCACCAGGATCAGCCCGGTGTGTGTGCCCAGCAGGCCGAGGTTCTTCACCACGAAGAACAGCGGCACCAGCGCCAGGAACACCGGGAAGGTGAGACCGGAGACGAACATGTAGTAGATGAACCGGTTGCCGCGGAATTCGTAGCGCGCCAGCACGTAGGCGGCCATCGAGCCGAGCAGCATGGTGCCCGCCACGCCGAAGAAGACCACGACCACACTGTTGAGCATGAATTGGCCGACGTTGGCGGTGTCCCAGGCCCTGACCCAGTTGTCCCAGCGCAGCGAGGAAGGCAGCGTGAACGGGTCGCCGAACAGCTCGCTGATGTCCTTGACCGAGCCCAGGAAGGTGAGCAGTAGCGGGATGATCACCACAACCGCCCACAGCGCAAGCATGAAGTGGGCTATGGCGTTGAAAACTCGTGCGCCCATCAGTACTCCAGCGGCTCTCGCCTGGTGACGCGCATCGTCAAGACGGTGATCGACATGATGATGAAGAACAGCACCACTCCCATTGCCGACGCGTAGCCGAAGGTGGAGTTGCCGAAGGCGTGCTGCCAGACTTGCAGGCCGAGGACCGAGGTGACGCCGTCGGGCCCGCCGTTGTTCACCGAAAGCACCTGGACCAGGGCAAAGCCGTCCAGGACCGCGATGCCGAGATAGACCCAGGCCACCTGCACCGTGTTGCGCAGCAGCGGCACGGTGATGCTGAAGAAGACGCGGAATCGGCCAGCGCCGTCGAGTTCGGCGGCCTCGTAGATCTCGGTCGGGATCGCCGCCATGCCGGCGGAGAACAGCACCATGTAGAAACCGACGCCCGACCAGATCATCACGCCGATGATCGACCAGAGGGCGAGGGAGGGATCGGTGAGGAAGCCCACCGGTTCGAGGCCGAGCCCCGTGATCAGCCTGTTGAGGATGCCAGACTCGTCGGGGCGGTAGACCAGCTGGAACAGCACGCCGACCGCGGCGAGCGACAACACCTGGGGGAAGAAGAAGACCACTCGGTAGAACCCCGAGCCCCGCAGCCCTTTCGTGCGCCGTCCTGCCACGTTGAGGAGGAAAGCGAACAGCAGGGCCATGCCGAGGGTGATGAGTGGTACGGCAAGCAGCATCTGGCCGTGGTTGCGCAGGGCCTTCCAGAACATGTCGTCCTGGAAAATCCGGGCGAAGTTGTCGAGTCCCACGAAGTCGGCACCGGCCGACACGCCACGCCAGTTGGTCAGCGCGATCTGGAACGCCTGCAGGTAGGGGCCGATCACGAGGACCGCGTAGAGGGCGACGGGTGCCGCGAGGAACCCGGCGATGAACAGGAATCCGCCACGTCGCATGATCAGCGCTTGTACTTCTTGATCGCGGGATCCGCCTTGACCTCGTCGGCCTTCTTCTGCATCCGCTCGGTGAACTGCGCCGCTGTGGCGCGGCCGAACATGAGCGCGTTGGTGGCGTCCCTGATCTCGGTCAGCAGCGGCTGGTACCAGCCGTTCCACCTCCAGGTGATCAGCGCGTTGGCCTCTCCGGCTGCGGCCAGGGCGTGCTGGCTGGCGAGGGTGCCGGGTGACAGGTCGAGCCCGTCCGCCGCGCCCGGCACGGTGGTGAGCCAGCCGCTGGCCTCGGTGTAGGCGCGGGCGCCTGCCTTGGAGACCATCAGGCGCATGAACTCCTGCGCGGCGGCCGGGTTCTTGCCCTTGGCGGTCGCGAACATGCTGCTGCCCAGCAGAGCGTAGACGGCGACGGCGGGGAGCTTGTCGGAAGAGGTGAGGCTGGGGGTGGGCGTCATCGTGTACTGGAAGTCGTTGGGCGTGGTCTTCTGCTGCTCGCTCTCCAACCAGTCACCCGAGGGATAGAAGACGACTTTGCCCTGGTTCTGCCGTAGCTGCACCTCGGTGTGGATGAGCCCTTCGAAGCTTTTGTCGGAGAAGCGCGCGCCGATCTCCGCCCATGCCTCGGCGGCCTGCCTGACGCCCTCGGCCTGCCAGGCGCCGTCTTCGAGGTTGTCGATGGCGCGTGCCAGTTCGAGGCCGCCTGCTTTCACGGCTGAGGTGAGGATGGCCTCGGCCTGATAGTCGGCGGCGTTCTTCCCGGCGAAGCCGTACGGCGTGACGCCCGACTTCTTGAGCTCCTCGCACAGCTTGATGAAGGCGTCCCACGTTTTGGGCGCCTCCAGGTTGAGGTTGGCGTTGTACCAGAGGCCGAACGAGCGTGCCACGAAGGAGATCGTGTACGGCACGCCGTCCACGAGCGTGCTGTCGTACGAGCCGGGAAGCAGCGTGTCCTTGATCTTCTTGCTCGGGTCGTCGATCGAGGGCGCGTCGTAGAAGGCGGTCAGATCGAGAACCTGGCCGTCCTGAAGGAGGGCGCCGAAGTTGAGCGCATCGGCGCCGGCGTTGTCGATGAAGTCGGGCGGGTTGCCGCCGACGAATCGCGGCTGCAGGGTCTGCGCCATGCGCTCGGTCGTGGTCCGCTGGATCTTGACCTTGGGGAACTTCTTCTGGAGCAGCGGCTCGACGGACTCGGCGAGGTAGTTCGGGCTGCCGCCCTTGAAGTAGGCGAGTTCGGCGCTTCCGGTGTCCGCCACGCCGAAGGGGTTGTCCGGCGTGACCTTGCCGGCGGGGGCCTTGCTTGCCGGCGCACTACTGTCGCCCCCGGTCATCGCGCAGCCGGTGAGCAGGCTCGCACCGAGCATGCCCAGGGCGTGGCGTCGGGTGATGTGCATATCTCCTCCGAGGAGAGGAACGGGTGCACGCAGCCTAGAAGCAGGCTTGCCATAATTCAATCCTTCGGTTGTCTAATTATTTGCGTTATCGTTCAGCCATGACGTTGGACAGCTCACTGTCACCGACCGGAGTCGCGGTGTTCTATGCCGTGCTGTCCCAGGGACCGGTCAGCCGTCGTCACATCGCCCGGCAGCTGGGCGTGTCCATGACGATGGTCACCAAGGCGGCACGCCCGCTGATCGACGCGGGCTATCTGGAGGAGCTCCCCGACAAGGAGCGCACGGGACCCGGCGCGGGCCGTCCGGCCAGCCCGCTGGCCGTCCGCGCGCACCGAGAGCGGATCGCCGGCATCATGATCAAGCCTCGAGAGCTGATCGGGGTGACCACCGACCTCACCGCGCAGATCCAGACCGAGGAGCGCATCGAGCTCGCCTCGTGCACCGTGCCCGAGGTGATCGCGGGCATCAGCACCCTGCTGGACAAGCTGGACGGCGGCATCACCAGGCTGGGCCTGTCGGTATCCGGCGACGTGGACCGCCGGTCGGGAGTCGTACGGCATGCGCCCATGTTCGGCTGGCATGACGTGCCGCTGGCCGACCTGGTGAGCATGACCACGCACCTGCCGAGAGCCAGCGTGGAGAACGACGTCAAGGCGCTGACCGCCTCGGAGCACTGGTTCGGCGTGGGGATCGGCGCCACCTCACTCGTCCTGGTCACCGTCGGCAGCGGGATCGGGTGCGGTCTCATTCTCGACGGCGTCCTGCTGAGCGGTGCCTACGGGGTGGCGGGTGAGCTTGGGCACACGACGGTCGAGCTCGGCGGCAGGCCCTGCTATTGCGGCGGCTCCGGCTGTCTGGAGACCGTCGCCGCGGCCGACGCGGTCCTCGCCGCCGCGCGCGAGGGGACCGGTCGGGCGGACCTGTCCCTGGAGCAGGCGCTGGCCCTCGCCAGGTCCGGCGATGCCGTCGTCCAGGCCGTGTTCGAGAAGGCGGGCAGCGCCATGGGCGTCGGCATCTCGACCGTCGCCAACCTCCTCGGGCCAGAACAGATCGTGGTCACCGGAGAAGGGCTGAGCGCGGCCCGTGACCTGATGGAGCCGGCGATCCGCGCAGGCTTCGCCAGGCAGACCATGGGGTCGGCCGCACGCGCCAGACTCACCGTCCGCGAGATCACCTTCCACGACTGGGCACGCGGCGCCGCCGTCGTCGCCATCCAGGACCTCATCTCAGCCAGCCGCTAGCTACATAAAGGGACTCTTCTTGCCACACCACTTGACCGGGGGCGGGACCACGCTCCTGCTGGACTTCGACGGCCATGCGCTGCCCCGCGTCCTCCACTGGGGCGTGGAACTGCCTGAGGCCGATGCCGTCCCCCGCGCCGAGAACGCCTTCCCCTTGCTTCCGCTGGAGGCGGACGGCTGGCTTGGCCGACCGGGTCTCGCGGGCGATCGTGCCGGGCAGTTCCCTCATCTGCGGCTTCGCCGTACCGAACAGACGACCATAGGCGCGGCGGACGCCGAGGCGGGCGTCGCGGTGGCGTGCGAGCTGATCATGGACGAGCACGGCGTGCTGCGCATGCGGCACCAGGTACGCAACGACGGCGACTCTCCGTACACCGTGGCGGCGCTCCGCGCCGTCCTGCCCGTCCCCGACGAGGCCACAGAACTACTGGACCTCACGGGCCGCTGGGGCAACGAGCGCGCGCCGCAACGCCACAGCTTCGGCTACGGCACGCATGGCCGCGAGGGCAGGCAGGGGCGGCCGGGCCACGACGCGGCGACCTTGCTGGTGGCGGGCACGCCCGGGTTCGGCTTCCGTCATGGCCAGGTGTGGGCGGTGCATGTGGGGTGGAGCGGCGGATGCGAGTACTACGCCGAGCGCCACCCCGACTTTCCCGGCGTCCTCGCCGGCGGCGAGCTTCTCGCCTCAGGAGAGGTAAGGCTCGCGCCGGGCGAGACCTACACCTCCCCCTGGGTCTACTTCATCCACTCCGCGGAAGGGCTGGACGGCATCAGCGCCCGACTGCACGGCCACCTGCGCGCCCGTCCCGGGCATCCCACCTCCTCCCGTCTGGTCCACCTGAACACGTGGGAGGCCGTCTATTTCGACCACGACCTGCACCGGCTGAAGAAGCTCGCCGACACGGCGGCGGGCATCGGGGTCGAGCGGTTCGTCCTGGACGACGGCTGGTTCACCGGCCGCCGCAACGACAAGGCGGGCCTGGGCGATTGGCAGGTCGACGCCGAGGCATGGCCGGACGGCCTGCACCCGCTGGTGGACCACGTGAGATCCCTCGGGATGGAGTTCGGTCTGTGGGTCGAGCCCGAAATGGTCAACCTCGACTCCGAGCTGGCGCGTGCCCACCCTGACTGGGTCCTGGCCGCCCCCGGGCGCCTGCAACGCCCGGTGCGCAACCAGCACGTTCTCGACCTGATCCATCCCGGCGCGTACGCCTACGTCCGCGACAGCCTGGATGCGCTGCTGAAGGAGTACGACATCGCCTATCTGAAGTGGGACCACAACCGCCCCCTGGTCGAGGCGGTCCATGAGGGGACGGCGGCCGTGCGCAGGCAGACGCTCGCCACGTACGCGCTCATCGACGAGCTGCGCGCGCGGCACCCCGGCGTCGAGATCGAATCATGCGCCTCCGGCGGCGGACGGGTCGACCTGGGCATCCTCGAACGCACCGACCGCGTCTGGGCCTCCGACACCAACGACCCCGTGGACCGTCAGCACATCCAGCGGTGGACCGGGCTGCTGCTGCCGCCCGAGCTCGTCGGCACCCACGTCGGCCCGGCCACCACGCACGTGACCGGCCGTACCACCCGGCTGTCCTTCCGTTGCGCCACGGCGCTGTTCGGGCACGCGGGCATCGAGTGGGACATCACCGCGTGCGAGGAGGACGAGCTCGCCGAGCTGGCCGCCTGGACGGCCGCCTACCGCCGGTTGCGTGGACTGCTCCACAGCGGGACCACGGTCCGCGTGGACCACCCCGACCCCTCGGTACTCGTGCACGGCGTCGTCTCCGCCAACCGCGACCGCGCGGTGTTCTGCTACGCCCAGGTGGGAACGTCGGTCGCGGCCACTCCCCTGCGGCTGCGCCTGCCCGGCCTTGATCCCGGCACCCGGTACCACGTCTCGGTCTGCCCGGAACTGCATACCCACTCGGCCTTCCAGGCACCGGACGGCACGTTTTCGGGTCAGGTTATGAGCGCGGTCGGCCTTCCCCTTCCACGGCTGCTCATCGCGGACGCGGTCGTGCTGGAGATCGAGGCTACCTAGGTTTCACGAGCCCGCAGCGACTTGCTGGAGGCTCCGCTGCGGTGGCCTTGATCCTGACGGACCCAAGCCTCCCTGGAGCCCGCTCCCACCAGGGTCCGCGCGACCAGGTCCGAAACATCTCGGGGTCACCGTAGTACTCGCGGCCAATCCGAGCGTACCAGCCCGATAGGCTCTGAGCAGGATCTTCGGGCTCTGTCAAGGGGTGGCCCGGTTGGCGACGCGGGTGTTCACGGACCAGGAGTTAGAAGCCCTGCGGAGTTCCTGAGATCGGCCGAGAGGAGCTGTTCCGGTTCTCCGCGTTGACCCCAGCAGGCTCGGCGTTTGTTGCTACCGGTCGGAGCCGAGGGCCGGTAGACGGGCTGGAGCTATCCAGTGCGCTGTTACGTTGCCTGGTTGGGGTTTCGTTCGGGACGGTGTGGTATCGGCGCCGGGTCAGCGGTGGCGCGGCTGGCCGAGCAACTTGGCGTCGAACCGGATGTCATCGGATCCTAAGGCGGCGGATGATGATCCGTACGGATCACCTGCAGCTGTGGCGAAGTACTGGGGTGGCGGACGGCGACGGCGCTGAAGCTGAAGGAACCGGATGAGTTCCTGTGGCGCTGATAATGAAGCACGATTCGCCGACGCTGTGGTTCCCGCCGACGCGTGAGTATCTGATTCGGGCGAAGGTGATCTGGCCGGGGCGGTGACCGTCGCGGAGCAGATTGCGCATGCTCGCGAGGTCGCACAGGCCGAGATGTTCGATCAGCTGGCGTACGAATTGAAGATCCCCGCCCTGTGCTGGACGGGCTGCCGGTGACCGACTTGGCGATCGAGATAAGTCGGCTGCGGTGGCTGAGCAAGGGCCGGTGGAAGCATCGCCGGTCGCAGTGAAGGCCGAGGTCGCGAAGTGGAGTTTCTGCGCCAGATGGACGCCCATGTGCTGGATATGTCCGTATTGCCAGCGAAGCGGCGCCGGTTCTGGCCAAGAGAGCCCCGTCTGAGGGCGCAGGCGCTGCAGCGGCGCGAGCCAGAATGCCGGTATTCGTTCCTGTGACGTTGGTGGTCCAGTCGGCGGCTCAGGTGCTGGATGAGGTTGTGCAGTTGTTCGATCAGGCGGTCTTGGCGCGGGAAGGCACGCCGGGGCGTGGGAACGCAGACCCGGCACATTGCCGCGAAGTATCACCGAAGCAGTAAGGCGCTGAATTCCGACCTCTCCCGTCCCTTGGCGGGCTCTCTGTGGGGGCATGTGGTCGACGTGTGGTGAACCTGTGGCTACTGCTGCGATGATGCGGGCAAGAATCAACGGCGGCATGGCAGATAATCAATTCACCGGAAATTCTCGCACTCTGGCGCAGTCATTGGCCAGTGCGATGCGCAGCAGCAATCCTCCGCTCGATCTTGAGTCATCGAGCGGAACGGCATCCATTCCGGAGGGAAAAATGACCCGCCATCATGTCATGCGGACCTTCACCGCGACTGCCTTGGCCGCAGCCACCTTAGGAGTGCTCGGCAGTCCGGCACAGGCGGTTGTCGAAGAGTGCCGCGGCTGGCTGTACGGCGACAACTCAGCGGCGGCCACCTGCAACTACGGGTTCGGGAGATATCGCGTCGCAGCGAAATGCGACTCCCCCAGATATCCCTATTCGATCACGATATACGGCCCGTGGAAGTGGCGGGAGTCAAGGACCAAGGATCCCGCCAGGTCGACCGTGAACGGCGACAACTACAACTGCCACATCGTCAGGGCATGGACCTCCGTGTGAACGCCCGGGCCAGGCACTCCAAACGATGGAGGGAGAAAGGATGACCCGCTTCGGCATGCTGCGAGTCCTCACCGCGACCGCCGTGGCCACCGCCACACTCGGTGTGCTCAGCAGCCCCGCACAGGCCCTCGTCGACCAATGCGTCGCCTGGAAACTGGGCGGCAACGAGGCAGCAGCCTACTGCAAGGCCGGATTCGGGAGGTATCGCGTGGCGGCGAAGTGCGATTCACCCACCTATCCCTACTCCATAACGGTGTACGGCCCGTGGAAGTGGCGGGAGACGACCACCAAGGAAGCGCCGAGGTCGTACGTGGACGGCGACAGATACGGCTGCCACATCGTCCGGGTGTGGACATCTGTGTAGCTGCAGCGGCTCTGCTGACAAATGCTCCAACCCAAGACCCGTGGAAAGAGGGATCGATGTCCCGGCTCACTTCTCTGCGCGTACTGACCGCGACCGCCCTGGCCGCGACCACTTTGGGCGTGCTCAGCCCAGCTGCCCACGCAGCCGTCGATTCTTGTCATCCCGAGGTGCGGTCGGGCAGCAACCTGGCTCGTACCATCTGCTTCAGGGGATTCGGAAAATATCGCGTCGCAGCGAGGTGCGACTCGGCCACCTATCCCTACTCGATCACCATCTACGGGCCGTGGAGGTCACGGAACTCAGGCACAGAATATCCGGAGGCATCAGTCGTGTACGGCGACAGGTACGCCTGCCACATCTCCAAGGCATGGACGTCCACCCTGAGCTAGCAGAATCGCTGGTGAGCTCACCTGTCGGCTGTCGTGTCCTGCGCGATCTGTTCGCGCTGCGGCTGGGCGCGAGCCGCACTTCACAGGTGGAGCCCGAGACGAGAAGACCACCGGCTGTGGTTCAGCCATAAAGCTCCCGGCGGAGGGGGCACCGGTGACGAATGACTCCTATGGGCGGCCGGGACGCGGCTGAGGCACGGAGTCCTCGTCCAGGTCGAGCTGCTCTCTGAGCAGGACGTGCAGAAGGTGACGACGCAGGTCCGCAGCCTCCTCGACAATCCCGCGGGTGTCGCCATCTCCGTCCGCTATGGCGCCGACGAACTGGAAGAGGTGGGTTGCCAGCGCGACCGGCAGCGATACGTTGCGGTCAGGCGCGGATGCTCGTTGCGCGTCATCCGTTTCGACGCGCCAGCCGTAAGGCTCCCCCTCGGGCATGTCACAGGCGTTCTCCAGCTGGGTGGCGTCGGCCGCGCCGATACGGCGGGCTGTCTCGACGAAGGCGGCGAGGTCGCCGAGTGTGGCCGACGGTTGGCCGTCCGCGTTGCGGTAGACGAATTCCAGTCGTAAGTGACTACGCTGCCGGATGCTACAGCGTCGAGTGCCGGGAGGTTGAAGTGCCGCTTCCTGCTCCCCCGCCCGGGGCGGGTCCCGGGCGGGGGGCTGCGCGCCCACCGGCCGTCGAAGATGGCGGTGGGGCGCTCAGGGCGTTCGCCGATGGATGACTCGAGCCAGACAAAGCGATCCCCGAACGGCTCCGCGTGGCGTTGTCGAAAACCCCCAGGCGCCATTCCACATTGTGGCAGTCAGCTTGCGGATCGCCGGGGAGGGCGCCCACCTGGCGTGGCGGCGGCGCGGGTCGGGGTCGGGGTCGTACCCGTGAGGATGGGATTGGCCCGATCCGCCCAGGCGGCCGGACAGCCCCTTGGCGTCGATGCGTTGGCGTGCCATGCTCTGGCCGAGCACGCGTGTGCAGGGTCTACCGGGGGTTCGGTTCTGGGGGCAGGAGCGTGGGGACACCCGTTGAGGGGGATGGGTGCAGTACGTGCACCCGTGCTGAGGCGATGTCGAAGTAGAGGCCCACGAGTTTCAACTGTCCCGCGCTGAACAGGTCGTCGACCTGGCGGTAGGTCCTCAGGTTCTCCAGCTGTTGCTGGACGTTCAGTCGGCACAGCGCATCCAGTGCCGCGTCGCGGTCGTGGTGGTCGGCGCGGAGGCGAGTCAGGCTGGGGTCGCCGTGTCGGAGCCAGCGATTCAGCCGGGGCAGCTCCGCTGTGGTCGCGGATCGGTCGAGAAGGGCGGTCATGGCGCCGCATCCGGAGTGGCCGCAGATCGTGATGGTGTGCACCGACAGCACGCTGGTGGCGAACTCGATGGCGGCGGCCACTGAATCATCGCTCGGGTCGCAGGCGGCGCGCGGCACGAGGTTGCCGACGTTGCGCACGGTGAACAGGTCTCCGGGGCCGCTGGAGGTGATCAGGCTGGGTACGATCCTGGAGTCGGCGCAGGTGATGAACAGGTGCGAGGGGCGCTGTTCGGTGGCCAGTTCGGTGAAGATGGGCCGTAGCAGAGGGGCCGTGCGCTTGTGGAACTCGTCAGCGCCTTGGATGAGTTGGCATTCGACGGGTGTGGTGGTCGAGTCGGTGCGGCGGTGTGTCCAGGGCAGCCACCAGCGTCCCGGTGCCTTGGGTGGGCTCTTGGCGGGGAACATGCGTCCGCCACCGGCCGCCATCGTGTACCACTCGTCGTGCAGTTCGTCGATGGTGACCGTGCCGCCGAGGCGTTCGTGGTCCAGCCGCCAGGAGTGGATCGCCTCGAAGGCGGCGTTGTCCATGAAGTCGATGTTCAGGTCCAGGTCCACGACGGCGCCCTCCGGGATCGTCCGCAGTTCCTGAGTCAGGCGCGGAACCCCGAGGAAGGTGAGCGAGCCGGAGACGGTCGTGTGCACGCGCCCGTCCGGCTCGGCCCGCTTGTCCACTGTTACCCGTGTCAGTCGTCGCAGCGCCAGTAGCGCGGCCAGCGCGAGCCCGGCCAGGACGCCCTCGGCCAGCCCTACGAGGATCACACCCGTCATGGTCGCCAGGTAGACAGGCACCTCGTTGTGGCCGTGCACCTTCCTGACGTGGCCGAGGCTGATCGTTTTGATGCCGATGAAGACGAGCAGGGCCGCCAAGGCCTCCATGGGGATGAACTTGATCGTCCAGCCCAGGCAGAGGGCGAAGAGCAGGACCCAGAGACCGTGCAGGATGGCGGACCATCGGCTGCGCGCTCCGGCCTGCACGTTGGTGGTGCTGCGTACGATCACGCCGGCCACGGGCAGCCCGCCCAGGGTCCCGCTCACCATGTTGGCCACGCCCTGACCGCACAGCTCACGGTCGAGGTCGGCGCGGGGACCGGTGTGCTTGGCGTCGGTGGCCACGCAGCACAGGAGCGACTCGGCCCCAGCCAGCAGGGCGATGAGCAGTGCTGCGCCGGCGACGTGGTGCCAGTCGCCCACCGGCACTTCCGGCGGTGCCCACGCGGTGATCGCTCCGGACAGGTCGATGCGTGTAACGTTCCAGCCGAACACCCAGGCGGTGCCGGCGGCCACGAGCAGCGCCACCAGGGGCGCCGGGATGGCCTGGACATGCTGGGGCAGCCTCGCCCAGACCAGCAGGACGGTGATGGTCAGCACGCCGACCATCACCTTGTGGCCGTGCATGTCGAGGATCTGGCCGGGTAGTTCGATCAGGTTGGCCAGCGTCGAATGCTGGGGGCTGCCACCCAGGACCACGCGTAGCTGGGCCAGGGCGATGATGATGCCGACGCCGGCCAGCATTCCGTGGACGACCGCAGGTGAGACCGCCAGTGCGGCCCGGGCCGCTTTGAAGGCGCCGAGCAGCAACTGCACTGCGCCGGCCAGGATCGTGATCAGGCAGGTGGCTCGCCAGCCGTAGGCGTGTACCAGGCCCGCGATCACCAGGACCAGGCTCGCTGTGGGGCCGCTGACCTGGACGGGCGAGCCGCCCAGCCAGCCTGCGACGATGCCGCCGACCGCAGCTGCGATCAGCCCGGCCCCGAGCGGCACTCCGGCGGCCATCGCGATGCCCAGCGACAGGGGCACTGCGACGAGAAAGACTACGAGTGATGCCGGGAAATCATGTCGGAGAGTGTGTATAAGCCTACCCTCTGTAACTGTACTCATGGGCACACCCTAATGTCCTACCGCCGATGCGCCAGAGCTCTCGGAGCCCGCCCAGCATGCCCCTACCCGAAACACCAGTCCAGGAGCCGATGACCGGGTGAACGGATCCTCCCCCCACAGATCACCAGCCCACAGCTCACTTCCTGCGTTGGCACGCTCGGCAGCCCGGGGCCCGGCGCGAACGGAGGAGAGGCATGGCGGTCAAGGTGTGCTTGTGGGCGGACTCGCCACAGTACGCCGAGAAGTGCACACCCTTCCTCTGACCATTCCCAGCGGTGATTTGCTGATTCGAACCGCAGATCAGCGCTGGCGCCGTCAACGACGGTGACCGACGCACGCTGCAGCTCGGTTAGCCCATCCAGGCAGCGGCGCCATCGCTCGACCTCCAGTCTGCCCTCCGCCAGTCCCGGAACCTCTGAAGGACTTGAGGCGGCTCCAGCCGAGCTGGGCGATTCTCCCGCGTCATGCAGGCTGCGCCGGACACTCCCGGTCGACTGCCGATCATCCGGTGAGGGCCAGCACCCACGCCATCACCGACCCCTGCCCGGCTCCGTGGCAGGTGCAGCGTTACACGTTCACCAGCACCTCCTGAAACACTCCGCCAGCCAAGGCGGTCCTCGGCCACCGGCGAGCGGTCACGCGCTCCCCCGCCGAGACGCCTGAGGGCTGCACAGCCCGGGCCATCGGAGCCGGGCGCGTGCCGCTACGACGGGCGACTTTGCTCGAGGCAAGAATGTGCGCGGCCGACATCGACATCGCGTAGTGGCTCCATATGACTGAGTCCTGCGGCGCTACCTCCGGCTCCCGCGGAGATTCGTGGCACCGCCTGAGCACACATCTCGCGGAGGTGGGTACAGGGGTGGCATGACGGGCAGTTCCCCGGAGTTCGTGGGCGACCAAGAGCGGCTGATGCCTCAGATAGCTGTGCAGCAGGTGCGGCTCGGCTCCCGGCTTGGGCTGGTGGTGACCTTGACTGGAGCGCTCGACGCCGGTGCGGCCAGAAAACTGGATGACATGTTGGCCACCCTGGTAGTCGTCGACAGGCCGCCGCACCTCATCGTGGACGCCGGCCGTCTGGGGACCTGCGATGAGGCGGTGCTGATCGCATTGGTCAGGGCACATCGGGCGATCCGGGCCAGTGGCGGACGGCTGGCTCTGGCCGGGGTTCACGGCATGCTGGCCCGGCGTCTGCGCAGGACTGGCCTGGACACCATCTTCGAGTTGTTTCCCAACGTGCCCGTCGCGGAAAGCGCCCTGGCCGGGTGATGCAGCCGCCAGTGCGCAGAGTGGAGGCCGTCGGGGGTCGTCTGCGTCGCAGTGTCAGGGCCACCCGGCCGCATGGGGGTTATGACCTGTGCAGACCCTTTGGCCAACCATAATGCGATCGAACTGCTCTACCGTGTCCTTGGACATGCACTGCCCCACGGCGGCGTCGACCGCTTCTTGTGAGGGGAAGCAGGTGTCGTAGATGACCTTGGCCTTGTCTTCTCCTCGAGGTGATGGCCTCGGCCATGCCCGGCCTGCACCGCAGGCATACTTCACTGCGTTCTTCGCTTGAATCAGCGCCGTGGGCCCGACGCGCCTCGCTTACCACCTACCTCGGCCAGTCGTTTTGGTGCGGCGGGCGTTCGCGTGCTCTCTGAGCCGCTCACCACGCGCACCGTTGTCGGCACCTTGCTCGTCCTGGCGGAGCGGCGCTGAAAGCCCGCCAGCCTTCAGGGGGCAGCCGGAATACGGCAGAAACGGGCCGCCTACTCGGCAACAACTACCTTCCGCTGCTGGATCAGCACTACAGCTCGCACCGCTCGGCCCTGTTCACCCTGGTGGCCTCGATCGAGCTGGAGTCGACCGCCGTAGTGGCTTGTGCCCTCGTCGCTGCTTGTTCTTGTTGCATCGAACGCTTCTTGTCGTCGCCTGGCGTACCCGAAGTGGATGCCTCATCCTGTCGCTTGGGCCACCGCGAACGGGCGTTGGCGATGTGTAGGAGACGTCACTCTAAGAAGAGAAAGGCCCTGTCAACCCTTCGCGGAAGGCGATGGCCGCCGCCTCGGTGCGGGTTGCCGCGCCCAGT
>NZ_JAHKRO010000085.1 GCF_019396325.1 Nonomuraea ceibae
CCAAACCCACCCCACCCCCCGAGGCCACCCAGACCCCCGAGGGAACCCCGGGCCGCCGCAAGGGCAGCCCGACGCCCGACCGCGCACTGCCCGCCGGGAGCGCGTCCGCTGCCGAGCAGCCCCTGGCGATCGAGGGAGCGTCGGCCTCCGAGCAGCCTCCGGTCCGCGGCGGCGCGCGGGGCCGGCAGAGTGCCCCGGCCCGCGAGAGCGCTGCGGCGTCCGAGCGCCCGCTGACCGCCGGGAGCGCCCCCGCGCCCGAGCCGGCCGCGGCCCAGGAGGGGGCGTCGGCCTCAGAGCAGCCTCGGGCCCGTGAGGGTGTGCGGGGACTTGAGGGTGCGCCGGCCCGTGAGGGGGCTGCGGCTTCCAGGCGGAGGCGAGCTGCTGAGGGTGCGTCCGGTGCTGGGCAGACTCCGGCCCGCGAGCCCGCCCCTGCGCCCGGACAGCCCCCGGTGCCTGCGGTGGCGCGTGGAGAGTCCTCGGTCCGTGAGAGTGTCTCCGTCTCCGATGCGGGGCCGGCCGCTGAGGAGGTGGCCGTTTCGGAGGAGTCCCCGGTTGGGGGGAGTGCCGCCCCCGCCTCCGAGCAGGCCCCCGCCTCTGAGGAGGACGCCGCCTCTGAGGAGGCTCCCGCCTCCGAGGAGGGCCACGGTGAGGTTGGTGGGGCTGGGCCGGAGGCCGAGGGGGATGAGGCGGCGCGGAGTCAGCACAGGAAGGGGCAGCCGCCCAGGTTGGGGCCGGGGGTGGCGTTGCCCGACGCGCGGGCGTGGGCGCCGTTGAGCCCCGATGCCAAGCCCGTCACCCTGTCGCGCCCGCTGCGGGGGCGTGAGGCTGAGCTGCCGAGCCGGGCGATTCATCGTCCGGACGTCGTGCCTGGGGAATTGCCGCCCCCAGAGGAGGTCGCGCCGGAGCCGGTGGCCGAGGCGCCGACGGTGCCCGTGGAGCCGGAGGAGGGGCGTGACGGCGGGGCGGCCGTGGTGCCGGGGCCCAGGCCGGGGCAGCGGGTGCGGCGGGTCGAGTCCGTGGTGGGGCGCGACTCGGGCGGCTGGCGGCGCATCGCGCAGGTGGTCGTGGGCGGCAACGGCGTACGGACCGACGGGTCGGAGCTGGACGAGGCGCGCGCCCGGGGCGTGTTCGCCGGGAGCCGGCGGGTGGTGGTGCTGGGGTGCACCGGCGGCGCCGGGCAGAGCACGACGGCGCTGATGCTGGGTCACACGTTCGCGCAGTACCGCGACGACCGGGTGGTGGCCGTGGACGCGGCGTCGGGTGACAGCAGCATGACGAGCCGCATCCATCCGGAGACGCCCGAGACGCTGACGTCGCTGCTGGCGGGGTTGCAGCGGGTGAGCGGCTATCTGACGATGCGCGGCTACACCACGCGCACTGCTTCGGGGCTGGAGGTGGTGGGGGCCGACGGTGACGAGCAGCGGCTGGCCGACCGGGGCCTGTTCTCGGATCACCGGCTGGGCGAGGCGATGAGCCTGCTCGACCGGCACTACAAGCTCACGGTGATCGATCCGGCCGCCGCGCTGGCCGCCCGCGTGCTCCCGTACGCGGATCAGCTCGTGCTCGTGGTGCCCGCGAGCGTGGAGGCACCGGACGCGGTGGCGATGACGTACGAGTGGCTGGACGGGCACGGCTGCGCGGACCTGAGGCGGCGCGCGGTCATGGTGGTCAACGGGGTGAGCCGGCGTTCGATGACGGACGTCGAGCAGGCGGAGGCGGTGGCGCGCGGCAGGTGCCGGGCCATCGTCAGGGTCCCCTGGGACGACGATCTGGCGCCGGGCGGCGCCGGGGTGGTCGATCCGGGGCAGCTGCGCGCGGCCGGGCGGCGGGCGTATCTCGCTCTCGCCGGGGTCGTGATCGCGGGCTTCGCGGCACAGAAGGTCCGAACTGACGAAGAGGAGCTGGCGAGTGACCCCCCGGGCACGAGAATCGGTGAGCGATAAGTGAACATGCGAGCAGGCATGGCCCGTTCATGCGCCGAGGGGGCGGCATGAGCAGGGCGTCTAGAGCGCGTCAGCGCCTGGCGGTCCGCTATTTCGACGACCGCATCCTGCTCACGGACACCGACGCATGGGCGTATTTCCGCCTTCCGACGGTCAGCTACGAGTTCGTCACGCCTGAGGAGCGTGAGGCGCTGGCCACCAACATCACGATCGCGCTGGCCGCGATCAGGATGCCCGACGCCGAGGTGCACCTGCGGGTGGCGCATCGCGCCTATCCGGCGGCGGAGTGGGCGATGGCGCTCAACGCGACCTCCGACGAGGGGCCGGGCTGGCGCGACTACCTGGAGGAGATGTACCGGCACGTCTGGGCGAAGGACTTCTGGTCGAAGGAGGTCTATCTGGGCGTACGGCTCGGTCCGCGGGGCAAGCAGCTGGGCGCCGGGGTGCTGGCTCAGGTGTTCGGCTTCTACCAGAAGACGGAGAAGGTCCTCGGGCTGGAGGACGACCACGTGCCCGAGAGCGAGGTCGGCCGGTGGACCGAGCAGGCCGAGCGGCTGGGCCGGGCGCTGGCGTCCAGTGCCCTGTATGCCCGGCATGCCACGTCGGTGGAGGTCGCGTGGCTGTTCCAGCACGCGGCGGCGGGGGCGCTGGCGGACGCGGCGCCGTCGGCGAGCCCGAAGCGGCGCTGGGGCAAGGGCGAGATCGAGTCGCTGGTCGAGGGTGAGATCCACAACGGCAGGTCGCTGCTGCGGATCGTGCAGCCGCAGGGCGACTCGTACGTGGCGTATCTGTCGTTCGCCCGGTTCCCGGATCTGATGCCGTTCCCCGACGGGGAGCCGTGGATGCACTTCGCCGACCAGTTGCCGTTCCCGGTGGAGGTGTCGTCGCGGATGCGGCTGATCCCGCCGGTGAAGGCGTCCAAGGACGTGGCGCGCAAGCTGGCGCACGCCCGCGACATGGACATCCACATCCGCGAGGCGGGCGCGGAGGCGCCGCTGGCGCTGGCGGAGCAGATCGACGCGGCCCGGATGCTGGAGCACGGCATCACGAAGGAGCGGCTGCCGTTCGTGTACGGGTGGCACCGGCTGATCGTGTCGGCGCCGACCGAGGACATCTGCGTGCAGCGGGTGGAGGCGGTCGTCGAGCACTACCGCGACATGGGCATCGACGTGGTCAACTCGACCGGTGACCAGTTCTCGCTGTTCTGCGAGTCGCTGCCGGGCGAGAAGGTGGGCGTCAACGCCTACGCCCAGCGTCAGCCGCTGCGTACGATCGCGGGCGGGATGGCGACGGCGACCGTCGACCTGGGCGACCGGCTGGAGGAGGGCGGCGAGGGCTGGCTGGGCCCGTACATCGGGGAGACCGTCGGCCGGGCGCGCAGCATCGTGCACTTCGACCCGCTGCTGGCGGCCAGCCGCAACCGGCCGACCGCCATCGCGATCACCGGCGAGCCGGGCGGCGGCAAGACGACGCTGGCCCTGCTGATGATCTACCAGATGGCGTTGCGCGGCGTCACGGTCGCGGTGATCGACCCGAAGGGCGACGCAGAGTCGCTGGTCGAGCTGCTGCAGAAGCGCGAGCGCAAGGCGCGGATCATCCCGCTGGGCTCGGCCGCGCCGGGGCTGCTGGACCCGTTCTCGTTCGGGGACGACATCGCGGCCAAGAAGACGATGGCGACCGAGACGCTGCGGCTGCTGCTGCCGCGCATGTCGGAGGAGCGCGAGTCGGCGATGATCCAGGCGGTGGCGGCGGTGTCCAACGCCGCCGACCCGTCGCTCGGCAAGGTCGTCGACTATCTGGAGCAGGCCGAGGACGCCGCGTCGAAGAACCTGGGCGCGGTGCTGCGCTCGATGTCGGAGATGCACCTGGCCAGGCTCTGCTTCGACCCGTCGGGCGGCGACCAGATCGACAGCGAGGGCTGGACCACCGTGTTCACGCTCGGCGGGCTGACGCTTCCCGACGTGGCCACGGGCCGCGACGACTACTCCTACGAGCAGCGGCTGTCGGTGGCCCTGCTCTACCTGGTGTCGCAGTTCGCCCGGCGGCTGATGAACGGCCTCGACCGGCGCGCGCCCAAGGCGATCTTCCTGGACGAGGCGTGGGCGATCACGTCCACGCCCGAGGGCGCCAAGCTGGTGCCCGAGGTCAGCCGGATGGGCCGCTCCCGCAACACCGCCCTCGTCCTGGTCTCGCAGAACGCGGGCGACCTGCTCAACGAACAGGTGACCAACTGCCTGTCGTCGGTGTTCGCCTTCCGCTCGACCGAACGGGTGGAGGTCGGACACGTGATGTCGCTGCTGGGCGTCGAACCGTCGGAGGAGCACAAGGCCGTCCTCAGATCGCTGGGCAACGGGGAATGCATTTTCCGTGATCTGGATGGCAGGGCGGGCCGCATCGGAGTAGACCTGATCTCCGAGGAGCTGCTCCGCTGGCTCGACACGAACCCGACACACGACAAACCCGGCGGCGGCGGGCATGATGATCTTCAAGGGGGAGTGGGCCACGCGCAGGAGGTGCGGTCATGAGGATCCGGCTACCCAGACGATGGGCTCTGGCGCTCGTGGTGTTGCTCGGCGTCCTCGTGGTGCCGATCGTGGCGGGCAGCCTGTCGCCCGCCGCCGCGGGCCCGTGTGACCTGTCCGGCGAGCTCGCCCCCGAGGTGATCGGCGGCGGCACCGACGGCATGATGCAGCCGCCGACACCCGAGCCCGGCACGCCGGCGGCGGTCACCAACTACAGCCAGTTCGGCATGGCCGGACAGTTCTGGCACACGCACGAGCTCGGCTGCTCCGACATCGCCGCCGTGCTCGGCAACTCGTGGGCCAACACGATCTTCCTGTGGGCCAAGGCCGTCGACCGGCTCACGATCACGACCTACCAGGCGGCGGCGACCGAGGGGCCGCTCCAGTCGATCAAGGACGTGGTCGACGACATCGTGACGAACCTGTCGGAGGCCATGTACTGGCCCTACCTGCAGCCCATCGTCATCCTCGGCGCGATCTGGCTGGCCTGGTACGGGCTGATCCGCAAGCGAGCCACCACGACCGCCGAGGGCGTGATCTGGATGGTGCTCGCGGTCACGGTCGCCACCTGGTTCCTCAGCCGGCCGCAGGACTTCACCGGCCTGGGCAAGGTCGTCACGGACAAGACCGGCGAGGTCGTCAACTCCGCCTTCTCCGGGCTGCCCGGCGCGGGCGGCGCCTCCTGCCTGCCGCCTCCGGGTGACGCCAGCCCCGAGGTCAAGGCCGGCGGCTTCGGCCAGAACGGCACCCCGGGCGTCGACCAGAACGCCGACGCGCTCTGGTCCACACTGGTGTGCAAGCCGTGGCTGATGGGCCTGTTCGGCACCGCCGACCCCAACCAGCCCATCGTGCGCGACTTCGGCCGCACGATGCTGGAGACGCAGTCCATCCCACCGGCCACGGCAGGCCAACCGGCGCCCGACGTGGGAGCGCATCAGGCGAAATATGCCGAGATCGCTGACAAGCTGCGCAACGACTCGCGTTACTTCATCTTCTCCGGGCGTGACTGGACGAGCCGGCTCGGCGTGGCCATCGGCGCGCTGATCGCCGCGCTGGTGGCCGGGGTGCTCATCTTCCTGGTGGCGGTCTCGCTGCTGGTGCTCAAGGTGGGCTTCCTGCTGTTGCTCATCCTCGGGCCGGTGTTCCTGCTCATCGGCGTGCATCCGGGCAGCGGGCGGATCATCGCCATGCGCTGGGTGGAGATGCTGATCGGCACCCTGCTGCGCCAGGCCGTGCTCGCACTCGTGCTCGGCGTGCTCGTGTACGGTTACGCGCTGATCATCTCGACCGCGATGCCGTGGGGCATGCAGATCCTGTTCATGGCGTTGCTGACGATCGCGGTGTTCTTCTACCGGAGGCCGTTCCAGCACCTGTTCGCCTCCATGAACGGGCACACGCTCACCACCCGCATGCTCGGCGACGCGGCCAGCTCGCCCGTCCTGGAGCGGGCCTCGAACGTGCTGCCGCCGGTCGCCTCGGCCAGGATCGGCCGCTGGGGTGCGCGTAAGGCGGAGCCCATCGTCAGCGCGGTGGCGGGCGGCGCGGCCGGCGCCACGGCGGCGACCGTCGCCCAGGGCCGGGCGCGCGGCGAGGAGGGCGAGACCGGCGCGATGCCGTCGGGCGTCCGGGTGCCCGCGCCGCTCGACACCGACCCGCAGGGCGGCAAGGCGGCCGGGCGGCAGGCGCCCGCTCCCCGCAAGGGCGACGCGCCGCCGCTCAACCTGGGTGGCGCGCCGACCCGCACGCGCGGCGCCGGCGCGGCCCCGCGCGGCGCCGCCCCTGGCCGTCCCGGCGGCTCAGGTGGCTCGGGTGGTTCCGGCGGTTCCGGTACGGCGGGCGGCGGCTGGTTCGGCGGCCGTTCGGGCGGTGGCTGGGCGCCACGCGGAGGCTCGGGCGGCACCCGTACGGGCGGTTCCCGCCTCGGCGGCTCGGGCGGCTCAGGCGGCGCGAGCGGGTCGGGCGGGTCCCGGTCCGGCGGCTCCTGGTCGGGCGGGTCCGGCAGGTCGCGGTTCGGCGGTTCCGGGTCCGGCGGGTCCGGGTCCGGGGGGTCGCGCGCGTCGCGGTTCGGCGGTTCGGGCGGCGGCGGGTCCCGGTCGGGCGGGTCGATGTTCGGCGGGTCGCGGCGGACCGGCTCCGGCGGCGGGTCGCGGTCCGACCGGCAGTCGTCCGGCGGCGGCATCTTCGGCAGGAACGAGGACGGGCGCGTGTTCGGCAACGGCGGAGGCGGCAGCATGTTCAGCCGCTCCGAGTCCGACGGCCGCGCCTCCGAGCCGCCGCCGCTGTGGGGCAGCTCCCGCAAGGCCGAGCCGCCGGTGCCGTTCTGGCTCAACCCCTCCCACCCGGACAGGGACTGATCATGGCTCAGCGGGGCGACAAGCGAGGGATGGCCTTCGCCGTCATCGTCGTGATCATCGCTGCCGTCGGCGCCTACCTGTGGCTGTGGCCCGACCCGGAGCAGCCTGCCGCCGAGCAGGCCGCCTCCGGCCGGACCACGAGCACGCCGGTCATCGCGAGCACGCCGCTGGCCACCGCCAGTGACGCGCCCTTCGACGTCTACTCCTTCCTGCCGATGTCCAAGGAGCAGCTCGCCGCCGCCGCCGACCTGGCCGAACGCTTCACCGCCGAGTACGCGACGTACCGCTTCGACGAGGCGCCGCAGACGTACGCCGACCGGGTGCGCAAGTACACCACCGCCGACTTCGGCAACATCCTGGCCAGGACCCGCACCGCGGCCGGCCCGGTGGAGCAGGACGACCAGACCGTGTCGACGGCGACGGCCGCGCTGAAGGAGATCCGGCAGATCGAGAAGACCAGCATCGTGTTCGTCCTCACCGCGACGCAGCAGCTCACCGGCAAGAGCGGCGCCAAGCAGCAGGCGGCCGACTACGCGGTGACGGTCAGCCAGCTGGGCTCCGATTGGCGGGTGTTCGACCTGAGGCCCGCCGACGAGGGCCAGGACGGGGATCCGCAGGGGTGAACACCTCCCGCCCCCGCGTGATCCTCGCGGTCGTCGTCGCCGGGATGCTGCTGCTCGTCCTGGTCATCGTGTCGCCGATGCTGATGACGTCCATCCCGTCGTTCGTCGGCAGCGGTGGCGCGCCGCCCGACTGCACCGACGGCACCCAGGTGCAGGAGGCGTCCGACTCGGCCGCCTCCGACATCCCTGCCGAATACCTGGAGCTCTACCGGCAGCACGGCAAGAAGATCGGCGTCCAGTGGAACATCCTGGCCGCCGTCGGCAAGCGCGAGACCGACCACGGCCGCTCCAACCTGCCGGGCGTCAAGAGCGGCACCAACTACGCCGGCGCGGCCGGGCCGATGCAGTTCCTGATCAGCACGTGGGGCGGCAAGGCCCGAATCCCCATGTCGTCGACGTTCAACGGCTACGCCTCCGACGGCGACGGTGACGGCATCGGCGACGTCTACAACCCCGCCGACGCCATTCTCGGCGCGGCCAGGATGCTCAAGCGCAACGGCGCCCCCGAGAACGTCCGCCGCGCCCTGTTCGTCTACAACCGGGCCTGGTGGTACGTGGACCAGGTCGAGGAGATCGCCAGGAAGTACGCCAGGTCCGGCGAGGTCGAGGTGCCGCCCGAGACCGACGACTCCTGTGACGAGCCGCTGGTCGAGGCCGCGCCCAGCGACGTCGTGCGCAAGATCCTGGCCTACGCGCTGGACCAGCGCGGCAAGCCGTACCTGTGGGGCGGGACCGGGCCCGACGCGTTCGACTGCTCGGGCATCATCTTCGCCGCCTACCGGTCGGCGGGGCTGTCGATCCCGCGCACCACGTTCGGGCAGTGGCCGTTCGGGGTGAAGATCGAACAGGGCACCGAGCAGCCCGGCGACCTGGTGTTCTTCAACGCCGGGCCGGGCACGTCGGCCAACAACCCCGGGCATGTCGGGATGGTCGTGTCGAAGGGGAAGATGGTGGAGGCACGCTGCCGGCTGTGCGGGCCGATCAAGGTGACGAGCTACGAGTCGCGGGACAAGATCGTCGGGTTCACCCGGCCTCTGCAGAACCCCGCCGTCCTCGACCAGCTCGAGAAGCTGAAGAATGCATCCCTATGACAGTGATCGTGGTGGCCGCGGCGATCGTGGGAGACGGCGGGCAGGTGCTCGCCGCGCAGCGGGGCGCGCCCGCGGCGCTGAGAGGCGGGTGGGAGTTCCCCGGCGGGAAGGTCGACCCGGGGGAGAGCGAGCTCGACGCGCTGGTCCGCGAGTGCCGTGAGGAACTCGGCGTGGAGATCGCCGTCGGCGAACGGGTCGGCGGTGACTGGGCGCTCGGCAAGGAGTACGTGCTGCGCGTCTGGCTCGCCACCGTCGCCGCCGGCACGCCCCGGCCCAAGGAACACCTGGCGCTGCGCTGGCTCGCGCCCGGCGCGTACTACGACGTGCCGTGGCTGGCGGGGGACCTGCCCGTGATGAAAGCCGTGGAGAAACTGCTCCGCGAGGATTGAATGGTCGCTCTCTGTGACATAACGATTACTGGGCGTTATTTGTCACGATGAGGGAGGCGGCGTCATGAATCGGGGCTGGATCGTGGGCGGAGCCCTGATGCTCGCTGCCGCAGTGCCCGCCGTGCCGGCGGCGGCCAACGGGGTGTCCATGGTGCTCGACCAGATGGGCAACCCCGACGGAGTGCTCAAATGGATCAGGACCGGCGACGTGCTGCGCTACCAGGTGCGGCTCAAGGGCATGGGGCACGACGCCCGGCTCGCGGTCGCCACGGTCCCGGCCGCCGCCCTCACCACCGTCGCCTGCCCCGCCACGGGGGCTGTCACTGGGCCTGTCACCGGGGTCGTCCCTGAGGCCGCCGCGAGTGCCGCGCCCGCGCCGGTGGGGGCCGGCGTTCCTCCGGAGGGCGTCCCCGGGCGGGTGGCAGGCGCCCGGGTGACGGCGAACCGGGCGCTCTCGGGGACGGTGGACGCCGGTGCCCGCGTGTGCCCGCTCGGGCAGCTCGCCGGCAAGCAGGTCGTGGACGTGACGCTCACCGTTCCGCAGGGGGCCGGCGAGGTCGAGCTGGCCGCCGTGGCGAAGGTGCGCGAGGACGACGGGCTCGGGCACACGACGATCGCCAGGAGTGTGCGTACCGCGGTCTTCGAGGGGCCGGTGCCGCGTGACGTGGTGGGCTTCAGCGGCAACGCCGTACGCCTCACCCAGAAGGCCGCCCCGCCCGCCGCCGTCCCTCCGCGCCCCGGGGGCCACTCGGCACGGCCGTCCCGGCAGGACGCGCTCGCCCAGAGGGACGCATCCCGCCAGGAACGCCTGCCCGCCCAGGACGCGCCCGCCCTCAATGCCGCACCCTCCGTCGGGGGCGCACCCGCGCCGGGCGACGCCACCACGCGGAGGCGCACACCGCCCGTAGGTGGCGCGCCCGCGCCGGGCGACCCCACCGCACGTGGCCGCACACCGTCCACGGGCAGCGCGCCCGCTCAGCGGGGCGCATCCGCTCAGAAGGGCGCGACCGCCCATGACGCGCCGGCCCTCAGTGCGGCCCCCTCGGTCGGGGGTGCGCCCGCGCCCGGTGGGGCCACCGTGCGGGGGTATGCGCCGTACGTTGCGGACGCGCCCGCGTTGGGTGGGGCCACTGCCGTTGGGGGCGTGCCCGACCGGCAGGGAATGCCCGCCCCGGGAGGAGCGCCTGCTGCTGGGGTGGCGGTGGCACCTGTGCAGACCGGGCAGCCGGTGGAGGCGGTGGAGGCGCCCTTGCCTCGGGAGGTCGGGGGCGGGAGGATGCAGGTACGGGCCGAGGAGGCGGTGAATCCGCTGGCCGGGCCGCGGGGCGTGCCTGCCGTGGCGGTGGGGATCGCGGCGCTGATGGGGACGCTGTGGCTGATCGCCAGGGTGCAGCGGGCACGCATTCAAAAAAACGTCTGGTAATTCCGTCTTTACTGTGCCTTTTACCCGACTAGTATTCCCTTGACCAAGGTTGCGGGACTGCGCGGAGGGCACAGGTGGCACGCACGCGAGCGACGGCCGTGTCCGCGATGGTGCTCGCACTGGGGCTGACCTGCGCGGGTGTCGCCCCGTTCGTGGGGCAGAGCGCTTCGGCGACGGCCTTGACCCCGGTGGAGCCGTGTGACGCGGGCGAGGTGTGCGAGGAGGGTCCGCCGGAGACCACGGTCACCGTCATCACCACGCTGCCGACGCCGACCCCGACGGAGCAGCCGGAGACGACGGTCACCAAGACGGTCACGGCGACGCCGACTCCGAAGAAGACGACCGCCAAGCCGACGCCGACGAAGACCACGCAGGCGCCCGATCCGACGCCGCAGACGAGCTCGGCCCCACAGCCTCAGCCGCTGCCGACGCAGAGCGTGGAGGTCCCGGCGGCGACGCCTTCCGAGACGGAGTCGGAGGTCGAGATGCCGCAGGTGGCCACCAGCGACCCGCTGCCGTCGGAGACGCTGCCGCAGTCGTCGGAGAGCGAGCCGATCCCGCTGGAGGTGCGTAACGCGGCGCCGGAGTTCGACCAGCGGACGCTGACGCAGCAGCTCAGCATCCCGGCGCTGGTCATGGTGCTGCTGGTGCTGTTCGCGGTGCTGATCTTCGAGGGCCGGTTGCGCCGGATGGCGCACGCCGCGGCGGTGCGCAAGGCGGGGCCGCAGCTGCCGCCGGTGCCGCCGGAGATGGCGGGCTACCCGGCGGGTCCGGGTTATGCCACGGCGGCGTTCCCGGCTCCCGGTTATCCGGGCGGCACGGCGTACGCGCCGATCATCAGTTTCGTCCCGGTGCAGACGTATCCGGGGGGCCAGGTCCAGTACGGCGCGGTCTACCAGGACCCGGCCATGTACGGCCAGGCGGCTCCCGAACACCAGCAGCCGGCGACCGTGCAGGAGCCGGTGGTGCTGCAGCCGGACCAGTTCGACACCGTGGACCAGGAGCCGGCCTACCGGGCGCCGTTCGAGCCGCTGGTGCCGCCGGAGCCGCCGCCTTCGGACATCCCGCCTGGCGGCGCGGGCCCGTACGAGGACACGCCCGAGCGCCCGCTGGGTGCGGCGTCGATGGCCGAGCAGGGCGACGCCGAGCCGTGGCAGGCGTTCGCGGCGGACCGGACGGTCGTCCAGCCGCTGCCGGGCACGCCGGCGGAGGACACTTCGGGGGACGGCGCGACGGTGGAGGAACCCCGGCCCGAGCAGGGCAAGCGCAAGCGCGGGCTGCGGCGCAAGAGCAAGTGAGAACGGCGGGGCCCGAAGGCCCCGCCGCCGGTGTCACTTGGACGAGCGCTTGAAAATCTTGTTGCCGAGCCAGACCAGCGGGTCGTACTTGCGGTCGACCACGCGCTCCTTCATCGGGATCAGCGCGTTGTCAGTGATCTTGATGTGCTCGGGGCAGACCTCGGTGCAGCACTTGGTGATGTTGCAGTAGCCGAGGCCGTGGTCCTGCTGGGCCGAGTCCTTGCGGTCGGCCACGTCGTACGGGTGCATGTCCAGCTCGGCGATCCGCATGAGGAAGCGGGGGCCGGAGAAGGCCGGCTTGTTCTCCTCGTGGTCGCGGATGACGTGGCAGACGTTGTTGCACATGAAGCACTCGATGCACTTGCGGAACTCCTGGGACCGCTCGACATCGACCTGCTGCATCCGGTATTCGCCGGGCCGCACGCCCTCCGGGGGCGTGAAGGACGGCACCTCCCGGGCCTTCTGGTAGTTGTACGAGACGTCGGTGACCAGGTCCTTGATGACGGGGAAGGTCCGCATCGGGGTCACCGTGATGGTCTCGTCCTCCGCGAAGGTGGACATCCGGGTCATACAGCCCAGGCGCGGCTTGCCGTTGATCTCCATCGAGCAGGAGCCGCACTTGCCGGCCTTGCAGTTCCAGCGGACCGCGAGGTCGGGGGCCTGGGTGGCCTGGAGCCTGTGGATGATGTCGAGGACGACCTCGCCCTCGTTCACCTCGACGGTGAAGTCTTCGAGCCTGCCTTCGCCTCCCTCACCGCGCCAGACCTTGAACTTCGCCTTGTAGCTCATTTCGAAATCCCGTCGAACTCGGCCATCTCTTCGTCGGTGAGATACTTCTTCAGCTCGTCGCGGTCGAACAGGGTGATCAGGTCGTCGCGCATCGGAGGCTGGACGCGCTCCTCGACCTGGATCGACCGGCCGTCGCCGGTGGAGCAGACGAGCAGCTTGCGGCGCCACTCGGGGTTCATGCCGGGGAAGTCGTCGCGGGTGTGGCCGCCCCGGCTCTCCTCGCGCTTGAGCGCGGCCCGCGCCACGCACTCCGAGACGAGCACCATGTTGCGCAGGTCGAGCGCCAGGTGCCAGCCCGGGTTGTAGACGCGCGACCCGGCCGCGCCGACGAGCTGGGCGCGCTCCTTGAGCTTCTCCACGACCTCCAGCGCCTCGGCGACCTCGTCGGCCTTGCGGATGATGCCGACCAGGTCGTTCATCGTTCGCTGGAGCTCCTGGTGGACCTCGTACGGGTTCTCGCCCGAGCGCTGGAGCGGCGCCTCGGCCTCGGCGCGGGCGGCGTCCACGTCCGCCTGCGCGGGCCGGGGCCGGGCGGCGAGCGTGTCGACGTAGGCCGCCGCGCCCGCGCCGGCCCGCCGGCCGAAGACCAGCAGGTCCGACAGCGAGTTGCCGCCGAGCCGGTTGGAGCCGTGCATGCCGCCGGACACCTCGCCCGCCGCGAACAGGCCGGGCACGGAGGCCGCGCCGGAGTCGGCGTCGACCTCGACGCCGCCCATGATGTAGTGGCAGGTCGGGCCCACCTGCATCGGCTCGGCGGTGATGTCGACGTCGGCCAGCTCCTTGAACTGGTGGTGCATCGACGGCAGCCGGCGCTTGATCTCCTCGGCGGGCAGCCGGGTCGACACGTCCAGGTAGACGCCGCCCTGGGGGGATCCGCGCCCGGCCTTCACCTCGGCGTTGATGGCCCTGGCGACCTCGTCACGCGGCAGCAGCTCCGGCGGACGGCGGTTGTTGGCCTGGTCGGTGTACCAGCGGTCGCCCTCCTCCTCGGTGGTGGCGTACTTGTCCTTGAACACCTCGGGGATGTACTTGAACATGAAGCGCTCGCCCTCGGAGTTGCGCAGCACGCCGCCGTCGCCGCGCACCGACTCGGTGACGAGGATGCCGCGCACGGAGGGCGGCCAGACCATCCCGGTGGGGTGGAACTGGATGAACTCCATGTTGATCAGCTTGGCCCCGGCCAGCAGGGCCAGCGCGTGGCCGTCGCCGGTGTACTCCCAGGAGTTGGAGGTGACCACGTACGACTTGCCGATGCCGCCGGTGGCGAGCACCACGGCGGGGGCGTCGAACAGGACGTAGTTGCCGCTCTCGCGCCAGTAGCCGAACGCGCCGGCGATCCGGTCGTCCTGCTTGAGCAGGCGGGTGACCGTGCATTCCTGGAAGACCTTGATGTAGGCCTCGTGGTCGCCGTGCGTCTCGAAGTCCTCCTGCTGGAGGGCGACGACGCGCTGCTGCAGGGTCCGGATCATCTCCAGGCCGGTGCGGTCGCCGACGTGGGCGAGCCGGGGGTACTCGTGGCCGCCGAAGTTGCGCTGGCTGATCTTGCCGTCCTTGGTGCGGTCGAACAGCGCGCCCCACGCCTCCAGCTCCCAGACCCGGTCCGGGGCCTCCTTGGCGTGCAGCTCGGCCATGCGCCAGTTGTTGAGGAACTTGCCGCCGCGCATGGTGTCGCGGAAGTGCACCATCCAGTTGTCGTCGGAGTTGACGTTGCCCATCGCGGCGGCGGCGCCGCCCTCGGCCATGACCGTGTGGGCCTTGCCGAACAGCGACTTGCACACGATCGCGGTGCGCTTGCCCTGCTGACGGGCCTCGATGGCGGCGCGCAGCCCGGCGCCTCCCGCGCCGATGACGACGACGTCGTATTCGTGACGCTCGATTTCCACTGTGAAACGATTCCTTACGCGAACGGGAAGGCGATGATGCCCTTGGCCACCAGACGGACGTAGAGGTCGGCGCCCATGACGGAGAACATCGAGGCCCAGGCCCACTGCTGGTGCTTGGCGTTGAGCTTGGAGACGAGGGTCCAGGCCTTGTAGCGGAACGGGTGGCGCGAGAAGTGGTTGAGCCTGCCCGCGGTGATGTGCCTGCAGGAGTGGCAGCCCAGCGTGTAGCCGAGGATGAGCACGGCGTTGGCCAGCAGGATGTAGCTGCCGAGGCCGAGCGGCTTGTGGACGAGCGCCAGGATCGCGTCGTAGGTGAGGATCGCGCCGATCAGCAGGGCGAAGTAGAAGAAGTAGCGGTGGATGTTCTGCATGATCAGCGGGAAGCGGGTCTCACCGGTGTACTTGCCGTGCGGCTCCTGCACCGCGCACGCCGCCGGCGACAGCCAGAACGAGCGATAGTACGACTTGCGGTAGTAATAGCAGGTCAGCCGGAACCCGCCCGGCAGACCGAGGATGAGCAGCCCCGGCGGCAGCGCGTACCAGTCGCCGATCGGAGCCCACCCGAACAGCCGGGCGCCGTCGCACACCGCGGAGGTCGTCAGGCAGGGCGAGGCGAAGGGGGCGATATAGGGCTCGACGAAGTTGCTCGTGTCGATGATCGCCCACACCCCGTAGACCAGGAATGAGCTGAGCCCGAGAAACGTCAGCAGCGGGGTGATCCACCATCGGTCGGTGCGCAGGGTGCGCACCTTGACTTGGGCACGCTGCCTTCTCACTGGAGCGTCGGGCGTCGTCTGGGTCATCGCGGACCTCTCCACCTCCCGCGGACCCCGCACGCCTGGGGTCCGGGTCGTCTGTCTGGCGCGCACATGTGGCGGGCGCTGTGCTCCGCTCCGGCGCGCGTTGGTGTGGGATACGTTACGACGCCCGCATACGGATTTGTGAGAAGCATCACTCACTTTTTCCAGGACGACCTGTGATTCCTGTCACGTCCGCCGTCAGGCGCGCAACCCCTGGTTGGGCAACTTCACCACAGTCACAAAAAAGTTATCGATTTGACGGACAACTCTTATGAACTGCTGAAAATCGACCGGTTTTGCGACATACGCATTCGCGTGCATCTTGTAGCTGAGCAGGATGTCCTCCTCGGCCTCCGAGGTCGTCAGGACCACCACCGGGATGGTCCGCAGATCCTCGTCGAGCTTGACCTCCTCCAGCACCTCCAGCCCGCTCTTCCTGGGCAGGTTGAGGTCGAGCAGGATCAGGTCGGGCCGGGGCACGCCGGCGTGCTCGCCCTTCTGGCGCAGGAAGTCCATCGCCTGCTCGCCGTCGTTCACCACGTGCAGGCGGTTGCTCACCTTGTTGAGCTCGAACGCCTCCCGCGTCAGCAGGATGTCGCCCTGGTCGTCCTCGACCAGGAGCACCTCGATCGGGCGCCAGTCATTCATCGTCGTCTCCCGCGGCCGGTAGCGTCCATCGGAACGTCGTGCCCGGCCCCTCCGCGTCGCCGTCGAGCCACAGCTGCCCGCCGTGAAACTCGACAATCTTGCGGCAGAGCGCGAGCCCGATGCCCGTACCTGGATACACGTCCCGTGGGTGGAGGCGCTGGAAGATGAGGAAGATCCGGTCGGCGTACTTGGGCTCGACGCCGATGCCGTTGTCGGAGCAGCTGAACTCCCACATGCCGCCCTTGCGGGTGACGCCGATGTGCACGCGGGGCGGTTGCTCGCCGCGGAACTTGACGCCGTTCTCGATGAGGTTCTGGAAGAGCTGCGTGAGCTGGACGCGGTTGCCGACGACCGCGGGCAGCTCGTCGGCGGTGACGGTGGCCTCGACGTCCTCGATCATGCCCGAGAGGTTGACCAGCGCCGCGTCCAGCGCGGGCCGCGTCTCCACCACGGACCGGCCGCTGGTCACCCGGCCGACGCGGGAGAAGTCGAGCAGGTCGTTGATGAGGAGCTGCATGCGCTTGGCGCCGTCGACGGCGTAGTGGATGTACTGCTTGGCCCGCTCGTCGAGCTGGTCGCCGTAGCGCTGTTCGAGCATCTGGGTGAAGCTGGCGACCTTGCGCAGCGGCTCCTGAAGGTCGTGGCTGGCCACGTACGCGAACTGCTCCAGCTCCCCGTTGGAGCGGCGCAGCTCGTCGGCCTGGTCCTGGGCGATGCGCCAGTTCGACAGGATGCGCCGGCGCATCGAGTCGACGTGGCTGGACAGCTCGGCCAGCTCGGCGGGCCTGGCCACGCCGAGGCGGTGGTCGAAGTCGCCGCCCGCGACGGCGCGCACCTGGTCGGTGAGCCGCGCGATGGGCTTCAGCACGGTGAAGCGGACGATGAGCACCAGCGCCAGGACCGAGGCCAGCAGCACCGAGCAGAGCACCACGAGCAGCACGGTCAGCCGGTTCACCTGGGCGGCGATCTCGGGCCGGGGCTCCAGCACGCTCAGCTCGGAGATCATCATCATGATCAGCGTGGCCGAGGTCAGGAACGCGACGCCGGTGAGCGCGCCGGTGATGAGGAACCAGCGGGTGAGCGGGATCCGGCCGACTCCGGTGGCGGGCTTGGCCGGAGGCAGCGGGTTGATGCTCATGAGGCGCTCCTGCGGACGAGCACCGCGGCGAGGTCGTCGCTGAGGGTGCCCACGTGTCGGATGAGCCGGTCGAGGTCGATGACGCCGTGCTGCTTGACCAGGCTGACCAGGCCGTCGACGCCGAGCTCGCCGCCGTGCCCGGCGGCGGCCTCGATGAGCCCGTCGGTGTAGAGCATCATCGACCACCGCTCGCCGAGCGGCACGTCGATGACCGCCCACTCGCGGTCGGGGAAGATGCCCAGCGGCGGGCCGGACGGGGTGCCCTCGACGATCTCGACGACGCCGTCGCGCAGGAGCACGGGCGGCGGGTGCCCGGCGACCCGCATCGCGGCGTGGCTCAGGTCCGGGCTGATCCTGGCCGTGCAGAGGGTGGTGAAGATCTCCGGCGCCTTGCGCTCGGCGCGCAGCAGCGTGTCCATGGTCCGCAGCAGCGGGTCGCCGTCCATCCCGGCGAGCACGAGCGTGCGCCAGGCGATGCGCAGCGAGACGCCGAGCGCCGCCTCGTCGGGGCCGTGCCCGCACACGTCGCCGATGACGACGTGGACCGCGCCGTCGGGGGTCTGCACGGTGTCGAGGAAGTCGCCGGCCAGCCGCTGGCCCTGCGAGCCCGGCAGGTAGCGGGTGACGTGCTCCAGGTCGTGGGTGCGCAGCAGCGGGGTGGGCAGCAGGCCGTTCTCCAGCCGGGCGTTCTCCTCGGCGGTCAGCTCGGCCTTCGTCAGCGCGATGTGGGCCAGGTCGGCGCGCTTGCGTTCCATCGCGTAGCGGACGGCCCTGGCCAGCAGGCGGGCGTCGATGTCCTGCTTGACCAGGTAGTCCTGGGCGCCCGCCTGGACCGCCGCCACGCCGACGTGCGCGTCGCGCAGCCCGGTCAGCACCAGGACGGCCGCGTGCGGGGCCATCGCCAGCACGTGCTCCAGCGCCTCCAGGCCGGTGGCGTCGGGCAGCGACAGGTCGACCAGCACGCACTGGATGTGGGGGGTGAGCTTGGCCCTGGTCTCCGCCAGGTTGCGGGCCCAGGTGATCCGGGGCGGCGCCGCGGCCTGCTTCAGCAGCTCCTCCACGAGGAACGCGTCTCCGTCGTCGTCCTCGATGAGCAGGAGCGTCAGCGTTTCGGATAGGGATGCCGTCACAAACGCCTCTTCGCTGGAGATAGGCCGTCCGCTCATTCTGCGATGAGCTCGACCCCTTGGGGAAGCGTACCCTCCTGACCAGCTTCGACGACGAATGTGAGCAATGTCGTCCGGAACGCCTGGGCCGCCCGCGTCGGCTCCACGTCGCGCCGGTGCGCCAGCGCTATCGTCCGGCTCAGCCCCGGCGGGGCCAGCGGCGTCCCGGCGAGCCCCGGCCGGCCGTCGAGCACCATCGACGGCACCACCGCCACGCCCAGCCCGGCCTCCACGAACCGCAGCACCGCGTCCATCTCGCCGCCCTGCACCGCGAACCTCGGCTCGAACCCCGCCTGCCGGCACGCCGTCAGCGTCGCCTCCCGCAGGTCGTAGCCGCGCCGGAACATCACCATCGGCCGGCCGCGCAGGTCCTCGATCCGCATGTACGGTTTGCGCAACCGCTCATGGGAGGGCGCCACGACCACCAGGTTCTCGCGCAGGATCTCCTCGGTCAGCAGCGCCGGGTCGTCATGCTGCAACGGCATGATGATCAGCGACAGGTCGAGCTGCCCCCGCGCCAGCGCCCGCACCAGGTCGCGCGAGCCGCCCTCCTCCACCAGCAGCTCGATGCCCGGGTAGGCGTGGTTGAAGCGGGCCAGCACGTCGGCCATCAGCCCCGCGCACAGCGACGGCGTCGCTCCCAGCCGCACCCGGCCGCTGCGCAGCCCCGCCAGCTCGGCGACCTCCCGCCGGGCCGTCTCGGCGTCCTCCAGCATCCGGCGCGCCAGCGGCAGCAGCGCCTCGCCGGCGGCGGTCAGCGTGACGTTGCCGCGCGCACGGGAGAACAGCGGGGCCCCGAGCTCGGTCTCCAGTGCCTTGATCTGCTTGCTGAGCGACGGCTGGGCGACCCGCATCCGCTCGGCCGCATGGGTGAAGTGCCTGGTCTCGGCCACCGCTACGAAGTACGCCAACTGCTGCAACTGCATGTGATTTTCCTCGCACCGGCGGACTCGCTGGCTTTTATGCCGGCCATACAAACCAGACATCATAGCCTTTGGCTATGGAAACCAGGCCCGCGATGACTTGGACGGATCATCGCTGGTTACCTAGCTTCAGAAGATGTGACAGCCACGATAGAGCGCGGCGCCGCCACCGCGCCCGTTACCTCCCCAGCACCCGTGAAGAAGCCAACGCGCAAGCGGCCCCGCGGGTTCCTCAGCTCGTCCAACGGCAAGAAAGCCGTCATGGCCGTCACCGGCGCCGTGATGGTGCTCTTCCTGATCGGCCACATGCTGGGCAACCTCAAGATCTTCATCAGCAAGGACTCCTTCAACGAGTACGCGCACGCCCTGCGCACGCTGCTGGAGCCGCTGCTGCCCTACCGGACGCTGCTGACGATCGTGGAGATCGCGCTCGTCCTGTCGGTCGTGCTGCACATGTGGGCCGCGATCTCGCTGTCGCGCCGGGCCCGCTCGGCCCGCCCGGTCAAGTACGTCGCCAAGAAGTCGCAGGCCACCGGCTACGCCACGCACATCATGCGGTTCGGCGGCCTGACGATCGCGCTGTTCGTCGTCTGGCACCTGCTCGACCTCACCTTCGGCGTCGTCAACCCCAAGGGCTTCGACTCCACCCCGGCCGACCGCATGATCGCCGGATTCGACCCGTCCCGCTGGTGGGTCACGCTCATCTACCTCGTGGCCGTCGTCATGGTCGGCCTGCACCTGCGCCACGGCGTGTGGAGCGCCTTCCAGACGCTCGGCTGGGCCAACCGTGACCGCAACAAGGCGCTGCGCCTGAGCGCCGGCCTGCTGTCGGCCGTCCTGGTCGTCGGCTTCCTCGCCCCGCCGCTCGCCATCATGTTCGGAGTCGTGCAATGAAGTACACCGAGGGCCCGGAGATCCGGGACACCAAGGCGCCCGAGGGGCCCATCGAGGAGCGCTGGGAGAAGCGTAAGTTCAGCGCCAGGCTGGTCAACCCGGCCAACAAGCGCAAGCTCAACGTCATCGTGGTCGGCACCGGCCTGGCGGGCGGGTCCGCCGCCGCCACGCTCGGCGAGCTCGGCTACAACGTCAAGTCGTTCTGCTACCAGGACACGCCCCGGCGCGCCCACTCCATCGCGGCGCAGGGCGGCATCAACGCCGCCAAGAACTACCGGGGCGACGGCGACTCGATCTACCGGCTGTTCTACGACACCGTCAAGGGCGGCGACTTCCGCGCCCGCGAGTCGAACGTCTACCGCCTGGCGCAGGTCTCGGTGAACATCATCGACCAGGCCGTGGCCCAGGGCGTGCCGTTCGCCCGCGAGTACGGCGGCCTGCTCGACACCCGCTCGTTCGGCGGCGCGCAGGTGTCGCGTACGTTCTACGCGCGCGGCCAGACGGGCCAGCAGCTCCTGCTCGGCGCCTACCAGGCGCTGGAGCGGCAGATCGCCGCCGGCACCGTCGAGATGTTCACCCGGCACGAGATGCTCGACCTGATCGTCGCCGACGGCCGGGCGCGCGGCATCATCGTGCGCGACATGGTCACCGGCGAGATCGAGCGCCACACCGCCGACGCCGTCGTGCTCGCCACCGGCGGCTACGGCAACGTGTTCTTCCTGTCCACGAACGCCAAGGGCTGCAACACCACCGCCATCTGGCGGGCCCACGAGCGCGGCGCGTACTTCGCCAACCCCTGCTACACGCAGATCCACCCGACCTGCATCCCGGTCTCCGGCGAGTACCAGTCCAAGCTGACGCTCATGTCGGAGTCGCTGCGCAACGACGGCCGCGTCTGGGTGCCGCTGCGCAAGGACGACAAGCGCGCCCCCGGCGACATCCCCGAGGACGAGCGCGACTACTACCTGGAGCGGATCTACCCCGCTTTCGGCAACCTCGTCCCGCGTGACATCGCCTCCCGCGCCGCCAAGAACGTCTGCGACGAGGGCCGCGGCGTCGGCCCCGGCGGCCTCGGCGTCTACCTCGACTTCCGCGACGCGATCAACCGGCTCGGCCGCGACGCCGTCGAGAAGAAGTACGGCAACCTCTTCGAGATGTACGAGCGCATCACCGGCGAGAACCCGTACGACGTGCCGATGCGCATCTATCCGGCCGTCCACTACACGATGGGCGGGCTCTGGGTCGACTACGACCTGCAGTCGACGATTCCCGGCCTGTTCGTGATCGGCGAGGCGAACTTCTCCGACCACGGCGCCAACCGCCTCGGCGCGTCCGCGCTGATGCAGGGCCTGGCCGACGGCTACTTCGTGCTGCCGACCACGCTCGGCGACTACCTGGCGGACGGCCCGTTCGGCGAGGTCGACGAGGCGGCGGTCGCCGAGGCCGAGCTGAAGGTCCGCGACAGGATCGAGCGCCTGCTCGCCGTCAACGGCACCCGCACCCCCGACTCCTTCCACCGCGAGCTCGGCAGGCTCATGTGGGACTACTGCGGCATGGAGCGCACCGAGGAGTCGCTGCGCAAGGCCCTGGAGCGCATCCCCGAGCTGCGCAAGGAGTTCTGGGAGAACGTCAAGGTCTCCGGCACCGCCGAGGAGCTCAACCAGGTGCTGGAGAAGGCCGGCCGGGTGGCCGACTTCTTCGACCTGGCCGAGCTCATGTGCCTGGACGCGCTGGTGCGCACCGAGTCGTGCGGCGGCCACTTCCGCGCCGAGTCGCAGGACGCCGACGGCGAGGCGCTGCGTGACGACGAGGCCTTCGCGCACGTGTCGGCCTGGGAGCACTCGCCCGACGGCGAGCCGGTGCTGCACAAGGAACCGCTCGTGTACGAGTACGTCAAGATGACCCAGCGGAGTTACAAGTGAACCTGACCCTTCGCGTCTGGCGGCAGAGCGGCCCTTCCGACGCCGGCCGGATGGTGACATATCGGGTTGAGGAAGTCTCGCCGGACATGTCGTTCCTGGAGATGCTGGACGTCCTCAACGAGCGCCTCATCCTCGAAGGCGACGACCCGATCGCCTTCGACCACGACTGCCGCGAGGGCATCTGCGGCATGTGCGGCATGGTGATCAACGGCGTCGCCCACGGCGAGCAGCGCGCCACCACCACCTGCCAGCTGCACATGCGCCACTTCGAGGACAACGCCACCATCACCATCGAGCCGTGGCGCGCCGCGCCCTTCCCGGTGGTGAAGGACCTCGTCGTCGACCGCAGCGCCTTCGACCGCATCATCCAGGCGGGCGGCTTCGTCTCCGTCCCGGCCGGCTCCGCCCCCGACGCGCACAGCGTCCCGGTGCGCAAGGAGGACGCCGACGCCGCCTTCGACGCCGCCACCTGCATCGGCTGCGGCGCCTGCGTCGCCGCCTGCCCCAACGGGTCGGCGTCGCTGTTCACCGCAGCCAAGATCACCCACCTGAGCCTGCTGCCGCAGGGCCAGCCCGAGCGCCTGTCCCGCGCCAAGGCCATGGTGGACCAGATGGACGCCGAAGGCTTCGGCGGCTGCACCAACACCGGCGAGTGCACCGCGGTCTGCCCCAAGGGCATCCCGCTCGACACGATCGCCCAGATGAACACGGACTACCTGAAGGCGAACGCCAAGTAGCCGCCGCTTCCCGGCCTATCGTGCGTGCGTGAAGCTCGCGCGGTAGGCCGTCGGCGTGAGCCCCACCCGGTCGACCAGGTGCTTGCGGAGGGAGTCGGCGCTGCCCAGCCCGCTCTTCTCCGCCACCTGGTCCATCGGCAGCTCCGTCGTCTCCAGCAACTCCCTGGCCCGGTCGACCCGGCGGTGCAACAGCCACTGGAGCGGGCTCAACCCGGTCTCCGCGTGAAAACGCCTGGTCAGCGTACGGACGCTGGTGCTCGCGTGCGCCGCCAGGTCGGCCAGCGTCAACGGCCGGTCCAGCCGCGCCAGCGCCCACGCCCGCGTCGGCGCCAGCGACGTGCCCCGCTCGGGAGGCAACGGCGTCTCGATGAACTGCGCCTGACCGCCCGGCCGCACCGGCGACACCACTGCCGCCCGCGCCGCCACGTTCGCCACCGCCGCCCCGAAGTCCAGCCTCACCAGGTGCAGGCACAGATCGATGGCGGCCGCCGCGCCCGCCGACGTGAAGATGCCGCCGTCCTCGACGAACAGCAGATCGGGCTGCACCTCCACCGACGGGAACCGGGCCGCCAGATCCCCGGCCAGCCCCCAGTGCGTGGTGGCCCGCCGCCCGTCCAGCAGCCCCGCCTGGGCCAGCACGAACGCGCCCGTACACAGGGACGCGATGCGCGCGCCCGCCCGCTCCGCCTTCCGCAGCGCCGCAAGCACCTCCGGCGGAGCCGGCTCACCGCCGCTGCCCACAGTGATCACCGTGTCGACGCCCGCCACCGCCTCCAGGCCGTCCGTCACCACGATGTCCGGCCCCCCGACGGTCGGCACCGCCCCCGGCCGCGCCGTGCAGATCCGCACGTCATAGTTCGGAACGCTGTTGAACACCATCAACGGGATCGACACATCGAAACTCAGCACCGGGGTCACGACCACGACGGCAATCCGGTGCCTGTCCTGAATTTCCGTCATGGCCAGATCCTCCGGATAGTTGGCATTCCGGCCACTAGGCTACGCCGCCGCCACCCGGAAGCGTGGTCGCCATGACTTTTCACGTGATCGTGGGCCGCGGCGCCGCCGCCTCGAAGACCGCACAACTGCTCGCCGAGGACGGCGAACGCGTGCGCATGATCAGCCGCGCCGGAGGCGGCCCCGAACATCCCCTCGTCGAGCGCATCGCCGCCGACGCCACCGACACCGACCGGCTCACCGAACTGGCCACCGGCGCCCGCACCCTCTTCACCACCGCCGCACCGCCCTACCACGCCTGGCCCGCCCAGTTCCCCGTCCTCGCCGCCTCCCTGCTCACCGCCGTCCGCCGCACCGGCGTCCCGTACGTGATGCTCGGCAACCTCTACGGCTACGGCCCCGTGCACGGCCCCATCCGGCCCGACTTCCCCCTGACGGCGACCGGGCCCAAGGGGCGCACCAGGGCGCGCATCTGGGAGGAAGCCGTCGCCTCGGGCGTCAAGGTGACCGAGGTGCGCGCCGCCCAGTTCTACGGCGCCGGCGCCTACTCCGTGTTCAGCCTCATGGTGCAGCGGCCCGTCCTCGAAGGCAGACTCGCCCTCGTCCCCCAGGAACTCGACGTCCCGCACAGCTACTCCGCCATCACCGACACCGCCCGCACGCTCATCGCCGCCGGACGCGACGAACAGGCGTACGGCCGCGCCTGGCACGTCCCCACCGCGACCCTGTCCGTCCGCGACCTCGCCGGCCGCCTCGCCCACCTCGCCGGCGCCCCGACCCCCCGCCTGGAGCAGCTGACCGAGCGGGACCTCACCCTGCTGGCGCTCACCGACCCCTTCTGGGCCGAACTGCACGAAGTCCTCGCAAAGCCCGCCGCCCCCTTCGTCATCGACCACACCGAAACGGAGAAGATCCTCGGCATCACCGCCACTCCTGTCGACACCGTCCTGAGCGACCTGCTCTAAGCCTCATCGAATGCCACGCCCCAACCGCCCCACCGGTCGGTGCCCCGCCGGGTCGCGCGCTGCTGGGTCGTGCGCCGCCGGGCCGCACGCTGCCGGGTCGTGCGTTGGGCGGCGGGAGGCGGTGGGTGTCTGCGCCGGTCCGTGGGGTTTCACGTGAGGAAGTCCGACAGGACGGGGGCGAGCTTGTGCGGGGCCATCATGACGGCTCCGTGGTTGAGGCTGGCGAGTGTGCGGTGCTCGGCGTGCGGCAGCACCTCCACCAGTGCCCGGGCCGCGTCGTGGAACCCGGCGGGGCTCTTGCTCCCGGTCAGCACCAGCGTGGGCGCGACGGCTCCCGCCCATGCGGCCGCATCCAGAGGCCGCCCCTGCTGAGTGTCGCCCATCACCGCGATGTCGTACGGCAGCGTGGGCGCGAGCCTCTTGAGCGTGGACCACACGCCCGGCATCAGCCGCATCATGGCGACCATGAACGACGGCATCCCCTGCGCCCGCGTCATGAAGTGCTTGACCGCATCCCCGGGCCGGTCGGCGGCCAGCAGGGCGTCGATCTCCTGGGCGAACCCGGCCGGTGGCGCGAACCCGTCGCCCGTCACCGCGAACGGCGGCTCGTACAGGGCCAGGCGGTCGACGTTGAGGCCCGCGGCGGCGGCACGCAGGGCGAGCACCGCACCGGACGAGCTGCCGAACAGCGACGCCGAGCCGCCCGCATGGTGGATGAGCGCGGCCACGTCCTCGATCTCGCGCTCCACGGTGTAGGCGGACCCGTCGCCGCTCGCGCCCCGCCCCCGCCGGTCGTAGTTGATCACGGTGAAGCGCGGTGCGAGCAGGCGGGCGAGCTTGGCCGCGTCCTTGCGGTCGGCCAGCGCAGAGGCGACCAGGATGACGGCGGGACCGGCGCCGAGCTGCTCGAAGGCGATCGGGGTGCCGTCGCGGGAGATCACGGTCGTGGTCGTGGTGGTGCGCATGGGGTGTTGCTCCGTTTCTGTCACGTTCTCGACCGTGTGACGGGTGCCGGGGCAAAAAGGAATCGGTCCTCCTGGTAAGGGCGTGAGTGGGTACGTTCGAGCGCGTGACCCTCCAAGGCAGGCCGCCCGCGCCGGTCATCGCCGCGGCGGTGATGTTCGAGCTGGGCGTGTTGGTCGTGCTCGTCTCGGCGGTGGTCGGGATCTTCCAAGGTTTCTGGCCGCTCGTCCTGCTCGCCGCGATGGCCGCCTTCGCCGGTGTTTCGGCGGCGCAAGGGCTGTGGCGCGGCTGGCGGGGCTCACGGATCTTCCTGATGCTGGTGGGCGGGTTGCTGGTGCCGGCGGGGCTGTCCGTGCATGAGTCGTCGTCGGGGCCGTACGTACCGGGATATGGGCTTTTCGGTCTCTTCGTCGCTGCCTATGGGGTGGTGATGGCCGTGCTGCTTGTCGTGCCGGGATCGTCGCGGGCCTGGTTCGCCGTCAGACCAGCCCCGCCTCGTACGCCGCGATGACCAGGTGGATGCGGCTGCGCGCGTCCAGCTTGGTGAGCAGATGACTGACATGCGTCTTCACCGTGCTGAGGCTGAGGTAGAGCTGTCCGGCGATCTCGGCGTTGGACAGCCCCTTCGCGACCAGGACGAGCACCTCGCGCTCCCGCTCGGTGATGGCCAGCGGCGGAGGCGGCGCCGGACGCCGGATCCGCTCGGCGGCACGCGACACCAGGCTCCGGCTCCGCTCCACGGCGGGCGGCGCGGAGCTCACGAACTGCTGGATCAACCGCCGGGTGGCGGTCGGCGCCAGCAGCGACTCGCCTGACGCGATCACCTCGATGGCCTTGAGCAACTCGGCCGCCGGGGTGTGCTTGAGCATGAAGCCCGCGGCTCCGGCTCGCAGCGCCCCGTAGACGTACTCGTCCAGGTCGAACGTGGTCACGATGAGCACGCGGGTCTCCGGGCGGGCGGCGCAGATGAGGCGGGTGGCCTCGATCCCGTCCATCACCGGCATGCGTACGTCCATCAGGACCAGATCGGGACGGTCCCGCTCGGCGAGCCGCACCGCCTCCGCACCCGTCGCGGCCTCACCGATCGCCACACATCCGGGCGCACTGTCGACCAGCAGGCGAAAGCTGCCCCTGATCTGCGGTTGGTCGTCGGCCACCAGCACTCGTGTCACTGAGGCAACCTCGCCATCACCCGGAATCCGCCCGGCGCGTGGGCGCCCGCCGCGAACTCGCCGCCGAAGACGCGCACCCGCTCGCGCAGCCCCGTCAGCCCGTGCCCGTAAGGCCGCACCGGCCCGTGGCGGCCGTCGTCGACGACCTCCACGACCAGCCCGCCCTCCTGCCGCTGGATCCGGACGTCGACGTGCTGGGCGTCGGCATGCCTGACCACGTTGGTCAGCGCCTCCTGCACGATCCGGTAGACCGTCAGCTCCATTTCTCCGTTCACCTTGCCGTCGATCGCCAAGTCCACTTCCAGCCCGGTCGCCTCGGCCCGCCTCACCAGCACGCCGAGATCGGCCAGGCCGGGAACGGGGGCGAGCTCCGCCCCGTCGTCGTCGCGCAGCACGCCGAGCAGCCTTCCGGTCTCGCGCAGCGCGGACCGACTGGTCTCCTCGATCGAATGCAGCGCCCGGCTCATCTCGCCCTCGATGCCCACGTGGCCCGCCACGCCCGCCTGGACGGCGATCGTGCTGAGGCTGTGGCCGACGACGTCGTGTAACTCCCTGGCGATGCGCAGCCGCTCCTCCGCGGCTTGGGCCCGGGCGCGCTGCTCGGCGTGCTGGGTCAGCCGCTCGGTGTAGACCCGGCGCTGGCGCACGGTCGTGCCGACGGCCCAGGAGGCGACCAGGATCGCCGCCACCAGGGCGAGTTGCTCCAGCACCGTGTCGGTCACGGGCAGCTCGGCCACGCCCTGCCACCCCACGGCGACGGCCGCCACGAGGGGGACCGCGGCCCGGTGGCGTGCCGCCACCGTGTAAAGGGCGAGCGGCAGGCAGAGCAGGTCGGCGTGCGGGAGCAGGAACTCGCGCATGCCGAGCCCCGCCGCCAGCACCACCAGGAACACCGCCCGCGGCCAGAGCCGCCGGACCGCGATCGGCAAGGTCGTCGCCAGAGCCGCCGCATAGTCGAACGCGTCGGGCGCCACGCTGCCGCGTGACGAGGCGAGCCCCACGAAGGCGGCCGCGAAGAACACGGCGACGCCTGCGTCGAGGCACAGCCAGGCCCGCTCGGGGACCCGGCTCAACAGCGGGGGACGGAGGTCTTCGCGCACGGAACGAAGGTAACCGGGGCGGCGGGGCCGAACATCGGTCTCAGGACCGATGTGGAAAACCCTCGTTCCGGCCGATCGTGGAGCACGTGATCGAAGTGAACGGGCTCACCCGGCGTTTCAAACAGACCCTGGCCGTGGACGACCTCACCTTCGTGGTGCCGTCGGGCAGGATCACCGGCTTCCTCGGCTCCAACGGCGCCGGGAAGACCACGACCATGCGGCTGATCCTCGGCCTCGACCGGCCCACCGCCGGTCAAGCCACCGTCGGCGGCAGACCGTACCGAAGCTTGGAACGGCCGCTCACCCACGTCGGCGCGCTGCTGGACGCGACGGCGGTGCAGGGCGGGCGGCGCGCCGAGCAGCACCTGCGCTGGCTGGCGGCCTCCAACGGGCTCTCCGCACGGCGCGTGGGAGGGCTGCTCGACCTCGTCGGCCTCAGCGACGCGGCCGGCAAACGGATCGGCGGCTTCTCCCTCGGCATGAAACAGCGGCTGGGCATCGCCGCGGCGCTGCTCGGCGATCCCGGCACGCTCCTGCTCGACGAGCCGGTCAACGGGCTCGACCCCGAGGGCATCCGCTGGACGCGGCAGTTGCTGAGGTCGCTGGCCGCCGAAGGCCGCACGGTCCTCGTGTCGAGCCACCTGATGAGCGAGATGGCGCTGACGGCGGACCATCTGATCGTCATCGGGCGCGGCAGGCTGCTCGCCGACGCGCCGATCGCCGAGCTGGTCCGGCCGGGGACGTCGTTGGAGGACGTGTTCATGGACCTTGTCTCGGAGGGCCGGGAGGAGGCTCCGGAGCGGGACGAGGGAGCTCGGGAGCGACGTGGGGCAGTTCAGGACATGAGGCATTCGGGGGTGCGCGGTGGACACGGTCAACGCTGAATGGATCAAGTTGCGGACCCTGCGTTCGACCTGGTGGACGATGGGGATCGCGGTGTTCGTCGCGCTCGTGCTCACCGCGCTGGGCGCCGGCGCCGTCATCTCGCGCTGGGACCCCGGTCACGCCCCTGACCAGGCCGCCATGGGCATCGTGGTGGCCGTGTACGTGGGCGTCATCCTGGCCCAGCTCCCGCTCGGGATGCTCGGTGTGATGACGATCAGCGGCGAGCACGCGTCCGGCATGATCGACGCCACGCATGTCGCCACGCCCGCGAGGTCGCGGGTCCTGCTGGCCAAGGCGGTGGTGCTGGCCGGCGCAGCGGTCGTCGCCTCGCTGCTCATCGCGGTTCCCGGCTATCTGTACGGGCGCGTGGTGGCCGCCGAGTTCAACCCGTCGGCACTGCCGGGGGAGGCGTGGCCGGTGATCGCCGGTGGCACCCTCATGATCGTGGCGACCACCCTGCTCGGGCTGGCGCTGGGCGCCCTCCTGCGTAACGGGGCGGCGGCGATGGCGGCGCTGATGGCGATCATCCTGTTGGTGCCGTTCGTGGCCCGCATGCTGCCCGGGGGCGAGTGGGGCAACTACTTATTGCCGACCTATCCGGCACTGCAGCTCATCGGGCAGGTGCCGGCCATCATGCCGGGATGGGTGGCTTTCACGGTGCTCGGCTGCTGGGCGGTCATCCCGCTGGGCATCGCGGCCCTCGCAGGACGGCGCTGAACGGTCTGCGCGCCGGGTCCCGTCCCCGGTCAGGGAAGCGCGTGCGCGTGCGGACCTTGTGAAGGGGCCGTGCGGGCGTGCTGTGGACCTGCTGTGGAGCGCCTGGGGGGCCTGCTGCGGGCCCCTGCTGTGGGCCTGGGGGGCTGCTGTGGGCCTGGGGAGTGCCGGTTGTGCTGTGGGGAGTGCCGGTTGAGCTGTGGAAGGTCCGGTTGTGCTGCGGGAAAGGGCTGCATGGGCCGTCCCGGCCTCCCCTGGAGTTGCTCACGGGAGGCCGGGACTGGGTGTGCGTCAGTGGGGGCAGGTGTCGCGGTATTCCTCGATGGCCGTGCCGCTCGGTGGCGGGCAGAGGAAGCGTTCGTAGCGGGTGTCGTCGTCGACGAACCTCTTCAGCCAAGCGACCATCGACTTGGCCATCGTGGTGTTCGTGGTCTGCGGGAAGAAGTGGCTGGCGTTGTTGAGCTCCAGATACGCCTTCTCCGACGAGGAGGGGATGCTCTCGTAGAACGGCTGGGAGTGGGTGGTGACCGAGGCGACGGAGTCGCTCTCGCCGCCGATGATCAGCGTCGGGACGCGTACGCCGGACCAGTTCTTGGTCAGGTTCCACGGCGCGAGCGGGACCGCGGCCTGCAGTGTGGGGCGGTCGTCGGCGGCTTCGAGGGAGCCGCCGCCGCCCATGGAGTGGCCGGCCACGGCCAGGCGGGAGCCGTCGATGCGGCTGCGGATGGCGAGCGGGCTGTCCTCGACCAGCCAGTCGAGGGCGGCCAGGAGCTGGCGGCCGCGGCTGGCGGGCTGGTCGTAGCGGGAGTTGGTCTCGATGCCGATGACCACGAAGCCGTGCGAGGCGATGCGCGGGCCGAGCCAGTCGAGGCTGGACCAGGAGGCGGTGTAGCCGGGGGAGATGGCGATCGCGCCGAACGTGCCCTGGCTGGTGTCGTTCGGGTAGTAGACCTCTCCGCCGCCGAACCCGCTCACGCTGAGGGAGGAGACCGACTGGTCGGAGGTGGAGAAGGGGCCGCGGAGCGCTTCGAGGATGGCGTCGGTGGGGTCGGGGCCGCGCTCGTACGGGCCGGCGGCATGCGCGGGCAGCGCGATGGTTCCGCATGCCAGGGTCGCGGCCATGGCGATCTTCGCGATGGTCCTCGCTGGGGATGACGACATGTCGGGAACTCCAGGTTCTCGGGGGGTGCGACGTCGTCATTTTCAAACGGGGGTGAAGGGGACGCATCGGGTGAATCGCCGGTGTCAGGAGAGGAGGCGCGACAGTTCGACGCGTGAGCGTACGCCGAGCTTGGCGAAGACGTTGCGGAGGTGGTGGTCGATCGTGCGCGGGCTGAGGAAGAGTTGCGCGGCGACCTCGCGGTTCGTGGCGCCTTCGGCCACCAGGCGGGCGATGCGCAACTGCTGTGCGGTGAGCAGCCGCTCGGGGCCGTCGGCCGGCGCGATGGGCACGACGGTCTCGCCCGACGCGCGCAGCTCGGTCCTGGCGCGCTCGCTCCACAGGCCCGCGCCGAGGCGCTGGAACGTCTCCAGGGCGCCGTGCAGGTGTTCTCTGGCGGCACCCGGCCGGCGTTCCCTGCGCAGCGCGACCCCGTACAGCAACTGCGTGCGCGCCGTCTCGAACGGGCACGCGTGCAGCTCCAGCGCCTCCCTGAACAGCTCGCCGGCCTCGCCGCCGGTGGCGAGCAGCGCCCGGCAGCGCGCCACGAGCGCGCGCCGGTCGGGGCTGCGCGTGCTGCCCGCCCAGCGGTCGAGCACCCGCAGCGCGGCCGAGGCACGCCTGCGGTCGCCGGTACGGGCTGCCGCCTCGATGAAGTGCGGGCTGGCCATGACCCGGATGACGACATGATCGTTGCCGCGATGGCCGCGCAGCTTGGCCGCCGCCTCCGCCGGACGTCCGATGGCCAGGTCGAGGTGGGCCAGCGCCCAGTTGCCGAGGCTGGTGGCGATGCCGAGACCATGGGATTCGGCCAGGTCCAGCGCGGCGTGGGCGCGTTCGCGGCAGCCTTGCGCGTCGCCCTGTACGGCGGCGGCGTGGGCCAGCCAGCCGAGGTGACGGGCGGCGGAGTTGAGCTGCCCCGACGCCTGGGCCAGCCGCAGCCCGTCGGCGGCGTGCGTGGCCACCGACGAGTAACGGCCCAGCCAGAACTCCGCCTGGATCAGCGACTCCAGCAGCTGGGGCACCACGCTGACCGCGCCGCGCCGGCGTGCGGTGTCGATGGCGCGGGCCGACAGCTCGATGGCCTTGGCGTCCTCGCCGAGCAGCAGGCTCGCCACGCAGGCCCAGACGAGGGTGGTGGGGTTGCGTACGGCCGGGGCCAGCGCGACGACCCGCCGCAGTGGCCCGGCCGCCGCCCGGTGCCTGCCGCTGAACGTCGCCGCGATCCCCTCCAGATACTCGAACATGAGCTGCGTGTCCCGGCAGTCGTCGCTGCGCCGCAGGAGTGCGGCTTGGTGGGCGATTGCGTGAAATGTACGGATATCGCCGGACATGTAGCTGGCTTCGGCGGCATGCAGGAGCGCCTTGACCGCGACCAGCCGGTCACGGTCCACGAGCCGGGCGGCGGCGGCCAGCAGCTTGGCGCTGGCGCTGTCGGCATGGCCACTGAGCAGCTCCAGCCGCCCGTACATGAGCTCGGCCTCGTCGGTGACCACCGGGCGGTGCAACCCGGCCAGCAGCGACCTGGCCCGGGGGAAGTCGCCGGACATCCACGCGTGCCGAGCCGCCGCTGCCAGCCATGCCGCCTTGCTCGCCTCGTCGCCGCCGAGCTGCGCGGCCCTCTCGTACGCGAGGGAGGGAGTGGGGTGACAGTGACCACCACCCGAGCCGCTTGGTCCGTTCGGCCCGCCCGGTTCCTGCGTCGCGTTGTCCGTGGTGGGCTCGTGGATTGTGCCCGGTGTGTGGCTTTGGCTTGGGGCGTAGATGGGTGGTGGGGCGGGGGCGTACGGGGTGGTGCGGGCGGCGGTGGAGGCGGCGGCGGCCAGGTCGGCGGCGAGTTCGTCCGGCGGGCCGTCGAGTGCGGCGGCGCGGTGCCAGGCGCCGGGCAGGCCGGTGAGCTGCCTCCCGAGCAGCCGGTGCACCTCCCGGCGGCGGGCCAGCGGGGCTTCGGCGTACGCGACGGCCCGCAGCGTCTCGTCGGCGAACACGTACCGGTCCCCGTCCGGCCGGATCACCCCCGCCCGCTCGGCCACCGCCAGCACGGCGAGTGGGTCCGTGGACCGAACGGGTGCCGCTTCGGCGGGAGGATCGTCGGCGCGCCGGGAGGGAGGCGCCGGGATGGCCACGGGATCGCCCGTCCGGACGGCTGACCAGTCGGTGGTTTGGCGCGCTCCCAGGGGCGCGGCCGTGGGGCGAGCGCAAGGCGGGTCCTCTGCGGCCTGGAGGAGGTCGCTGGTGGGGAGGCCGGGGGCGGCGGCCAGGAGGAGGAGCAGGGCGCGGGCCTCGTCCGGTAAGCCCGCGAGCCGTTCCGCGTGTGCCCGGTGGAGGCGTCCGCCGGGCGGCAGGGTGTCGGGCGGCGGGGCGAGCCCGGCGAGCTGCGCGGCGGTCAGCGACTCGGCGAGTTCGCGCAGCCCCAGCGGGTTGCCGTGGGCGACCCGTACCAGACAGGCGCACAAGCCCTCCGAGGCCCGGCCGGACAGCAGGTCCCTGGCCAGCGCGTGGCTCGCGGTGTCGTCCAGCGGTCCGACGGCGAGGACCGGGACGTCGTCCGGCACCGGCGGGTCGCCCGGCGTACGGGCTGAGAGGAGGAGCGCGATCCGTTCGCCGGCCAGCCGCCTGGCCGCGAAGCAGACCGCCTCGCGGCTGGCCCGGTCGAGCAGGTGCACGTCGTCCACGCACACCAGCACCGGCTGCTCGGCGGCGAGCTCGCGCAGGAACTCCAGCACCGCCACCGGCAGGGCCACCCCGCCTCCGGCCACCCCGGTGCGCAGGGCCCGCCCGAGCACCCCGGACCGCACCCGATCGGCGACCGGCCGCAGCAGCGCGTCCAGCCCGGACAGCGGCAGGTGGGCTTCCTGCCGCACCCCGCGCGCCCGCAGCATCGTGAACTCGTTCGCCAGCGAGGCCGCCAGCTCCAGGACGGCGGTCTTGCCGATCCCCGGCGCCCCCAGCACCGCCAGCGCGCCCCCGTCACCGCCCCGTGCCCCGTCGAGCAGCCGCCGCACCGCTTCCTGTTCGGCGGCACGGCCATACAGCGTGGTGGACATGACCAGAGTGTTACTCGGGTGTGTCAAGCGATAAAGGGCCCCCTGTAAGGCAGGCGATTTCACCGATTCGCCCAGAAAGATATAGCACCAGCTATTATAGTTCCAGCTATGATAATCATATGAGCCTCAAGAAGCCCAAGCGGCTGTACGGCCGGGACTTCGAGTGGGAGGAGCTGGCCGACTTCGTCGCGGCGCCGTCCCCTGGTGCCACCTTGGGCCTGGTCTACGGACGTCGCAGGCAAGGAAAGACGCTCATGCTCGAGCTGCTGGCGCGGGAGACGGGCGGCATGCTCTTCGGCGCCACCCAGCAGAGCGAGGCGCAGAACCTCGCCGACCTCGGCGCCGCCTACGCCGAACATCGCAACCTCAGGCAACCGGTCGTCTTCACGAACTGGCGTGAGGCGCTGGACGAGCTCCTTCGCCTCGGGGAAGAGCGGGCGGTGCCTGTGATCATCGACGAGTTCCCCTACCTCGTGTCCGCCACACCGGCCCTGCCCTCCTACCTCCAGCAGGCCCTGAGCCCGCTCGGCCATGCACGGGAGCGCACGTCCACCCGACTGATCCTGTGCGGCAGCGCTCTCACCACCATGGCCCAGCTGCTCGGCGGCGGAGCCCCGCTCCGGGGGCGTGCGGTGCTCGAACTGGTGGTAAAGCCTTTCGGGTTCCGCGACGCGAGCGCGTTCTGGGGGCTCCAACACGACCCGGAGCTGGCGTTCAGGGTGAACGCGCTCGTCGGCGGCACGCCCGCCTATCTGGAGATGTGCGCCGGATCGGGACCTGCCGACCTCGCCGGGTTCGACCAGTGGGTGGGGCGACGGCTGCTGAATCCCGCGTCGGCGATGTTCCGCGAGGGCGGGCTGGTGCTCCGTGAGGAGCCCTCCATCTCGGACCCCACCTCCTACGCCGCCACGCTGGCCGCCATCAGCGCCGGCAACCACCGCCGTGGTGAGATCGCGGCCGCGATGGGCCGGCCCGCCGCCGCCATCGCGCATCTGCTGTCCGGGTTGACCGACATCGGGCTGCTGGAACGGATCGATGACGCCCTGCGTGCCAAGCGCAGCGTGTTCCGGATCGCCGAGCCGGTCGTACGGTTGCACAACCTCATCACGCAACGACACGAGCCCCAGCTGGTCATCGGTCAGGCGGAGCGCGTCTGGCAGTCGAACGCCGACACCGTGGCAGCCAAGATCTACGGCCCCCATTTCGAGGACCTGGCCCGGGAATGGTGCTTCCGACACGCGTCGCAGGACACGCTCGGCGGCTTCGCGACGGCGGTGCGCCCCAGCGAGATCGCCTGCCCGCAGCATCGCCGTGGACACGAGCTGGACCTGGTCGTCAGCGAGACGAACTCGTTCGCGTCCGATCGCGTCATCGCCATCGGCGAGGCGAAGAGCACGCTCGCGCCCATGGACGTGCCCCAGCTTCAGCGGCTCGAGCACCTACGCGCTTTGCTCCCTGACGCGCGCGTCGACGGCCCGCCCAAGCTGCTGCTGTTCGCGCGATCCGGTTTCAGCGGCGAACTGGTGCGCGCCGCCGAGGGCCGGCACGATGTCGAGCTCGTGGACCTCGCCAGGATGTATTCAGGACATTGAGTCAGATACGCAGCGTCAGGCGAACGTCCAGGCGCTGGTGGTCTCGATGCGGTGGCGCCAGAGTTTCTCGCCCTCGCCGCCCGGTTCCCAGCGGGCGGTGAAGTCGAGCAGTGACCGGCAGCGGGCCAGCATGTACGCGTGCCGGTCGGGCCACGGCGGCACGGGTCCGCCGTAGGCGTCGAAGAAGTGACGCAGGTGCGGCACGTGCTCCGGGTGATGCGATCGGACAATCCACTCACACCACGCCAGATCCTCCACCGGGCGGCCGGGATGCGCCCACTCCCAGTCGAGGATCGCCGCCGTCTCGAACGTCGCCGGGTCGAACAGCATGTTCTGCGGCCCGTAGTCGCCGTGCACCAGGCCCAGCCGGTGCAGCCGCGCCAGCGTGCGCCCGCACTCCGCCAGCACCTCCGCCGCCTGGCCCTCGTCGAGCAGGTCCTGGCCGTGCGCACCCGGCACGAACTGCATGCTCAGGCTCGTCTCGGTGACGGAATGCAGGCGCGGCACCGGCAGCCGCCCGCGCAGCCGCCGCAGGAACCGGCTCTCCGTCCCGAGCCTGATCCGCGCGTCGGGACCCTGGTAACACTTGACGACCAGGGCGCCGTCTCCGACCGTGCTGTTGGTGTAGCCGTGCTCCACAGCCAACGATTCTGGCGCACTCCCGGGCGCGCGTCAGCCCTGGAAAAATGGATTGCTGGAGCGGCAACGACTTTGTCAACCTTGACAGGCTATGCGCTCCCTTCCCGAAGCCGATCCCGGCGTGCCCGACATCCGAAGCCCGCTGCGCTACCTCTGGTGGAACGCCCGTCGCCAGGGCCGTCAGCTGCTGGCCGGCATCGGGTTCGCCACGCTGTGGTGGCTCGTGCAGTCGCTCGTGCCCGCCGTGCTCGGCAAGGGCATCGACGCCGTCACGGCCAAGGACACCCGCGCGCTGCTGACCTGGTCGGGAGTGCTGCTGGCGCTCGGGCTGGTGCAGGCGTTCAGCGGGATCATGCGGCACCGGTTCGCCGTCTACAACTGGCTGGCCGCCGCCTACCGCACCGTCCAGCTCACCACCCGGCAGGCGGCCAGGCTCGGCGCCACCCTGCCCAAGCGGCTGTCGACCGGCGAGGTGGTCAGCGTCGGCAACTCCGACATCGCGCACATCGGCAGCTCCATGGACATCCTGCTGCGCGGCACCGGCGCCGTCGTGGCGATCGTCACCGTGACGGTGATCCTCATCTCCACCTCGCTGCCGCTCGGCCTGCTCGTGCTGGTCGGCGTGCCCGTTATGGCGGGCGCCGTCGCGCCGCTGCTCAAGCCCCTGCACAGGCGGCAGCACCGGCAGCGCGACCTGACCGGCGACCTGTCCACCCGGGCGGCCGACATCGTGGCCGGGCTGCGGGTGCTGCGCGGCATCGGCGGCGAGCGGGTGTTCGCCGAGCGCTACCGCGAGGAGTCACAGCGGGCGCGCCACGCCGGCGTCTCCGTCGCGCGCGTCGAGTCGCTGCTCGAAGGCGCCCAGATCCTGCTGCCCGGCCTGCTCATCGCGCTCGTCACCGGCGTCGGCGCGTCCTTCGCGCTGTCCGGCCAGATCTCCGTCGGCCAGCTCGTCGCCTTCTACACCTACGCGGTGTTCCTCATCGGGCCGATGCGCACGCTCACCGAGGCGGCAGACAAGCTGACCAAGGGCCACGTCGCCGCCCGCCGCGTGGTCCGCATCCTGTCGATCGAACCCGAGGTGACCGGCGGCTCCGGCGCCAGCGCGGGCGGCGTGCTGCGCGACTCCTACAGCGGCGTCACCGTACAGCCCGGCAGGCTGACCGCCCTGGCCGCGAGCAGCCCCGAGGACGCCGCCGCCATCGCCGACCGCCTCGGCCGCTACTCCGACGGCGACGTCACCTTCGGCCCCGCCGAGCTCGCCACGCTGCCCCTCGACGAGGTACGTGAGCGCATCCTGGTCGCCGACAACGGCGCCCGCCTGTTCACCGGCCCGCTGCGCGACGAGCTCGACGTACGCGGCGGCGCCTCCGCCGAACGCGTCCGCCAGGCCCTGCACGACGCCTGCGCCGAGGACATCGTCGAGGCGCTGCCCGACGGGCTCGACGCCGAGGTGGCCGAGGCCGGGCGCGAATTCTCCGGCGGTCAGCAGCAGCGGCTCCGGCTCGCCCGCGCGCTGATCGCCGACCCGGAGGTGCTGATCCTCGTCGAGCCGACCAGCGCCGTCGACGCCCACAGCGAGGCCCGCATCGCCCAGCGTCTCGCCGACGCCCGCGCCGGCAAGACCACGCTCATCTGCACCACCAGCCCGCTCGTGCTCGACCGTACCGACCACGTCTTCTACGTCGAGGACGGTCGCGTACGAGCCGAAGGAGCCCACCGCGACCTGCTGGCCACCGCGCCCGCCTACGCCGCGACCGTCACCCGAGGGGAGGACTGACGAGATGGCCCGCGAGATCCTGCCCGTCGCCGATCAGAAACAGGTGCGCGCCTACGCGCGGCGGCTCACGCTGAAGTACCCGCGCCAGCTCGCCGGCGCGCTCGGCCTGCACGGGCTCGCCGCCGTCGCGGGTCTGGCCGTGCCGTGGCTGCTCGGCAATCTCGTACGTGACGTCGAGACGGGCGCCGAGGTCAACGCGTTCCTGGTCGCCGCCGGCATCGCCGGATTCCTGCTGCTGCAGGGGACGCTGGTGCGCTATGCCGTGCTCGCCTCGTCCAAGCTCGGCGAGAAGGTCCTGGCCGAGCTGCGCGAGGAGTTCGTCGACCAGGTGCTCGCGCTGCCGCTCTCCACGGTCGAACGGGCTGGCGCCGGCGACCTGCTCACCCGTACGTCCCGCGACGTCGACTCCCTGTCCAGGACCGTACGGCACGCCGTGCCCGAGACGTTGATCGCGGTCGTCACGTTCACGATCACCATCGGCGCGATGCTGCTCGTCGGGCCGCTGCTCATGCTGCCCATGCTGGTCGCGGCGCCGCTCCTCTACTTCAGCACCCGCTGGTACCTGAAGCGGGCCCGTGACGGCTACCTGCGGGAGAACGCCGCATATGCCGACATGACCGAAGGGCTGGCCGAAACTGTCGAGGGCGCCCGTGCCATCGAGGCCCTCGGCCTCCAGCAGCGCCGCCGCGAACGCACCGACCGCGACATCAGCCGCTCCTTCGCCGCCGAACGCTACACGCTGCGCCTGCGCGTCATCTGGTTCCCCTCCGTCGAGCTCGGCTACGTCGTCCCCGTCGTGGCCGCGCTGCTGTGCGGCGGCCTCTTCTACAGCTCGGGCTGGGTCACGCTCGCCCAGGTCACCGCCGCCACCCTCTACGCCCAGCAGCTCATCGACCCGCTCGACCGGTTCCTCATGTGGATCGACGAGCTCCAGGTCGGCGGGGCCGCCATGGCGCGGCTGCTCGGCGTCGCCAACGTGCCCGACGACCGGCAGCCCAGCGACGCCCGCCCCACCGGCGAACTGCTGGAAGCCGACGACATCCGCTACGCCTACCGGCCCGGCCGCGACGTGCTCCACGGCGTGTCGCTGACCGTGCGGCCCGGCGAACGGCTGGCGATGGTCGGCCCGTCCGGCGCCGGCAAGTCCACCCTCGGCCGGCTGCTCGCCGGCATCCACGGCCCCCGCACCGGCGCCGTCACCGTCGGCGGCGTGCCGCTCGTCGACCTGCCCCTGGACGCCCTGCGCGGCCACGTCGCGCTCGTCACCCAGGAACACCACGTCTTCAAGGGCACGCTGCGCGACAACCTGCTGATCGCCCGGCCCGAGGCCGACGACGACGCCGTACGCGACGCGCTCGTGGCCGTCGACGCGCTCGACTGGGTGCTCGCCCTGCCCGACGGCCTCGACACCGTCGTCGGCTCCGGCGGCCTCGACGTCTCCCCGGCCCACGCCCAGCAGCTCGCGCTGGCCCGCCTCGTGCTCGCCGACCCGCACACGCTCGTCCTGGACGAGGCCACCTCGCTCATCGACCCGCGCGCCGCCCGGCACCTCGAACGCTCCCTCGCGGCCGTCCTCGACGGCCGCACCGTCATCGCCATCGCCCACCGCCTCTACACCGCCCACGACGCCGACCGGGTCGCCGTCGTCGAGGACGGCCGCATCAGCGAGCTCGGCTCCCACGACGAGCTCGTCGCCGAAGGCGGCTCCTACGCGGCACTGTGGCAGAGCTGGCACAGCACCCCGACCACCACCACCCGCTCCTGACCAGCGATAAAGCGAAAGCAAAGCGGCCCTCGCTACCGTCGGCGCCGTCGATCCGACGAATGACGGGGGCAGACATGCGCAAGTGGCTAGTCATCCTGGGGATAGCGGCAACGGCCTTCACCGGGGTCACCGGCCCCGCCGGCATCACCGCCGACGGACCGGTCCCGGACCCGCCTCGCCTGTGCGAGACGAACCCGAAGATCGACTGCGACATCCCGTGGACCATCTGACGGAAGGACGCGGCAGCCGCTGACCGGCGTGCGGCTCTGGAGCAGTCGCCACACGTGCGACACGGGGAACCAGAGCCGGTGCCACGCCGTACCAGCGGCTGCCACACCGGCGCGCGGGGGACGCGCCCGGGAGTGTAAGAACAACGGTGTAACTCCTGATCATGGAGGACACCCGTGATGAGTACTGTGATCCAGGCATCGACGGAGATCGACCTGGAGGACGCCGGCGTGGCGGGCAAGCCCAAGCAGAGCAAG
>NZ_JAHKRO010000086.1 GCF_019396325.1 Nonomuraea ceibae
CGTCCGGCCACGGCAGGTCCATGTCGGGGGGGGCGAGCGCCCGCCCCGCCGCCGTCACGCTCCGGGCGGCGCGACCGGCCAGCTCGGCGGCCTCCGCCAGCTCCGCGCCGTCCAGCGCGTCGCCGAGCAGGGTCCGGTACGTCCGGTCCACCGCCCTGAGCCTGGCCCGCAGCACGTCGGCGGGGGAGGCGGTCTCCCAGGCGGCGGGGACGTGCTCGGCGACCATGCCGGGGCTGAAGCTGTAGCACGCGGAGGCGGCCGAACGGGCGCCCACGGCCCCGAGCGGGGCGAGCCGGTAGGCGAAGTACGCGGGCCAGCGCGACTCGACGTCGTAGCCGAGCGCCGCCGCCTCCTCGAACGCCTCCGGCGAGAAGTACACGATCGCGTGGACGGGCTCAAGCTGGTGCCACATGCTGCGGGCAAGCTTCGACATGCCGAAATCCTCACTGTCTAGTTAAGGTATGACGGTGACGATAGAGGCGTGGCGCATCACTGGTCAATCCCAAATAGACAGTTATGTCGGGCGATGGGTGGAGCTGGCGGCCGTCCTGGTGAACACCTTCGTGATCACCCAGGCCCGGGGCCGCCCCGCCGAGCGGCCCGACGACGACGCCGCGCGCCTGGCCGCAGTCGCCGAGGCCGCAGGACCCGGCCACGGGCAGGTCCCCGCCGACGCCGCCGCGCTGGCCGCCGTCGCCGCCGAACTGCACCCGGCGTTCACCGCCGACCCCGGCGCGGTCGCCGGGCTGAACGCGATGCTCGTGCGGCACGGCGCCGTTCCCTGCCTGTACGGGGACCCGCCCATGCTGGGCTTCCACGCCCGCGACGCCGCGCCGGTCGACGCCTGGGCCGCCAGCACGGGCACCGCCCTCGCCATGGTCATCGGCGTCGGCCAGGGCCTGCGGCTGCGCTCGTGCGAGGCGGCCGGCTGCGACCTGGTCTTCTACGACGTCACCCGCAACGCCTCACGCCGGTTCTGCGGCCTGTCATGCCAGAACCGCGCCAAGGCCACCGCCTACCGGGCCCGCCGCCGCGCCTGAGGCCGCCTCGGCGGGAGCGCCCGCCGCCGTACGCCGTCACCCACGCCCCGACATGGCCGGGATCCTGCCGCCGATCGCGGACGGAAGCCTGCCGCGATCCCTCCTAGCGTCGGCGGCGCAACGGAAGGAGAACTCTCATGACCATTCTCGTCTCGGGCGCCACAGGCAACGTCGGCCGCCCGCTGGTCGAGCAGCTGCTGGCCGCCGGGCACCCGGTGCGGGCCCTCACCCGGGACCCGGCGAAGGCCGGGCTGCCGGCGGGCGTGGAGGTGGTGGCCGGGAACCTGGCCGACACCGGCGGTCTCGCCGACGCGTTCGCCGGCGTCACCGCCGTTCACCTGATCAGCTTCGACGCCTCCGACTACCGGCCGCTGGCGAACGGCCCCGAGCTGGTGGACCTGGCGCTCCGCTCGGGCGTGCGCAGGGTGACGGTGCTGAAGGGCGGCGTGGGCAAGAGCCCGCTGGAGGAGGCGATCGAGGCCGGCGGGCTGGAGTGGACGTACCTGGCGCCGGTGGAGTTCATGTCGAACGCGCTGGAGTGGGCCGGGCCGATCGCCGCCGAGGGGGTGGTGCGTGACGGGTTCGCCGAGTCCAGGAGCGCGATGGTGCACGAGGCGGACATCGCGGCCGTGGCCGCCGCCGCGCTGACCGGCGACGGCCACGCGGGCCAGGAGTACTGGCTGACCGGTCCGCAGGCGCTGACGCCGCCGGACAAGGTGCGCGTGATCGGCGAGGTGCTGGGCCGCGAGCTGCGCTTCGTCGAGCTGAGCCGTGACGAGATGGTGGAGCGGTGGCGCGCCGAGGGCTACTCGGACGACGACGTGGACTTCTTCCTCATGGTGCGCACCGACCCGCCCGTGGCCGGCTCCACGGTGCTGCCCACGGTCGAGGAGGTCACGGGCCGCCCGGCCAGGACGTTCGCGCAGTGGGTGGGCGAGCACGCCGCCGCCTTCGCCCCGCAGCGGTAGGCGAACAAGGAGGAGGGGCGCGCACCCGGCCGCGCCCCTCTATACGCCGATATTTCGCCCTTTACAAGTTCTTGTCATGCAATGAAACGAGTGTTACCTCTTGCGGAGGCGCGTGGCACACGCGCCTTCTGGCGTGCAGGAGGACAACGGTGTCAGCAAAACCCTGGTTACGCAGCACTCTTCTGGTCGTCGCCCTGACGGCCTCGGCCCTGCCCCTGGCAGGCGCCGCCCACGGTGAGCCCGGCGGAACCGGTCAGCCCGGCGCGCAGGCCGCCGAGGTCCACGACTTCCAGGGCGAGAGCCACGGCAAGCCCGACCTGGACAACCGGCGGGGCACGGTCCCGCCGCCCGCCGGGGTCGCCCGCAGCGCGGCGGCGGACGGCGTCCGCTGGAACGCGCTCGGCACCCCGGCCGTCGTGACCGGCGCCGAACCGCTGGCCGAAGGGCTCGGCGCGGACCCCGAACAGGCCGCGCGCGCGTACCTGAAGGCCAACGAGGCGCTCTTCGGCCTGTCCGGCGCGTCCGTGGACGCGCTCGAACGCGTCGCGGTCAACCCCATCGGCGAGGGCCACGCCGTGCTGCTGCGGCAGCGGTTCGGCGACCTGCCGGCCGGTGTGGACGGCATGGTGGCCGTGGGCGTCTCCGGCGGGAAGATCCGTCATGTCACCTCGTCGCTGTCGCGCGACACGGCCGCGCCGCCCGCCGCGGCGATCAGCGAGCAGCAGGCGCTGGAGATCGCCGCCCGGGACGGCGGCATCGACCTGGCCAAGGCCACCACCAAGAAGGTCACCAAGGTGGCCGTGCCCGCGGCCGACGGCGTGCACAGCGCCTACCAGGTCGTCCTGATCGGCGGCGACCCGGAGGAGGCCGCCGCGTACACCACGCACGTGGACGCCGTCAGCGGCGCCGTCCTCGTCCGGGAGAACCTGGTCGACCACCACGCCGACCCGGACAACCCGAGCTGGGCGGCGTTCCCGGCGAATCCGCCCGCCGACTACTCCTCCGCCGACACCCGCGACATCTGGTGCCACGCGGCGGGCCCCGGCTGCGACTACGTCGTCGGCGGCGACCCGGCCACCGGCAAGGCGTGGGACGTCGACCACGCCACCGGCACGCCGACCGGCACCAGCAAGGGCAACGCGGCGCACACGTTCGAGAACCGGGCCAGCGGCGACCCGTTCACCGTCGGCACCCGCTCCAACGTGGCCACGCCCGGCCGCGACTACGTCTACCCGTGGCGCAACACCTGGTACGAGGCCAAGTGCGACCCGGCGGTGTTCGACCAGCCGGGCGAGAACGACCTCGAGGCGTCCATCGCCAACCTGCACGCCATGCACAACCGCATGCACGACTGGTCCTACCGGCTCGGCTTCACCGAGACCGCGTGGAACATGCAGGACGACAACGGCGAGCGCGGCGGGCTCGGCGGCGACCCCGAGCTGGGCAACGCCCAGGCCGGGGCCCGGGTGCTGAGCGTGCGCGACAACGCCAACCAGATCACCGGCCCCGACGGGGTCGCGCCGATCACGAACATGTACCTGTGGCAGCCGATCGCCGGCGCCTTCTACGCGCCCTGCGTGGACGGCGACTACGACATGTCGGTCATCGGGCACGAGTACAGCCACGCGATCTCCGGCCGCATGATCGGCGGCCCGAACGCCGGCTGGAGCGGCGCCCAGGCCGGGGCCATGAACGAGAGCACCTCCGACCTGTTCGCCATGGAGTACCTGTTCGAGTACGGGTTCCGTCCGCGCGGCGACACCCCGTACGTCACCGGCGGGTACGTCACCGGCGACGCCACGCGCGGCATCCGCAACTACGACATGTCGAAGTCGCCGCTCAACTACAGCGACGTCGCCTACGACATCGTCGGCCAGCAGGTGCACGCCGACGGCGAGATCTGGACCGCCACCCAGTACGACGTGCGCGCCGCGTTCGTCAAGCGCTACGGCAAGGGCAGCGCCGGGCAGCAGAAGGCGTGCGCCGACGGCCGGACCCCGGTCGAGCGCTGCCCGGGCAACCGGCGCTGGGCGCAGCTGTCGTTCGACGCGCTGCTGCTCATGGCGTCCGGCGCGGTCAGCTACGTCGACCACCGTGACGCGCTGCTGGCCGCCGACACCATCCGGTTCGGCGGCAAGAACCACGACATCATGTGGCGCGCGTTCGCCGAGCACGGCCTGGGCGAGGGCGCGTCCAGCAACGGGCCGAACGACCCCGACCCGGTGCCCAGCTTCGCCGACCCCGAGGGCAAGAACGGCAAGCTGCGGCTCAAGCCGCTCGGCGAGGCGAAGGACGCGGCGTTGCGGCTCTACGTCGGCGACTACGAGGCCCGCGCGGTCCCGGTCGCCGACACCGATCCGGCCACCGAGCTGGGCGACACCGTCACGATGACGCCCGGCGTCTACGACTTCGTGGTCGCCGGTGCCGGGTTCGGGCACCGGCGGCTGAAGTTCGTCGTGGTCGGCGGCGTGACGCTGCCGCTCCCGCTGCCGCTGACCCGCAACCACGCCTCCGCGTCCGCCGGCGCCGCCGCCACCGGCGACGGCGTCAACCACGCCAAGCTGATCGACGAGACCGAGGCGACGAACTGGGCCTCGCTGACCGGCGCCCCGGCGGGCAAAGCGGTCACGGTGGACCTGGCGGGCGACGAGCCCGTCAAGATCCGCCGGGTCCAGGTGAGCGCGATGCTCAGGCCCAACGTCGGCGACCCCGCCGACCCGGGCGGCCAGAACCGGTTCTCCGCGCTGCGCTCCTTCGAGGTGCTCGCCTGCCAGCAGGACTGCGCGGACCCGGCGAACTTCACGAAGATCTACACCAGCCCCGCGGACGCGTTCCGGACCGCGCTGCCGCGGCCCCGGGGCGCCGATCTGCTCATCGAGTCGTTCCGGGTGCCCGCCACGACGGCGACGCACCTGATGCTCCGCACGCTCACCACCCAGTGCACCGGCAACCCGCTCTACGCCGGCGAGCAGGACGCCGATCCCAACTCCGCGACGGACTGCGCCACGGCCAGCCCGCAGCGGGACCAGGTGCGGGCCGCCGAGTTCCAGGCGTACTCGTACTAGAGAACCCAGGGGGTGAGGCCCGCGCGGGCCTCACCCCGTCCGGCTCAGCCCAGTGCGTCAGCCCAGTGCGGACCGGACCGCCTCCTCCGTGCGGGCGATCACCGTGGGGCCGTCCTCGGCCGTGATGATGGGCCGCTGGAGGAGGATCGGGTTCGCCGCCAGCGCCGCGACCCAGCGGTCGCGGCTGCCGGCGTCGCGCGGCCAGTCGTCCAGGCCCAGCTCCGCCGCGCGGGGCTCGCCGGTGCGGGTGATGTCCCACGGTTCGAGGCCCAGCCGGGCCAGCACCTGCCGGATCTCGCCCTCCGTGGGCGGGTCGTCCAGGTAGCGGCGCACGGTGTACGCGGCCCGCTCCGCGTCCAGCACCGACAGCGCGGAACGGCACTTCGAGCAGGCGGGGTTGATCCAGATCTCCATGCCGGAATCATCCCCCGGCCGCGGCCACCGCGGTGAGCAGGACGAGCACCAGCGTGGCGACGGCGAACACGCCGTGCGCGACGACGACGGCCACCGGGATGGCCGCCTCGGGCTCCGCCGTGCCGCGCGCCGGGATCCACCGGGCCAGCAGGACGAAGCCGAGCAGCGCCACCGGGACCAGGATGACGAGCGCCGCCCAGGCCAGCGCCGTCGCGCCGGTCACCAGGTAGGCGATCCAGACGACGAGGCCGGCGGCGGCCAGCAGGAAGTGGCCGGAGACGACGGGGACGGGGAAGCGGCCGGAGGCGCCGCCGCGACGGCGCGAGAGCCAGCGCCCCAGCATGAAGAACCCGCCGAGCGCGGTGACGACCCAGGTGACGAGCGCTGTGGTGCTCATGGTGTCCTACTCCTTCTCACGATTGCTCCTCGTCACGATTGACGGAAGCCTTCGGCCTGCGTGACCTCGTCGGCCACCCGGACGCCGTACCGGTAGGCGAGCCTGCCGCCCAGGGTCCCCGCCGCCAGCCCGGCCAGCCCGGCCGCCGACAGCGCGAGCTGGCCCGCGCCCACCGCGTCACCGGGCAGACGCCACGCCCACGCCGCCCCGAACACGGCGGTGACGGTCAGGGTCAGCCCCATGTGCGCCAGCGCCGTGCGGTAGGCCGCGGTGCCGGGCTCGATGGCCAGGAAGTCGAGGAACCCGAACGCGGCCGCCGCCAGGGCGCCGATCACGCCGATCGCGATCAGCCAGAGCGCTCCCTTCGCCAGGAACCCCGCGTCACCGGTCACGAGCGAGGCCAGGTCGAAGACCAGGCTCGTCACCCATGCGCCGATCGGCACGGTCACCAGCATCGGATGCAGCGGATGCCCGTACGGCCCCGCGAGCGGCGTCGAGGGACGCTTGGCCCGGAACAGCGGACTGGACATGGCCCACCTCCTATTTCACCAACGAGTTTTAGTGAAACTCCGCGCACCCGTCAATAGGCTGGGATTGACGTACAGGAATGGGTGTTATTCTCGGATTGTGAGCCAACCCTCGCTTGACGCCGTCGCGGCGCTCGGCGACGACCTGCGCCGCCGCATGTACGACTTCATCCGCCGCGCCGGGACGCCCGTGACCCGCGACGAGGCCGCCGCCAGCGTCGGCATCTCCCGCAAGCTCGCCGCCTTCCACCTCGACAAGCTCGTCGACGTCGGCCTGCTCACCGCCCGCTACGCGCAGCCGTCCGGCGCCCGCCGCGTCGGCCGCGCCCCCAAGGTCTACGAGCCCGCCGGGCTCGACGTGCGCGTCAGCATCCCGCAGCGCGAGCACGGCCTGCTCGCCGCCATCCTCCTGGAGGCCGTACGGGCCCAGGCCCCCGGCGAGCCGGGCCGCGACGCTGCGCTCCGCGTCGCCGGGCTGCGCGGCCGGGCACTCGGCGAGGCCGAACGCGACCGGCTCAAACCCGGCCGTCTCGGCGCCGAACGGGCGCTCACCTGCGCCGCGCAGACCCTCGAAAGCCACGGCTTCGAGCCCGACCGCGTCACGCCGACGCTCATGCGGCTGCGCAACTGCCCGTTCCACCCGCTGGCCGCCGAGGACCCCGACCTGGTGTGCGCGATCAACCACGCGTTCCTGGCCGCGTTCCTCGACGGGCTCGGCGCCTCCGCCGTCGACGCCGCCCTGCGCCCCCGCGAGGGCGCCTGCTGCGTGGAGCTCGGCGCGGCCCCGCCCGCGGGCTGACGCCCGGGTTGGGTAGGTTGGCCCGTCATGGAGGTACGCCCGAGCCACGCCCCGCCCGCCCTCGTCTCCGCCCTCACGGCGGCCGTCCTCATGGCCGCCGCCGCAGGCTGCGGAGCCGAACCACGCACGGCGCCCCGGGCCGACCCGTCATCGGCCTCCCCGCAGCCGCAGCAGTCGGCCTCGGCATCAGCGTCGGCTTCGGCATCGGCGAGCCCGTCGGGGGATCCGGCCGCGCTCGACCTCCCCGACCCGGACGAGCCCATCCCGGGCGACGCCGCCGAGCTCGCCAAGGCCCTGAAACGGACCAGCGCCGCGCTCGCCGACGCCGTCGACGCCTGGGACGGCGACGGCGAGCCGCCCCGCGACGTCGAACTGCTCGCCCTCCACCAGCAGCGCATCTACCGCCACACCGCCCGCCACCCCAAGCTCGCCGCTCGCGCCTTCGCCCGCCTGCCCGCCCGGCTCGCCGCCGAGGCCAGGGACAACACCGCCGCCATCCGCGAACTGCTCTCCCTCGCCCACCCCGTCAAGGGCACCGGCGTCATCAAGGTCCGCCCCGCCCGGCCCGCGAGCGAGCTGCGCGGCTACTTCAAGAAGGCCGAGCGGCGCTTCGGCGTGGAGTGGGAAGTGCTGGCGGCGGTGATGTTCGCCGAGACGAAGTTCGGCAGGGTCCGCTCCGCCAGCCACGTCGGCGCCCAGGGCCCGATGCAGTTCATGCCCGCGACCTGGAAGGCGTACGGGATGGGCGGCGACATCCAGGACACCCGCGACGCCGTCATGGCGGCGGCCAACTACCTGCGCGCCACCGGCGCGCCCCGCGACTACCAGCGGGCGCTGCACGCCTACAACCCGTCGCAGGCGTACGTGGACGCGATCCTGCTGCACGCCAAGCAGATCAAACGCGACCCGCGCAACTACCTGGTCTACTACAACTGGCAGGTGTACGTGATCACCACCAAGGGCGAACGACGCATCACCGGCCCCTGACCAGCAGTGCCGCCGGTCAGTACCCCTGGTCAGTGCCGCAAGTCAGTGCCCGTGGCCGTGGCCCACGAAGGCGCCCGACGGGCGGCCCGGGGGCACGAGCAGGAGCGACACCGCCGCCGCCACCAGCGCGGCAACCGCGACGGCCGTCAGCGCGGTGGCGAACCCCGACACGTCACCGCCCGGAGCGAGCGCCGCGGCAGCCGCCGACGACACCAGCGCGACGCCGATCGACCCGCCCAGCTCGTGGAACGTGTTCACCACCCCGGACGCCACACCGGACTCGGCAGGGGAGACGTTCGCCATCGTCGTGCTCGTCGCCGTCACGAACGCCGGGCCGATCCCGAACGCCGCCACCACGAACCCCGGCAGCAACGTCGTGAACACGTTCCCGTCGGCGGACACCTGCGCCATCAGCCCGGCCCCGGCGGCGGTCAGCGCGAACGCCGCCACGGCGACCGGCCGGCCGCCGATCCGCCCCACCAGCCGGCCCGCCACGTGCGCGCCCGCCGTGATGGCCACCGCCACCGGCAGGAACACCAGCCCCGTCTCCAGCGGGCTGAACCCGCGGACATGCTGCAGGTAGAGCGAGCTGAGGAAGAACAGGCCCAGCATCGACGCCGTGGCCATCAGCATCACGAACATCCCCGACAGCACCGGCCGCCGGGCCAGCGTCTCGGCCCGCATCAGCGGCGCCCGCACCTTCCGCTCCACGACCACGAACGCCGCATACCCGGCCACGGCGGCGGCCAGCACCCATAGCGTCCCCGCCGAGCCCCAGCCCACCTCCCCGGCCCTGGTCAGCCCGTAGATCAGCAGCCCGGTGGCCCCGGTGACCACCAGCCCCCCGACCACGTCCACCCGGCCTCGACCCCCACCGTGCGCCCCATGCGCGGTGTGCCCGCCGTGCGTGCCGTGCCCGTGCCCGTGGGCAGCCCCGGCGTGGGTGCCGGCCGTGCTGTGCGCGGCGTGGTGTGCCGGGGCGGGGGCGCGTACGGGGAGGCGGGAGGGGAGGATCGCGAGGACGGCCAGGCCGATGGGGACGTTCACGTAGAACGCCCAGGTCCAGCCGGGCCCGGCGGTGAGGAGGCCGCCGAGCAGGACGCCGGCGGCGGCGCCGGAGCCGCCGATGGCGGCCCACACGGCGAGGGCGCGGTTGCGCCGGTCGCCGTGGTAGGCGGTGGTGATGATCGACAGGGCGGCGGGGGAGAGCAGGGCGGCCCCGACCCCCTGGAGGGCGCGCCCGGCGATGAGGGCGGGCCCGTTCGGCGCAAGGCCGGCGGCCAGGGAGGCGACGGTGAAGAGCGCCAGCCCGGCGACGAGCAGGCGGCGGGCGCCGAAGGCGTCGGCGAGCCGCCCGCCGAGCACCATGAGCCCGCCGAAGCAGAGCGTGTAGGTGGTGACGACCCAGGTGAGCGCCTCCCGGTCGAGCGCCAGGTCGGCGCCGATGCTCGGCAGGGCGACCTGCACCACGGTGATGTCGACGATCAGCATGAACTGCGCCAGGCAGAGCAGCGCGAGCACGCTCCACCTGACGGGGTTTTGGACATTCATCGCCCGGACTCCTAACCTGAACACGTGTGTACGAGTTGCAGGACACCATACCCCCGTACCCCTTGTCCAGCCGGAGTCGCGTCAGGCGGCGCGGAAGGCCCCCAGCAGGGTCGCGCTCAGCACGGCGGCGGCGTCGGCCCGGTCGAGGCGGCCGGACTCGATCTCCTGGGCGGCCGTGTGCAGCAGGCTGAAGAACGTGCTGACCAGCCACGACACCGGCAGATCGGTGCGGAAGGCGCCCTCGTCGCGGCCCCGGGCGATGAGCCGTTCGACCCGGGCGAGCGGCTGGTCGTGCCACTCGCGGATGCGTTCGGTCGACAGGGCGCGGTCGGCGGCGACGAGCAGCCGCCGGTGCCGGTCGAGCACCTCCCAGGAGGACGCGACGAGCCGCGTGAGCGCCTCGGCCGCCGGGAGGTCGTCGAGCGGCTCGGCCGCCAGCGTGGCCTCGGCCTGGCTCATGGCGTGCGCGAACACGGCGTCGACGAGCGATTCGCGGGAGGGGAAGTGGCCGTAGAGCGTCACCCGTCCCACGCCCGCGGCCTTGGCGATGTCGGCCACGCTGGCCGCCGGGTCGGCGCTCAGCGCGCGGAGCGCGGCGTGCAGGATGGCCGCGATGTTGCGCTCGGCGTCGGCCCGCCGCTGCGGCGCGGGCGCTGTGGTGGTTCGTCGCTGGGTGGTCGCCATGTCATCGAGCTTAGGAGCGTCCCGGCCCCGTAACGGCTGCGGGGAATACCGGCAGGGGGTATGTTGTCATCTACGGGGACGACGGAAAGGAACGGGGCGATGGCCGGATACACGGGCAACAAGGGAGACCACCTGCGGCGGCTGCGCCGGGCCGAGGGCCAGGTGCGCGGGCTGCAGCGGATGGTCGAGGACGACAAGTACTGCATCGACATCCTGACCCAGGTGTCGGCGGCCACCAGCGCGCTGCAGTCCTTCGCGCTCTCGCTGCTGGAGGAGCACCTGGCCCACTGTGTGGCCGAGGCGACGCTCAAGGGCGGCCCCGAGGCCGAGGCCAAGGTGAAGGAGGCCTCCGACGCGATCGCCCGCCTCGTCAGGTCCTGACGCGGCGGCCCGGGGCGGGGAGGAGCTCAGCGGCGGTCGTGCGGCACCACCATCGGGCTGGCCGTGCGCGGGTCGGGCACGATGTCGCACGGCAGCCCGTACACGTCGGCGACCAGCTCGGACGTCAGCACCTCCGCCGGCGGCCCCTGCGTGACCACCCGCCCCTCGCGCATCACGACCAGGTGGGAGGCGAATCGGGCGGCCTGGTTGAGGTCGTGCAGCACGGCCACGATCGTCCGGCCCTCGCCGTGCAGCTCCCGGCACAGCTCCAGCAGCTCATACTGGTGGGCGATGTCGAGGAACGTGGTCGGCTCGTCGAGCAGCAGCAGGTCGGTCTGCTGGGCGAGCACCATGGCCACCCAGGCGCGCTGCCGCTGGCCGCCCGACAGCTCGGTGGCCCGCACGTGGGCGAGGTCGTGCAGCGCGGTGCGCTCCAGCGCGAACTCGATCGCGGCGTCGTCGCCGGGCGACCACTGGCGCAGCAGCGTGTGGTGCGGGTAACGGCCGCGCCGGACCAGGTCGCGCACGGTGATGCCGTCGGGCGCGACCGGGTTCTGCGGCAGCAGCGCGACGTGCCGGGCGGCCTGCCTGCCCCGGTACGACCACAGGTCCCTGCCGTGGAGCAGCACCTGCCCCCGGTCGGGCTTGCGCACCCGGGCCAGCGACTTGAGCAGCGTCGACTTGCCGCAGCCGTTCGGCCCGATGATCACGCTGAGCTCGCCGTCCGGGATGTCCAGGCTGACGTCGCGCACGACGGGGTCGCCGCCGTAGGAGATCGTGACGTCCCGGACGCCCAGCCCCGAAGTGCTCACAGTGTTCCCTTCCGCCATTCACGGGTCAGCAGGTAGCCGAGGTAGAGGCCGCCGACGGCCATCGTGTAGACGCCGACCGGCAGGTTGCCCGGGAGGGGCAGCTGCTGGGCGGCCAGGTCGGCGAGCACCAGCAGCAGCGTGCCGACGAGCGCCGACAGCAGCAGGTGGGGGCCGGGGCCGCCGGTCAGGCGGCGGGCGATCTGCGGTGCGGTGAGCGCGATGAACGCGATCGGCCCGGCGACGGCGACGGCGGCGGCCGACAGCACGACCGACAGCGTCACGGCGGCGGTCCTGGTGGGGCCGGGCTCCGCGCCGAGCCCGGCGGCCAGCTCGTCGCCCAGCTCCGTCATGTCCAGGCGGCGGGCCAGCAGCGCCACGAGCGGCGCGCACACCAGCACCACCAGCCAGATCGTGACCGCGTGGTCCCAGGACCGGGCCGACAGGCTGCCGTTGAGGTAGGCCATGAGCACGGTCGCCTTGTCCCGTTCGACGGCGTAGACGACGTACTGGGTGAGGGCCACGGAGATCGCCGAGACGCCGATCCCGGCCACGATGAGGCGGCCCGGGTTCTGGAACCCCGTCCCGGTGGAGACGTACACGACGGCCATGGCGAGCACGGCGCCCGCGAGCGCGCCGAGCGGCACCGGCAGCAGGCCGGGCAGGAACAGCGCGGCGGACGCGGCGCCCGCGCCCGCGCCGGCGGAGACGCCGATCACGTCCGGGCTGCCGAGCGGGTTGCGCGTCACGGTCTGGAACAGCGCGCCCGACAGGCCCAGCGCGGCCCCGGTGCCGATGCCCACGACCAGGCGCGGCCCGCGCAGCCGGCCCAGCACGAACGCCGCCTTGCCCTCGGCCCCGCCGAACAGCGCCTGCGGCAGGTCGGCGACGGGGATGCCGAGCCGTCCCAGTGACAGGGTGGCGACGGCGGCCACGGCGACGAGCGCCACGACCGCGGCGGCGGCGACGGCGCCGGCCCGCCCGACGGGGACGGCGATCACCCGTCCGATCCTGACGACCGTCATGCGTTGCCCTTCATCCTGCGTACGGCCAGCAGCAGCGCGGGGGCGCCGACGAACGCGGTGACGACGCCGACCATCAGCTCCTGCGGGCGCAGCACCAGCCGGCCCGCGACGTCGGCGAGCAGCAGCAGGGCCGGGCCGACGATCGCGGAGAACACGATCTGGGCGCGGAAGCCCACGCCGGCCAGCGCCCGCACGATGTGCGGCACGGCCAGGCCGACGAAGCCGATCGGGCCGACGGCCGCGGTCGCCGCCGCGCACAGCAGCGTCGAGGCCAGCAGCCCGCCGGCCCGCATGGCGGCGGGGCTGGTGCCGAGGGCGGCCGCGGTCTCGTCACCGAGCGCGAGCGCGTTCAGCCCCGGCGCGATCAGCACCGCGACGAGCAGGCCGAGCCCCGCCAGCGGCAGCACCGACAGCAGCACGTCGAAGTCCCGGCCGCCGAGCGCGCCCACCACCCAGTAGCGGTAGCTGTCGAAGACGCGCGGCAGCCCGAGCGTCACGGCCTGCACGTACGCGGTGAGGACGGCGGTGACGACGGCGCCCGCCAGGACCAGCCGCACCAGCCCGGCCCCCGACCCGGCCGACCCGATGACGTGCACGAGCAGCCCGGCGAGCAGCGCGCCCGGCAGCGCCCACCACACCGCGCCCCACTGCCCCGACACGCCGAGGAACGCGGTGGCGGACACGATGCCCGCCGACGCGCCCGCGGTGATGCCGAGCAGGCTGGGGTCGGCCAGCGGGTTGCGGGTGATGCCCTGCATGAGCGTCCCGGCGACGGCCAGGCAGAGCCCGGCGAGCAGGCCGAGCGCGGTGCGCGGGTAGCGGCTCTCGATCACCGTGGTCGTGTTGGCGTCGGCGGTGCCGTCGAGCACGGCCAGCACGTCGCCGATCGAGGTGGGATGGCTGCCGAACGCGACGCTGGCGAGCACGGCGAACGCCAGCACGGCCAGCGAGGCGAGCAGGAAGAACAGCGGCCGGGCGACGCGGGCGCGGGTGCTCCCCGGGCCCGCGCCGCCCGGCGCGGTGCGTGCTGTGAGCGTCATGTGGGGGTGGTCGTCATGTGGGGGCGGGCGTCCTCAACCGGTACGGGTTACTTGTCCAGCTTGGCGACGGCCTCGTCGATCAGCGGCAGGTAGCGGTCGATCACCCACGGCACGGTCAGCGGGTTGATGATCGACGACGCGGTGACGAACGGGGTGTCGTCGCTGGCCACCACGGCGCCGCGCTTGACCGCCGGGATCGCCGCGTACAGCTTCTGCGCCTCGATCTCCTTGCGGGTCTTCTCGTCGGTGTAGAAGGTGAAGACCAGGTCGCTCTTGGCGAGCTTCTGGGCGTTCTCCAGGCCGATCAGCGCCGAGTCGGTGCCCTCGGTCTCCTTGAAGGTGTCGACCACCGGGTCCACGGTGAGGCCGAGCGAGGAGACCATCTCCACCCGCTGCTCCTCGGGCTTGAACACGCCGAGCGTGCCGGGGCCGGAGGTGTAGATGTAGGAGAAGGTGACGTCCTTGTACTGCGGGCGGGTGGCCGCGGCGTCGGCGAGCTGCTTCTTGACCGAGGCGATCAGCTTGGGGGCCTCGGCGGGCTTGCCCAGTGCCTTGGCGACGATCTCGATCTGCTGGTCCCAGTTGGTGCTCCACGCCAGGTCCGGGTAGGCCACGGTCGGCGCGATGTCCTTGAGGATGTCGTACTGCTCCTGCGTGATGCCGGACCACGGGGCCAGGATGACGTCCGGGTCGAGCTCGACGATCGTGTCGAAGTCGATGTTCTCGCCGCCGGCGAACTGCTTGGGCAGGGTGCCGCCGGCCTTGGTCACGGCCTCGTGGATCCACGGCAGGTAGCCGGTCTTGTCGCTGCCCCACGGGTAGCTCTCGATGCCGACGGGGGTGTGGCCGAGCGCGATCGCGGTCTCCGCCGAGCCCTGGCCGAGGGTGACGACCCGCTGCGGCTGCTCGGTGATCGTCGCCTGGCCGAGCGCGCTGTCGATCGTCACCGGGAAGGCGCCGGCGGTGTCCCCGCCGCCGACGCTCCCGGTCGGGGCGGGCGCGGCGGCCGGCGGCTCGGTGGAGCCGCAGCCGGTGACGACCAGCAGGGCCGCGGACAACAGGAGCGCGGACACGCGCACCCGGGGGAGCCTGAACTGCATGAATGTTCCTTGTTCCGTGGACGCGCGCGGCCACGTCCACATCACGGAGGAAAGGTGGGGCCAGCGCGGGTCACCAACTGACCTTCAACACTTAGGCAAGCCTAACCTACTGTCCGCTTCGTCATCAAACGGGGGTCTTGCGGGTGACGATCTCGTCGATCCGGGCCTGCTGGCTCTCGGCGATCTCCTCGGCGAGCTCGGCCGTCTCCCGGTGCGCCCCCTCGGCCTCCACGGTCTCGGCCATCCGCACGCCGGCCTCCAGATGATCCACGATCACCGGCAGCCACTTGCGGTCGAACGCCTCGCCCGAGGTGCGCGCCAGCTCGGCGACCTGCTCGGGCGGCAGCATGCCGGGCATGGCGTGCGCGGAGCCGTGGTCCTCGGGCACGGCCCGCCCCCACACGCGCAGCCAGGAGGCCATCAGGTCGATCTCCGCCTGCTCCCCCTCGGCCAGCGACTCGCCGAGCTCGCGCACGTACGTGTCGCGGGTGCGCTCGGCGGCCAGCTTCGCCAGCGCGATCGTCTGCCGGTGATGGGGGATCATCTCCTGGGAGAAGCGCACGTCGGCTTCCGTGTACCCCGCCTGCGGGGCGGGCGCGCCCGCGGCCGGCGAGCAGCCGGCCGCGAGCGCCACGACCGCCGCGACCCGGACGAGAACGGCCTTCAGCATCATGACCTCCAGGGGCTTTGCAGGAGGTACGCACGCGGACGCCGCCCGGTTCGGCCCCTCAGCCGTTCAACGCGGAGTGGCGGCGGCTGTAGGCGAAGTAGATGACCAGCCCGATCGCGAACCAGACGGCGAAGCGCAGCCAGGTCATCGGGTCCAGGAAGGTGATCAGCCACAGGGAGAAGACGACCCCGATGGCCGGCACCACGGGCATCCCCGGCGTGCGGAACTGGCGGGGCAGGTCCGGCTGCCGGTAGCGCAGCACGATCACCGCCACGCACACCACCACGAACGCCAGCAGGATGCCGATGTTGGTCAGCTCGGCCGCCTCCCGGATCGGCAGGAACCCGGCGATCACCGCCGAGGCGGCGCCCACGATCCAGGTGACCCGCGACGGCACCCGCCGTACCGGGTGCACCTTGGCGAACCACAGCGGCAGCAGCCCGTCGCGGCTCATCGAGAACCAGACCCGCGTCACCCCCAGCATGAAGGTGAACATGACGGTCAGGATGCCGACGATCGCCCCCACCGCGATCACCGTCGCCAGCCCGGACAGCCCGACCGCCGCGAACGCCGAGGAGAAGCCGCTCTCGGGGTCGATGTCGCGGTAGTTCTGCATGCCGGTGAGCACCAGGGTCGCCAGCACGTACAGGATCATGGAGATGACGAGCGAGTAGATGATCGCCTTGGGCATGTGGCGCTGCGCGTCGCGCGACTCCTCGGCGGCGGTGCTCATCGCGTCGTAGCCGAACACGGCGAAGAACACCGTGGCCGCGCCGGTGATCGCGCCGCCGATGCCGAACGGGAAGAACGGCGAGTAGTTGGCCGTGTTGATGTGGAAGAACCCGACCGCGATGACCAGCAGCACCACGGCGACCTTGATGACGACCACGATGGTCTCGAACCGGGCGGCGGTGCGGATGCCGAGGTTCAGCATGAAGGCGATGAGCAGGCAGAGCAGCACCGCGAACAGGTCGACGACGTGACCCTCGCCGGTGCCGGGGGCGCCCAGCATCCAGGCGGGCAGCCCGAACCCCAACTGCTGCACCAGAAACCCGAAATATCCGGATATGCCGATGCCGACGACCGCCACGATCGCCGTGTACTCCAGCAGCAGGTCCCACCCGATCAGCCAGCCCACCAGCTCGCCCAGCACCGCGTAGCCGTAGGTGTAGGCCGACCCGGCCTTCGGGATCATCCCCGCGAACTCCGCGTACGAGAACGCCGCCGCCGCGCTGGCCACCCCCGCGATCAGGAACGACACCAGCACGGCGGGCCCCGCCGTCTGGTTGGCGACCGCGCCGGCCAGCGCGAAGATGCCCGCGCCGATGATGCCGCCGATGCCGATCGCGGTGAGCTGCCACAGCCCGAGCGAGCGCGACAGCTCGCCCTCGTGCTCCTCCGCGATCTGCTCCACCGGCTTGCGGCGGAAGATGCCGCGAGAAGAAGCCATGCCAGCCCCCCGACCAGCCAGATGTGTCCTGGATCACTCCATTCCCAGGTAGGGGGGCGCTATGCGGCTACACGTACCCCTTGTCGAGCACCGCCCGCGTGTCGCGGGTGATGCGGGCGGCCAGCTCGGGGGAGAGCGGCGTGCGCGGCGGGCGGCACGGCCCGCCCCTGCGCCCGGCCAGGTCCATCGACAGCTTGATGGACTGCACGAACTCCGTCTTGGAGTCCCAGCGCAGCAGCGGGTGCAGGTCGCGGTAGATCGGCAGCGCCCTGGCCAGGTCCGCCGGGTCGCCGGAGGTGGCCAGCCGGTACAGCTCGACCGTGGCCTTCGGGATCATGTTCGGGTAGCCCGCGATCCAGCCGGCCGCCCCGGCGATGCCCACCTCCAGCAGCACGTCGTCGGAGCCGATCAGCACGTCCAGGCCCGGGGCCAGCTCGGCGATCTCGTAGGCGCGGCGCACGTCGCCGGTGAACTCCTTGACCCCGACGATCAGCCCCTCCCGGTACAGCTCGGCCAGCAGCTCCGGGGTCAGGTCGACCTTGGTGTCGATCGGGTTGTTGTACGCGACGACCGGCAGCCCGGCCCTGGCCACCTCCCGGTAGTGGCCGACGACGGCCTCCCGGTCGGCGCGGTAGGCGTTGGGCGGCAGCAGCAGCACCGACGAGGCGCCCGCCTCGGCCGCCTGCTCGGCCCACCGCCTGGCCTCGGCCGCGCCGTAGGCCGCCACGCCGGGCATCACGTGGAAGCCCTCGGGGGCGGCCTCGACGGCGGTGCGCACCACGCGGGCCCGCTCCTCGGGGGTCAGCGTCTGGTACTCGCCCAGCGAGCCGTTCGGGCAGACGCCGTCGCAGCCGCCCTCGGCCAGGAAGCGCACGTGCTCGGCGTATCCGTCGTAGTCGACCGACAGGTCGTCGTGGAAGGGCAGCGCGGTCGCGACGTGCACGCCGTGCCAGACGGGGGTGGTCATGCCTTCTCCTTGTGGTCGCTCATCCAGGTCTCCAGGCCGCCCGCGTCCAGGGGCAGCGCCGAGGAGAGGTTCTCCATGCCGTCGGCCGTGACGAGCAGGTCGTCCTCGATCCGCACGCCGACGCCGCGCAGCTCCGGCGGGACGGTCAGGTCGTGCGCGTGGAAGTACAGGCCGGGCTCGACCGTGAGCACCATGCCGGGCGCCATCGCCGCGCCGTGGTAGGCCTCGGGCCGGGACTTGGCGCAGTCGTGCACGTCCAGGCCCAGGTGGTGGCCGATGCCGCAGACGAGCCAGCGGCGGTGGTGCTGCCCCTGCTCCGACAGGGCCTCGTCGACCGACACCGGCAGCAGCCCCCAGTCGTCCAGCCCGCGCGCGATGACCTCCATGGCGGCGTGGTGGAAGTCGGTGAACCGGCGGCCGGGCGCCACCGCGGCCAGGCCCGCCCGGTGCGCCTTCTCCACCAGGTCGTGCACCCGCCGCTGGGTCTCGGTGAAGCGGCCGGAGGCGGGGAAGGTGCGGGTGACGTCGGCGGTGTAGTGGGCGCGCGTCTCCACGCCCATGTCGAGCAGCAGCAGCTCGTCCGGCAGCACCGGCCCGTCGCAGCGCACCCAGTGCAGCGTGGGGGCGTGCGCGCCGCTGCCGACGATCGTGGCGTAGCCGGGGCCGTTGCCGTGCGTGCGGGCGTAGCGGTCGAAGGTGCCCTGCAGCCAGCGCTCCCCGCCGCCCGCGACCGCCGCCGGGATCTCGCCGACGACGGCGGCGAATCCCTCCACGGTACGGTCCACCGCCTCGCGGAGCCGGTCCACCTCCCACTCGTCCTTGATCATGCGGAGCTCGGCGAGCACCCGCCTGACCTCGTCGGACGGCGGCTGCGGCTCGCCGTCGAGCTCGGCCAGGGGCCGCACCTCGACGCCCAGGGCCGCGGCCCACTCCGCAAGGGACGGCGACGGGCCCACCCACAGCTCGCCGTAGGCGGCGTCGGTGAAGAACTCCGGCTCACCGGGACCCGCCGGGGGCGGCAGGTAGAGCGTGCAGCCGCCGCCGGACACCACGGCCACGGCGTTCTCCACCGCGCACCCGGTCAGCCAGAAGAAGTCGCTGTCCACGCGGAAGTCGTAGAACGTGTCGTTGCTGCGCACCGGCGCCCGCCCGGCGGGCACCGTCACGCTCTGGCCGGGCAGCGCGGCGGCCAGCCGGGCCCGGTGCGCGGCGGCGGCCTCGGCCGCGCCTGCGACCACCGGCGGCGTGCGGCGGGGCGAGTCCCAGCCCTTCGCCATGTGCTCGGTGAACGCCGGGATCTCTGAGAGTCTGGGCAGCTTGCCGTCACCCACCGGTGATTCCTCCTCCTTGTTCGGCGACGAGCTCCGTCAGCCTGACGAACACCCGCTCGTCGCCGATGCCGTCGTGCTCGTACTCGTTGGTGACCCAGGCCCGCGCGTTGCCGACGCGGGAGGCGGTGTCCAGTTGCAGGCCGGAGTCCACGTACATGTCGTCGAAGTAGACGGCGGCGGCCAGCGGCACCTCGTTGGCGGCCAGCCGGTCGAGGTCGTAGAGCGGCGGCCAGTCCGCGCGCCCGGCGAGCAGCTCGACGGCGCCCCGGAACGGGCGCAGGGCGCGGATCTCCTCGAACATCCAGGGGTAGATCATCTCCCCGGTGAACAGCAGCGGCCTGGCCGTCTCCGCGAACTCCGGACGCCGGGCGCGCTCCGCCTCGGCCGCCCACGCGGTCGCGCCGGGGCCGTGCCCGTAGATGCTCTCCTGGAGCGCGGCGAACAGCGGGTTGTCGGCGTAGGACGAGCGGGCCAGCACCTGGTGCAGGAACGTCTCCGGCAGCCCGGCGGCCTCGTCGAGCAGCCAGTGCATGCGCTCGAAGCCGGGCTTCATGCCGAAGTCGAGGCCGAGCGACTGCAGCCGCCGCACGGTGAGCGTGTCGCCGTCGGGCAGCCGCACGTCGCCCTCGGCCAGCCGGTCGGCCAGCCGCGCGGCGGTCTCGGCGTGGTGCGGGTAGCGGCGGTAGAACGCGGCGTTCTTGGCCGCGACCCGGGGATAGGTGCGGCGGTAGACCTCGGCGGCGTCCGGCTCCAGCGCGGGCAGCCCGCCCGCCACGTAGCAGGCGCTCAGCCCCTCGGGGGCGCGCGAGAGGTACGTGAGCGTGAGGAAGCCGCCGTAGCTCTGGCCCAGCGTCGACCAGCGCCGGCCGCCGAAGACGGTCGTGCGCAGGTGCTCGGCGTCGGCCACGATCGAGTCGGCCCGGAAGAGCGCGAGGCGGGCGGCGCCCTCCTCGGCGGTGAGGCCGCTCATCAGCCGGCCGTCGATCCGGGAGCTGCGGCCGGTGCCGCGCTGGTCCAGCAGGATCACCCGGTGGGTCCTCAGCGCGTGGCCGAGCCAGCCGTCGCGGCTGGTCGGGCGCGGGCCTTTGCCGCCCGGCCCGCCCTGGAGGTAGAGCAGGCACGGCAGGTCCTCGCGGTCGCGGACCGGGTCGGCCAGCTCGCGGGCGAACACGGTGATCGTGCCCCGGTCCGGGGCCGACCAGTCGAGCGGCACCGCCACCTCGTGGTCGCGCACCCGCATCCCGGGGATCGTGTAAGTGGCGGTGATCAACCTTCTCCTTCGCGGGGATCGCCGGGCTCAGTAATGTGTGGCATTGCACTGGCACCCTAAATGTCGGGAAGCCCGTTGCCAAGCGCCAGGACGTATGTGGATAAAGCGTGACACTGCGGGAGGTGCGTTAGCCGGGCGTGATCCGGGGCACCAAGCGGCCATGAGGCTCGTGGTGATCGGCAATCCGGCCGCAGGCGGCGTCGACGGGCGCACCCGCGCGGCCGTGCTCGACACGCTGGGCGAATCCGCCGACGTGCTCGCCCCCGACCTGCCGGAGCCCGGCGGCGTCGGCGCGATCCTGGCCGAGCACGCCGACCGCGTCCCCGTCGTCCTCGGCGGCGACGGCACCGTGCACGCCGTCGTCGCCGCGCTCCTCGAACGCGGCGAGCTCGGCTCCCGGCCCGTCGGGCTGGTGCCGCTCGGCACCGGCAACGACCTGGCCCGCGCCCTGGGCATCCCGCTCGACCCCCGCGAGGCCGCGCGGGCCGTCCTCCGGGGCCGCGAACGCGCCCTCGACCTGCTCGTCGACGACCGGGGCGGCGTCGTCGTCAACGCCGTCCACGTGGGCGTCGGCGCCCGCGCCTCCGAGCAGGCCGCCGCGCTCAAGCCCCTCCTGCACCGCGCCGCGTACGCCGCCGGGGCCCTCCTGGCCGGGCTGCGCACCAAAGGGTGGCGGCTGCGCGTCCGGGTCGACGGCGGGCTGGTCAGCGACGGGCGGCGGCGCGTGCTGATGGTGGGCGTCGGCAACGGCGTCTCCATCGGCGGCGGCACCCCGCTCGCCCCGCACGCCCGGCCCGACGACGGCCAGGTGGACGTCGTCGTCTCCTACGCCGTCTCGCCGCTGGCGCGGCTGGCGTTCGGGGCGCTGCTGCGGCGCGGCCGGCACCCCGAGCGCGGCGACGTGCTGACCGTGCGGGGGAGCACGGTGACGGTCGAGGGCGAGCCCGCCCCGGCCAACGCCGACGGCGAGCTCTGCTCACCGGCCCCCCACCGCACCTGGACCCTGCGCCCGGCGGCCTGGCGCGTCATCGTCCCGGCCGCCTGACGGCCACGCCTGGGGTCAGGTGCCGGCGCGGGCCAGCTCCCGGTCGGCCTCCTCCTGTACGGCGTCGAGGTCGTCGGCGATCTCGGCGCCCGCCACCGCGTCCGGCAGGTCGTCCTCCATCCGCCGCAACGGCCGGTACCACAGGCCGAGCGCCCCCCACACGACCAGGAGCGCCCCGGTGACGGCCAGCAGCAGCCCGACGCCCCGGCCCGGCCCGACGCCGACCACGTCGCCGACCACGGTCCCGGCCAGCGCCCCGCCGGGCGCCAGCAGCGGCTCGAACAGCTCCGACAGCGGCGGCGCCGTCAGGAACGCCAGCGGCGTCATCGACACCGCCAGCATCTGGTTGGTGGCCAGCACCCGGCCCTGCAGCTCCAGCCCCACCTTGAGCTGGATGATCGACAGCCAGTGCGTGTTGAGCACGCTCAGGAACAGCCACGACATCAGCCCGCCGAACGCCGCCAGCGCCACCGACGGCCGCAGCCCGATGAGCACGATGCCCAGCCCGAACCCGCTGACGAAGCCCACCATGCCGATGGCCCGCCGCTCGGTGCCGTTCCAGAACACCATCACCAGCGCGCCGAGCACCGCGCCCAGGCCCTGCGCCGCCGTCACCGTCCCGACCGCCGTCACGTCGCCGAACGACAGCAGCACGGGCACGGTGATCGCCAGCGCGAGCATGCCCAGGTAGTTCTCCACGACGAAGAACGCGATCATGATCATCAGCGGCCTGCGCCGGACCAGGAACCGCCACCCGCCGGCCACGGCCTGCGTGAACGTCTCCTCCAGCCGATGGAACATCCGGTCCGGGAACCGCACGAGCAGCAGCGTCGCCAGGCCGATCACGAACGTGACGATGTTGACCGCCACCACCCCGTGCACGCCGATCAGCGTGATCAGCGCCGCCCCGGCCAGCGGGGCCAGCAGCATGCCGAGCCCGGTGCCGAGGTTGGCGACCGCGTTGGCCTGCATGAGGTACGGCTTCGGCACGAGCTGGGCGACGGCCGCCAGGTAGGCGGGCCGGTGGAAGGCGGTCACCAGCGACAGCACGCCGGAGACGATGCCGACCTGCCACACCTCCAGCCGCCCCGCCACCAGCAGCGCCACCAGCGCGGTCGTCGCCACCGCCGACACGGCGTCGCACGTCAGCATCACCAGCCGCCGGTCCACCCGGTCGGCGACGGCGCCGCCCAGCGGCGAGGCCAGCAGCGACGGCAGCGTGGCCAGCATCGTGACGAGCGCGTAGTCCGACACGCGCCCGCTCTCCTGGTAGGCCCACACGCCCAGCGCGAACGAGGTGAGCGCGCTGCCCAGCAGCGACGCCGTCTGCCCGACGGCGACCGTGTAGAAGCGGCGCAGGTCCCTGCGCGCCCGCTCGCCCACCACCTCGACATCGGCGACCGGCTCGGGCACCCGCCCGGCCTCCCAGTCGGCCAGGTGCGCGTCCATCAGCTCGGCCAGCCGCGTCGCCTGGTGCTTGAGGAAGTAGTGGCCCGCGCGCGGGATCGTGGCCAGCGCCACCCGCTCCGCGAACGCGCCCCACTCCCGGTAACGCTCCTGGTAGAGCTCCGTGGAGCGGTCACGCTCGCCGATCACGCACAGCACCGGCGCGTTCAGCTTGCGGGCGCCGCCCGCGGCCAGCTCGCCGCTGAACCACGCCTGCGCCTCCTCCACGTCGTGCCGCAGCCCGCGCAGCATGATCGTGGTGTCGCCGGTGTCCTCGTCCAGCGCGCCGAGCGTACGCAGGAAGTCGCGTTGCGAGCGGTCCGACGACCAGCGGTTGGCCGGGAACCTGCGGTTCCACCACGCGGACAGCCGCCCCGGCAGCCGGGCGTCGGGGAAGCTGCCGCCGACGAACAGCCCGGCCACCGGCACCCCGGCCTCCTCCAGCCGCAGCGCCAGCTCCGTGGCCGTCGCCGACCCGACGCAGTGCCCGTACAGGGCCACCGGGCCGGTGGTCAGCGGCGACAGCTCCTCGATCACCCGGCCGACCAGCTCCGGCAGCGTGAGCATGGCCTCGTCGGGCCGCGCCGGGTCGTGGCCGGGCAGCTCGACGGCCAGCACCGCCGTCCCCGGGTGGCGGGCCGCCAGCTCCGTCGCCAGCGGCCCGTACGCGGCGGCCGAACCGCCGCCGTACGGCACGCACAGCACGGTACGGGCCGCCACGGCGGGACCGGCCAGCCGGTGCAGCAGCCCCGGCTCGCCCCCGTCGCCCGAGTCCAGGTGCGCGGCCAGCTCGCGGATCGTCGGCCGGGTGAACAGGTCGATCACCCGCAGCGCCGGGTCGATGTCGCGCACCGCCCGCACCGCCATGAACGAGTCGCCGCCCAGCGCGAAGAAGTCGTCCTCCACGCCCGGGTCCGCCACGCCCAGCACCCGCGCCCACACGGCGGCGATCCGCTCCTCCGTCGCCGTCGCCGGCGCGACCCGCTCACCGGCGGCGGCCGCCTCCGGCATCGGCAGCGCGGCCCGGTTCACCTTGCCGAGCGGGGTGAGCGGCAGCGCGTCCAGCGCCATGATCGCGGGCGGCACCATGTACTCCGGCAGCCGCTCGCGCAGCCCCGCCCGCACCGCGGCCAGGTCCACGTCCGCCGGGGCGATCCAGGCGGCCAGCCGGCGGTTGTGCGCCTCGCCGACCGGCAGCACCGCCGCCTCCAGGACACCCGGCTGGTCGTGCAGCGCCGCCTTGACCTCGCCCAGCTCCACCCGGAAGCCGCGGATCTTCACCTGGTCGTCCACCCGGCCCAGGAACTCGATCATGCCGTCGGCGTTCAGCCGCACCCGATCGCCCGTCCGGTAGCAGCGCGTCGTCCCCGTCACCGGGTCCGGCACGAACCGCTCGGCCGTCAGGTCCGGCCGGCCCAGGTAGCCGCGGGCCAGGCTCGGCCCGCCGATCCACAGGTCGCCCGGCACCCCGGCGGGCAGCGGCCGGCCCGCCGCGTCGACCACGTGACAGTCGACGTTCGCCAGCGGCCTGCCCAGCGGCACGTTCGCCGACCCGGTCGGCGTCTCGGGCGCGGTGCAGCTCAGCACCGACACCACCGTCTCGGTCGGGCCGCAGTGGATCTGCAGCTCCACGCCCGGCCGGGCCGCCCTGACCCGCTCGGCCAGGTCCCACGAGGTGGCCTCGCCCGCCAGGATGAGCAGGTCCGTCGGCAGCATCGCGGCCAGGTCGCCGTGCGCCGCCAGCAGCTCCAGATGGCTCGGCACCATCTTGATCACCTCGACCGGGTGATCGGCCAGGTAGCCGGCGAACGCCTCCGGGTCCGTCGCCGCGTCCTGGTCCAGCAGGTGCACCGTCGTGCCGCTGAGCAGCGCCCCGAACAGGCACGTCATGACCAGGTCGGAGGCCATCGTGGACACCACGCCCCACGACGTGTACGGGCCGCCCACGCGCTCGGCCACCGCCCGCAGGTAGTGCAGCACCGCCCGGTGCTCGACCGCCGCGCCCTTCGGCCGCCCGGTCGAGCCCGAGGTGAACAGCACGTGCGCCAGGTGCTCCGGCGCCACCTCGACGCCCGGCGGCGTCTCCGGCAGGCCGGCGGCGAGCACGTCCTCCAGCACCAGCGCGCCCGGCAGCCGCCCGGCCAGCGCCCGCTCGGCCAGCACCAGCCGCGCCCCGCACGACACCATGTACGCCAGCCGCTCGTCCGGGTAGGCCGGCTCCAGCGGCATGTACGCGGCGCCCGCCTTGAGCACCCCGAGGATCGCCGGGATCAGCGGCCCGTGCCGCTCGGCCAGGATGCCGACCACGTCGTCGGCGCCGACCCCGGCCGCCACCAGGTGGTGCGCGATCCGGTTCGCCTGCCGCTCCACCTCGCCGTACGTCATGGTGCCCGCCGGGTCCGACACCGCGACGGCGTCCGGGGTGCGGGCCGCCCAGTCCTCGAACCACGCGTGCAGCGGCCTGGACAGGTCGAACTCCCGGCGCGGGCCCGCCGCCACCGGCCCGTCCACCGGCTCCAGCGGCACCGCCGCCACCGGGGCGTCCAGGTCCGCGAGCATGCCCTCCAGCAGCGTCACGTACCAGCCCGCCAGCCGGGCCGCCGTGCCCGCGTCGAACAGGTCCGCCCGGTAGGCCAGAGTCCCCCGGTAGCCGCCGTCGCCGGCGTTGGCCAGCGCCAGGTTCAGGTCGTACTTGGCCGTCCGCAGCGGCGGCTCCGACACCTCCACGTCCAGCCCCGGGAAGCGCGGCGGCTCCGGGCGGGAGTCCACCACGTTCAGCACCGCCTGGACGACCGGCGTCGTCGCCAGGTTCCGGTCCGGGTGCAGCTCCTCCACCACGCGCTCGAACTGCGTCTCCCGGTGCGCGAACGCGTCCAGCGCCATGCCGCGCACCCGCGCCAGCAGCTCACGCCCCGTCGGCTCGCCCGACCGGTCGCCCCGCATCACCAGCGTGTTCACGAAGCAGCCCAGCATCCGCTCGGTGTCCGGATGCAGCCTGCCCGCCTCCAGCACGCCCACCGGCACGTCGTCCGTCGCCGACACCCGGCCCAGCAGCTCCTGCCAGGCCGCCAGCAGCACCATGAACGGCGTCGCGCCCGCCTCCCCGGCTGCCGCGCGCACCCGCGCCGCCAGCTCGGGGCCGAGCAGCACCGGCACCTCGCCGCCCGCCCAGTCCGCCACCGTCGGGCGCGGCCGGTCCGTGGGCAGGTCCAGCACCGGCTCCAGGCCCGCCAGCCGCTCCATCCACCAGCTCACGTCCGGCTCGGGCTGCCCGGCGAGCCACTGCGCGTAGTCGCCGTACTGCACCCTCGGCGGCTCCGGCCGCTCGGCCACGCCCAGCGCGGCCGCGTACAGCGCCGCCAGCTCGGCCAGCGCCACGTCCCGCGACCAGGCGTCGAACGCGACGTGGTGCACGGTCAGCAGCAGCACGTGCTCCTCGTCGCCCAGCCGGTACAGCACCGCCCGGGCAGGCGGCTCGGCGTCCAGCGCGAACGGCCGGTACGCCTCCCGCTCCAGCCGCTCCGGCAGCGCCTCCGCCGTCACGTCCTCGGCCGTGACCGGCACCCGGGCGGCGTCCACCACCGTGGTGCGGTCCTGCTCGACCAGCGTGCGCAGCACCTCGTGCCGCTCGGCCAGCTCCCGCACCGCGCCCAGCAGCGCCGCCGGGTCCAGCGGGCCGCGCAGCCGCACGACCGTCGGCACGTTGTACGCGCCCCGGTCGCCCGGCTCGGCGAGCTGCGCCAGGAACCACAGCCGCGCCTGCGCGGGTGACGGCGGCGCCTCCCCGGCACGCACCGGAATCCCCGGCACCGCCCGCGCCACGGCCCTGCGCGCCGCCGCGAGCCGATCCTCGACCCGCCGCCTCCGCCCCTCGGAGGCGCCACCTCCGAAGGGTCCGCCAACCCCGGAGAGGCCCACACCCCCGGAGGGGTCGCGCGCGTCCGTCGAGGGGCCGGTCAACGGGGTGGTCGCCTGTTCGGTCACGGGGCCACCTCCACGTCCGCGTCCAGCAGCTCCTCGACGCCCGCCGCGAAGTCGCCCAGCACCGGCCGCTCGAACAGCAGCCGCACCGGCACCTCCATGGCCAGCGCCTCCCGGAGGCGTCCGGCGACCAGCATGGCGGCCAGCGAGTGACCGCCGAGGGCGAAGAAGTCGTCGTTGACCCCGGCCGCGGCCACCCCGAGCACCGCCTGCCACACCTCGGCGACGAGCAGCTCGGCCTCGGTGGCGGGCGGGACGACGGTGCGGGCGGCGGCGAGGTCGGGCTTGGGCAGCCCGCCCCGGTCGAGCTTGCCGGAGGAGGTGGTGGGCAGCGCGTCGAGCGTCACCCACTGCCGGGGCACCAGGTAGTCGGGCAGCCGTTCGCGCAGGGCGGCCTCGACGGCGCGGGCGTCGCCGCCGACGAGGTAGCCGACGAGGTGGTCCTCGTGCACGGTGACGACGGCGTCGGCGACGAGCTCGCGCAGCGCCGCCTCGATCTCGCCGAGCTCGATGCGGTGGCCGCGCACCTTCACCTGGTGGTCGCGGCGGCCGAGGAAGGACAGGGTGCCGTCGTCGCGCCATCGGGCCAGGTCGCCGGTGCGGTAGCGCCGTTCGCCGGGGGCGAGCGGGTCGTCGGTGAACGCTTCGGACGGCAGCCCCCGGTAGCCGCGGGCGACTCCGGCGCCGCCGATCCACAGCTCGCCGGGCACGCCGGGCGGCACGAGCCGTCCCGCCTGATCGAGCACGTACGCCCGCTCGCCGGGCAGCGGCCCGCCGATGGGCACGCTGTCGCCGGTGACCCGGTCGATCCTGGTCATGGTGGAGTAGACGGTGGTCTCGGTGGGGCCGTAGGAGTTCCACAGTTCGCCGACGCGGGCGACGAGCTCCCCGGCGAGGACGGGGTCGAGCACCTCGCCGATGCTCACGACGCGTACGCGGTCGCCGCCGGTCCATCCGGCGGCGACGAGCATGCGCAGCGTGGTCGGGGTCGCGGTGAGGAGCGTCACGCCGCTCTCGCCGATGCGGCGCGCGACGACATGGCCGTCCACGGCCGACTCCCGGTCGAGCAGTTCGAGCCGGAGCCCGTTGCACAGGCTGACCCACAGGTCGAAGCCGAACACGTCGAAGGAGAACGGCGTCAGCCCGAGCATCACGTCGTCGTCGCGGACGCCGGGCACGGCCCGCATCGCGCGGACGAACGCCGACAGGTTGCCGTGCGTGACCTCGACGCCCTTGGGGCGGCCGGTGGAGCCGGAGGTGTAGAGCACGTACGCGGTCGTCTCCGGCGTGGCGGCGACCTCGGTGAACCCGGCATCGGGCAGGTCGGCATCGGGCAGGTCGGCCAGGTCGACGACGACCGCGCCGGTGGACTCGGCGAGGCCGCGCGCCACGGCGACGGTGTCGCCGGCGGCCAGCACCACGCGGGCACCGGAGTCGGCGAGCTGGCGGCGCAGCCGTTCGGCCGGGTGGTCGGGCTCCAGCGGCACGTACGCCGCCCCGGCCCGCGCGACGCCGGCGAGGGCGGCGGGCAGCCACCGGTCGCGCGGCAGGCACACCCCGGCGACGCGCTCGGCCTCGCCGTCGAAGGCGCGGGTGAGTGCCGCGGCGACGCGGGCGGAGGCGTCCGCCAGCTCGGCGTACGTGAGCGAGCCGGTCCCGTCGGCGACCGCCACCCGGGCGGGGTGCAGGCGGGCCTGTTCCAGCAGCTCATGGACGACGGTCGGGTGCTGGGCGGCGGGCAGGGGCGCGCCGGTGCCCCAGTGCAGCAGCGTCGCCCGTTCCTCGGCGGTGACGAGCTCGAACGCCGACAGCGGCTGGTCCGGCCCGGCGACCGCGGCCTCCAGCAGCCGCATCAGCCGGTCGGAGAACGCCTCGGCCTCCTCCCGCTCGAACAGGTCGACGTCGTACTCGATCTGGATCTCGACCCCCTCGGCGGTGGTGTTGACGAACAGCGTGTACGGGGCCTGGGCGCCGCCGCCGCTCAGCTCGCCGAGGAGCTCGACCTGGAGGCCGCCGCCCGTGAGCCGCACCGGGACGGCGGGCGGCTGGTAGGACATGACGACGGGCGTGAGCATGGTGCCGCGCGGCCGTTCGATGCCGGAGACGGCCAGGCGTTCCTCGGGCGCGAGCCCCACGTGGTCGAGCGAGCGGGTGGTGGCGGCGGCCGCCTGCACGACGGCGCGCCGCACGGTCAGCTCGCCGTCGAGGCGCAGCCGTACGGGCAGCACGTCGACGAGCGGGCCGACGAGCCCTTCCAGCTCGGGGTGGGCGCGGTCGGCGACGGCGGCGCCGAGGAGCACGTCGGGCCGGTCGGTCTGGGCGGCGACGAGCAGCCCGAGCACGGTGAAGTAGACGGCGAACGGCGTGGTGCCGGTGGAGGCGGCGAGCTCGCCCACGCGGGCGGCCGTCGCGGGCGGCACCTCGCGCAGCAGGCGCGTGCCGCGGAACCGGCTCGGCCCCGACTGGGCGCGGGCCGACAGGTCGTACGGGGGCGCGGCGCCGGCCAGTTCCTCGGCCCAGAAGGCGCGCAGCCGCCCGATCCGGTCGGGGTCGGCGGCCAGTTCGCGTTCCAGCAGGGCCACGTCGCCCACCTGGACGGGCTGCTCGGCCACGGTGCCGGTCAGCGCGGCCATCAGGGTGGCGTTGGACCAGCCGTCGTAGGCGGTGTGGTCGGTGACGACGATCAGCTCGGCGCTGCGCTCGTCGAGCCAGAGCAGGGCGGCCCGCAGCAGCGGCACGTCGGCGTACAGGTCGAAGCCGTGCACGGCCAGGCGTTCGGCGAGGCCGGGGGAGTAGGGGTGCTCCTCCAGCGGCACCGGCGCGGGCGGCCGCACCTCGGCCATCGGCTCGCCGTTGTCGCCGATGACGGTGACCGAGCGCAGCACCTCGTGCTCGCGGACGAGGGCGTCCAGCGCGGCCCGCACCGGCTCGGCCGACTCCAGCCCGGTCAGGCGCAGCCGGAAGGCGAGCGTGGTGGCGTTGGCCGTCCGGCTCACCTCGCGCAGCAGCCACATGCCGTGCTGGGCGGCGGTGAGCGGGTAGCGGTCGCGGCCGGCGTGATGGGACAGCCTCGGGCCGGGGGCGCCGTCGCCGATCTGCACGAGCGGGGCCAGCTCGGCGATCGTCGGCCGCCCCAGGAACGTGGTCAGCGCCACCCGGGCGCCCAGCTCGCGCTCGATGACCGCGCAGATCCGGGCCGCCGCCAGCGAGTGGCCGCCGAGGTCGATGAAGTGGTGGTGGATGCCCACCCGGTCGACGCCGAGCACCTCGCCGACGATCGCGGCCAGCCGCCGCTCGACGTCGTCGCGGGGCTCGACGTACGGGCCGAGCTCGGGGGCGAACTCCAGCGCGGGCAGCGCGGCCCGGTCCACCTTGCCGGTGGGGCCGAGCGGGATCCGCTGCATGATCGCGATCCGGGACGGCACCATGTAGTCGGGCAGCCGTTCCCGCATCCACGCGCGCAGCTCCGCCTCGGCGGGCTCCTGGCCGGGGGCGGGCTCGACGTAGGCGACCAGGCGGCGCACGTCTCGCGCGTCGGTCCGGGTGAGCACGACCGCGTGGTTGACGCCGGGGTAGCGGGTCAGCGTGCCCTGCACCTCGCCCAGCTCGACGCGGAAGCCGGCCACCTTGACCTGGTCGTCGTTGCGGCCCGCGTAGTGGCAGACGCCGTTCTCGCGGCGGACCAGGTCGCCGGTGCGGTAGTGCCGTACGCCGTCGTCGTCGGTGACGAACCGCTCGGCGGTGAGCTCGGGCCGGTTCAGGTAGCCGCGGCCGACCAGCGGCCCGGCCACCCACAGCTCGCCGACCTCGCCGTCCGGCAGCGGGCGGCCCTCGGCGTCGCGCACGCTCAGCAGCGAGCCGGCGTAGGCGGTGCCGATGGGCGGCTCGTCCTCGCCGTCGCGGTACACCTCGGAGGACGTGCAGGTCACCGTGCACTCGGTGGGTCCGTATACGTTTACGATCCGGCGAACGCCAGGGTTGGCGTAGATGCGATCGGCCAGCGCCCTGGTGAACGGCTCGCCGCCGGCGATCACCATCCGCACCCCGGCGGGCAGCGGCTCGTTCAGCAGCGCGACCAGCGCCGACGGCGCGCCGTACACGGTCGTCACCTCGTCGCGGGCGGGCAGGGCCGACAGCGCCAGCAGGTTGTCGGCCACGATCACGGTGCCGCCGCAGACCAGCGGCAGGAACATCTGCGTCACCGACGGGTCGAAGCACACCGAGGTGGCGAACAGCATCCCGCCGAGCTCGCCCGCGTAGACGTCCGCCTCGTGGCGCAGCAGCGCCATGGCGTTGCCGTGCTCGATGACCACGCCCTTGGGCCGCCCGGTCGAGCCCGAGGTGTAGATCACGTACGCGGCGTCGGACGGGCCGCCGGCCACCGGCTCGTACGGGAGGTCCCCGGTCAGGGACTCCACGAGCAGCGCCTCGGCCCCCGACGCGCGCAGCACGGCCTCCTGCCGCCGCGCCACCGGCTCGGAGGTGATGAGCTGGGCCATGCCCGCGTCGGCGGCGATGAACTCCAGCCGGTCGGCCGGGTAGGCCGGGTCGAGCGGCACGTAGGCCGCGCCCGCCTTCCACACGCCCAGCAGGGCGGCGATCAGGGACTCGTCCCTGTCGAGGCAGACGCCCACGGAGTCGCCCGGGCCCGCTCCCCGGCTGCGTAACTCCCCGGCTATCCGCTCGGCGCGGGCGTCGAGCTCTTCGTACGTCATGCGAGTCGTGCCCGCCACCACGGCGATGCGATCGGGGGTGCGCCGCACCTGTTCCGCAAAGGCCTCGTGAACGCGGTCGTTGTCGAGGTTGCTGCCAACCACCAAGGTTCTCCCAGTCAGGTCGGATCGTTCGCCGGAAAGAGTCGCATGGTCGACGGCGACGGCGGGAAAATGACAGGCTTCGTTACCATAACGATGATCGTGACGATTTGTGCGCGAAAAGCCTCGGATGGTAACGCCTCTGGCGGCAGCCCGCCCGATGCTTCAGAGTGGGGGACGTGTCCTCGATGGAGCTGCCGCTCTACATGCGGCGCACAGAGCTGGATCCCGCCCCCGAGCTGGGCGCCTTCCGCGAAGAGCAGGGGGTGGCCCGCGTCCGGACCCCGTTCGGCGCCGAAGCCTGGCTCGTCACCCGCCACGCCGACGTGCGCGCCGTCCTCGGCGACGCCGAACGGTTCGCCATCGCCCGCCGCGGCATCACCGAGCTGCCCGGCGCGCCCAAACTGACCGCCGAGCAACTGGCCGAGACCCGCGCCGGCAACCTGCTGGCCACCGACCCGCCCGAGCACACGCGGCTGCGCCGCATGCTGACCGGCGAGTTCACGCTGCGCCGGATGCGCCGCCTGGAACCGCGCATCACCCGCATCGTCGAGGACCACCTCGACGCGATGGAGCGCGCCGGCTCGCCCGCCGACCTGGTGCCCGCGTTCGCGCTGCCGATCCCGTCCCTGGTGATCTGCGAGCTGCTCGGCGTCCCGTACGACGACCGCGAGGGCTTCCAGCACCGCACCGGCCGCATGCTCGACATGTCCATCCCCGTCCCCGAGCGCGTCGCCCTGCAGCTGGAGTCGCGCGCCTACATGGCCGAGCTCGTCGCCCGCAACCGGGCCGAGCCGGGCGAGGAACTGCTCGGCATGCTGGTGCGCGAGCACGGCGACGACCTCACCGACCCCGAGCTGATCGGCATCGGCAGCCTGCTCCTGCTGGCCGGGCACGAGACCACCTCCAACATGCTCTCCCTCGGCACGCTCGCCCTGCTGCGCCACCCCGAGCAGCTGGAGCTGCTGCGCAAGGAGCCGGAGCGGATCGACGCCGCCGTGGAGGAGCTGCTGCGCTGGCTCAGCATCGTGCACTCAGGCACGTTCAAGATCACCACCACCGAGGTGGAGCTGGGCGGCCACACGATCGGCCCCGGCGAGATCGTGGCCTGCGCCCTCCCGGCCGCCAACCGCGACCCGGCGCTGCTGCCCGACGCCCACCTGCTCGACATCACCCGGGGCGAGCCCGGCCACGTCGCGTTCGGCCACGGCGTGCACCACTGCCTCGGCGCGCCGCTGGCCCGGATGGAGATGCGCATCGCCTTCCCTGCCCTGCTGCGGCGCTTCCCCGACCTGCGGGTGACCGACCGCGAGCCGCAGTTCCGCTCCTTCCACATCGTGTACGGGCTGACGTCGCTGGAGGTGGCCTGGTAGCCGGGACGCGTCACAAGGACGGCTTCACCAGGACGGCGGGGTTCCCGGACGGCGGGTCAGGACGGACGGCGCGAGCGCGCGGTCGCCAGCCCGGCGAGCCCGGTGGCGGCCAGCCCGATCAGCAGGGCCACGAACGCGCCGCCGAGCCCGTTGCCGGTGCCGATGCCGCCGTCGGAGGTGACCACGACGACCACGGCGACCGCTGTCCCGGCCAGGCCCAGCACCACACCGGCCCGCGCGCCCCGGCCGGTGCGGCGGGCCAGGGCGCGCCCGCCGAGCGCGGCGCCCGCCAGCCCCGCGAGCGCGGCCACGAGGGAGCCGATCCGGCCCGCGCTCAGCGTGTACGCGGTGACGGGGTCGGGCTGGGCGGCCGCGACCAGGTGGGCGGCGTCGAGGAGTGGCATGACTGCTCCTTCGGTGAATGGACGTCACCCGATCATGTCGCCGGGCCCGTCCGCCGGTCGTCCGCCCGGCGTCGGCACTTCACGCTGCCGCCGGCGACGCAGCCGCCTGCCGCGCCTCCGGCAGGAGCCGCGGATCTACCGCGCTCGTGGTAGCCGCCCGCTCGTCCGCGCGCAGGAGTCGCCCGCGCCCCCGTCCGGCTAGGGTGCGCCCATGAGCGCAGCATGGGCCAGGGTCACGGCCTGGGTCAGGGCCAGAACCAGGGCCACGGGCACGGCCGGGATCACGGTCGGGGACTGGGTGATCGCCGTCTGTGTTGCGGCGGCGCTGCTGGTCACGGGCCTGTCCGGACAGCCTGCCGGCACCGGCCCCGCCGTGGCCGGCTACGCGCTGCTGGCGACCGGCGGGCTCGCGCTGGCCGTGCGCCGCCGCGTCCCGGTCGCCGTGCTGGCCGTCACCGGGGCGTGCGCGGCCGGCTACCAGGCGGCCGGGTTCGACGTGCCCGCCGTCGCGTACCTGTTCGCCGTCTACGCCGCCGTGCGGGCGGGGCGCCGCGCCGTCACCGTCGGCGTGAGCGTGCTCGTGCTGGCGGCGATGCCCCTGGCAGCCCTGGCGTCCGGCCTGCACGACACGGGCGAGGCGTTCGCGCAGGCCAGGGGCGCGCTGGAGCTGGCCTGGCTGGTCGCCGCCGGGGCGGCCGGTGAGGCGCTGCGGCAGGCCGAGCGGCGGGCGGAGGAGGCCGAGCGCACCCGCGAGGAGACCGCGCGCCGCCGCGCCGACGAGGAGCGGCTGCACATCGCCCGCGAGCTGCACGACTCACTCACCCACCAGATCTCGATCATCAAGGTGCAGGCCGAGGTCGCCGTGCACGTCGCCCGCAAGCGCGGCGAGCGGGTGCCCGAGGCGCTGCTGGCGATCCAGGAGGCCGGACGGGAGGCGAGCCGCGAGCTGCGCGCCACCCTGGAGGCGCTGCGCGACGACGACACGGCCCCGCCACGCGGCCTCGACCACGTCCCCGACCTGGTCGAACGCGCCCGCACCATCGGTCTCGACGCCACGCTGACCATCGAGGGGCGGCGGCAGGACGTGCCCGCCGCGGTGAGCCGCACCGTCTACCGGATCGTGCAGGAGTCGCTCACCAACGTCGCCAGGCACGCCGCCGCCGGCAGCGCGTCCGTCCGCATCGACTGCGGCCCCGACGCCGTCGACGTGCGCGTCGAGGACGACGGCCAGGCCAGGCCCGGCGCCGCCCCGGTGCCCGGCGTCGGGCTGCTCGGGATGCGCGAGCGCGTCACCGCCCTGGGCGGCCGGCTGCGCGCCGAGCCGCGCGGCGAGGGCGGCTTCGCCGTGCAGGCCGTGCTCCCCCTGATCCCCGCGGACCGGGCGTCGTGATCCGCGTCCTGCTGGTCGACGACCAGCCGCTCATCCGCAGCGGGTTCCGCGCGCTGCTCGACCTGGAGGACGACATCGACGTCGTGGCCGAGGCCGGCGACGGCCTGGCGGGCGTGGCGCTGGCCCGCGAGCACCTGCCCGACGTCGCGCTCGTCGACATCCAGATGCCCGTCGCCGACGGCGTCGAGGCGACCCGGCGGATCGCCGCCGACCCGGCGCTGGCCGGGGTGCACGTCGTCATCCTGACCAACTACGGCTTCGACGAGTACGTCTTCGACGCGCTGCGCGCCGGGGCGGCCGGGTTCCTCGTCAAGGACATCGTGCCCGAGGACCTGCTGCACGCCGTCCGCGTCGCGGCCCGCGGCGAGGCGCTGCTCGCGCCGTCGATCACCCGCAAGCTCATCGACCGCTACGTCACCCAGGCGCCGCCCGGCACCGGCACCGGGCTGCAGGAGCTGACCAACCGCGAGCGCGAGGCCGTGGCCCTGGTCGCCCGCGGCCTGTCCAACGACCAGATCGCCCAGCACATGGTGATCAGCCCGATGACCGCCAAGACGCACGTCAACCGGGCCATGACCAAGCTCCGCGCCCGCGACCGCGCCCAGCTCGTCGTCCTCGCCTACGAGTCCGGCCTGGTGACCCCGGGCACGGGATCCACCGGGCAGTTGTAACGTACTGCGCCATGGGGACACGGGAGGGGGAGAGCCCTGATCTCATGACGGGTCAGGGCCCGGCGGGCGCGCCCTGGCAGGCGCCCACCGACGTCGAGCAACGCCTGTACGAGGCCAAGACGCGCGGCGACTGGGCCGCGTACTTCGACGTGCTGGCCGGCGCGCACCTCTACCACGCGATGCCGCGCGCCCGCGCCGACGCGCGGCCCGGCTGGGTCACCTACGCGCCCACGCGCGTGGGCGGCACCAAGTACCTGGTGTTCCTCACCGAGGGGGTGCTGCCCGCGCCCGTGGCCGACCCGGTCTTCTTCCGCGACGACCTGGGCGAGCTCGCCCGCAACTGGCCGCGTGACGACGAGTGGCTGGCGATCGACCCCGGCACCCCCTGCGAGGCGTACTTCCCCGCGACCGCCGCCCACCGGCGGACCTGGCTCCAGCACACCGCCCGGGTGGCCTACCCGCCCCGGGGCGAGCTGCGCACGCTGCGCGCCGGCGGCCCGCTGCACGGCCCGGTCGCCCACGGCCTGGCCTGCGGGGCGCTGCTCTGCGTCGCCAACGCCTCGCTGTGGAACGCGATGGGCTGGCACGGCACCGGCTACGTCCGCGAGCGCAAACGCCTGAAGGAGTGGTGGGGCATCACCAGCCGCGAGGAATGGCTGAGCGCCCAGGAGGACCTGCTCGAAGGCCGGATGAGCAGCTCTTTCTGGCAGCTCGTGCTGCGCGTCCGCAGCGCGCTCGCCCTCGACTACGGCGGCGCGGTCGAGGTGGACCACTGGCGCCAGGTGACCGACCGCTACCTGCGCGAGCACGCCGAGCCGGCGGCCCAGGCGGCCCAGGTGTCCGGGGCGCAACGGCTCATCGGGCGCATCACCCGCTACGAGGCGCGCTTCCGCGCGGACGGCCTGCTCCCCGAGGGCGGGTTCGTCCGCACGGTCGAGGCGTGGGACTACGGGCGCGCCTCGAAGATGGCCCGCTGGGGGCTCGGCGCCCGCTTCTGCGACCTGGCCGAGGCCGAGCGGGCGGTCGTGCGCGCCGGACGGCTCAGCCGGATCACGTACCGGTCCTGGGAGGAGTTCTCCGCCGCCTACATCCTGGGCCGCTGCCTCCACTTCGACGGGGAGGAGTTCGGCGCCTGGTACGCCGACATGCTCCACGCCCACCGCGTCCTGACCACCGACCCGGGCAGCCCCTGGCGCAACATCCCGTTCGCCTAGACGCCGAACGTCCGGCTGTCGACCGTCCACCCGGCGGCCCGGTCGCTCAGCGTCAGGCCGAGGCCGGGCCGGTCGGGCACCAGCATGCGGCCGTCGCGGATCTCCAGCCGCTCCTCGAACAGCGGCTCCAGCCACTCGAAGTGCTCCACCCACGGCTCCAGGCCGTACGCGGCGGCCAGGTGCAGGTGGATCTCCATGGCGAAGTGCGGGGCGAGCTGCAGCCGGTGGTGCTCGGCCAGCGCCGCCAGCCGCAGGAACGGGGTGATGCCGCCCACCCGGGGCGCGTCCGGCTGCAGGACGTCCGCGCCGCCCGCCCGGATCAGCTCGGCGTGCTCGGCGACGCTGGTCAGCATCTCGCCGGTGGCGATCGGCGTGTCGAGCGCGGCGGCGAGCGCGGCGTGACCGGCGTGGTCGTGGGCGTCGAGCGGCTCCTCGATCCACACCAGGCCGTACTCCTCCAGCGCGCGGCCCATCCGCGCCGCCGCCGGGCGGTCCCACTGCTGGTTGGCGTCCACCATGAGCGGCACGCCGTCGCCCAGGTGGGCGCGCACCGCCCGGACCCTGGCCAGGTCGGCGCGGGTGTCGGGCTGGCCCACCTTGATCTTGACGCCGCCGATGCCGCGCTCCAGCGCCGCCGAGGCGTTCTCCAGCACCTGCTCGATCGGCGCGTGCAGGAACCCGCCCGAGGTGTTGTAGCAGCGCACCGAGTCGCGGTGCGCGCCCAGCAGCTTGGCCAGCGGCAGGCCCGCCCGCCTGGCCTTCAGGTCCCACAGCGCGATGTCGAACGCGGCGATCGCCTGCACCGCCAGCCCGCCCCGGCCCACCGACGCCCCCGCCCAGGCCAGCTTCTCCCACAGCCGCGCGATGTCGTTGGCGTCCTCGCCCAGCAGCTCGGGGGCCAGCTCGCGGGCGTGCGCGTACTGGCCGGGGCCGCCGGCCCGCTTGGAGTAGCAGAACCCCAGGCCCTCGTGCCCGCCCTCGGTGGTGATCTCCGCGAACAGGAACGCGACCTCGGTCATCGGCCGCTGCCGCCCGGTGAGCACCTTGGCGTCGCTGACCGGGGTGCTCAGCGGCAGAAGGACAGAAGACAGGCGAATGGCGGCGATCTTGTCCAGGGGGTTCGTCATGGGGACATCATGCCCGGGGGGTGATCGGGAAGTTGTGCCGGAACACGTTGCGCGGGTCGTACACCGCCTTGATCCGCCGCAGCCGCTCCAGCGTCTCCGGCGGGAACGCCCTGGCCAGCACCTCCTCACCGGTGCGCGTCTCGAAGCTCAGGTAGACGGCCTGCGCGCCGACGCCCTCCCAGGCGTCGCCCGCGCCCATGACGGCGCTCACCGAGAAGTTCTGCGTGCGGTGCGCGTACGCGGTCGCGCCGGCCGGGGTGTCGTTGACCGCGCCGCCGACCGAGCGCACCTGCAGCATGTGGGCGTCGCCGGTCGCGAACAGCGCCGCCAGCCGCCCCGCGAGCCCGGCGTCCAGGTGGTCGGCCAGCGCCGAGCGGCTGCGCAGGGCCGCCTGGCCGGTGTGCCGGTTGTGGTGCGGCGCGACCAGCGCCGCGTACGGGACGAGCTGCGCCTGCTGCTGCAGCACCGGCCCCGCCCCCAGGAACGGCTCCAGCGCGCCGACCGCCGCGTCGGCGTCGTCGCCCGCCCACACCGCCAGCGTCTGCGCCATCACCGACCCGGCGCCCCCGCCGGGGAAGACCGTCAGGAACGGCGTCAGCTCGCGCGGGCTGTCCTCCACCAGGCGGCCCCACCGCTCCAGGAAGCCCGCCAGGTCCGCCGCGTCGTGCACGAACACGCCGAGGACCACGTCGCCCAGCTCGGCGGCCTCGATGTCGAAGGAGGTGACGACGCCCATGTTGCCGCCCGCGCCGCGCAACGCCCACAGCAGGTCCGGGTGCTCGTCCGGGCCTGCGCGCACGATCCGGCCGTCGGCCAGCACCACCTCGGCGCCCACCACGTGGTCGATCGTCAGCCCGTACGAGCGCGCCAGGAAGCCCTGGCCGCCCGTGGTGGCGAGCCCGCCGACGCCCACGTCGCCGTAGTCGCCCGAGCTGATCGCCAGCCCGTGCGGCGCCAGCGCCCGCGCCACGTCGCCCCAGCGGGCGCCCGCGCCCACCCGCACCAGCCGCCGCCCCCGGTCGAGCACCTCGACGCCGTCCAGCGCGCCCACGTCGACGACGATCCCGCCGTCGTTGGTGGAGCGCCCGCTGATGCCGTGGCCGCCGCTGCGCACCGCGAGCGGCACGTCCTGGCCGATCGCGTACGTGAGCGCCTCGCTCACCTGGCCGGCCGTCGCGGGCCGCAGCACCAGGCCGGGCGAGCCGGCCCACACGTAGGACGAGCGCACGCCCGCGTAGGCGGGGTCGCCCGGCTCCACCGCCGAGCCGGCCAGCGAGGCGGGCACCGCGTCGTAGTCGATCCCGGGCCTGCGCAGCTCGACGGCCCGCCCGCCCCGGCGGGAGCCGCCGCCGCCCGCGCCGCCAGATCGGA
>NZ_JAHKRO010000087.1 GCF_019396325.1 Nonomuraea ceibae
CCTGGTCGAGGGGCGGCCGGTCGGGGGGTGGCGGCGGGCGGGTGCCGCGTACCGGGACCTCGCAGGGCCGGTGGCGCGGCCCGCGGACCTCGTCGGTGAGCATGATCACTCCTGTCAGGTCAGGGCGCCTGCGTCCGATGGGGACAGCAGGGCGTGGGGCGGCGCGGTCGCCTGGTTGGGCACGCTGGCCGCGACCAGCCGCTCGGACAGGCCCGTGGCCAGGCCCGCCGTCAGGCGCGGGAAGCCGATGCGCGGGGGCGGCTTGCCGCCGGTGACCGAGGTGGCGACCCGGCCGGCCAGCGACAGGTGCTCGGCGCAGCGGTCGCGCACCCTGGCCTCCAGGCCGGCGATCTGGGCGAGCCGGTGGCGCAGCGGCTCCAGCGTGGCGGTGCGTTCGAGCCCGGCGAGGTCGGCCAGCCGTCCCGGCCAGCGCAGCTCCTCGCGCAGGCGCGCCTCCACCTCCGGGACGACGCGTTCGGCGGCCAGCCCCTCCTGGAGCAGCCGGGTGGCGACGGTCACCGCCATGAACGACGTCAGGTCGTAGTCGGCCAGCCGCCCGGCCAGCGCGGCGTCGAGCACGAGCACCCGGTACGACAGGGCTTCGGCGCTCCAGCCCAGCACCATGAGGCGGTCGGTGCCCGCCTCGGCGTGCCAGCCGGCGAGCCGCAGCTCGCGCGCCATCCGCTGGTACAGGCTCCACGTGCCGGCGTCGCCGTCTGTCCAGATCTGGACCCCGCCGAGAGGCAGGTCCGATACGTTGACCGTTGTCCCGGCCGGAGCGATCTGGGAGCAGATGCGCTGGATCACCCGCTCCTGCGCCGGTGAGGCCGTGCTCTTGGTGAACCAGGGGCTTATCTGGTGATCGATGGTCACGTTCGGCCACCTCCCTGCCGGGGGCCTCCGAAGGGGCCGGCTGTCAGGTAACAGTTTCCACGTGTCGTACGATACTGGCCAAATGCGGGTTATGGTGTCAACTCTCAGTTTTCGACAATACGTGAGCGGCTCCGGTACGGGAAGAGCGCCCTGCGCGGACGCGCCGGGCGGCGTCTAGGCTGGAAGAGCGTTCACGGGTAGCAGGAGGTCCGCGTGGCGAAGTTCGCCGAGCGACTCGATCTCGCGCTCAACAAGCGAGGTTTCACAGGCGCTCAAGTCGCCGCCGCGCTCACCGAGGCCGGCATCCCGATCACACGCGCCTACGTCAGCCAGTTGCGCACCGGCAAGCAGACCAACCCGACGCTTCAGGTGCTGCGCGCCCTCGCTGCATGCCTCCAGGTGAGCGTTGGCTGGCTCGTAGGTGAGGATTACCTGGAGTCCGGGGCGGTGGAGGACCTCCAGCTCCGCGCCGCCGCCATCGGCGTGTCCGCCTCCGGGCTGTCCGACGCCTCGCTGACCGTGCTGCGGGGGGTGATCGAGCTGGCCCGCAAGGCCGAGGGCCTGCCCGAGGAGCCCGAGCCGGCCATGGAGATCCCCGACGCGGCGGCGCCGCTGGAGGAGCCGATGCGGGTGGCGCTCGGCGAGCGGCTCCGATCACTGCGCCTGGCCGCGCAGATCAGCCCGGAGAAGGTGGAGACCGCGCTCGGCAAGGGCGCCGTCGCGGTCGAGGCGATCGAGGCCGGCCGCATCACGCCCGCGCCGGCCACCGTCGAGCGCCTGCTGACGCTCTACGGGGTGACCGCCGTGCCCGCCCGCGAGTACGTGCTCTCGCTGGCGCGCGGCGAGCGTGAGCTGGCCTGGTACGACGCCAGCTCGTTCCCGGTGTGGCTGGCGACGACCTGCGCCATCGACAGCCGGGCCTCGGTGATCCGCACCTATCACACCCACTTCGTGCCGCCGCTGCTGCAGACCGAGTCCTACGCGCTGGCCGCGATCGCCACGGCCGACCAGGGCTCGTTCCGCCACACCACGGCCGACGCGGCGGTCGACATCCTGGCCGCCCGGCAGCGGCTGATCTTCGGGCCCAACGGCCCGGTCGTGTGGGCGGTCATGGACGAGGGCGTCCTGCTGCGCTCGATCGCCGACCCGGAGGTCATGCTCGACCAGCTCGACCGGCTGATCGCCTACGCCAAGCGGCCCAACATCTCGCTGCACATCGTGCCGATGGAGGACCCGGCGTACGTGCCGCGCACCGGCCCGTTCACGCTGTGGCGCTTCGCGGAGGCGTTCGAGCCCGACATCGCGTGCTCCCACGCGCTGGAGGCCGACGAGCTGATCACCGACGGGGTCGTGGTGGAGGCGTACCACCAGGCGTTCACCAAGCTGTCGGTCACCACGACCACCCGCGACGAGACGATCGACATGCTCTGCGCGCATCGCGAAAGACTTTCACGTACGCCCGCGAATTGATCTCCGGGAATGCGAAAAGTCATATTTCCTCAAAATACACTGCCCCATGTAGTTGAATAAGAGAATTTATGGATCATTATTAACATTGGTCATCCGAGTGGGGTCAGAGACCGGAACTTTCCCGAATGGACGCGGCGAGGGGAAAGGGGCGACACGCAATGCGGCAACGTGCCATCCGAAACCTGGCCAATCTCGACACCGCACACGCGAGGATCACGCGCATCCTTGATGCCGCCACCGGAGGCAAGAACAACTTCCGGGCCGACCGTGAAGCGGTGAACCGGTACGACGTGGCAGCCGCGGTGACGACCGCCGCGGCTCGGGCCGTCCAGGGGTATCTGTGCCGGGCCGTACGGCACCTGGCCGGTGAAGGCGTTGACCAGTTCATGATCGTGGGAAGTGGTGTCCCCAGCGGCCTGCCACCCGGCGGGCAGCTGCATGACATCGCCCGCGACACGCTCCGTACCTCTTGTGCGCGTGTCGTCTATATAGAGAATGACCCGATGGTGCTGGCCAACGCGCAGGCCACCATCGAACCGATCACCGACTCGGTCCGCGTGGTCGAGGGCGACATCCGCCAGATCGACGAGATCCTCGACGACCGGGTCGTGCGCACGTTCGCCGACTGGAACCGGCCGATGGCCTGGGTGGTGGTGTCCACCCACAGCCTCAGCGACGACGAGCAGGCGCGCTACGTCGTCAAACGCCTGCGCCAGTCGGTGCCGGAAAGGAGTTACCTGGCGATCCTGCAGACGACGTTCGACGGCATACCGCCGGAGTTGCTGCCCGCCATCAACGACCTGCTGGCCATGACGCTGCCTGGGCACGCGGTGCGCTCCCGCGACCGGGTGGAGGCGTTGCTCGACGGTCTGGACCTGCTGGAACCGGGATTGGTGTGGGTCCCGGAGTGGCGGCCTGACGAGGGCGACCCGCACTGCGCCGACCAGCCGGGGACGTCGGGCAACTACGGGGCGGTGGCCCGCCTGCCGTGATCGGGACCCGCCGCCCGCCGCCGGGCGGGCGGCGCCAGTCCCGGCGCGAGTCCTGGCAGCGGCGGGGCGTCAGTCCCACCAGAACGACCAGGCGTGCTCGCCGATGATCTGCTGCGCGTAGCCCCGCAGGTCGCCCGGCCCCTGGACGACGTTGTCCGGGCAGAACGTCCAGTGCTCGGCCGCGACGCGCATGGCGTGCTCCGGCTCCACGGGCGGCGCCGCCACGCTCAGCTCCAGCGTGTTGAAGCCGACGCCCACCACCCGCGCGCCGAAGCGCTCCTCCCAGCTGCGCACCACGGCGGCCAGCGGCACCATCCACTCGTTGTGGTGCAGCGCGCCCTGCCAGCCCATCACGGCCAGCGCGTCGGCGCCCCGGGGCGCGGCCACCAGCCCCAGCGGCATCCCCCGCTCGGCCAGCACCCCGGCGTACCAGGCGGCGACCTCGTCCGGGTGGGCCACCGGCGTCCCCGGCGGGGCCAGACCCGGACAGATCGCCCCGTAGGGGTCGAGCTCGTCCAGGGCGTCCTGGGCGGGCATCTGCGACACCCACTCCTGCCACACCTCGGCCATGAACCCCTCGGCGGTGAAATGGTCGATCTGCACCGGCTCGTCGGGCACCACCTGCCCCACCGACCACGGCTGCGCGCTCTCGTCCAGCAGCACCGGCCACAGCCCGCTGCGCGGGTGCTCGGCGTGGAAGCGCCGCCAGTCGGCCCCGGAGACGGGCTCGTCGCTCATCCAGAACGCCGGCCGCGCCGCCGGCCCCTGCCCGGTGTAGCCCGGATCGGGCCAGACCATGCCGCCCTCGGGCACAGCGATCCCCAGAGCCCGTCCCCTGCCGCCGTCGGCGAACAGCGGGCACAGCTCCGGCGGCAGCTGATGATCGTTCATGCCCTACCGTTCCGATACCGAATCCCGTCTCGCAGATGGTAATGCCGGGGACATTTGTCCTGGGCGATCCCGGATGCATGAACCTTCCGGCGCCCCGGGCGCTTCCGCGACCGTTGAGGCATGAGAACACTTCTCGCACTGGCCGTCCTGCTCACCGCCTGCGGGACCGCGACGAGCACCCAGGCCGCCCCGGACCCCGCGGTCGTCCGGACCGACGCCGGGACGGTGCGCGGCAGCGTGTCCGGCGAGCACCGGATCTTCCAGGGCATCCGCTACGCGACCGCCGGCCGCTGGGAGCCGCCCCGCCCGGCCCCGGCCTGGCAGGGCGTCCGCGACGCCACCGCGCCCGGCGCGATGTGCCCGCAGGTCGGCTCGCCGTACGCGCCCGTCCGCAGCGAGGACGAGGACTGCCTGTTCCTGAACGTGACCACCCCCGCCGAGCCCGCCAAGCCGGGCACGCGGCGGCCGGTGATGGTGTGGCTGCACGGCGACGGCGCGCTCGGCGCCGGGCACTACTCCGACGCCCGCCGGCTGGCCGCCCAGGGCACGGTGGTCGTGACGATCAACTACCGGCTCGGCGTGTTCGGCGGCTTCGGGCACCCGGGCCTGGCCGACGGCGGCACGTACGGGCTCCAGGACCAGACCGAGGCGCTGCGCTGGGTGCGGCGCAACGCGGCGGCCTTCGGCGGCGACCCGGGAAACGTGACCGTGTTCGGCATCTCCTACGGGGCCTCGTCCATCGGCGCGCTGCTCACCTCGCCGGGCGCCAAGGGCCTGTTCCACCGGGCGATCATGCAGAGCGGCGAGGCCATGATGGACATGCCCGCCGGCAGCATGGTGCCGGGCCTGGAGGCGCTGCCGTCGTTCATGTGGCGGCCGAAGGCCGAGATCGCGGCCCTGGGCGAGGCGTACGCCCGGCAGCTCGGCTGCGACAGCCTGGCGTGCCTGCGCGCGCTCCCGGTCAAGAAGATCCTCGACGTGCCGCAGATCATGAACGTGTTCCAGGTGTACGCGTACGGCAACCGGGTGCTGCCGCAGTCGCCGGACGAGGCCCTGCGCAAGGGCCGCTTCCACCGGGTGCCGGTGCTGGCCGGGGCGACCCGGGACGAGCATCGTCTCTTTGTCGCGATGAATTACGACATTCAGGGTAAAACGCCGAATTATCCCAAACTTGTACGGGAAGCGTTCGGCAGGAAGGCACCTGACATTCTTCGTAAGTACCCGGTAAATCGGTATAAGTCTCCTAGTATTGCGTGGGCCACCGTCCTCACCGACCGCATGTGGGCCCGCGCCACCCACGAACAGAACACGCTCCTGGCCCGGCACGTCCCCGTGTACGGCTACGAGTTCGCCGACCGCGACGCGCCGATGTTCCTGCCGCTGGAGACCGGCTTCGACTGGGGCGCCTACCACGCGGGCGACCTGCCCTACCTCTTCGAGGAGAAGGACACCCCGCTCCCGCCCGCCCAGCGCGCGCTGTCGGACCGGATGATCGGCTACTGGACCAACTTCGCCCGCGCCGGCGACCCCAACGGCGACGGCCTGCCCACCTGGCCCCGCGCCTCCTCCGGCACGCTCGCGCTGGAACCCGGCAAGATCCGCGTCATCGACTACGCTGCCAGGCACCGGCTCGGTTTCTGGAAGTAGGACGGCGTTGATCAAGCTCCTGATCGCCGAGGACCAGGGCATGATGCGCGACGCGCTGGCCCTGCTCCTCGGGCTGGAGGACGACCTGGAGATCGTCGCCCAGGTGTCGTCCGGCGACGCGATCATGGCGGCCGCCGAGACCCACCGGCCCGACGTGGCGCTGCTCGACATCGAGCTGCCCGGCCGCTCCGGCCTCGACGTGCTGCCGGAGCTGCGGGCCGCGCGGCCGGACTGCGCGGTGCTGATCCTCACCACCTTCGCCCGGCCGGGCTACCTGCGCCGCGCGATGGAGGCCGGGGCCGCCGGGTTCCTGGTCAAGGACGGGCCCGTCGAGGAACTGGCCGCCGCCGTCCGCCGGATCGCGGCGGGGGAGCGGATCGTCGACCCCGCCCTGGCCGCCGCCGCGCTGCGCGCCGGGCCCAGCCCGCTCACCGACCGCGAGCGCGACGTGCTCGCCGCCGCGCTCGACGGCGCCACCATCGCCGACGTGGCCGCCCGGCTGCACCTGTCGGAGAGCACGGTGCGCAACCACCTGTCGTCGGCCATCGGCAAGACCCACACCCGCAACCGCATCGAGGCCGCCAGGCTCGCACGGCACAATGGATGGCTGTGACCTCCACCGAAGCGACGCCCGCCGGCCAGACCCCCGCCGGCGCGTTCCCGTACGACGCCGTGCTGTGTGACCTCGACGGCGTCCTGCGCCTGTTCGACCTCGACGTCCAGGACGCCATCGAGGCCCGCTACGGCCTCCCCGTGCGGCGCACCGCCTTCGCCCCCGAGATTCTCTCCCCGGCCACGCTCGGCCGCGTCACCGAGGCGCAGTGGGTCGACTCCGTCGCCGCCGCGCTGGGCGGCGACGAGCGCGCCAGGCAGGCCGCCGCCGAGTTCGCCGCCGTGCCGTTCCGGGTCGACGAGGAGGTCAGGGCCCTGCTCGCCAAGGCCCAGGAGCACGCCCCGGTGATCATCGTCACCAACGCCATGGACAGCCTGGACGAGCACCTCGACCGGCTCGGCCTCACCTACTTCGCCGACGCCGTCGTCAGCAGCGCCCGCGTCGGCGTCGCCAAGCCCGACCGGCGCATCTACGAGATCGCCGCCGAGCTCGCCGGGGCCGCGCCCGAGCGCTGCCTGTTCGTCGACGACCGCGCCGAGAACGTCGCCGCCGCCGTCGCCCTCGGCATGACCGGAGTCCACTACCGGCAGGCCGCCGACCTGGCCGCCGCCCTCGGCTGACTGAGGGCCATGTCTGACGCCCCCGGCTAGCCGAGGGCCATGTCGAAGAAGCGGCGCTCCAGCTCGACCGCCCGGCCGAACACCTCCAGCACGCGCCGCCGGCCCGCCTCGCCGAGCCCCGGCCCGAGCCGGTCCAGCTCGCCGCGCAGGAAGTCGACCCACGCGCGGAACTCGGGGCCCTCGTGCAGCCCGATCCACTCCCGGTGCACGAAGCCCTCCGGCAGCGGCTCGACCGCCCTGGACGCCCAGCCGAGGTAGGACCACTCGGCCACGCACAGCACCGCCGCGATCGACGGGTAGTCCTGAGAGGCGCGCACCTCGTCCATGAGCTGCCGGAACTCCGCCGTCACCGGCTCCGTCGCCGCCTGCGTGCTGCCGCCGAGCGCCGCCAGCGCCCGGTGGAAGTACGTCTTCTCCTCCGTCGTCGCCACCTGGCCGAGGAACTGCCCGTACGGGACGCGCGCCTCGAAGGTGTCGGCACAGGCGACGGCCGCGCCGAGGAGCGCGGTGAAGGAGTCGACGAACTGGAAGTCCTGCTCCAGGTAGCGCCGCATGTCGGCCTCACCCGTCGTGATCGCCGTGGCGAACGGGTGGGTCACCACCGCCGTCCACTCGGGCTCGCACTGCTCGCGCAGCCATGCGCTGAAGGTCTCGGTCACGTACCCGACTCTAGGCCCTGGCCCCCGGCTCCCGGCGCGGGCCGGGGGCCGCGCCGGGAACGCCGGAGGGTCAGTAGCCGCCGTACGGCTGGCTGGGGGCCTTCGTGGGGGCCTTCGTCGGGGCCTTGGTGGCCGGGGCGGCGGGACGGGAGCCCGCCGGGCGGATCACGCCGAGCAGGCCGTGCGTGCCGCCCTCCACGCCGGCCGAGAACCACAGCGCGTTCTCGCCGCCGTTCGCCGCCGTGCCGGGCTCCAGGTCCCACAGCCCCGGCAGCGTGATCGCCTTGCCGCCGGCGGTGCGCAGCGCGCCCAGGTGGCGGTTGCCGCGGTAGGCGTGGATGGTGCCGTCGCCGAAGTTGCCGACCAGCAGCGCGCCCGCGTACTGGCCGAGGCGGCGCGGCGCCTTGGTGATCGCCCACGGCGCGTTCAGGCCGGTCCGCGCGATGCGCCCGGTCAGCCTGCCGTCGAGGTCGAAGCGGCTGACGAAGCCCTTGCCCGCCCCGGCGACCGACTTGCCGGTCTTCGGGTCGCGCAGCGCGTACGCCACCCACACGTTGCCGTTGACCACGGCCACGTTGAACGGCGAGTAGTTCGCCGGCACCGCCGCGTCCCTGAACTGCGAGCGCGACAGCCGCACCCGCCGGAAGTCGGCGTCGAAGGCGTGGATCCGGCCGCCCGCGAAGTCGGCCGCCAGCAGGAAGTCGCCGTCGTCCGTCTCGGCCAGCGCCAGGCCCTTGTAGTCGGCGCCGCGCGTGAACGCGCCGATGATCGCGTTCTTCGGGTCGGCCTCGGCGTTCCAGCCGCTGATCGCACCGCTCGGGCTGGAGAAGACGAACGTGGCGGGCCTGCCCTTGACGGTGAAGCCGTCGCCGGGGTTGAACACCTGGCCGGTCGGGGCGCCGCCCGGCACGACCACCTCCGTCGCCTCCTTCTTGCCCTGGCCGGAGTAGACGGTGGCGCTGCCGGTGCCCGTGTTGGACACCCACAGCGTCTTGCCCATGGCCAGCCCCCAGGGGTTGACCAGCTTGGGATCGGTGAGCGCCGCCTTGCCCTTGACGTCCGACACCAGGTTGACGACGTCGAACCGGGTGCGGTGGCTCGTGGCCTGTGCGGGGGTGTTGAGAGTGCTGCCCATGACGACCGCGACAGCGCCCAGGGCGATGATGCGTGACCGCATCCGTACCTCCTTGATAGCGCTTGTGACGCGAGATACGCGAGAGCCGCCTCCCGGGTTCAGTTAGGGTCCCTGGAGGCGTTTCGCGGCCGTGTACGGGGGAGTGGAAGACGCATGGACGTGCTGGGCATCGACATCGGCGGATCGGGCATCAAGGGCGCGCCCGTCGACCTGGAGACCGGCGAGCTCACCCGGGAGCGGCTGCGCGTGCCGACGCCGCGCCCCGCCGTGCCCGGGGCGGTCGCCGCCGAGGTGGGGCGGATCGTCGAGCACTTCGCCTGGACGGGCCCCGTCGGGGTGGCCGTGCCCGGCGTGGTGCACGGCGGCGTGATGCGCGACGCCGTCAACCTGCACGAGTCGTGGGCCGGGGCCGACGCCGCCGAGCTGTTCGGCGGGGCGGCCGTGGTCAACGACGCCGACGCGGCCGGGCTGGCGGAGATGACCTACGGCAAGGGGCGCGGGGAGCGCGGCACCGTGCTCATGCTCACGTTCGGCACCGGGATCGGCAGCGCGCTGTTCGTCGACGGCGTGCTCGTGCCCAACACCGAGCTGGGCCACCTGGAGCTGCACGGCCACGACGCCGAGCACCGCGCCTCCGACCGGGCCCGCGAGGAGCACGACCTCGGCTGGCGGGAGTGGGCCGGGCGGGTCCAGGACTACCTGGAGCACGTGGTGATGCTGCTGTCGCCGTCGCTGATCATCATCGGCGGCGGGGTCAGCAAGAAGGCCGACAAGTTCCTGCCGTACGTCCAGGTGGGCGTGCCCGTCATCCCCGCCGCGCTGCGCAACGAGGCGGGCATCGTCGGGGCCGCCGCGACAGCCGGTAATCGGCGCAGCACAGCGCTGCCGTAAACGTGATCAAACAGAGGCAACCCGGAGGCTGTTCCAGGAGTCTCATAGACGTGACCGTGGCCCGCCACGACTCAACTCTGGGGAGAGTGGGCCGGTCGTGGCGGGCCACGGTCACCCAGCGGCACGACGGGGGCCCCGATATTGGGATGCGCCGCGCCGCGCGGTGGGGCACGATGGGCCGTTGGCTCCCGGCGAGCGGGGCCCGAATATCCTTGAAGCAGTATGGGAACTCCTGCGTTGTCCTCTCCACTCACCGAGCTCCAGTCCCGCCTGCCCGGTCTGATGCCGCGCGACCAGCGGCGGCTGCGGCGCAGGCTCGACGGCGTGCGCCGGGTGCGCTCCCGCGAGGCGCGCGAGAAGATCGCCGCGGAGATCCTCGCCGACGTCGAACGCGCCGAGCAGCGGCTCGCGCGACGCCGCGAGGCCCTGCCGGTCGTCACCTACCCGGACAACCTGCCGGTCTCGCAGCGCAAGGACGACATCCTGGCGGCCATCCGCGACCACCAGGTCGTGATCATCGCCGGTGAGACCGGGTCCGGCAAGACCACCCAGATCCCCAAGATCTGCCTGGAGCTGGGCCGGGGCGTGCGCGGGCTGATCGGCCACACCCAGCCGCGCCGCATCGCCGCCCGCACCGTGGCCGAGCGCATCGCCGAGGAGCTCGGCACCGAGCTCGGCCAGGCCGTCGGCTACAAGGTCCGCTTCACCGACCAGGCGAGCGACCGCACCCTGGTCAAGCTGATGACCGACGGCATCCTGCTCGCCGAGCTGCAGCACGACCGGCTGCTGGAGCAGTACGACACGCTGATCATCGACGAGGCGCACGAGCGCAGCCTCAACATCGACTTCATCCTCGGCTACCTCAAGCAGCTCCTGCCGCAGCGGCCCGACCTCAAGGTCGTCATCACCAGCGCCACCATCGACCCCGAGCGGTTCTCCCGCCACTTCGACGACGCGCCGATCATTGAGGTGTCCGGCCGCACCTACCCCGTCGAGGTCCGCTACCGGCCGCTCGACGACGAGGACGACCAGACGCAGGGCATCGTGCACGCCTGCCGCGAGCTGATCGGCGAAGGCCCCGGCGACATCCTCGTCTTCCTCAGCGGCGAGCGGGAGATCCGCGACGCCGCCGACGCGCTGGCCAAGGCCGAGTTCCGCAACACCGAGATCCTGCCGCTCTACTCCCGGCTGAGCGCCGCCGAGCAGCACCGCGTCTTCCAGCGCCACACCGGCCGCCGCATCGTGCTCGCCACCAACGTGGCCGAGACGTCGCTGACCGTCCCCGGCATCAAGTACGTCGTCGACCCCGGCTACGCCCGCATCTCCCGCTACAGCCACCGCACCAAGGTGCAGCGCCTGCCCATCGAGGCCATCTCGCAGGCCAGCGCCAACCAGCGCAAGGGCCGCTCCGGCCGCACCTCCGACGGCATCGCCATCCGGCTGTACGAGGAGGAGGACTTCCTGGCGCGGCCGGAGTTCACCGACCCGGAGATCCTGCGCACCAACCTGGCCTCGGTCATCCTGCAGATGACCTCCATCGGGCTGGGCGACATCGAGGCGTTCCCGTTCGTCGAGCCGCCCGACCGCCGCCAGGTCAAGGACGGCGTCAACCTGCTGCACGAGCTGGGCGCGTTCGACGCCCACGGCAAGCTCACGCCCATCGGCCGCAAGCTCGCCGCGCTGCCCGTCGACCCGCGCCTGGGCCGCATGGTGCTGGAGGCCGAGCACAACGGCTGCCTGCGCGAGGTCATGGTCATCGCCGCCGCCCTGTCGATCCAGGACCCGCGCGAGCGGCCCTCCGACAAGCAGCAGCAGGCCGACGAGAAGCACCGTCGCTTCGCCGACCCCGAATCCGACTTCCTGTCCTACGTCAACCTGTGGAACCACCTGCGGGAGAAGCAGCAGGAGCTGTCGTCCAGCGCGTTCCGCCGCATGTGCAAGGCCGAGTTCCTCAACTACCTGCGCGTGCGCGAATGGCAGGACATCTACAGCCAGATCCGCCAGTCGCTCGGCGCCCACCCCGGCACCGAGACGGCCGACCCGCGCCAGGTGCACGCCTCGCTCCTGGTCGGGCTGCTGTCGCACATCGGCGTCAAGGACGTCATGGACAAGCGCGGTGACGGAGGCCGCCGCCCCGTCCAGGAGTACATCGGCGCGCGCAACGCCCGCTTCGCCATCTTCCCCGGCTCCGCGCTGGCCAAGAAGCAGCCGCAGTGGGTGATGTCGGCCGAGCTGGTCGAGACGTCCCGGCTGTGGGCGCGGGTCAACGCCAAGATCGAGCCCGACTGGGTCGAGCCGCTGGCCCAGCACCTGGTCAAGCGCTCCTACTCCGAGCCCCACTGGGAGAAGAACCAGGGCGCGGTGATCGCGCTGGAGAAGGTCACCCTGTACGGGCTGCCGCTCGTGGTCGGCCGCAAGGTCAACTACGGCCGGATCGACCCCGACCTGTCGCGCGAGCTGTTCATCCGGCACGCCCTCGTCGAAGGCGACTGGGACAGCCACCACAGCTTCCTCAAGGCCAACCGCAAGCTGCTCGAAGAGGTCGAGGAGCTGGAGAACCGGGCCCGCCGCCGCGACATCATGGTCGACGACGAGGCGCTGTTCGACTTCTACGACCAGCGGGTGCCCGCCGACGTCGTGTCCGCCCGCCACTTCGACGCCTGGTGGAAGAAGGCGCGCAACGAGCAGCCGGAGCTGCTCACGTTCTCGCCCGACATGCTCGTCAACGAGGGCGCCGACGTCAGCGCCCGCGACTACCCCGACACCTGGCGGCAGCTCGGCCAGCGGATGAAGCTGACCTACCAGTTCGAGCCCGGCGCCGACGCCGACGGCGTCACCGTGCACGTGCCGCTGCAGGTGCTCAACCAGATCAACTCCGACGGGTTCGACTGGCAGATCCCCGGCCTGCGCGAGGAGCTCATCACCGCGCTCATCCGCTCGCTGCCCAAACATTTGCGCCGCAACTTCGTGCCCGCCCCCAACTACGCCAAGCAGGTGCTGGCCGCCGTCAAGCAGGGCGGCGAGCCGCTGCTGGAGGCCGTCGAGCGCGAGCTGCTGCGGCTGACCGGCGTCCGCGTGCCGCACGACGCCTGGCAGCTCGACCAGATCCCCGACCACCTGCGGATCACGTACCGGGTGATCGACGAGCGCAAGCGCACGATCGCCGAGGACAAGGACCTCGACGCGCTCAAGCGGCGCCTGGCGCCGCGCCTGCGCAAGTCGCTCTCGCAGGCGGGCGACGACCTGGAGCGCACCGGCCTGACCACGTGGAGCTTCGGCACCCTGCCCAAGGTGTTCGAGCAGGGCCGCATGAAGGGCTACCCGGCGCTCGTCGACGCCGGCGACTCCGTCTCCATCAAGATCTTCGAGACGGAGGCCGAACAGCGCCGCTCCCACTGGACCGGCACCCGCCGCCTGCTGCTGCTCAACGTCACCAACCCGGCCAGGTCGCTGCTCGGCGGCCTGTCCAACCAGGCCAAGCTCGCGCTGTCACGCAGCCCCCACGGCGGCGCGGTCGCGCTGTTCGACGACATCGTCAACGCCTCCGTCGACAAGCTGACGAACGACGTCGGCGGCCCCGCCTGGGACCCGGTCGCCTTCGACCGCCTCTACCAGCACGTACGGGCCCACCTGTGGGACACCTCCGCCGAGGTGCTGTCGCGGGTGGAGCAGATCCTCACCGTCTGGCACGCCATCGGCACCCGCCTGGACGGCCTGCGCGCCGGCGCCTCCACCCAGGACGTACGCGACCAGCTCGGCAGGCTCGTCTTCCCGGGGTTCGTCACCGCGACCGGCCACCGCCGCCTCCCCGACATCCTGCGCTATCTGCGTGCCGTCGAGCGCCGCCTCACCAAGCTGCCCGAGGAGCCGTGGCGCGACGAGGAGTGGATGGACCGGGTGCACCGGGTGGAGGACGACTACCAGGACCTTCTCGACCGCCTGCACCCGGCCAGGCGCTCCGACCCGGACGTGGTGGAGATCCGGTGGATGATCGAGGAACTGCGGGTCAGCTTCTTCGCCCAGACGCTCGGCACCCCGACCCCGGTGTCGGAGAAGCGCATCGCCAAGGCGATGGACAGGCTCAGCCCTTGAAGATCGACGTGTCCAGCTCGAACCCGACGGGCTCGGGCAGGGTGATCGGCGAGCCGACCGTCACCTTGGTCATCGAGGTGTAGGCGCCGTCGACCGGCTTGCTGTAGACGGTCACGCCCGGCTCGTCGCCGATCGGGTCGATGAGCAGGTAGATCGGCACCTTGCCGACCGCGTAGCCCTTGGGCTTCTCCTGGCGGTCGTCGTGGGCGCTGCTCGGCGAGACCACCTCGGCGGCCACGAAAATGCCGGAGGACAGCAGCTCGAGATGCCCCCAGCGGGGGCAGTCGGCGGGTGCGAGCAGGTAGTCGGGCTGATAGGAGTCGCGGGGGCCTTCGATGCAGAGGCTCACGCCGCCTGCGGACTGCCACCATCCGCGCTCCCTGCTGAGCGGAAGGAGCTCGTAGGCCAGTTCCATGGCCATGCGGTGGTGCTCGGGGGTGCCTAGTGGGCTCAAGATGACCTTCCCTTCGATGACCTCTGCCCGGACGCCGGGCAGGGGGGGTAGGGCGTCGAAGACGTCTCGGAGATGATGCGGTGCGGTGTCGCTCACGGCGGGCTCCGGCTTGCTGATCGTCATGGTCGCCATGAACATGTCCCTTCGTGTTCGAGCAGGCACGCTCAGTATTTCACGCGGGAAGGCTGGACACGTCCCGGTCGTAGAAGCGGTGGGCGGCGACGGCCTCGGCGAACGGCTGGGCGATGTCGTCGCCGGCGACGACGCCGGTGCTGCCGGGCAGGCGGGCGGCCTCCACGAGCTGCGCGCCGGAGCCGACGGCGCCGATGGGCTTGCCGTGCTTGTACGCCTCCATGATCCAGAACTGGGCGCGGCCCATGGCGGCCAGGGCCTGGCCGTCGGCGGCCACGACCGCGTCGTACAGGACCGAGTTGGCGGCGCTGAGCTGGCGGTCGACCGGGATGCCGCCGATCGAGCCCTCGTGCGGCGCGATGATCTCGCAGATCGCGCCCTGCCCCTCCAGCGCCTGCTTGAGCGCGGTGACAGCGGCGGCGTCGGTGCCGTCGGCCATGAGAATGGCGATCTTGCGGGTGGCGACGCCGCCGGGCTGGTTCGTCATGCTGAGCGCGGGCGAGGCGTCGGAGTGCACCGGGCCGCCCTGCGGCACCGGCAGGCCGAGGCCGTGGGCGACCTGCTCGGCCAGGTCGGGATGGACGGAGCCGAGCTGCTTGAGCACGCCCTCCTTGATGTGCTTGCGCTCGACGTGTCCCAGCTCGAACAGGAACGCCGAGACGATGTGCCGCTTCTCCCAGTCGGCCATGCTGTTCCAGAAGAGCGTGGCCTGGGTGTAGTGGTCCTCGAAGCTGGGGCTGCGCTTGCGGATCTTGGTTCCGTCGATCTTCTCCTGGTAGTGCTTGTAGCCGTCGATGGCGGCCGGGCAGCCGCCGCTGATGGAGTTGACCGCGTAGCTGGTGCGCGACTCGTGGATGAGGTGCTGGTGGAAGCCGTCACGCTGGTCGTTGCGCACCGGGCTGACGGGCTGGTTGACGGGGATCTGCGGGAAGTTCGGCCCGCCCAGGCGCAGCAGCTGGGTGTCCAGGTAGGAGAAGAGCCTGCCCTGGAGCAGCGGGTCGTTGGTGAAGTCGATGCCGGGCACCACGTTGCCGAGGTGGAAGGCGACCTGCTCGGTCTCGGCGAAGAAGTTCTGCGGGTTGCGGTTGAGCACCATCCTGCCGATGGGCTTCAGCGGCACCTGCTCCTCAGGGATGATCTTCGTGGCGTCGAGCAGGTCGAAGTCGAAGTCGTGCTCGGCCGACTCGGGCACGAGCTGCACGCACAGCTCGTACTCGGGGTAGGCGCCCCGCTCGATGGCCTCCCACAGGTCGCGCCGGTTGAAGTCGGGGTCGTTGCCCTGGATGCGCAGCACCTCGTCCCACACCAGCGAGTGGGTGCCGAGCACGGGCCGCCAGTGGAACTTGACGAACGTGGCCCGCCCCACGTTGCTGACGAACCGGAACGTGTGCACGCCGAAGCCCTGCATCATCCGGTACGAGCGCGGGATGGCCCGGTCCGACATCAGCCACATGACCATGTGCATCGTCTCGGGCTGCATCTGGACGAAGTCCCAGAACGTGTCGTGCGCCGACTGCGCCTGCGGGATCTCGTTGTGCGGCTCCGGCTTGACGGCGTGCACGAAGTCGGGGAACTTGATGCCGTCCTGGATGAAGAAGACGGGGAAGTTGTTGCCGACCAGGTCGAAGTTGCCCTGGCTGGTGTAGAACTTGGTGGCGAAGCCGCGCACGTCGCGCACGGTGTCGGCCGACCCGCGCGAGCCCGCCACGGTGGAGAAGCGCACGAACACGGGGGTCCGCGCCGTCGTGTCGTTCAGGAACTCGGCGCACGTCACGTCGGCCATCGACTCGTAGACCTGGAAGTAGCCGTACGCGCCCGAGCCCCGGGCGTGCACGACCCGCTCGGGGATGCGCTCGTGGTCGAAGCGGGTGACCTTCTCGCGGAAGTGGAAGTCCTCCATGATGGTCGGACCCCGGGTGCCGGCCTTCAACGAGTTGTCGGTGTCGTCGACCGGGCAGCCCTGGTCCGTGGTCATGGGCGCGTCGTCCAGCGGCACCCGGTACTGGCGGAGCTGGGTGTCCTTGGCGTCGGTCTCAGGCTTCATGAGGTCCCCCCTGGCTGTCGAACCACACCTACCCCGGGGGCATCACTGGCCACTCCGGCGGATCCGTACAGTGGAGGGAAAATTCCAGATAACGGATGGGTTTTGATGATCAAGGCAGTGGTGCTGGACGTCGGTGAGACGCTCATCGACGAGACGCGCATCTGGTCGCGGTGGGCCGACCGGCTCGGGGTGCCGAGGTTCGTGCTGATGGGCGCGCTCGGCGGGATGGCCGCGCTCGACCGGTCCCACAGCGAGGCGTTCGAGCTCGTCCGGCCCGGCTTCGACTTCGAGGCGGAGAACGCGGCGTGGGAGCGGGACGAGCCCGGCAGCCTGCGCAACCATTTCGACGCCGACGACCTCTACCCGGACGTGCGGGAGGCGCTCGCCGCGCTGCGGGCGGCCGGCTACCAGGTGATCATCGCGGGCAACCAGCCGGAGCGGGCCTACGACGCGCTGGTGGCGATGGAGCTGCCGGTCGACTCGGTGCACACCTCCGACGGGTGGGGGGTGGCCAAGCCCGCGCCGGAGTTCTTCGCCAAGGTCGCGGCGGTCGCCGGGCGGCAGCCGGGGGAGATCCTGTACGTGGGGGACCGGCTGGACAACGACGTGCTGCCGGCCTCGGCGGCGGGCATGCGCACGGCGCTGCTGCGCCGGGGGCCGTGGGGCTACCTGCACGCCGAGCGGGCACAGGCCGCCCAGGTCGCCGACGTCATCGTCGACGACCTGCACGCCCTGCTCCCCGCCCTGCGCGGCATGGCCTGACGGCGGGGAGTCACTCGTCGTCGCGCTCGATGTGCACGGCGCGTTCCTCGGCCGACAGGTCGCCGCCGTCCTCGCCCCAGTCGGAGCCGATCTCGCGGTCCTCCGCGTCGGCCTCCAGGCCCTCGTCCGGCTGGGTCAGCCGGTGCTCGGGCCGGGGCGCGTGGCGCAGCCTGTCGGGCAGCTCGCGTCTGAGCCGTTCGTCGAGTGAGTCGCGATGCCGGGGATCGTCCTCGGTGATCTCGTAGTTGAGACCCCGGTCGTCGGTCCATTCCTCGACCGTGATCCCCTGCTCGTCGCTGTATCCGTATCGGTCCGGAGGCTGTTCGGTCATACGCGTCCCCTACCCCGTGGACGGGCCGGAATCCTAGGTTCCGGCCTGCCGCAGGGCGTCACGCAGTTCCTGCTTGTCCATCCGCGACCTGCCGGGGATGTCGGCGCGCTGCGCCTGCTCGTACAGTTCGGCCTTGGTCTCGCCGGTGACGGTCAGCGCGCGCAGCTCCTCGTCGCGGCGCTGCTTGAACGCCTGGCCGAGCTCGCGCAGCCGTTCGGGGGTCGCGGACTCGGTCAGCTGGGGGAGGAGTTCGTCCTCTTCCTCCTTGACGTGGTGGGTGACCGCGTCCTCAAGCTGCTGGAGGGTCTGGCGGAACTCCGCGCTGCCGGGCTCGGCGCGTACCAGGGAGTCGAGCAGGACCTCGGCCTCCTTGTGCTCCTCCACGCCGTGGTGGGCGTCGAGCTGGGGGTAGACGCGGTCCTCCTCGGCGCGGGAGTGGGCGGTGAGCAGGGCGTGCAGCTCGGCCGCGGTGGCGGCCTGGTCGCCCTGGCCGCTCCTGAGCCGTTCGAAGAGGGCTTCGACCTCGCGGTGGTCCTGGGTGATGAGGGAGATGACGTCGCTTGTCATGAGCACCGGGGCTACCCCGCCGGCGGCGGTCCAATCACGGCGGCGGGCACCGGTCAGGCGTTCTCCAGAACCGGGTTCTGCGTGCGGGCGGGCGCGGGCCGTACGGGCTGCAGGGTGGGCTGCAGGGCCGGGGCGGGGGCGGGGCGGCTGGCGAGCCTGGCGAACGCCACGGCGGCCAGCAGCGTCGCCGCCACGCAGGCCACGCCGCCCGCCTCCAGGGCCGCGCGCGGGCCGAAGGTGTCGCTCAGCCAGCCGAGCACCGGGCCGCCGAGCGCCCCCGAGGCCGCGCCGACCATGCCGACCGCGGCGATGACCCGGCCGCGCATGGCGTCGGGGCTGTCGAGCTGTGCCCGCGCCGAGACCGTGGTGTCCACCAGGATGGCCCCGGCCGCGATCGGCAGCATGGCGACGGCGAACGCGGGCAGGGTCGGCAGCAGCCCGCTCAGCGCCTGCAGGACGCTGATGGCGAGGGCGGAGCCGAGCAGCAGCCGCAGCGTCAGCCGCGCGCGGGAGGCGGTGATGACGCCGCCCACCACGGTGCCCACGGCGAAGACCGTGGAGAGCAGGCCGTAGCCGCCCGCGCCGCCCTCCAGCGGGCCCGCGCTCATCGCGGCCATGGTGACCTGGTAGTTGCGCCCCAGGCTGCCCAGCACCAGCGACAGCGCCAGCATCACCAGCAGCCACGGGGTCCGCAGCACGTAGCGGAGCCCGGCGGCGATGGCGCCGGGCTCGCGCTCGGCGCTCTCCAGCTCGTGGAACTCCGACGCCCGCATGGCGGCGACCGCCGCGATCACCGCGAAGAACGTGACCGCGTTGATCACGAACAGCCCGCCCTGACCGGTGACGGGCAGCATCACGCCCGCGATCGACATGCCCAGGATGCGTCCGGCGGAGTTGATGACGGAGCCGAGCGCCATCGCGTTCGGCAGGTCCTCTCGCGGCACCACCTCCGCGCCGAACCGGCCGAGCGCGGGCCCGCCGAGCGCCGAGACGACGCCGCCCGCCAGCGCCACCGCGTAGATGGGCAGCACGGAGTCCACGCCCGTCAGCGCGATCACGGCCAGCACGGCGGCCAGCGCGGCCTGGGCGAGCTGGGCCGCGATCACCACCGGGCGGCTCGGCAGCCGGTCGGCCAGCGCCCCGCCCCACATGCCCAGCAGCAGCGTCGGCAGCGCCTGCATGACCAGGCTGAGACCCATGCTGGTGGCCGACCCCGTCATGGACAGCACGAGCCAGTTGACCCCGAGGACCTGCATCCAGGTGCCGGTGATGGAGACCAGGTCCGCGCCTGCCCAGAGCCGGTAGTTGTGATGACGGAGGGCGCGGAACGTGGAGGAGGTGAGGGACAAGACTTTTCCTGTGCTTGACGGGGGCGACAGGTGGTGAACACCCTCTTTACGGACACGGATTCCGGTATGTCCGAAAAGTGAGGTAAGTCACGTTTAAAACGCGCGGAAGTTGGCCAGGGTCGCCAGCGCCGTCACGTCCAGGATCTCGATCCGCCCGTCGACCGGCCGGATCAGCCGGCGTCGCCGCAGGTCGCGCAGGGCTTTGGCGGTCAGGTCCGGGTCGGCGCCCGCCAGCGCCGCCAGCTCCGGCCCCGACAGCGGCACGCCGACGTCCAGGCCCCGGGTCCCGTGCCTGCCGTGCCGCCCGGCCAGCGACAGCAGCAGCCGTGCCAGGCACGCCCCCGTGTCGTAGCCGGCCAGGTCGAGCCTGCTCTGCTCGGCCCAGCGCAGCCGGTCCACGATGAACCGGCTCATCGCCAGTCCTGCGGGCGCCGAGCCCCTGACGAAGTCCAGGAACGCCGGCCCGCTGACGACCGAGGCGCGCACGGCGCCGCAGGTGGTCACGGTGGCCGCGTGCAAGCTGTGCGTGAGCGGCACCATGTCGCCCACCACGTCACCCGCCACCCGGACGGCCAGCAGCGATTCGTGGCCGCCGCCGGGCCTGGCCGACACCTTGGCCACGCCCTCCAGCAGCACGAAGATCGGCGTGCTGGCCTCGCCCTGGCGCATCAGCACCTGCCCGGCCGCGTAGCGGGCTTCGGCGCCCAGGGCCAGCAGCCGCTCGCGCACGGCGGGCGGCAGGTAATGGAGGAAGGTGCCCTCGGGAAAGCTGCGCAGACCGGTCATGTCCCCCTCCGGCATCCCTCGCCTGTCGCGAATATGGCACCGGATCGGGAATCAGACCAGTTCGAGTGGGCTATCCCGGTTGGCCAGAGCCGCGTAGTGCCCGCCGGCGGCCATGAGCGCATCGTGGGTGCCGCGCTCGACCACCCGGCCGCCGTCCAGCACGACGATCTCATCGGCGTCGCGGATCGTCGACAGGCGGTGCGCGATCGTGATCGTGGTGCGGCCCCTGGCCAGCGCGTCGAGGGCCTCCTGGACGGCCCGCTCGGTCTGGGTGTCGAGCGCGCTGGTGGCCTCGTCCAGGATCAGCACCGGCGGGTCGCGCAGCAGCGTGCGGGCGATGGCCAGGCGCTGCTTCTCGCCGCCGGAGAAGCGGTGGCCGCGCTCGCCCACGAGCGTGTCGTAGCCGTCGGGCAGCGCGGCGATGTGGTCGTGGATGCGGGCCGCCCGCGCCGCCGCCTCGACCTCCTCGTCGGTGGCCGACGGGGCGCCGAAGCGCAGGTTGTCCGCGATCGAGGCGTGGAAGAGGTACGTCTCCTGCGACACCACGCCGACCGTCTCGGCCAGCGACTCGAAGGTCAGCTCGCGCACGTCCACGCCGTCGATCGTGACCCGCCCCTCGGCCACGTCGTACAGCCGGGGCGGCAGGTAGCCGAGCGTCGTCTTGCCGGAGCCCGTCTCGCCCACCACGGCCAGGCTGCCGCCCGCCGGGACGGTGATGTCGATCCCGCTGAGCGTGGGCGCGTCGCCGTAGGAGAAGCCGACGCCCTCGAAGCGGACCTCGCCGCGCACCTCGCGCAGCGTGCGGGTGCCGGGGCGGATGTCGACGGGCAGGTCCAGGTACTCGAAGATGCGCCCGAACAGCGCCAGCGAGCTCTGCACCTCCACGCCCAGCCGCAGCAGCGACACCGTGGGCCTGAACAGCGCGGCCTGCAACGTGGTGAAGGCCACCAGGGTGCCGACCGAGATCGCGCCGGTGTGGCCGACCGCCCAGTAGACGGCCGCGGGCATCGCCGCCATGATCACCTGGATGGTCGACTGCCGCCACCGCCCGGCCATGCTCGCCTTGACGCCCAGCGCGGCAAGCTCGTCGGAGGAGCGGGCGAAGCGCCCGGCCAGATCCTCGGCGCGGCCCATCGTCCGGCCGAGCAGGATGCCGCTGATCGACAGCGACTCCTGCACCATGGCGGAGATCGCCGCCAGCTTGCGCTGCCGCTCGGCGGTGATGCGCTTGCGCTCGCGGCCCACCTTGCGGCTGATCCACACGAACAGCGGCAGCAGCAGGAGCGAGACCGCCGTCAGCCGCCAGTCGAGCGCGAGCATCGCGACGATCGTGGCGATCACCGTGGTCAGGTTGGACACCAGGGAGGTGGCGGTCGAGGTGACGACCGCCTGCATGCCGCCGATGTCGTTGGCGATGCGCGACTGGATCTCGCCCGTCCTCGTGCGCGTGAAGAAGGCCAGGGACATGCGCTGGAGGTGGCCGTAGACGGCGGTGCGCAGGTCGTGCATGACGTGCTGGCCGACGGTGGTGGACACCAGCGTCTGCACCACGTCGAACACGCTGGTGGTGACGGCGACGGCGATCATGCCGAGCGCGAGCAGCGTGAGCAGGCCGGTGTCGCGGTTCGGGATCGCCACGTCCAGCACCTCGCGCAGCAGGAACGGCGAGGCGAGCGAGACCAGGGAGGCCAGCAGGATCAGCGCGCCGACCAGGGCCAGGCGGCCGCGGTAGGGGCGGAAGAGGGTGATGATGCGCCGCAGGGGCGCCCGTGGCTCATCGGCCAAATCGGTACCTCGTTTCTGATGTTGTCTCAAACTGAGGTTACCTCAGTAAGCTGGCGTCATGGAGGACACGGAGCTCGCCGAGCTGTTCCATCAGGTCGGGCGGCGGCTGCGGCACCGCTACGCGCACCTGCTGGAGCCGCACGGCCTCAACCCGGGCCAGGCGCGGGCGCTGCGCGCGCTCGCCGACGCGGGGCGCCCGCTCAGGATGGTCCAGCTCGCCGAGGCGCTGCGCATCGTGCCGCGGTCGGTCACGCCCGTCGCCGACGCGCTGGAGGAGGCGGGGCTGGTGCGCCGGGAGGTCGACCCGGCCAACCGCCGCTCGACGCTGGTCGTCCTCACCGGCGCGGGCCGCGCCGCCGTCGAGCGCGCCCGCGAGGCGCGCCGCCAGGCCGGGCAGGAGCTGTTCGCGGTCCTGTCCGAGGACGAGCGCGACCGGCTCAAGGAGCTGCTGCGGGCGGTCGACGGCCAGTTCTCCTGAAGGGCTCAGGTGACCGTCCGGCCGCCGACGACGGTGCCCAGGCAGCCGGGCCCGCCCAGCAGGGCCGCGTACGGGTGGCGTCCCCGGGCGTCGAAGACCGCGAAGTCGGCCCGGCCCCCGGCGTGCAGCGAGCCCGCGCCGCCCGGCCCGCCCGCCATCCCGAGCGCCCGCGCCCCGCCCAGCGTCGCCGCCCGCACCAGCCGCTCGTCCAGGTCCCGCACCCGGCCGCCGAGCCCGAGCACGCCCTCGCGTACGGCCGCCGCCCGGGCGAGCGGGCCGGCCGCGGGCGCGTCCCCGGGGCCGGTGCCGAACGCCAGGACGTTGCCCTCGTCCAGCAGCGCCAGCCACTCCTCCGGGTACGGCGGCGACGGGCACAGGGCGACGGCGGCGCCGTGCAGGCGCAGGAGCTTGCGCTCGCCGGGGTCCAGGGCCCGGGCGCAGGCGACGTGGCAGTGCGGGCCGAGCAGGCCCGCCTCGTCGAGGGCGGCGGGCGCGTGCCGGTCGAGACGCACCAGCAGCCGCAGGCCGAACGTCCTGGCCAGCACCGCCACGTCCTCCAGCACATGCGGGTCGCGGGTGACCGGCGCGACGCCGACGCCGCACGGCCGGTCCACCTCGCGGATCGCGGTGATGAGGGCGTCGCGCCCGCGTTCCTCCCACTCCCGCTCCGAGGCGCAGCGCACCTCGGCGTAGCAGACGCCGGGGAGCGCGCCGGGGTCGGCGGCCACGACGGCCCGCGCGGTAACCCCGGGGGCGGGCGGGCCCGGCGCGGCGCAGGCGTCGACCAGCCCCGCGACGATCATCCCCGGCCAGCGCCGCTCGCTCGCCACGGGGCAGGCGGCCAGCAGCTCCGCCCGGGGGCCCACCGCCAGCACCCGTTCGCCCCGCACGGCGACGGCGCCGTCGCGGACCGGTCCGGCGGTGATGGGCAGGACGAGCGGGGCGGAGTGCAGGACGACGGGCGCGGGCGCGCGGGCGTTCAGCGTGGTTCCGGAACGCCGCGCGGACCTCATCGGAGCTCCCGTCTCGACTGGCGGATTGTCCCCTTTATGGCATTAAACGGGGTCTTGTCCTACCTGCGCAATCACCTGGTGAACGCCACGCGGGCGGTAACGGCCCGACAGCCGGGCCAGCTTGAGGCTCAGGTGGAGCGCCAGCCGCTCGCCGCCGTCCTTCAGGTCGGTGCGGGCCAGCTCCTCCACCCGCTGCAGCCGGTAGTAGAGCGAGGTCCGGTGCAGCCGCAGCGCCCGCGAGGTCGCCACCGCGCTGCCCGCCAGGTCCAGGTACGTCTCCAGCGTCTCCAGCAGCGGCAGGTGCTGATCCTCGGCGAGCAGCAGCTCCAGCCCGGGGTGCAGCTCGTGGTCGGGGAGCCCGGTGAGCATCCGGTAGACGCCGAGCCGGTCCCAGCGGGCTGTGTGCCCGAGCCCGGGCACCCGCGCCGCCACCTCGGCCGCGTGCCGGGCCTCGGCGTACGAGCCCGCCGCCTCGGCCAGCGACGGCCTGGGCCGCCCGACGCCGACGACGACCCGGACCGACAGGGCGGCGTGCAGCTCGTCCGGCGCGAACGGGGCGCCGGACACGAGCAGCACGGCGTGGTCGTAGCGGACCAGGTGCAGCGGATGGTGGCCGCTCAGCCGCCGCCGCACCGCCAGCAGGCCCTGCTCCAGCGCCAGCCGCACCGCCTCGTCCGGCTCGCCCGACGGCGGCCTGGCGACCAGCGCCGTCACCGGCTGGCCCTGCGGGAACGCGCCGGCCTCGATGAGCTGCCTGGCCGCGTCGCGCTCGCCGCGCAGCAGCCCGGTCACCGCCTCCAGCTCCCGGTGCGAGGCCAGGCCGGTGGCCAGGCTCTCGTGGTAGAGCGCCAGGGCCAGCCCGGGTGCCGCCGCCGCGGCCTCCTCGACCTGGTCGGCGGTCATGGGCGGCGGGGCGTCGATGAACCACAGGAAGCCCAGCAGCCCGGCCTCGTGCCGTACCGGGACGCACACGCGGGGCAGCAGGCCGAGGTGGGGCGCGCCCGGGGTGCGCAGCGGGCCGGGGGAGTCGTGCGCCCCGGCGTCGCGCAGCCACTGGCGGACCTCCGGCGTGGTGTGGCGGCGCAGGATGGAGTCGCGGCGGATGTCGTCCATGACGCCGTTCTGCTCGCTGTAGGCGACGACCCGTTGCAGGCGGTCCTCCAGCAGCAGCGGACGCTCGAGCCGAGCGGCGAGCTCGTCGACGATCCGCTGAAGATCCGCCACAGACGCCCCTTGATGTGGGTATTTCAACAAATGTCGGAACGGCCACTACAGCTCTTCCCTACAACTGAACGGTGATCTCGGTCAATAGGGTCTATACCGTCAACTCGTGAACGCCCCGAAGAAGCTGCTCAAAGGCTTGCTAGCGGTCATCGTGACGATCCCGCTGAGCCTGATGGCGACCCCCGCTTCCGCAGCACCCCCCGCAGACGACCCCGAGCACCCCTGGCGGCTGGAGCACTGGCCGCAGACCCAGCCGTGGCAGCGCGACGCGCCTGAGGAGGCCCCGTCGCTGCGCCGCGACCGCCCGTCCACCGGCGTCAAGCCGATCGACCCGCAGAACTGGGTCAACCCCGACCACATGACGTGGGCGGACTACAAGCAGATCCCCGGCACCAAGTGGAACGACCCCGCGGTCAAGGGCTCCAAGCGCACCTTCAAGGGCGCCCTCGTCCTGCTGGACTACCCCAACCAGCCGTTCGTGGTGACCCAGCCCCGGGGCTCGACCATCTTCGCCAACCCCAGCGCCCAGGCCCACGACGTGCCGCGCGACCAGGTGGCCAAGTTCTACCAGGACTTCCTCAACACCCCGAACGACCTCAACCGGGGTCACACCATCCACGAATACTGGATGGAGGACTCCGGCGGACGCTACGGCGTCGAGCTGACCGGGTTCGGCCCGTACACGATGCCCGGCAAGGACCACGAGTACGCCATGGAGATGCAGGGCGGCGAGGGCTGCCCCTCCGGCGACTCCTGCAACAAGAACCTGCGCGCCGACGGCAACGCCGCCTGGCTGGCCGACGTCGGCAAGGAGACCGCCGACCAGTTCGACTTCGTCTTCTACCTGAGCGCCGGCCAGGACGAGTCGTCCACCTGGCAGGAGTTCGGCATGATGAAGTTCCCCACCAAGGAGGACGTGCCCGACGAGTGGGGCCCCGAGGGCGACCCCGCGCTGCCCAACTGGTCCAGGACCCGCTACGTCGAGTGGACCTCCTGGCAGTCCGGCTCCACCTTCTGGCCCAACGCCCGCTTCGGCGTCGACTCCGTGCAGGCCGAGAGCTCCGGCATGGGCGTCTACGCCCACGAGCTGAGCCACATCATGGGCATCGCCGACAACTACAACAACCCGTACGGGAAGCCGCCCCGGCGCGCCTACACCGGCATCTGGGAGATGCTCAGCCGCGGCAGCTTCAACGGGCCGGGCGGCCCGCACTCCCGCTGGCTGATCCCGCCCACCTCCGGCGGCTCGATGGGCGCCCAGCACATGCTCCGCAACAAGATCAAGCTGGAGATGGTCGACGAGGCCAACGTGCTGCGCCTGTCACGCGAAGCGCTCGACGAGTCCGGCCTGGTCACCGCCCGGATCACCGCCCGCGCCGCGCAGCCCGGCCCGAAGGGGCTGGCCGGTGTGAACATCCAGTTCGACACCCGCGACGAGAGCACCGGCTCCTGTGACGAGAAGGTCGACCCGCTCTGCGACGGCGGCGGCTACGACAACTACACCGTCGAGGTCGTGGACCGGATGGGCACCGACTCCTTCACCCCCGACTCCGGCGTCCTGCTGGCCAAGACCAAGAACATCGACGACGCCCCGTTCGAGTGGGTGATCGACGCCAACCCGCAGGACATCGGCATGACCGACTACGTGATGCCCGACGGGACCAAGGTGCCGATCACGATCGGCGACTACCGGCAGCTGTCCGACGCCCTCTTCCACGCCGGCACCGACTCCGGCAGCGAGTACGAGTACGTCGACGAGGCCAACCGGCTGCACTTCTACATCACCGACGTGCACCGCGACCGCCAGGGCGTGCTGTCCTACACCGTCGCCGTCCGCTCCCTCGACGGCTCGGGCCCGCAGCGGCGCGGCGTCCGGCTGCTGCCCGCCGCCGGCGTCCCGACCGGCAAGAACCTGTCCACCTGCACGTTCCCGCTGTTCAACACCGGCCGCTCCGGCCCGGTGCGCGGGCAGCACCCCGAGGACGTCAGCGCCTACCTCGGCTCCGACGTCTACCGTCTCAAGGCCGAGGTGTCGGGCAAGGGCTGGACCGCCCAGCTGCCCAACGCGCTGGCCTCCGTCGCCGCCGGCGAGCACGCCAAGGTGACGGTCAACGCGCTCCGCGGCGACGGCGGCTCCCGCCTCGCCCGGGTCAAGCTGACCGCCACCTCGGAGAGCGACCCGGCCAAGTCGATGACGGCCACCTGTCACGTGATCGGCCTGTAGCTGAACGACGGGGCACGGGCTGGCGTGGCCCGTGCCCCGTCGGTTTGAATCACCCCCGGAAGGGGGGTCACGTACGTGACAGCTGAGTTGGACAAGCCGCAGCGCCGGCGCAGGCTCGGGGTGGCCGCGCCCGTCGCCGCCGGCGTCGCGGCCGCCGCGGCCAGCATCCTCGCGGCGGCCCTCGAATGGGAGATCCCGCCCCTGGCCAAGGTCGGGGTCACCGCCGCCGCGGCGCTTCTGGTCGGCCTGGCCACCTGGGCCACCACCGAGAGCCGGCCCCGGCGCGGCGTCCCCGCCGAGCCGTCCTCACGCCCGCCCGACCAGTGGCCGCCCGTCCCCGAGCACTTCACCGGCCGCGCCGAGAGCCTCGCCGAGCTGCGCGAGGTCTTCGCCGCCCGCCGCCGGTCCGCCGCCGGCTCCCCGCCGCTCGTGGTCTCCCTGTACGGGCGCGGCGGCGTCGGCAAGTCGGCCCTCATGACCCGCTTCGGGTACGAGGTCGCCGCCTGGTTCCCCGACGGCCGCCTCTACGCCGACCTGCGCGGCGGCGTCGACGCCCCGGTACGGCCCGAGGAGGTGCTGACCGGGTTCCTGCGCGCGCTCGGCGTCCGGCTCACCATCGACCCCGGCGGCCTGGAGGAGCTGCGCAAGCTCTGGCTGACCTGGACCAAGGGCCGCCGCATCCTCATCGGCCTGGACAACGCGCACGACGCCGAGCAGGTCAAGGCGCTGATCCCGGCCGAGCGCGGCTGCGCGGTGCTGGTCACCTCCCGCCAGCCGCTGTTCCTGAACGGCACCCACGACACGCGGCTCGGCGTGTTCAGCGAGGCGCAGGGCGTGGAGCTGCTGGCCCGGCTGGCCGGCGGCGCCCGGGTGAGCGACGACCTGGAGTCGGCCCGGCGCATCGTCCGCCAGTGCGACCACCTCCCGCTGGCCGTCACCATCTGCGGCGGCCGGCTCGCCACCCGCGAGCAGTGGACGCTGCGCCAGATGGCCGACCGGCTGCACGACGAGCGCCGCCGCCTCGACCAGCTCGAACTCGCGCCCACCGTGGACAAGAGCGTGCGCGCCTCCGTCCAGCTCAGCTACGACGACTGCACCGGCGTGCAGCGCCGGCTGCTGCGCCTGCTCAGCGCGCTGCCCGCGCCCGACGTGCCCGCCTGGGTCGCGGGGGAGCTGCTCGACGTCTCCGGGCTCGACGGCGCCGACCAGCTCGAGGCGCTCATCGACGCCCAGCTCGCCGAGTGCTCCGGCACCGACGCCACCGGCGCGCTGCGCTACCGGCTGCACGACCTCGTCGCCCTGTTCGCCGCCGAGCTGGCCGGCGAGGACGACCCCGAGCGGCGCGGCGACGCCATCGAGCGGGTGCTGCACGGCTACCGCCGCCGCGCCGAGGAGGCCGCCCAGGACCGGTGGCCGCAGGACTGGAGCAAGGGCGGCCGCCGCTCCAGCACGGAGGGGCAGATCCACGCCGGCGACTGGCTCAACGCCGAGCGGCTCACGCTCATGTCGATGATCACGCTGGCCAGGCAGCTGGAGATGTGGGAGCTCACCTGGGGGCTGGCCAGGGCGTTCTGCTCGCTGTGCCACTCGCTGCGCGCCTACTGGGCCGACTGGCACGCGGTGGCCGACCTCGGCTGCGAGGCCGCCGAGCGGGCCGGCGACCGGCGCGCCCAGGCGATCTCCATGCTCGACCGCGCCGCCGTGCAGGGTGGTCAGGGCGGGCAGGAGCGGGGCCGCGCGGACGCCGAGTGGGCGCTGGAGGTCTTCACCGAGCTCGGCGAGCCGTGGTGGGCGGCCAGGGCGATGCGGGCCATCGGCATGACGCTGTTCAGCGACGGCCACCTCGACCGGGCGCAGGAGCATCTCATCGGCGCGATCACCGCGTTCAGGGGCGAGGAGGACTTCTGGTGGATGGCCCGCACCCAGCGCAACCTGGCCGAGCTGCGGCTGGCCGAACGGCGGCCGGAGGAGGCCAGGCGGCTGCTGGAGGACTCGCTGGAGGTCTTCGAGCGGGCGGGCAACCGCTACTCGGAGGCGCAGACGCTGCGCGTCTACGGCGAGGTGCTGGCCGCCCAGGCGCGCGGCCTGCGCCGGGCCGGTGAGCACCGGGCCGCGCAGGACAGCTTCGCCCGGGCCGGCCACAGCCTGGACCGGGCGGCCGAGATGTTCCGGCAGCGCGGCGAGCTGTGGGAGGAGGCCCGCTGCCTGCGCGCCGCGGGCGAGGTCGGCGACCCGGCCAACGGCCCGCGCGAGCTGGAGCTGGCCCGGAGGGCCGAGGAGATGCTGGCGGTGCTCGGCGACTCCTGGGGGGTGGCCCGCACCGCCGCCTCCATCGGCCGGGCGCTCGGCCGGCTGGGCCGGATGGCGGAGGCCGAGCACGAGCTGCGCCGGGCCGTGGGCGCGTTCGAGGAGCTGGGCGACCGCTGGTGGATGGCGCTCAGCCTGCGCTACCTGGGCGAGGCGCACCTGGACAACGGCCGGCGCGCCCCGGCGGTGCCGCCGTTGCGCCAGGCCAGGGACCTCTACCGCAGCCTGGGCAACGAGGCGGGCATGAGCAGGACGCTGGAGCTGCTCAGACGAGCGGAGACCTGAGCAGCTCGCCGGCCGCCTGCCTGGCCTCGTGGATGCTCTGCTCGAACAGCCTGCGCACCTGCGTGGCCTGGTCGGACAGCTCCTTGATGTGCGCGCGGGCCAGGTCGTCGCGCACGGTCTCGGCCACGAGCTGCTGGTAGTCCGGGGTGCGCGCGGCCAGCGCCTCCAGCCGCTGGTGCGCGTGGAAGACCCGGTCGGCCTTGACCACCTGCTTGGCGTACTTCTCCAGGTTGCGCACCCGCCTGCACAGGGACGTCCAGGCGGCGTCGAGCGCCGAGCTGTAGGGCTTGAACGCGTCCTCCAGACCGGAGGGCAGGTCGCGGGGGACCAGCCGGCCGTGCTCGGCGTGCATGGCCGACAGCTTGGCCAGCCGCCGGCTGATCTGCCACAGCTCCTCCGGGAGCGTGACGCGGTTGTCGGTCGTGTCGATCAGTCCGGCCCGGTGCACCTGTGAGCCGAGGATCGCGTCGGCCGCCGCCTGCGCCCGGCGCAGCAGCACCTGGCAGGGGTGGTCGAGGTCCTCGGGCAGCACGTAGTGGCCGGCGTACTCGTAGGCGAGCCGGAGACGCCGCCTGGCGGCGCGGTTGGTGGCGTCGACCGCCATCCACCGCAGCATCGCGATCAGGCTCAGGCCCACCGCCGTCATCGCCACGCCGGCCACGCTGCCGGTCGCCAGCCAGATGAACAGCAGTGCGCCCGGCACGACGAACAGCCAGGTCGAAGAGTGGGAGGGCTCCATCCGCCGGCCGGTCCTGGCCATGCGGAGCACCTGAGGGCTGGAGCGCAGTTCGGCCGAGATGTCCGGGGGCAGCGATGGATCGATCACCATCCGTGGGGGCAGGGAGCGCGGATCCATACGTTCATGCTGCGTTATGGAGACCGAATCCGCTCAGTTTTGCCGGACATATAGGGTCAACGTGATGAACGCGATGACGAGATGGATCGATCTGGAAGGCGCGGTCAACGTCCGGGACCTGGGCGGGCTGCCCACCCGGGACGGCGGCGTCACCCGCTACGGCCGGATCCTGCGCTCCGACAACCTTCAGGCGCTCACCCCCGCCGACGTCTCCCGCCTGGTCGGCGACCTGAAGCTCCGGCACGTCGTGGACCTGCGCTCCACGGCCGAGGTCGCCCTTGAGGGCCCCGGCCCGCTCACCGCGGTGCCCGAGGTGACCCACCACCACCTGACGCTGTTCGCCGAGGGCGGGCGGCACACCGACGTCGAGGCCGACACCATCGACGCCGAGCGCGTGCTGCCCTGGCACGAGCGGCAGATCGACGAGGAGCTGCGCGTCACCGGCTTCTACTACGGCTACCTGCGCGACCGGCCCGACGCCGTCGTGGCGGCGCTGCGCGCGATGGCGCTGGCCGACGGCGCGGCCGTGGTGCACTGCGCGGCCGGCAAGGACCGCACCGGCGTGCTGTCGGCGCTGGCGCTGGAGATCGCGGGCGTGACCCGCGAGGCCATCGTGGCGGACTACGCGGCCACCGGCGAGCGGCTGGAGGCCGTCCTGCGGCGGCTGCGCGGCAGCTCCACCTACCGCGACGACCTCGACTCGCGCCCGGCCGACGACCACATGCCGCGCCCGCGCTACATCCAGCAGTTCCTCGCCGTGCTCGACGACCGCTTCGGCGGGCCGCAGGGCTGGCTGGCCCGGCACGGCTGGACGCCGGACGACACCGCCACGATGCGGGCCCGCCTGCGCGAGTGATCGGCCGCGGCCGACGGGCAGCGGTCAGCCGAGGCTGATGACGGCCGACTCCTCGGCCGACCGGCGGGCGGCCTCGATCACGGTCAGCGCCTCGACCGCGCTCTCGGGGCGCACCGGCACGGGCGCGCCCGTGCGCAGCGCCCGCTCGACGCCGCGGTAGAAGCCGAGGTAGTCGCCGGCCTCGGTCGGCACCGCGCGCAGCTCGTCGCCGGCCCCGAGGACTCCCCACCGGTCCTCGGGCTCGTCGCCGAACCCCGCCTCGCCGGGCGAGCGCCCCGCCCGCAGCCGCTCCTCCTGGACGTCCAGGCCGTGCTTGACGTAGGCGGCCTTCGAGCCCAGCACCCGGAAGCGCGGCCCGAGCTGGGCGGCCAGCGAGCTTGCCCACAGATGGGAGCGGGCGCCGCCCGCGTGCGTCAGCGCCACGAACGTGTCGTCGTCCGCGCCGACGCCCTCGCGCCGCACGTCGCTCTCGCAGTAAACCGACCGGACCGGGCCGAGCAGCTGGATCGCCTGGTCGACCAGGTGGCTGCCCAGGTCGTACAGCAGGCCGCCGGCCTCGCCGGGGCCGCCCGACTCGCGCCAGCCGCCCTTGGGCGCCGGCCGCCAGCGCTCGAAGCGCGACTCCAGCCGCAGCACCTCGCCCAGCTCCCCGTCACCGGCCAGCCGGCGCACGGTCAGGAAGTCGCCGTCCCACCGACGGTTCTGGAACACGGTCAGCGGCAGCCCGCGCTCGGCGGCCAGCCGCACGACCGGCTCCGCCTCCTCGGCGGTGCGGGCGAACGGCTTGTCGACGACCACCGCCCTGCCGTGGCGCAGCGCCTCGGTGGCCAGGCTCGCGTGGGTGCGGTTGGGGGAGGCCACCACGACCAGGTCGCAGCGATCCCACAGCAGGTCCACGTCGCCGACGCCCTCGGCGCCGTAGCGCGCGGCCACCTCGGCCTGCCGCTCCGGGTCGCGCGTCACCACGGCGGCCAGCCGCAGCCCGCCGGTCGCGTGGATCAGCGGCGCGTGGAAGAACGCCCCCGCGGTCCCGTAGCCGACGAGGCCCACCCGGACCGGCTGCTCACTCATCGTCGCGCTCCGCCAGGAACCGCTCGAACTGGGCGGCGAGCTCGTCGCCCGTGGGCATCGGGGTGGCGTCGGCGATCAGGTTCTCCCGCTCGGAGCCGGCCGCGAACGCGTCGTACTGCTGCTCCAGCCCGGTGATCGCGCTGGACAGCTCGGCCGACGCGCCGATCTGCTCCTCGATCTCCGACGTCGTGCGCTGGGCCGCCTCGCGCAGGCCGTCCATCGGGAAGACCAGCCCGGTGTTGCGGGTGACCGCCTCCAGCCCGGTGACGGCGGCGGTCGGGTATTCGGCCTGCGACAGGTAGTGCGGCACGTGCACGGCGTAGCCGACCGCGTCGCGGCCCTCGGCGCCGAGCCGGAACTCCAGCAGCGCCGCCACGCTGCCCGGCACCTGCACCCGGCCGAACGCGCTGGTCTGCGGGCCGATCAGCTCGGGGCGGCTGGCGTGCATGGTGATGCCGAGCGGCCGGGTGTGCGGCACCGCCATCGGAATGCCGTGCAGCGTGACCATCCGGCTCACGCCCAGGCGCTCGACCAGGGTGGCGACCGCGCGGGTGAACAGCTCCCACTCCCGGTCCGGCTCCGGGCCGCTCATCAGCAGGAACGGGGTGCCGGTGGTGTCCTCGGCCGCGTACAGGGCCAGCTCGGGGGTCTCCACCTCCACCCATCTGTCGGTGTCGAACGTCATGATCGGCCGGCGCGAGCGGTAGTCGAGCAACCGGTCCACGTCGAACGTCGCCACGACCCGGTGCTCCAGCTCGGCCAGCAGGTGGCCCAACGCCAGGCGCCCGGCGGCGCCGGCGTCGACGAAACCGTCGAAGTGGTACAGCAACACCGGATCGGTCAGCTCGGGGACATCGTCGGCGAGCTTGTAGAGATCCGTCGGGTCGAACACGTCTGGTCAGCCTTTCCTTAGGTACTCATCTCCAGAACCCACGGCGAGCCGGAACGATTCCGTGATCGGCACCCTATCGAGGCACAATGGGCTCATGGACGGGGACCCGGAGCTCGAAGAGTTCGCCACCAGGATGTTCGGCCTGGCCAGGAGCGGTGACACCGACGCGCTGCGCGCGTACGTGGAGGCCGGAGTCCCGGCCGATCTCACCAATGGCAAAGGTGACAGTTTGCTGATGCTCGCGGCCTATCACGGGCACGCGGCCACCGTGAGCATGCTCATCGAGCAGGGAGCCGATCCGGGGCGGGCCAACGACCGCGGCCAGACGCCGCTCGCGGGCGCGGTGTTCAAGAAGGAGCCGGCCGTGGTCAGGGCGCTGCTCGACGGCGGGGCCGACCCGGCCGCCGGGAACCCGTCGGCCGTCGACACGGCCAGGATGTTCGCACACGACGAGTTTTTGGAATGGTTTGGGGCAAAGTAGTTCATAATATGAAATATGTACGAATGAGGGGAGTATGGCCTTTCGAACGGTCCATCGTCATGCTGGATGAGTGGCTAATTCTGCGCATTCCTTCAGTAGGCGACCACTCCAGATCCCTCCGCTGCCCTGCCCGTTCCCCAATGAGATAAACGAGCACGCCGCCGAGGTCGACGCCGAGAGCCATAGCTGGCTGGCCGCCTCACACCTGCTGCCCGGAGCCGAGACCCTCGAGCACTTCCGGCGCTCCAAGATCGGCATGCTCGCCGCGCGGACCAACCCCTTAGTGCCCCGCGACGCGCTCCGACTGATCAACGACTGGTACAACTGGCTGTTCGCCTTCGACGACGCGTTCTGCGAAGGCGAGCTGATGGGGCACCGCGCCTCCGCGCTCGCCCGCGCCCTCCCGCCCCTCCTGGAGATCCTCGACCGGCGCCGCGAACCCGAGGGCGGCGACCCGTTCGGCGTCACCCTGCGCGAACTCCTCGACCGCATCGCCGAGTCCGGCACCCCCGCCCAGGTCGACCGGTGGCGCACCACGGTGAAGGAATACCTGTTCGCCCAGATCTGGGAGGCCGCCAACCGGGAGGTCGACCTCATCCCCACCCCCGAGGACTACGTGCTCATGCGCCGCATCACCGGGGCCACCTTCACCTGCTTCGCGCTCATCGACGTCGGCGGCGGCTACAGGCTCGAAGCCGAAGAATGGCACCACCCCGACGTACGCATGCTCTCCGACCTGGCCTGCGACCTCATCGGCTGGGACAACGACCTGCTCTCGTACGCCAAGGAACGGGGCAACGACAAGGCCCGGCACAACCTCGTCACGGTGCTGGCCACGCACCGGACGTTCAACCTCCAGGAGGCGCTCGAAGAGGTGTCGAAGATGCACAACACGGCCATCGCCGCCTTCGTCGAGCGGCGCGCGGCGCTCGACAAGTGGGCCTCGCTGCCCGTCCGCCGATACGTGCGCGGACTCGAACACTGGGTGCGCGGGCACATCGAGTTCTCCCTCGGCAGCGCCCGCTACGTGCACGCCTGGCCCACCGACACCCGCTGGCCGCAAGCCGTCTAGGTGAGCGCGGGCTCCATCGTCACACCCCGCCCAGGTCCCGGACCCCCTCAGACAACGCCGTCCTCCGAGGCGTCCAGGTCGCCGAGCGCGAGCGCGGACGCCTCGTCGAGGTCCAGCCGCCCGCCCTCCTCGAACGCCGCCTGATAGTCCCGCTCGCCCATCGCCTTCTGGCACTCCTTGACGCACTGATCGTGGTCACCGGTCAGGAACGGCGCGCCCAGCATCGGCAGGCCCGCCGTCTTCCAGTTCTGCTGCAACGCGCCCAGCAGCCGGGCCGCCAGCGGCTCCTGCCCCATCGCGGCGAAGATCCGCGCCGTCGTCTCCAGCACCAGCAGCGTGCCCAGCGTGTCGTGGAAGTGACGCTTGATCCGCAGCCCCTCGCGGGCCGCGTCCAGCGCCTCACCCGGCCGGTTGCTGCCCAGCTTGGTCAGCGACATCGCCCACTGCGCGTAGGAGCTCACCCACAGCTCGCCGCGCTCCTTGCACACCTGGAGGCAGTCGTTCAGCAGCGACTCGGCCTCGTACAGCTCGCCCTGCGCCGACAGCACCAGCGACAGCTCCACGATCGCCGGCAGCAGGCCCGGGTTGAGCTCCTTGTTGTCGGTGTTGAACTCGATCGCCACGCCCAGCAGCGCGCTCGCCTTCTGCAGGTCGTCCTGCAGCAGCGCGGCGGTGCCCTGCATCTTCGAGGCCAGGATCACCGCCCTGGAGTCGCCGACCCGCACCGCCTCGGTGCTGCACCGCTCGGCCGCCTCCAGCGCGCCCACGCTGTCACCCTGGGCGCTGCGCACGTACGACAGCACCCACAGCGCCTTGCAGCGCTCCTTGCTGAAGCCCTTGTTGGCCTCCAGCGCCCGCTCCAGATAAAGGCGGCCCTCGCGGACGAAACCGCAGCACACCCACATGAACCACAGCGACGACAGCAGCGTCAGCGCCAGAATCGTCTCACCCGGCGTGCGCAGCGCGTGCTCCAGCGCGAGGCGGACGTTGTCGTGCTCCTGCCGCATGCGCACGAACCAGTAGATCTGCCTCGGCCCCGACCAGGCGTCCTCGCTGCGCTGCGCCAGGCTCAGGTAGTAGGCCAGGTGCTTGTGGCGCAGGTTCTGCTTCTGGCCGAGCTTCTCCAGCCACTCCTCGCCGTACTCCGCCAGCGTGTCGATCAGCTTGTAGCGGACGCCGGCGTGGTTGCTGCTGATCATCAGGATCGACTTCTCCACCAGCCCCGTGACCAGGTCGGTGATGTCGCCTTCCGGCAGCCGCTCGTCGGAGCAGACGGCACGCGCCGCCTCCAGCTCGAAGTCACCGGCGAACACCGACAGCCGCGCCCACAGCAGCCGCTCGGCCGGCTCGCACAGCTCGTGACTCCACCCGATCGCCGCGCGCAGCGTCTGATGCCGCGGCAGCGCCGTCCGGCTCGCGCCCGCCAGCAGGCTGAACCGGTCGGCCAGCAGCGCCAGGATCTGCTCCACCGACAGCGCCCGCAGCCGCACCGCCGCCAGCTCGATCGCCAGCGGGATGCCGTCGAGACGACGGCACAGCTCCGCCACCGCATTGATGTTGTACTCGTCGAGCGCGAAATCGGGCACCACCGCCCCGGCCCGCGCCGCGAACAACTGCACCGACTCGTTGGTGAACAGGTTCTCCACCGGGTCGTCGCCCGGCACCTGCAGCGGCGGCACCGGCACCACGTGCTCGTACGGCAGGTGCAGCGACTGGCGGCTGGTGGCCAGCACCTTCAGGTTGGGCGCCGCCTCCAGCAGCTCGTGCACCAGCTCCGCGCAGCCCTGCACCAGATGCTCGCACGTGTCGATGATGAGCAGCATGTCGCGCGTGCCCACCCACTCCGACAGCGTCTCCGACTCCGCCCGCGACGACTGGTCGGCGATGCCGAGCGCGGACGCGATCGTGTGCCGGACCATGCCCGCGTCCTGCAACCGGGCCAGATCGGCGAACCAGACACCGTCGGGATAATGGTTGCGCACCTGGTGCGCCAGCCGCAGCACCGTGCGCGACTTGCCCACGCCGCCGATGCCCGTGACCGTCACCAGGCGGGACTCGCCCAGGTGCCGCTTGAGGTTGGCGAGCAGGCGCGTCCGGCCGACGAAGCTGGTGAGCTCCGCCGGCAGATTGCCTTCTCGCCGCCATCCTGTCGGGGTGGCCATGGGCAGCCTCTCGGGGGATAGGCGACAACCTGCTTAGGCATCGTACCGCCGAGATCGCCGGGTGTCCCGGCGCCTGGAACGCCCGCGGGGTCGGCTTTGTATCACTCGGTAGCATGTATTCCATGCAGAATTCTCTCCCGGAGCAGACCTCCGACGACACCGACCTCGGCTGGGGCGACTGGCCCGAGACCGACCCCGACGCCTTCTACCTCGACAACAAGCCGCCGCACTGGGCATAGTCCTTCAGCTCGATGCCGGTCGCGAACCAGTCCGTGGCCTTGAGCATCGCCCGCATCATCACCCTGCGGCGGAGCATCCAGTTGCGCATCCTGATCCGCGCCGGCGTCGCCGGCGCCAGGAACGACCCGGCGTTCCCCTGCCGCGCCACCTTGGCGTAGCCGCGGAACGCCTCCTGATAGGCCGCGAACCCGGCCCGGTGATCACCGCCCGCCGCCGCCAGCTCACCCGCCAGCACGTACGCGCCCACGAGCGCCAGACCGCTGCCGAAACCGCCCAGCGTGTTCCCGTACGCCGCGTCGCCCAGCAGCACCACGCGGCCCCTGGCGTACTCGTCCGTCTCGACCCGGCTGATCGAGTCCAGGTAGATGTCCTCGACCCCCGCCAGCCTGTCCAGCACCTCCGGGATCCGCCACCCGGCGCCCCGGTAGGCGTCCATCAGGATGCGGCGCTGCTGCTCCACGTCATGACGGTCGTAGTTCAGCGGCTCGGAGGCGAAGACGAAGAAGCTCGGCGCCTTCCGCCCGCCCAGCGCCGCCATCCTGCCCGGCTCGTTGTACATCTGGCTGCCCGACTCCAGGTCGAGCTGCACCAGCGCGTAGTAGTGGCCCAGGAAGCGGACGAACTCCTCCTCCGGGCCGAACGCCAGCCGCCGCACGTTCGAGTGGATCCCGTCCGCCCCCACCACCAGGTCGAACGTCCGCGGCGCCGCCCGCTCGAACGTCACGTCCACGCCCCCGGCCGACTGCGTCAGCGACGTGATCGAGTCGCCGAAGACGTACTCGCAGCCCTCCCGCGTCCGCTCGTACAGCAGCTCCGCCAGGTCGCCCCGCAGGATCTCCACGTCGCCGCCGGTGAACTCGCCCGGCATCAGGGCCAGCCGCCTGCCCCGCGCGTCGACGATCTCCTGGTCCGACCCGCCGGTCCGGCGGCGGTACACCTCCTCCAGGATGCCCATGCGCTCCAGCACGGTACGGTGCACGGCGCCCTTGAAGTCGACCGCCTGCCCGCCCAGCCGCAGCGCGGGCGCCTTCTCCACCACGGTGACGCGGCACCCGTACCGGTGCAGCCAGTAGGCGATCGCGGGGCCGGCGACGCTCGCGCCGGAGACGAGGACCGAGGTGTTCTTCATAGCGGTGTCCATGAGACCGAGCATGGGCGCCCCCGCTGACAACCCACCGCGCCCCCGCTGACAGTCCCCGCCGGCCGCACTCCCGCACTGTCAGCGGACCGCACCGGGCGCCGGCGGCCCGGGCGCCAGTGGCCCGGGCGCCAAGCGGACCGGGCGCCGACGGGCCTGGGGCCACGCGGCCCAGGCGCTAGCCGGTCCGGTGCGCCGGGGGGTCGCCCTCGCCGGTCAGGCGCACCACTTCGGCGGTCAGGGCCGTCAGAAGGTCCGCCCGCGTCAGGGCCCTGCCACGGGCGTGCGCGCGGTCGAACGCCTCGACCCCCAGCACCTCGCGTGCCGCCTCGGCGGTCGCGGCAACCTGCCGATCACCGGCCACCGCCGCCCCCCGCACCGCCACCCCCGCCCCCAGCAACACCGCCGCCCTCTCCGCCACCCCCGCAGAAACCGCGCCCTGCCCCGCCACCCCCGCGGCCCACCCGGCCACGCTCTCCAGGACCAGCGCCCCGGCCAGCCCCTCGGCGACGTCCGCCAGGTCGGCGGCCAGGCCGACGTCGAGCACCGCCGTCACCGCCTGCCCGTACAGCCGCCGCGCCTCCCCGCCGCCCCCGGACCCCCGTACACCGGACCCCCGTACACCGGCCCGCCGCTCGGCCCGCCGCTCGGCCCGCCGCTCGGCCGCCGTGAGGCGGGCCAGCGCGACGAGCACGCGCCCCCCCGCC